>JAKPXB010000007.1 GCA_029570375.1 Bacillota bacterium | reverse complement strand
GCGACGATACCGGAGAAGTGCGCGCATCTCTCACCTTTGAGCAGATTGTACAGGTGGAGCGGCAGGCAGGGCGCCTGGCGATTCTCGGTGTGGAGGACGGGCAGACGGCCTTGTATTATCTCCCCGGGCCTTCCTCGATGTCCGATAAGATGTTCGTCCGGGCGGATGCCCCTGTTCCGTTGAAGAGTTTCGCTCTTTCGAGCGACGGCATGTATGCGCTCGGCGCGTCGGGAGATGAATGGATGCTGTTCGATACGATCACAGGGAATCTTCTCGCCCGGCGGCGCGGTCTCGACGGTACGGAACGCGTCCTGACTGTCGGCATGCGTGAATTTCTCGTTTTGACATCGGAGGATCAGGCGTCGATTGTCACAATCAGATGACCGGGATTGAAGGGGGCAGACAACTTGGACGATAATACCCGGAATACCCGCGCGGTCGATCTGCTCATTATCGGAGGCGGAGCTTCCGGAGCGCTTGCCGCGCTCGGCGCCGTCAGCGAAGGTAATTTCCGCGGTTCTGTGGAGATCGTCGAGAAGGAAAAGATTCCTTTCCGCAAGCTTCTCGCGAGTGGCAACGGTCGTTGTAATCTCGCCAATTTAGCCGACCCCCGCGGCCATTACCACGGATCGCGGCCGTCATTTGTCAACGGCGCGCTCTTCAGGATGCCCGCGCGCGAACTCCTTTCCCTTTTCGAAAGGCTCGGTCTTATGACGTTTGTCGACCACGCCGAACGTGTTTATCCCCGCTCGATGCAGTCAAAGTCGGTCGTCATTATTCTGCGGCGGGCGCTCTCAGACGCCGGTATTTCTGTGAACGCGGATGTCGGTGTACTGTCTGTTGAGAGGGATGAGACGTGTTTCCGAGTGCAGCTGTCCGATCAATCCAGTGTGCGCGCGAGAAGCGTGATCGTCGCGGCCGGGAGTCCCGCGTCACCTCAACTCGGCGGTTCGGATTCCGGGGTTTCGCTCCTGCGTTCGCTAGGGCATACCATCTGTGAACCCCTGCCTGCGCTTGTTCCTCTGCGGCTGAGAAAGCATGACATGATGTCTGATGCGGAAGGTGTCCGGTTCCGGGGAAGTGCCTGCTTCGAATCTTTCACGGGAGTCCGCTCGCCGGATGTCTCCGGTGAATTTCTCATCACATCGTATGGCCTTTCCGGGATCGCGGCGATGGAACTCGGGCTGTTTGTCTCGCAAGCCTCCCGCGATAGCCGGTCGCGTGGCGCCCGTGGCGGCAGGATTCCTGCCGAAGGTTTTCGTCAGGGAAGAGGGGAGCAGGCCAGTAAAGACAGTGAAACAGCGGGGGAGGCGGTCGGGAAAGTCATCATCGACTTTCTGCCTGAGATGAGCTCCGAATCGCTCAGAACGCATCTGGAGTCTCATCGGGCACATGAACACATGGCGGCGTTCCTGTCCGGTGTCGTGCCCGAAAAGATCGCCCGGGTTATTCTGACTTCCGTGCATTCTGATCCTCATGATCCGCTACGCTGTATCGCGGAAACCGCCGGCGCTTTGAAAGGGTTTGCGCTCGAAGTGGAGGGGACGCGGGGGTTTGAGTTCGCGCAGGTTGCGTCGGGCGGCGCTGTCACGGACGAATTTGATTCTTCCACGATGATGTCCCGGATCGTCCCGGGATTGTTCGCTTGCGGTGAAGTACTCGATATCGACGGCGATACGGGCGGTTTTAATCTTCTCTGGGCGTTCTCCTCCGGCTATCTGGCGGGGAGGAGCTCCGCCCGCTATTTGACGGCGCGGTGAACGGTGGAGTCCGCGTTCTCTGACACGATTCTCCGATGGTTTGACGCCAATGCGCGCGTCCTGCCTTGGCGTCTGCCCGTACCCCGGAACGACCGCCTGTCCTTTGACCGCGCGGTGCGCGCCCGCTTCCCCGATTTCACAAAGGATCATCCGATTTCCATAAGGCGCGATCCCTACACCGTGGTTGTATCGGAGTTTATGCTGCAGCAGACGCAGGTTACAGCCGTCATTCCGTATTACGAGCGTTTTATGGCGCGGTTTCCGACGATGAACGATCTCGCGTCCGCACTGCAGACAGATGTGCTGAAAGCATGGGAAGGGCTCGGATATTACAGACGGGCGCGTTTTCTCCATGCCTTTGGCATGCGCGTTTCAAGCGATTACGACGGCATTATTCCGCCTCTGAAAAAAGAGCTGATGGCACTGCCCGGAATTGGGGAGTATACGGCAGGGGCGGTCCTGTCCTTCGCCTACGATCAGCCTGAGCCGGCGGTCGACGGGAATATTGTCCGCATCGTATCACGATTCGACGCGGTGCCGCATGTGCGGGGGAGCGCCAAAGCGCTCAGGACGGTGAGGAAGAGGATCTGCGAACTGATGCCAACTGACGGCCGGGCGGGGGACTTCAATGAGGCGTTGATGGATCTGGGCGCGATGGTATGCACACCTTCATCTCCTCAATGCGAACACTGCCCTCTCCAACAGATGTGTCAGGCTTATGCAGCCGATGCTGTCGGCCGGTTCCCTGTCCGCCCGGGCGCAGAGGATAAACCGGTCACATCATTTTCATATGTCCTCCTCCATGTGCATGGAAGCGTTTACGTTCAGCGTCGGCCCAAAGGACTGCTTGAAGGGCTGTTTGAATTTTTTTCGCTCCCCGAACCGTTTGGTCCGGATAACCCGGCGGGTTTCCGGGAGTCACTGTGCCGCCATCTCCGCAGGCGCGGGGTATATGACGCGCCGGAATCGGCGGGCATCCGTTTCATAGATAAGAGGCGGGCCGTCTATTCGCATCGGATCTGGGATGTTTTTCTCTGGGAAGCGGAGCTTTCTTCGGTGATACCTGCTGTCCGGGACGGTGATCCGGAGGGCGCGTGCTGGGTTCGGGCCGAAAAATTACATGACCTTCCGTTTCCCTCTGTTCTTGTCCCCTGGAGGGACGCGTTTATTTCGCGAACGATATCAAAATGCCTTGTATAATTCAAAGCACTGTGATACCATAGCTTTCGTTGCCATTAAAAGCGATGCCGATTAGTGTAACGGTAGCACACCTGACTCTGACTCAGTATGTTCGGGTTCAAATCCTGAATCGGCAGCCAAAAAGGACCGCGGATAATCAGTTTCCGCGGTCCTTTTTCAGGGTGGGAAAAGAAATACGTTAATCTATTCAGCTATTGTGGTTTTTTCCACATTGGGCATGTAAGAACCGGCGACCGTCCTGCCTGCCGCATCACTCGCGGCTATTTCCACGAAATAGTGCCAGCTCATCATGTCCATGGTTCCGATTTCGGGGAATGTGAAATTGAACAGAACCGAGAGCTGGTCATCCGTTTGAAGCACGTCTCTGACGCCCACCTGAATGGAGCCGGAATTGAGACCGATCGCGCCGGCGATTAAAACATTTTTGTGGAAGAAGTCGTTGTTATAGACGTCGAGGAGATTTCTGATGTCGGAATCTTTCAGCTGCCAGCCGTATTTCACTCTTTCCAGGAACGTTACCAGCGTTTCTCTGTTGGATATCATGAGGGGGTTTGTGGAGACTCCCAATGTATGTGACAGCGGCGGCGTGCGGAGGATACGCGCGTAAAACGGGATGCTTCTTCCAGTCATAAACGGCGGACGGAGCGAGTCGATGAGGCCGCGCAAATCCTGTGACCACGGAATATCCGTTTCGGGTGTTGTCGCCGGCACCGTTTCCGTGGTGACCGAAGGGGTAGTTTCTTCCTGTTCCGTTGTTGCATCGGATAAAGGGGCCGTGGTCAAAAAGATAGGCGCGCTTGTCTCTGGGGGTTCGGTAGGTTCAGCTGTGCCCGGCTCCGGATTCAGAGGCCTGAGAGAAGGGGTGGCGCAGCCCGCTGCCGGCAGCAGCGCGAAGAGCAGTATCGACAGGATAACTATGAAATAATTCTTGCGGCAGCCGTGTGGTCTGACGCATCTGTTCTCAATTTTCATCTGCTGCCTCCCCGGATTTTATTGTCCCGCCCGGTCTGTCCGTCCGCGTCTGATAGCGCGATTCTTTGATTAATCATAGCATATTCAGGTGCGGCCGTGGTGTGGACTGACTGGCGCGTGTGCGCGCAGCGGAGCGGTTTTCACGGCCTTTTGATTCAAACAGATTTCCGGGCGGGACGCTTCGTTCCCCGGTGCTGCCGATAGCGCCGGACAATATGCTAAAATAAAAAAAATGTTCAATGCGGAGGAGCCCATACTTTTGGTTCTGGCAACTGGTTTATTTTCGAAAATTGGCGAGTTTTTCAATGAACTGCGTTACAGCCTTTCAGACGGCCTGCTGTACCTGGGCGGGCCGATTGATATGGCGGTCGCCCTCTTTGATATCGCCATCACCGCTTTTGTCGTGTATTTTATTCTGTTGCTCCTCAGAGATTCGCGCGCATGGCAGCTGCTTCGAGGGATCATCCTGATCGTTGTTTTCGCTTTTGTCTCAAGCGCGATCGGACTGAACACGATTGGATTTATGCTCAACCGCACGATTTCAATTCTGGCGATCGCCATTATCGTCATCTTTCAGCCCGAGCTGCGGCGCACGCTTGAAGCGGTCGGGCGCAACCGTCTGACATATGGCACATGGGACAGCCATGTGTCGCATCCCGGTGTTCATCAGATGATAGAGAATATTGTCAACGCGTGCGAGTGGATGAGCAGTACCAGAACGGGAGCGCTCATTATTATCGAGCGAAATACAAAACTGGGTGAACTGCATGAGCAGGAGAACGCGGTGCGCGTTGACGCGACGGTCTCTTCCGCGCTGCTTCGGCAGATCTTTTATACGGGGTCGCCGCTTCACGACGGTGCGGTGATCATTCGGGACGGCCGCGTGGCAGCCGCCCGGGTTCATATCCCGTTGTCGGATAATTACCACCTGAGACGCGATTTCGGTCTGCGCCACCGCGCGGCAGTCGGAGCGAGTGAAATGGGTGACGCTGTCGCCGTAGTCGTCTCTGAAGAGAAGGGGACGATCAGCCTCGCCATCGACGGCGTTCTCCATGTCCTCGGCAATGTGGACGCTCTGCGGACACAACTTCACCGCCTGCTCGGCGCGTCGGCGGGAGAAGAGGACAGGACAGTCAGAGGCTGGTTCAGGAGATTTTTCCGGAACGGAACGGCTGATGAATCACCGGATCGCGATGACGACGGAGAGGAGATTCTCTCTCCTGGTCACAAAGCGGACTCGCGTCCCGGCGCGGCGCATGTCGAAAAAGATTATGACAAAGCAGATGAGGCGGAGGCGCCATCAGACGCAGCGGCCAATGGGGGAGCCCCGGTCATCTTCGACGAGAATGAAAACGGCGAAGAGAGTATCGGCAAGAGACAGCACAAGGTGCTGAGAAACAGGCGCATCGGTTCGATGCTTTCGCGCCGTCAGCGCATGGGACTCGCGATTCTCTCGATTGTTATTGCTTGCTTTATGTGGGTGTTTGTCCAGGTGACAGTCAACCCCGTCACAACAAAGTCGTTCATTGTCCCGCTTGCTCACTACGGCCTTGAAAAAGCGCATGAACGCGGATTTGGAATCCAGAGTTTCCCTGTCGCCAATGTTCAGGTGACACTCCGCGGGAGACAGCAGGTGCTCGCTGACATAGCGCCTGGGAAGATCGCTGCCTATATTGATGTGAGCGAAGTCAACAGAGCAGGCATCGTCCAGCTGCCGGTTAAAGTTGACACAGAGACATTGCTCTACACGAAAACTGAATTACTGCTGCCTGTGTCGGTAACAGTAAATGTCTACGAAAGAATTTCCGATACACCCTGAATGTTTCTCCGCACGGAGAGAATTGGCCGTTTGCAATAGACGTGTTTTATTGGGTGTCTGACAGGATGGGAGGAATTAGCTATGGCTAGAATGTTTGGAACGGATGGTGTGCGTGGAGTCGCGAACCGCGATTTGACGCCTGATTTGGCTTTCTATCTCGGAATGGCGGGGGCGCATGTTCTGACTGAGGAAACACACCACAAACCGACGCTTGTTGTCGGCGAAGATACGCGTATTTCGTGCGGCATGCTGGGATCGGCTCTGATCGCCGGCATCACGTCCGCCGGCGCGGATGTCCTGTACGTTGGGGTCATCCCGACACCCGGCGTGGCGTGGCTGACCAGAAAACTCGGGGCTGATGCCGGCGTGATGATTTCGGCGTCGCATAACTCTTTTGAATACAACGGCATCAAGTTCTTCTCGGGCAGCGGTTTTAAGCTCCCCGATGAAACGGAGGATGCCATTGAAGCGCGGATCAGCGATCCCTCCTTTCTTGATTATGAACGCCCGACCGGGGAAGCGGTGGGCAGGCTCATCCACTATAAGGAGGGCGCGGATGAGTACCGGGAACATCTTCAGTCGATCGCCGGGCTTGACCTCTCGGGTATGAAAATTGTCGTTGACTGTGCGCATGGAGCGAGTTCTGTTGTCGCGCCAAGGCTGTTCAGAGATTTAGGCGCCGACGTTCAGACAATCGGAGCCGACCCCGACGGATATAATATCAACCGCGATTGCGGTTCGACGCATATCGGGAATCTATCGCGCGCCGTGTGTGAACACGGTGCGGACATCGGGCTGGCATTTGACGGCGATGCCGATCGCCTGATAGCCGTCGATGACAGCGGAGAGGTCTGCGACGGCGATGTCATGCTCGCGATTCTGGCGCGTGACCTCGACCGGTTCGGGAAGCTGAAAAAGAAGACGATCGTCGCGACCGTGATGAGCAATCTCGGGCTCGAACTCGCGGCTGCCTCCGCCGGATATGAATTGATCCGGACACAGGTAGGCGACCGCTACGTCCTGGAACGCATGCTGGCTGACGGATACGCGATCGGAGGAGAACAGAGCGGACATATTATCCTTCTGGACGACTCGACGACGGGAGACGGCGTGCTCACCGCCATCCGCCTTCTCGGAGCCATTCGCAACGAGGGCGGCAGCGCCCGGCTCAGCGAAATGAGGAAGATCATCCGGAAGCTTCCTCAGATTACTGTGAATGTCCGCGTCTCCGATGAAAAGAAACAGTATGTCATGAACCATCCCGACCTTCTGGCCGCCATCGCCGAAAAGGAGGAGATCCTCGGCCGGAACGGGCGGGTTCTCGTCCGGAAATCCGGTACGGAACCGCTTGTGAGAGTGATGATTGAAGGAAAAGACGAGTGCGAGATTAACGCGCTGGCGGGAGATCTGTGCGCTGTGATCGAGGCAGTTTGCGCCCCGGGTGAAAGGGACTGACGCTTGACAGGGAAGAAGAGCGCGCGGAATGTATTTGTTCTGCTGATCATCAGCAGTCTGTTGCTCCTGCTTTCATTTCGCGGCGTTCTCCCGAAACCGGTGCGCGGCGCCAAGCGGTTCCAGATCAGTACGAGTTTGCCGGATGGTGTGAAAACACCGGATCAGCCGCCTGAAAACAGTGTCAAAACACCGGAGGGCACATCACCTGACACACCGGGCAGCTCGACGGGCATTGACAGTACGGAAGAACACACAGATCCTCCCGTGACGACAGCAGTTGAGAAAATCGAGCTGCCTGTCACCGATAACGACCCGGACAGGCTTCCGCCTGTTAAGGAAGCGCTGCGGATCTGGCCGGCGGAGCTGTCGATCCCGAAGCTTTATGACGCGAATCTGAGCGATTACGCGTCCCGTTCCGCGGCCGCGCAGCCTTTGAAAGGGGTCACCGTGATCATCGACGCCTCGCGCGGAGGTGCGGAGACCGGCGCTGTATGGGGCGCAGGGGAGGAAGCGCTGACAGAGAAATCTCTTCTCCTCAGCATCGCGACGGAAGCGGAAAAAGCGCTTACCCGTTTCGGGGCCACGGTTGTGCTGACACGTACGACGGATGAAGAGTATTCGCTGTTCTCGAGGGTCGCGGCCGCTGCGGATATTTCCCTGATCCGGTATCGGGACGCGGCGGATCAGGCCGGTTATCTCACATCGGTGATCGACAATCTGAGGCTTCTCATGGGGGATGTTATCCGTATAAATCAGAACAGCCCCGCCTCCGGAGGGCGCGGACTGTTCGGCTCGATCGGCACGCCCCCGCAGCTGCGGATACTGTACGACATTGAATCGCAGTACAGCGATATTCTTCTCATCAATCTTTCGCTTGGGAATGACAGCGACACGTCGCGCCACGGATCGCACACCTATTACATGTCAGCGGATTTCGTCGCGGATACAAATAACGGCTACGCTGTCGATCAGAATCCCATGAAACTCCCGCCCAACTACACCAATATTGATACGAAGGGGCGCGCGAGTCTGGCACAGCTGCTGAAAACCAATCTCTCCCGTATGGTGCCGTCCCTGAAACCGGAGGGGGGAATCGAAGCGGGCGAAGAAAAAGATCTCGCACTTCTCCGCCTCACAAACTATGTCTCCGTGTCCTTCGTCCCCGGTTATCTTTCGAACGAAGGCGACCGCGCGATTCTCGCGTCCGATGAAGGGAGAGCCGATATCGGCCAGGCGGTGGCCAATGCCGTCTTCCAGTATTTCATTTCCCCGCAGTCTTAATAAGAAAAGCGGAGCCGGCATCTCCCGGCTTCAGACTGTCCCGTAAGAGAATTTGTCGAATGAGTGGACGCACACCCAGGTCAGGATCACCGGTCTCTCTCTGTGTTCCGCGGCGTACTGCTGCAGCCGGTGCAGAACGGTCCGGGCTGTTTCCCTCGGCGCGATCATGATAACCGCTTCTTTCTCCGTTTCATCCGAATGACTGAAAAAACCGTGGCTCTTATGCGAGGCGAACCGACCGCGCATAATCGTTGCGCCATGGCCGCCCGCTTCTTCTGACAGCCGGACAATCTCTTCCGTGTGTCCGCGGTCAACGAGCGCTAAAACAGCGACCTGATACGACTCGCCTTGATCCGCCGTTTTACCTGGCCTGCCTGGTTCTCCTTCCCGGAGTACCCCGGCGTCATCCGGTTCGGCATCCTCGTACCCGTCTTCCGAATGCCGGTCTCGCGGATGGTATGAATCTTCCGGGTACTGTTCAGCGTCCGCGTATCCGCCTCCGGGGTATTCCTCCCGCGATCGGAGTTCCTGATCTTTCTCAAGGATGCCGGCGACCGCGCCTATGTCGGTCGAGAAGATGATTCCGCGCCCCGGGAGTTCCGTGCGAAGGGCGTCGTGAATAGTCTGATAAACTTTTTTGCAGAGGTGTTTTTTTGTGATGATCAGAACAATCTCTTTGCTCTCCACAATCTCGAAATCGAAAGTTTTCCGGCTGTGATTGGCTGATCCGGACGCCTGGAGAATAGACGCGCCGACGGGGTGGCTTTGGCGGACGTGTTCGACGACCTCTTCGCCTTCGCCTTCGTTCACAATTGCCGCGACGACGGAATAGGGATCGCTGTCTGTCTCAGCCGGCCGTCTGAGCGGATGTTCCAGATCGAGAAGATAGGCAATGCCTCCCATCTTCTCTTTGAGGTTGAACGTCTCATTGATTTCCTCAAGAAGGGAACCGGCTCTCCTGTGGGGGACGGCAAGCACGACGAGTTCCCGTCTGACCCCCGCGAGTCCCAGCATGGCGAGAATATGGCCCGGAAGCGTGCCGCGGGCGTGACTGAAGAACGCGCCCGCCGCTCCGTTCGCGAGGGCATAGTTCGCCATGTCTTCAGCCTTTTTGGGGGTTGAGATCATGATTAGGAGAGAGTATGTTTCGTGTTCTTTTGTCTTATCCCTGCGGTCAGTCAAAGGCGGCTCGTTCATCTGCATGACTGTCTTCCTCCAAAAAATCTAATTCATCTTCAATTTGCGCGCCGTCCGCGCCGTCCGTCCAGCTGTTCCCGCCGGCCGCCGTCTCCCTGTCGTCCGTCCCGGAACAGGCGGCTTCCCCCGCGGGTTCTTCGGGTGCTTTTCCATCTGCCTCGGAAGCGTCCGCGATCGGATAGCTGTCTTCCCCATTGGTCCCCAGAGCGGCCAGCGCCTCTTCACCCCCGAGCGAAGAAGACAGCTCATCGAATTCCTCATTCTGTGTCAGGCCGTCGGGTTCCGATCCTTTAGCCGCTAGCTCGTGTTCAATGGCGGGTATTCCTGCTGACATCAGCTGCCGTTTCCGCTGTCTCCCGGTTCGGATGACTGAAACCAGACCGAGGAATTGCAGGGTAATCAGAGGCGCCATCGCCACCAGCGCGATGACACCGAACCCGTCGAGAAGGAGGTCAGCCCCCGGAGTTCCCGCCGCGATTCCCTGTGTGAAAGATAGGATAAAAGTCGCCGTCATCGGTCCGGAGGCAACACCGCCCGCGTCAAACGCGATACCGAGAAAAATGTCCGGGGTGAAATAACTCATGATCATGATGAGGAAATAACCCGGAAGCAGGAAGTGCCACAGTTGAAGGCCCGGCGTGTAGATCCGGATGACCGACAGCATGACGGCAAAGGCGACACCGATCGAGAGAAACACGAGGACTACCTTGCGCAGGATCATCCCTTCCGTCACTTCTTCTATCGATTGAGTCAGAACCTGCACAGCTGGCTCGGCGATGACAGTGACCAGCCCGAGAAAAAAGGCGGCGAGTGTTGTCAGCCAGCGTTTGTCGAGCGCGACGAGCCTCGATCCCAACAGGTGGCCTGTCGACATGAAGCCCCCCATGACGCCCGTCAGGAACAGGGCGAGCCCCACATAACAGAACAGCATGCCCAGATAGATGCGCGTTGATTCGCGTTTTCTCAGTTTCAGCGTACTGATCTGCAGAAGAAAGAAAACAGCGACGAGTGGCGCGACACTCAGCAGCGAATCGCGCAGAGAAGAAGGAGCGACCGCGAAGAATGACTCAAAGAGCCGGGAGAGGGGGGCGAATGAGGGCTCAGGCGGCGCGCTGACGGCGCCGGCACGCCGGATCACTCCCATGGCCAGAACAGCCGCGATCGCACCCGCTGACGCGTACCCGACGAGGCCGAACTGATCGCGGGCGTCTTCGCTCTTTGATGTGGTCAGTTTGGCGACCCCGGCGGCGAGCGCGAGTACGAATGGAGTCGTGATGGCGCCGGTTGTCGCTCCGGAGGCGTCAAAAGCGAAATCATGGAGGATAGGGCGGCAGAAGCAGGCCAGAAGCAAAATAATTCCGTAAACTGCCCACAGCAGATAGCGGATCCTGATCTGCTTGACGATGCGCCAGAATCCCGCCATAACGAGGAGCCCTACGCCCACGGAAACGACGGCGACCATCGTCCATTTCGTCAGATTGCCGTTCGTCAGTCTTTCGATCTGATGTGAGAGAATGTGCAGATCCGGTTCGGCGATTGAGATGAGAAATCCCAGGATCAGACCGCCGGTGAGAAGTGTGGACATCCTGCCTGACCGCACGATGACCTTGCCGCTGTGTTTCCCGATCGGCGTCGCCCCGAGGTCGACTCCGACAAGGAAGACGGACAGACCGATGAGCAGGAGAAAAGCGCCCAGCAGGAACTGTCCGATCTGCATGCCGGACAGAGGGGTAACCGTGAAGTGCAAAAAGAGCACAAAGACAGTGACAGGTATCAGCGACTGCAGTACTTCCTTTATTTTCTCGTTCAGCAATCCCATAGAGCTCCCCTCAGCCTTGATAAGCCGGTTCGCACTTTCTTACGGCTTACGCATACTTCGGCTGGCTTCAGATCGAAACCGCAGCGGACACACGCATTCCCCTGCCCGGTATACATCGGTATCCCGCTCTGCCGGACGCGTGTCAAATGAAATAGAGATTGACAGACAGGCGGACGTCGGGTAGGATATTCCCTGCACGCCTGCGTAGCTCAGCCGGTAGAGCAGCCGCCTTGTAAGCGGCAGGTCGGGAGTTCGAATCTGTCCGCAGGCTCCAGATGACAGGGGTGGTTCTTTCGTCTTCACAGGCGGGAGAACCGCCCTTTTATTTATTTCATGTGGCGGGCGCGCTCCCCGCCGATCAGTTTCGGCCGGTACATCAGGGAAGTGACTCTCGCTTCGCCGATCTGACGCACCGCCAGCCTGACGGGGCGCTGCACGTGTCTGATATGCATGCCGATTTCCGTATCACCGATATCCATTCCGAGCGTTCCGGTAATATGCTCCACCACGACAGGGTCGACAAATTGTTCGTAAGCGGCGACTGAGCACGCGCCTCCTGCGTGAAGTGCGGGGATGACGTTGACTTCTTCGAGCTGATCGCGGAGCATCACGACACGCTCGACCACAAGTGACCGGTTGATATGTTCACACCCCTGTACGGCCAGGAAGAAGCCGTACGCTTTGATCAGCGGGATCAAAGTGCTGATGATGAGGGAGCCGGCTTCCTGGCTTGAACCCTTCCCGATGCGCAGTCCGAGGACTTCACTCGTACTGCACCCGAGAACGAAGATGTCGCCCGGCCTGGAATAGCGGGCTTCTTTGATCAGCTCTTCGACTGCGTCTGTCAATTGTTTTTTGATTAACTCGTTGTCCATGATTACTCCCTTCTCTTGCTTGTATTAAAGCTGCCCCATGATGCCTCCCTGTTGCAGGAATGCCAGGTTGTGCAGCACAAAATTCGCCGCGATGCGGTACACTTCGTCGACGGTTTCGCGCATACCGCTTTCGAGCCAATGTTCAATTAAACCGCGGATTCCGTTTGCGACGAGATAATAGTAATATTCGACGGATCGTTGATATTTTTTATCGTTGACATTCGCCGTCTTATTCATGAGGGTCGTATGTCCCTCCGCCCAGATTCTTTTGAGGAATGTGCTGTCGGGGTTTGTCAGCAGCACGACACAGAGGTCGGTGTTGTCGTTGATGAATTTGAAGACTTCGTAGAGTGTCGGCAGGTAGATATTCCCCGATTTGTCTATCTCCATGTGCATGACGGTTGTCGAATCGATGACACTTTCGTGGATGATCTTCTCGAACTGACGGTAAATGTCGTCTTCCATCTGGTGAAACAAATCGTTGATGTCGGTGAAGTGGATATAAAATGTCGTCCGGCTGATGTCTGCGGCGTCAGTCAATTCCGTGATCGTGATCTCTCTCAGGGGTTTCTGCAGCAGGAGTTCAATGAGACTGTTCTGGAGCGCGGCCAGTGTGCGCCGGCTTCGCCTGTCTCCCTGAAGCCGCGTCAATCCTTTCTTCGGCTCGTTTCCCTGTTTCGGAGTCGAGCGGTGCGGTGTCGGCATGGATCCATTTCTGTTCATACGGCTAACCTCACGGCGGTCCGCCCGGAGTGAAAAGGGCAGATGTTCTTCGATCACTTCGCGCGTGCCGGTACACTTATCATCCCGCCGGCGTCGTCGGCAGAACGGGCGGGGAGTGGCTCCCTTGCCTGGCGGACGGCGCGAGTACCGCCACAGTTGTCGAGGTGATCGTATCGTTTACTCGATTTACCTGTATTTATTTTATCATAACATGACAACTATTCGATATTTGTCGTTTAATGAACAATTGTTGAAACATTGTTGCCTGTGTCGGAGCCGTCTCCACAAAGTTGTCAAAATTGTGCCTGAATGGCCACAAGAAAAATTGGTACGATACGGCTGTCACAGGTTATCTTTTATGGCTGTGGCTGAGAGACGATAGAAATGAAGAACGGAGGTTGTTGAGGTTAATCATGGCCGGAACCAGAGCTTTTGATTCTCTCTTGACTGGACAAAGATGAACACACTGGCGGGATATATTGTTAAATTCCGATGGGCCGTATTCCTTTTATTCATCGCGTTGATCATCGCGAGCATTTTTCTCGCGTCGAATATCAAAATCAATTTTGATCTCTCTTCGTACCTGCCCAAAAGCGCGCCTTCCACGATCGCCGTCGATCAGATGGGGGAGGCGTTCACGCAGGCGGTGCCGAACGCGGAAGTGGGTTACCCGGTAAAATCAATCTCAGAAGCGCTTGACATGAAGCGCAAACTCGAATCTTTTGATTTTGTCAGCGAAGTGCTCTGGATGGACGACCAGCTCGATCTCAGTATCCCTGTCGAGCTGCTCGATAAAAAAACAGTTGAAGGGTTCTACAAGGACGGAGTTGCGCTGTTCCATCTGACCATCTCTGACGAAATGCCCGCGAAGGAGGCAGTCGCTCAGATCCAGGAGCTGATCGGCGAATCCGGGAGCATACGCGGAAATGCCGTCGAGCAGTCTTTTATGCAGCGCGCTGTCACATCGGAAATCGCGACGATCCTCGCGTTCATGATTCCGGCCGCTTTTCTTATTCTCCTCTTTGCGACGCGGTCCTGGTTTGAACCTGTTCTGTTTATGCTGGTCGTGTTCGCGGGCGTACTCATCAACATGGGACTCAGTTCATTCGCGGAGGATATTTCGTTTATCACGCAGGCGGTGAGTTCGGTGCTGCAGCTCGCTGTCTCGATGGATTATGCCATCTTCCTCCTCCACCGCTTCGGCGATTACCGGTCGGAAGGGCTGGAACCGAAAGAAGCCATGCGGCTGGCGATCGTCAAGAGTTTCGCTCCTGTCAGCGCGTCCGCCGTGACGACGTTCTTTGGTTTCCTGGCCCTGATCTTCATGCGGTTTGGAATCGGCAAAGACTTAGGGCTTGTGCTCGCCCGCGGCGTGATCGTCAGCCTGGTGACTGTTTTCCTGCTGCTGCCCGCACTCGCGCTGCTGACCTATAGGCTGATCGACAAGACGACCCACCGGTCGTTTCTCCCGTCATTTAAGGGCCTCAGCCGCCTCGTTGTCAAAATCGCCATTCCCGTCGTGATCCTGGCGCTTCTGGCTGCCGTACCGGCGTATCTCGGACAGAGGGCGAACAATTTCCTCTACGGAGGGCGCGCGTATCCGGCGTCGTCGCGCGAAGGCCGTGATGCGGAGCAGCTGAGAAAAACGTTTGGCAACAATATGCAGATGGCGCTTCTCGTCCCGAAAGGCAGTTGGGCGAAGGAGAAGCAATTGGTGAAGGATCTGGAGGCGCTCCCTGAGATGAAGTCGGTGATCGGCTATGTCAATATGGTCGGCACAGGCGTCCCTCTCGACTTATTGCCCGATCGCGTTTCCTCTCAGTTCACATCGGAGAAGTACAGCCGTATTGTTCTCATCGCCGATTCACCCGATGAAAGTCCCGAGACTTTCGACCTCGCGGAGAGGATACGGGAGATTGTCGACCAGGCGTACGCGCCGGCGGAAACGCATATCGCGGGCGCCAATGTCGTTCTGCTCGATATGAGAACGACTATTACCCAGGATCTCCCCGTCGTGAACGGTCTCGCGATCCTCGCCATTTTCCTTGTGATCATGCTGACATTCAGGTCGCTTCTGATCCCGCTTATCCTCGTTTTTACCATCGAACTCGCGGTGTGGATCAACCTCTCGATTCCCTATATTACTTCTACGCCGCTCGTCTTCATCGGCTATCTCGTGATCAGCACCGTGCAGCTGGGGGCGACGGTTGATTACGGCATACTCATGACGCAGCACTATTTTGATCATCGAAAGAAAATGGGGAGAAAAGAGGCGTCGGCGATCACCATTCAGACAGTCGCGGGCTCTATCATCCCGCCGGCACTGATCCTTTCCGTCGCGGGGTATCTGCTCTACCTGATTTCCAGTCTGCAGGTCGTCAGGGAAATCGGGCACGTCCTCGGGCGGGGAGCCCTGCTGTCGCTCCTGATGATCCTGGTTCTGCTGCCAAACCTTCTGCGGGTCTTTGACCGCGCGATTGAGAAAACAACCTGGAAGCTCAACATGCTTCCGGACAGACAAGCATCACGTCTGGAGGAATAAAGAACATGAAAATCAAAACAAAAAACAAAAAAGAACGGGCGATCATGCGCTTTCTGAAACCGATGGCTGTGGTGCTTCTGCTGTCTCTCGTCATCGGGATCATTCCTGCTGTCGCCGTGGCTGAGCGCGAAGTGAAACTCTTGACGCTGCCGGCGTCCGATTCCAGCAAAAGGGAGGTTGTCTACGCCCGCCTGAAAGCGACAGGCGATGTTGACAATATTTATGTTGTCAACCATTTTCAACCCTCTCATAAGATCTCGATCACGGATCACGGCGAATACAGCGAAGTGATCCAGCTGACAGGGGAGGCGCCTCCGGTCCTGAGCGGAACAACGGTGTCAATCGCCGAAGTGGAAGGGCCCTACTACTATCAGGGGAATCTGAAATCCCTTGATCTTCCCTGGAAAACAGAGATCGAATGGAAACTTGACGGGGAGAAACGGGAACCGGCAACGCTCTCCGGCGCCGAGGGCGAGCTTGAGTTCACCATGAATATCAAGAGCAACGACGCGGTGAACGCCGATTTCTTCAAGCAGTACGCGCTCCAGATCAGCATTCCGATTGACCCTGAACGCGCGAAACTGGAAGCGGCGAGCGAAGGCTTTATGGTATCTTACGCGGGTTCTGAGCATCAGCTCACTTATATCGCTCTCCCCGGGAAAAAGACGACGATTAAGGCTGTCTTCCAGGTGAAGGATTTCGCCATGGGGCAGATCACCCTGGCGGGAATTCCGCTGGCTTTCGACATCGATCCCGATGATTTCGGTGAACTGGATAAGATGCTTGAGCCTCTCGATGAGCTGTCTTCGGGGATTGCCGAATTCGCTGATGGCGCCGCGAAACTCCGCAAGGGGCATCAGGAACTCCTCGACGCGTTCGGCAAAGTGCGCGACGGGAGCAGCCAGCTCGTATCGGGCGGCCAACGCCTGGCATCAGGCGCCGATAAACTGAAAACAGGCATCAAAGACTACACATCCGGCGTTGACCGGTACACGCAGGGCGTCGGACAGCTTTCGAACGGATACAGGGCTTTTGACGAAGGCCTGCAGGCGATGTACCAGGGGACAAAACAGCTGAACGCGGAAGGCGCCCGGCTGAAAGAAGCATCCGCGGCGATCCTGCAGGGGTTGAACCAGATTGTCGCGCAGCTGCCTCCGCCGGAGAGCCTTGAAGGCATGGAGCTCCCCGCGTTTACGCCGGAGATGCTGGCGCAGCTGGACGCGCTGGCGGCCGGTTCGGCAGAATTCCGCGGCGCGCTGGCACAGCTTGCCGCTGCTGACGGCGGCCCGGCCAAACTTTACGCCGGGCTAACACAGATGAGGGAACAGCTCACTCTGTTAAAACAGCAGGCGGATCAGTTTACCATTCCTGACGATGACATTAATCCGATGACAGCAGTACAGTGGTATGGATATCTGGCGAGTCTTGGATTTACGTTCGCGGGAACGCCGGGAAATGATGCGCTGCTTTACAACCAGCTGGCCGGGATGTCACAGCTTGCAGCCGGGTACAAACCGGCTGTTCAGATGCTCCGCGGGACCATCGACGGTCTGCTCGACCAGACACAAGGCGTTCCGGCACTTGAAAACGGCGCCGGGCAGCTCCTCGGCGCCCTTCAGCAGCTTTCAGCCAATTACGGCGGTATCCACGACGGACTGACAGCGCTTGTCAACCAGGTGAAAGGCTTTGCAGGGCTGGCCGGTTCCGTGGCGCCGCTTCTCAGCGGGTACGCTGACCTTGTCAACGGGCTTCACCAGCTTCAGGCGGGCTATGCCGGCGTCTACGACGCCAACGGAAAGCCTGTCGCCGGCCCGGACGGCCAGCCGATGATCGGCTTCCACAACGGTCTCGCCGCTTATCTTGATCAGGGTGTGGGCGGATTGATCGCCGGTTACGAGGGAGTAAACGGGAAGCCCGGTATACTGTCTGGTTCTGCGGGGATTAAGAAAGGGCTCGCGGAACTCGCGAAGAACGGGAATCAGCTGAGCGCGGGAGGCCGCGAGCTTCGGAACGGCGTATCGCAGACAGGACAGGGTATTTCCGACTATGTCGGCGGCGTGTCTTCGTTCCGCAAAGGCCTTGACCGTTACCGCGCGGATGGACTTGTCCCGTATTCTGACGGGTTAAAGGAGTTCTCCGACGGCGCCGAACGGTTCAAAGAAGAGACGGGCGATCTCTCAGGGAAGTTCGAAGAAGCGCTGCGCGAGATGCTCAAGGAGTACCAGGGATCCTTCGAGGTGAAATCGTTTGTCTCCGAGGAGAACAAGGATGTGGCCAGCGTTCAGTTCGTTCTCATGACGGAGGAGATCCCGCCGAAAGCGGAATAAAGCTTCCGGCGGACAAGCGCCCCGGGCGTTTCATTCCTGAAGCAAGCCCGACGGGATCGGGGTTCCAGCCCCGGCTGATTCGATCGCCGGCATGGGCGGCATAGACGAAAAAGCCTATAATACAAAAACAGCCATCGGCTCCGTTTTGAAACCGATGGCTGTTTTATATTTCTGTGCGGTATAAGTGTTGGTCTACGACCTCTTCTATTTGTACCGTTCAAGAGTGGTCATTACCTTGCCGCCCTCCATGAAGTAGAGTTTGTTACCCTCTATTTTGTATTGGAAAGTGGTGGTGTCCTTTTCTCCGAAAAATTCCATCGTCAGATCGATCGAATCCCCTTTAACCTCATAGGTCATGTTGAGCATGGACATCAAAGCCATGGCGGTTTTTGCCTCTTCCGGCATGCTGTCGCTCAGTTCAAAGGAAAGCTTTCCACCGCGCTGGAAGTTAAAGATGAGCCCCGGGGCGTAGTCGCCGTCTTCTGCATCTGTGACAACCTTCCATTTCCCGGCGATGCCCTTGCTTCCCACGCCGCCACCGCCGCCGCCTGAAAGGGCGAGAACAAGGCCGATGATCAAAGCGACGGCCAGGACGGCGACGACCGCGATAACCAGGCCTGTCTTTTTCTTCTTAGCGACCGGCTGTTGAGGAAACTGAGGTGAAGGATACCCGTATCCCGGCTGCTGAGGCGCGTAAGCCGCGTAGGGGGCTTGCGCGGGGGGTTGCTGCGGCTGCTGCTGAGGCGCGTAAGCCGCGTAGGGAGCTTGTTCGGGAGGTTGCTGCGGCGGCTGCTGAGCGACGTAGGGCGCGCCCGCAGGAGCATTGTAATTCATCTCTGTCGGGGGATTCGCCCCGAGCATGGCTCCGCACTGGGTGCAGATCCTCGACTGATCGTCATTGGGGGCTCCACATTTTTCGCAAAACATAAATGTCCTCCTTCGTCATTTTCTTCAACTGTCGTTCGAAGATTTTTAATTCATCTGTCAGAGTACCCTATAAGAATCTATTTTGACAATAGATCACGGATATTCTTCAGGAGATCAAGTTCGGACTCAGCAGGTTCTTCGGCGGCAGCTTCTTCCTGCTTCTTGCGGCGCGCTTTGTTAACCGCGCGGACGACCAGGAACAGGAAGAACGCGACGAGCAGGAACGTGATAAGCGCCTGAATCACGGCGCCGTAAGTGATCGCGACCTCCTCCGTGGTCTCTGTGGCCTGGCGGAGAACAATCTTCAGCGCTGAGAAATCAACCCCCGCGGTGAGGTATCCGATGACAGGCATGAGCACGCCGTTGACAACGCTGTCGACAACACCTTTGAAAGCAAGGCCGAGAACGAACCCTACAGCCGCGTCGAGGACACTGCCCTGCGACACAAATTCTTTGAATTCTTTGATCATAAAAACTCTCCTCTATTTAATTATTATGCCGGCATCGATCGTGACCTCGTGGTGTGCGAAGCCGCGAACCGGATATCAACCAGATGGACTGTTGATGCCAAGAGTATAGCAGACTGGCCGCATCCGCTTTATTCCGTATCCTATGTGAAATGACTGCGCGCTGTCTGCGTTCCGTTCTTAAAGACCGGGGATTCAGGATGTTCTGATCCCAGCCGGAATCAACGGGTAGAGTACCGGGGTTTTGCACCGTTATTCTTCTAAGAAACGCAGAGATTCACGCGGAAATTCTTCCCGATCAAGACTGATGGAGACCGTTATCTTGACGTCTACCCGGCGGGCGAGATCCTCAAGGGCTGTAAGAAATTCTGACAGGTGATCGGCGCTGTTGTCAGCGGCGATCGTAAGAAGGCTGTCGATAAAAATATGCGAGATGTCGTAATCCTTCGCGTTCATGCCGGCCAGAAAAGCGATCAGCTGGCTGAAGCCGCGGACGGGATACTCAGTAATATCGATAAGTCTTACTGAGTGGGGGATAAGGTGGACAACTGTTTTTCCGTATTCAATGAACACAATGTTCGATTCTTTGTCTTGTGATAACAATTCGATCTGTTGAAGCATGATCGGCGTTTTCCCGGATCCTTTTCTCCCGACAATCGCTTTTACGGACATGTTTACCTCCAAAAAATAGTACCTGCAAAGGTATGAATTTTCTCTCCGGCTTCGTGTCGGAGAATGTTCTTTCAGCCGATTTGTCATGAGGCGGCTGATTAGTTCCGCGCCTGACGCGGACTCCCGTTATTGCTGACGCGTTACGCGCTTTCCCGTGCTGTGGGCAGAAAGGCCGGTGCGTACGCGAAAGCTTTTCTCTATTTACAATCATACGACAAACTATGATTCTTTTGTAGTTTTTGATGATTGGATTTGAGCCGACAGGCGGAAGATCGTGCGAATAACAGTTGCATGTCAGCACAATATCCGTTATTGTGTATGCACATCAGGCCGGAGGGGTTAGTTCAGATGTCTGTGCGCGAATTTGATGTCTCGGTGCTCCGGGATACAGTGGAAGAAATGTGTGGACGGCTTGCCTGTCAGCTCCCGGGGGATATCCGGCGGGCGGTTGAACAGACGCTTGAACGGGAAGACGGGCTGACAGCCCGCGAAGTGCTTGAAGATCTCCTTTTAAACTATGATATCGCCGCGAAAGACCACATTCCCATTTGCCAGGATACAGGGATGATTGTCGCCTTTCTGGATGTCGGGCTCGATGTCCATTTTACCGGCGATCCCTACGAGGCCATTCACGAAGGTGTGCGGCGCGGGTACAGTAAGCACCTGCTGCGGATGTCAGTGGTAAAGGATCCTCTGAGGAGAGTCAATACAGGCGATAACACGCCGGCGATGGTGACGACGCGGCTGATTCCGGGGGACCGCGTGGCTGTCACGCTTCTCGCGAAGGGCTTCGGAAGTGAGAATATGAGCCGGCTGGCGATGCTCGTGCCGGCTGACGGCGAGGAAGGCGTCAGACGATTTGTCATCGACACCGTCGCACACGCCGGCCCCAATGCCTGCCCGCCTTTCGTCGTCGGAATCGGCATCGGGGGGACGTTCGATCAGGTCGCTCTCGCGGCGAAACGCGCGCTCGCGAGGCCTCTGACGGAATCCAATCCCGACGCCTATTACGCTGAGATGGAGCGGTCGCTGTTCGAAGAGATCAACCGGCTCGGGGTTGGCCCTCAGGGTTTCGGGGGGAGAGGGACGGCGCTTGGCGTCGCCATCGAAGTGCTCCCCACTCATATCGCAGGCTTGCCCGTGGCGGTGAATATCAACTGCCATGTGGCTCGTCACTACCGGGAGGTACTATGATGGCTCGTCAGGGTAAAACGATCCGGCTTGAAGCACCGTTTTCAGAAGAAAAAGCGAGAGAACTGAAAAGCGGCGACCGCGTTCTTCTCAGAGGGACTGTCTACACGCTGCGTGACGCCGGGCATAAGCGTCTGGTCGAGCTTTTGAAGCGCGGTGAAGAACCGCCCTTCCCCATAAAAGACGCCGTTTTATATTATGTCGGCCCTTCGCCTGCCAAAGCGGGACGTCCGCTCGGCTCAGCCGGACCGACCACGTCTTACCGAATGGATCCCTACACGCCGTATCTGATTCAAAGAGGACTCCGCGGCATGATCGGTAAAGGCCGCCGCGGCGTTGATGTGATTGATTCGATGAAGCAGCACGGTGCCGTTTATTTCGCGGCCATCGGCGGTGCCGGGGCGTTGATCTCTGAGACAATCCGCGCGGCGGAAATCGTCGCGTGGGAGGATCTGGGGACAGAAGCGCTCCGCCGGCTGACAGTTGTCGATATGCCGGTGACGGTAGTTGTCGATACGGAAGGCAGAAATCTCTACGAAGAAGGCCCCGCGGCCTGGCTTAGCGAACACCATGACTGAATCATCCGTCACTGAAAGTCCGCTTTACCGCGTTATCTACGACGACATCCGCCGTGAGATCGAATCCGGGATGCTGCCCGGGGGAACGAAGCTGCCTTCCATCCGCGACTTCGCGGATGCGCGCAAGGTCTCGGTCGGCACGATTCGTCATGTCTACAATATGCTTTCACACGACGGTTTCATCGAGCAGCAGCGCGGCCGCGGTACATTCGTTCTTTCCACATCGGCTGAATCGGATGTGGTCAGCCGGAAGGAGAAAGCGCTCGCGGCCATTGACAAAATGATCGATGATTTGTCTTCGCTCGGCTTTACCACGCGGGAAGCCCAGATTTTCTTTGAGCTCCGGCTCCGCCAGAAGGAAGACATGACGCGCCCCATCCGTGTCGCCGTCGTGGCGGCAACATCGGAAGAGCGGTCTATTATGGCCCAGTCGCTCGACACGGTTCGTATTGCGAACACTTTCCGCGTTCCATTCGATGATGTCCTGGCGCACCCGGGCCGACTCACCGCCGGCTACGATCTCGTTGTCACACCCGAGAGGCTTTACAAAGAGCTGAAGCTGATCACACCGGATCATATCCAGGTTATGCCGGCGGTGCTGGAGCTGTCGCAGGCCTCGGCATCTGCCTGCATGGATCTTCCGGCGCATGTGACGATTGGGTTTCTGACTGTCAGCCTGGGATTTGCTGAAGTTCTGCAGGATTCATGCGAACGCTATATCACGGAACCTCTGCAGGTGAAACGGGCTGTTTTCGGAAATCCCGACGTAACCCGCGGATTTATCGATCAGGCGGATGTCATTGCGCTCGCGCCGGATTATGAGAACCTGATCGACGCCAAAGAAACAGCCATTATTCATGAATACATGCATGCGGGCAAGGTCTTTATCGAATCGGAATTTTCGTGTGACAAAGGATCGCTGCTCTATATCAGCAACGCCATTGAACGAAGTTTCCGCGATTTGCGGGAATCACTCCATTCATAAGAGTGGTGAAACAAACGGAGGCGCCAGGATGTGTGCCACGGGAGGTCTGAAAAAAGATGGAACAGGGGAACGGTAAAAAGCTCGTTATCGGCGTCATCGGCGCGGATGTTCACGCGGTTGGCATTCG
Organism: Bacillota bacterium; assembly: GCA_029570375.1. Classification (GTDB taxonomy): domain Bacteria; phylum Bacillota; class Clostridia; order Saccharofermentanales; family DTU023; genus UBA4923. Next base: position 20,810 of record JAKPXB010000007.1, on the reverse strand, counting down.
TATTCTCGAATTTGCGTTCAGGGAAGCCGGTTTTGATGTGACAAATCTCGGGGTCATGGTTTCGCAGGAAGAATTCATCGGAGCCGCGATCGAAACGGACGCCGACGCGATTATCATCTCGTCGCTGTACGGGCACGGCGAACTCGATTGCCGCGGCATGCGTGACAAGATGAACGAAGCGGGACTGGAAGGCCTTTTGCTCTATGTCGGCGGGAACATCGTGGTCGGCAAACAGGATTTTGTCGATGTCGAAAAGCGTTTCCACAACATGGGGTTTGACCGCGTCTTCCCACCCGGGACACCGCCCGAAACGACTATTGAATGCCTGAAAAAAGATCTCGGGGTTGAATGACATGCGCCCCGTTCTGCTGATCGATTTCGGAAGCACGTTCACAAAAGTGACAGCTGTCGATCTCTCGTCTGAGGAGATCATCGGCACGTCTTCCGCGTTCACAACCGCTGATTCCGATATCGGAACGGGGCTGGAGGCGGCGCTCGATCAGCTGCGCCGGGCGGTCGGCGAACTGGCGTTTGAGTACAAACTCGCCTGTTCTTCTGCCGCCGGAGGCTTGCGCATGATGGTGTCGGGGCTCGTTCCTGAACTCACGGCTGAGGCGGCAAGGCTCGCGGCTCTCGGAGCGGGGGCGCGGATCACGCGGGTATTTACGCATGAGCTGACGCGCCGGGACCTCCGGGCAATCGAGGCGGATCCTCCTGATATTTTCCTGATGACGGGCGGAACGGATGGAGGGAACCGCTCCTGCATGGAGGGCAACGCCGAAAAACTCCGGTCCGTCTCACCCAGGTTTCCGGTCATTCTCGCGGGTAACCGCCAAGCGGCGGACAGCTGTGAGGATTCTCTTCAGGATTTTAAAGTTATCGTCTGCCCGAATGTCATGCCGGTCTTCGGAACGCTCAATATTGAACCTGTGCAGCGTGAGATCCGGGCACTTTTTTTGAACCACATTATAAACGCGCGCGGCCTCTCCAGGGCGTCCGAACTGTTGTCCGGCATCCTGATGCCAACGCCGTCAGCGATTCTGTCCGCGATGAAGCTTTTGGCGGACGGAACGGAGAGGGAGCCGGGTATCGGCGAGCTGATGGGTGTCGATGTGGGAGGGGCGACGACTGATGTCTACTCAGTGGCTGCAGGGGAGCCTTCAGACATCAACGTGATCTGCAAAGGGCTCAATGAGCCCTACGCGAAACGGACGGTCGAAGGCGATATCGGAATGCGGTACAGCGCGTCAGGTATTGTCGCGGATATCGGAGAGAAATGGATCGCTCAATGCGCCGGCCTGTCTGAGAGCCGATGTGAAGCGCTGATGGACGAACTGGCCGCGGACAAATCGAAAGTTCCCTCCTGCGGTCAGGATGTTCTGTCGCAATTTGACTTTGCGCTCGCGTCAGGTGCCGTCGATATCGCGACGAGACGCCACGCGGGGACGCTGGAAGAGGCGTACACAACATCGGGGCGCGTCTACGTGCAGATGGGCAAAGACCTGAGCCGGATCCGCCGGATTGTCTTTACCGGAGGATCGCTGATTCACGCGGCAGACACGCTCGGCATCGCCCGGCACGCCCTCTTCTCCGGACGGTATCCCATGTCATTGCGCCCGATGAAAGCGTCGATTCTGAGAGATGACCGCTATATTCTCTCGGCGATGGGGGTGCTCGCGGAACGAGAGAAGGAGATTGCCCTGCGGATTATCAAGCGCGAACTTGTCAATCTGGGGGAAATCGGATCAGACGACAGTCTGTAGAACACCGGTATACCGCGGCTTCCATACCGGGCAGGGGTATGTGAATGATGAGAAAAGAGAATCAGAAGGCGAACGCCGCATGAGCCTGTCGGCGCCGTCGACATGATAAGTGAGATAAACCAATGAGATATAACATAGGAGAGACAACCACATGGATGAACTGAGAAACAAGAAGTGGACGCGGGATGAGTTCGAGAGCGTCCGCTCAGAAATCCTGACGCAATGGCCGACCGGGAAAGATGTCGATATGGAGGAAGCCTTTGCGTACCACAAAAGCCTTCCTGAACATAAGGTGTTCAGCTTTAAGCTGAATAAAGCGAAGGAAGAAGGGAAGACGCTCATACAGCCACGCGCCGGGGTTCCTCTGATCCCGCAGATGATCGAACTGCTGACATATCTGCAGGATGTGGGGAAAGCCGACCTGCTTCCGACGACCATCGACAGTTATACAAGACAGAACCGCTATAACGAAGCCGAAGTCGGGATCACCGAATCGGAACGGAGCGGGAAAGCGATGCTGAACGGATTCCCGGCTGTCAACCACGGCGTGGCGGGCTGCCGGATGCTGATTGACGCCCTCGATACGCCTATTCAGATCCGCCACGGGACACCTGACGCGCGCCTTCTGACTGAGATCACGTACGCGGGCGGTTACACGAGCTACGAAGGGGGCGGGATTTCCTACAATATCCCCTACGCGAAGAATGTCTCTCTCGAGGCGACCATCCGCGACTGGCAGTATGTCGACAGATTGACGGGAATTTATGAAGAAGCGGGATGTCCGATCAACCGCGAGCCATACGGACCGCTGACGGGCACACTTGTGCCGCCTTTTGTCTCCCACAGTGTCGCTGTCATCGAGGCTCTCCTCGCCGCTGAACAGGGAGTTAAGAATGTGACCGTCGGTTACGGCCAGTGCGGAAACCTGACGCAGGACGTGGCGGCGGTACAGGTCCTTCAGAGCCTGACCGATGAGTATCTGCGGAAATACGGCTATGGCGATGTCAATGTGACGACAGTTCTCCACCAGTGGATGGGAGGATTCCCCCAGGAAGAGTCGAAGGCCTACTCGGTCATCGCCTGGGGCAGCGCCGTCGCGGCGCTATCCCACGCGACGAAAGTCATCGTCAAGACGCCGCACGAAGCGATTGGCGTTCCGACAAAAGAAGCCAACGCGGACGGCATGCTCTGTACCCAGCAGATTATCAATATGCTGGGTGAACAGAGCCTCAACACATACGGCCTGAAAGACGAAAAGGTGATTATCGCCGCCGAGACGCGCTGTGTGCTCGACAAATGCTTCGAGCTCGGCAAGGGCGACCTCGCGCAGGGCGTAATCCTTGCCATCCGTTCCGGGGCGCTCGATATACCTTTTGCCCCCAGCCGGTACAACGCGGGGAAAATGCTGCCTGCCCGCGATAACGACGGAGCCATCCGGCTTTTCCATGCCGGGAATGTCCCGCTGACGCCGGAGCTTCTCGATTTCCACAGAGAAAAGATCGAGGAGCGCGCCAAGTATGAGAAACGCCAGGCTTCATTCCAGATGGTTATCGATGATGTCTACGCCATCAGCAAGGGTCGCCTCGTCGGACGACCGACGAACAAATAACCAGAAAAATAACGAAATAAATAACGACCATAAACAAAGAGAGGAACAACAGTACATGAGGATTATGAAAGTTGTATGTGCTCCGGGGCGTACAGGATTTTACTTTGATGATCAGAAGGCGATTAAACAGGGTGCGGTGACAGACGGCTTCTTCTATGTTGGCGAGCCTGTGACAGAAGGGTTTCAGGCCATCCGGCAGGCGGGCGAATCCATTTCTTTGATGCTTATTCTCGAGAACGGACAGGTCGCATGGGGTGACTGTGCCGCTGTTCAGTATTCCGGCGCGGGCGGCCGCGACCCGCTCTTCCTGGCGGAGGATTTTATCCCCGTGATCATGCGTGAGATCGCGCCGAAGCTGGAAGGCCGTGTGGTCGACTCCTTCCGTGAGACGATGAACGAGTTCGAAAACATGAAAGACAGCGAAGGAAAGCGTCTGCACACGGCGATCCGTTACGGCTTATCTCAGGCGATTCTCGACTGTGTCGCCAAGACAAAAGGCAAGCTCATGTGTGAAGTGATCGCCGAGGAGTACGGGACAACGGTAAGCGATCAGATGATCCCGATTTTCTCGCAGACGGGCGATATGCGCCATGACAACGCGGATAAGATGATTCTCAAGCATGTGCAGGTTCTTCCGCACGCTCTCATCAATAACCTCGAAAAACTGGGGCCAAACGGCGATACCCTCGCGGAATATGTCGCCTGGCTCCGCGACCGCGTGCTCAATTACCGCCAGGATCCCACCTACCATCCCGTGTTTCATATCGACGTGTACGGTACAATCGGCGAACTGTTCGGGTACCGGAATATTGACGCGATCGCCGATTATCTTGAGAGGCTGGAGGAAGCGGCGCGTCCTTTCGCGCTGCGCATCGAGGGGCCGATCGACGCCGGATCGCGTGAACTGCAGATTGAATGGCTCGCGAAACTGACAAAGCGCGTCGACGAGCGCGGGATCAATGTGGCGCTTGTCGCTGACGAGTGGTGTAATACAGGAGAGGACGTCCGCGATTTTGTAGACGCGGGCGCGGGCCATATGATCCAGATCAAGACGCCCGATCTCGGGAGCCTCCACAAGACAGCGGAAGCCGTTCTCTACTGCAAGGAGAAGGGCGCCGGCGCCTACATGGGCGGCACGTGCAATGAGACGAACCGGTCTGCCGAAGTCTGTATCCACGTGGCGATGGCGATGCAGCCCGCTCAGGTCCTCGCGAAACCCGGAATGGGCGTCGATGAAGGTATCATGATTGTCTACAATGAGATGCAGCGGATTCTCGCTTTGCGTGGAGTGAAACAATGAAATTGACGAAAGAAGCGAGAGCGGGCACGCTCGAATCAGGAGACGTCCTGGTCATTGTCGGGCCGTCTGAATCGCTCGACATCCGGGTGGAATCGCCGGTGATCAGACAATTCGGGGAATCTATCCGGCAATCCGTGCGCGATGTCGCGGCTTCCCTCGGGGTGACGGGCGGGGCGATTTCGCTTGAGGACCAGGGCGCGCTTGACTGCACGATTCGTGCGAGGCTGACGACAGCGATCAAACGCTCTCTCGCTGATGAATAAGGAGCGCAATGATGAGACGTTCACTTCTTTTTTTGCCGGGGAATCAGCCCAACATGCTCCAGAACGGGGCGGTACTGCCTGCCGATGCGCTCATTTTTGACCTTGAGGATTCCGTTTCGCCTTCAGAAAAAGACGCGGCGCGGGAACTTGTCGCGTCGGCGCTTCGCTCCATCGATTACGGCAGCCGGGGGCTTGTTGTTCGTATCAATGATATTGATAAACCTTATGTGAAAAAAGATCTCGAAGCAGTCGCGGCGGCGGGCGCGATGTCGGTGATGGTTCCGAAAGTCTCCGGGGCGCATACGATCCATCATGTAGCCGTAATGCTCGATCTGATTGAAGAAGAGTACAGGATGGAGCCGGGGCGGACAAAGATTATCGCCCTGATCGAAACAGCCGCCGGTATTGAGAAAGCTTTTGAAGCCGCGGCGGCGTCTCCTCGCGTCGAAGCGCTCGCTCTCGGCGGTGAAGATCTCTCGGCGGACCTCGGATGTCCGAGGACAAAAGAGGGGACGGAGATTTTCTACAGCCGTTCCAGACTCGTTGTCGCGGCCAGGGCGGCCGGTATTGAGGCGATCGATACGCCTTTTACAGACGCTCGCGATGAGGAAGGCTGCTACGCGGATACCGTATTCGCCCGGAGCATGGGGTTCGACGCGAAGCTCTCCATTTCTCCGCACCATCTGCGGCCGATTCACCGCGCTTTCGTACCGACAGAAGAAGCGGTCGCGTTTGCCCTCGAAGTTAAAGAGGCGATGGAAATAGCCAGGAGAGAGGGGAGAGGCGCCGTGTCTCTCCGCGGCAAGATGATCGACCTGCCCGTTCTGAAACAGGCCGAGAGGACGATCGAACTCGCGCGTGCGAGCGGCATGCTGGCGGCTGAGAAGGAAGGAGCGCTGTTATGACACTTCAGACCAAAGTGGTGCCCTCATTGAGAGAAGCGATTCTGCGTGCCGGGCTGCGCGACGGCATGACGCTTTCTTTTCACCATCATCTGCGCGATGGAGACAACGTGCTCAATACAGTGCTCGCCGAGTGCTCTCTGATGGGACTGAAAGACCTGACGGTCAACGCGTCCGCGATTATGGGGTGTCACCGCCCGCTGCTGGATTTCATAGAAGACGGAACAGTGACCGGTATTGAGTGCAATTTCATGCACGCGAATGTCGGCCGGTCGATTTCGCGGGGGCTGCTGAAGCGTGAAGTGATCTTCAGAAGCCACGGCGGCCGACCCGCGGCGATGGAAAGGGGAGAATCTCCTGTCCACGCCGCTTTTATCGCAGCCTCTGCGGCGGATGCCGCGGGAAACTGCAACGGAAAAGAAGGGATAGCCGCGTTCGGATCAATCGGCTACGCGATGCCGGACGCCGAGCACGCCGATTATGTGATTGTCCTGACCGATCATCTCGTCGAATACCCACTCATGGACGCGTCGATTACCGAGGATCGCGTCGATGCTGTCGTTGTGGTCGACTCCATCGGTGACCCGAAGCGGATTATGTCGGGGACGACACGTGTCACACGCGATCCGATCGGACTGTTGATCGCGGAGCAGACGGCCAGGGCGGTTCAGGCTTCCGGACTCCTGCGCGATGGTTTCTCCTTCCAGACAGGTGCGGGCGGCACATCGCTCGCGGTTGCGAGTTATCTCGGCGGGATCATGCGTGAGCGGGGGATTACGGGGAGATTTGCCTCGGGCGGTATCACGGGGCTGCTTGTCGATCTGATGAAAGAAGGACTGTTCGAGACACTTCTTGATGTTCAGTGTTTTGACCGTGAAGCGGTGGAATCGATCAGGGAGAACGCGAGGCATGGCGAAATAAGCGCCTCGCGGTACGCGAGCCCGACCGCCAGGACCGCCGTTGTCGATCATCTCGATGTCGTCATTTTGGGGGCGACGGAAATTGATACTGATTTCAACGTCAATGTGCACACCGACTCGAACGGTGTCATTATGGGCGGTTCAGGCGGACACAGCGATACGGCTGCCGGAGCGAAGCTCTCCGTGATAGTTGCGCCACTCGTCCGCGCGAGACTGCCCCTCATAGTCGACCGCGTCGGTACCATTTCGACGCCGGGTGAGGATATCGATCTCCTTGTGACGCAGTACGGAATCGCCTGCAATCCAAAACAGGCGGAACTATCCGAAAAACTCAGGTATGCAGGCCTGCCCGTTTTCTCTATCCATGACCTGAAAGCCAGAGCTGAATCGATAACAGGGAGACCGGCGCGCATTGAGTCATCGGGACGGACAGTCGCGCGTGTTATCAGCCGTGAGGGCGATCTGCTCGACGAGATCAGGACGGTCATGGGCTGACACTCAGCCGGATTAAAAGAAAATCGGCCGCAAGAATTAGCACTCTTCACTTTAGAGTGCTAATTCTTCATATGCCTTCACATTCGCATGAAATTTCCTCCGCAACCTGCGCCTATGATAGAGGCGTAACGAAAAGATCCGCATGAACTCCATAGCGAGCGGCGTTCCGGCATATGACAGCCGGTGCGGAATGCGGATAACGCGTAAGTAAAGAAAGAGGTAATTAACATGTTTGATTTGATTCCATATGGCCGCCGCAGCCGCAGTTTATTTGACGAAATGAGCCGCATCCTGGAGGAACCGTTCTTTAAGAATGTCTCGGGCGCGCGGGACTTTAAAGTCGACGTGCTCGATAAAGGCGATCACTACCTCCTGAAAGCGGATCTTCCGGGAGCCAAAAAAGAAGACATCAAAATTCAACTCGACGGGAAATTTATGACAATTTCCGCTGAACAGAACATTGAGAAAACGGAAGAGCAGGAGAACTACATCTATAAAGAGCGTTCATATGGCTCATGCTGCCGCAGTTTTGATCTGACGGGTGTTGATACAGACGCCATCACTGGCAAATTCCGCGACGGTGTCCTTACGCTCGAACTCCCCAAGAAAGAGGAGAACAAGAAAAGCAGCCGGACGATAGACATAGACTTTGAAGACTGATCCGGAGAAAGACAGGGCCGTCCCCATATTGGAGACGGCCTCGTTTTTTTGTGGGCGTTTAAAAAGAACGGACGATGATACACTCTCAGGAGAGCGCAGAAACGGCAGCTTCCCGGAGGGGATAGGAACCGCGTTCCGGAGCAGACTATTTTTCAGTACGGAAGGCTTCTTCGTAGACAGCCAGAACTCTGCTGACAAAGGAGCGGACACCGTATTCGCGCGCTTTCGCGATGGCAGCCCGGCTCCGGAGAACGCGTTTATCCTCCGGTTCGGTCATGAGCGTTGCCAAACCGCGGTCAAAGGATTCCTCGTCGTTGAAGGAGAGCCCGTTTTCCTTGTTGAGAACACCTGAGAGGCAGTCGTCCTCCTGGACAAATATCGGCAGCCCTGAGGCGAGGGCCTCGATATACGTAAGCCCCTGCGTTTCACTTTGGGAGGCGCTCAGGAATAGATCGGAAGCCGCGTAGTACTGCGGAACATCCTCCAGAAGAACCGGCCCGACAAAATGGATGCGGTCCTTGTGATCGCTGTTCACGATGATGCTTTTGATGTGGTTTGTAGCCGGCCCTGAACCGACGAGCATGAAGTGCATATCCGGCCAGTTTTTTAACCTCTTCTCAATATAAACGGTAAGGCGCTCAATCTGTTTCTCCTGAGAAATTCTCCCGAGGTAGATCAGCAGGCGGTCATCCTCTTTGACGCCGTATCGATCCCTGATTTCTTTTCTTTTTCTGATGTCGTCGCGCGCGCTGTAGAAACGCTGGAGATCGATGCCTGTGGGAATGATTCGTATCGGGACGTTGACACCGTAGGAGAGCAGCACGCGTTCCGTCTTGTCTGTCGGCGCGATCACAACTTTTGCGGCATTGCAGAACCGACGGGATTCTATGCGGACATATTGGTGGATGAGCCTGCGCTTGATCCCGCCTTCCTTCGCGCGGAGCTGATCGTTCAGCCAGTCTTCGTAGAGCGTATGAAAAGTATGGATGTGGGGGATTTTGTTCTTTCTTGCAAAAAAACGGCCGAAATCTCCTATTCCGAATTCTGTCTGCGTATGGATGATATCCAGTCCGATCTCTTCGAGCTGGCGTTTAAGCCTGGGGTGGTATGGCTGGGCTAATCGCTTCGCGCTGAAAAACGGCGCGCTGGCCACACGAAAGACGTGCTCCTCGGTTTCAGGCTGTTCCGGGTCTGTCGTCGTGATCACAAAAGCGTCGTGTCCACGTTCTCTCAACCCGTTTTTTAAGAGTGATGTTGAAGTTGAAACACCGCCAATCTGCGGGTAGTAGGCGTCTGTCATCAAACCAATGCGCACAAAGAGATCCTCGCTTTCAATCTGTCATTCCTGTCACCATCAGTCGATCCGATCATGACACGCGGCGCGGAACCGCTTCCCGTCTCGAGTCAGGGTATCACATATGGGGAAAAGAAACACCGGTCGCCACGGCGTCGTCATTAACATCGTGCTCCGATGGTATGCTCTGAACAGAAGAAGCTCCGGAAGATCCGGAGCGCCCCGCTGCCAGTTCAGAAATCCCTGTCGGCGTCAGTTCGTCATAGGCTGCTTGATGGCGTCCCCTGTCCGGAAGACAAAGGCTTTTCTGAACTGTTCTGATTTCTGCATGAACGCAAGCGTGTCCTGGACAGTTTCCCTCATAGGCCGCGTCGTATAACCGAGCTCTCTGCGCGCTTTTTCATTCGAAAAACTGCAGAAGGAGTCCAGCGTGAAAAGTGAGTACGACGTAAAGATCGGCGGTTTCTTCGTTACCCTGCTGTTCCACTCCGCGAAAGGCGCGGCGATCTTTGCCATCCATACAGGAACGGTGAATTTAAACTTCTTTCTACCTGTCATTTCAGCTGCCATATTTACGATATCGGAGATCTCGTAGTAGCCACCTGACAGGATATAGGCCTCTCCCCGGCGGCCTTTGAGAGCCGCGCTGATGATTCCTTTTGCGACGTCCCGCACGTCAGCAAAGTCATACCCGCCTTTGACCATGGCGGGGAGTTTTTTGTCGACAAGCCGTTTGAACAGCCTTGTTGTATGGCTGTTCAGGTAATCGTACGGGCCGATCACGCCGCTCGGATGGACAACAACCGCGTCGAGCCCGTCTTTCGCGGCGTCCATGACCGCTTGTGTTGCCAATGCTTTAGTCTTCGCATAGAAGCCGTGTACCGCGTCGGGGTCAAAGTGATTGATCTCCCGGATGACACAGTCCGTTTCGGGGACGGGAATGGCGTGCACCGAGCTCACATACAGAAAACGCCTGACATGATGCGCGATCGACGCTTTCAGAATATTCTCCGTTCCTCTTACATTCACGTTGTAGGTGCGCTCATCCTCTTTGCCGAAGATCGTGATAATGCTTGAAAGGTGAAGAACTATGACATCGAGCCCGTCCGTGCCGGCGAATAGAGGTTCTATTGATTCAGGCTGAGTGATGTCTCCGCGCACATATTCAATGGGCAGACCTTCCAGGGATTTCGGGGTATCGGGTTCTATCACAAACGCGCGGACACGCTGTTCCATGTCGAGAAGTTCCCGGATAACATTGTTCCCTATGTGGCCGGAAGCGCCCGTTACCAGCCAGATTGTGCCTGTTTTATTCTCAATCTCATTTCCGGGAACCATGCGTAGACTCCTATCTCAAAGGTGGACTTTGCATTATATAGCTCTGCTGTTTGTATCATATCAAATCGCATTGTGCGGTTTGCGCAGTCAATGTGACAGAATTAAACGACTTTGTGTCATTTTGCGCTAAATGTCACCCGTGTTGTCCGGCTATCGCGGTCATTCTCCGATCTTCGCGCGGACAGACGATGGTCCTTCATCTTGTTTAAAAAAGCTTTCTGTTTTGAGATAGCCACACTATCGAGAGTATGAGACAATACAGGCAGAGATTACTGTTCTGCGCGTGCATGCCGGAGGCATGCTGCCCGATTTCACCGTGAAGGAGGAGAGTACCATGTCATATTCAGACCGCATGCAGAGGAACCACCTGTACAGCGTCTTATTGTCACCCCGTGGAGCTCCGCGGATGGCAGACCAGGGGATGCAGATCGCCCAGCAGTTCCTCTCGCCTTTCGATTTACTGATCGGTTTGATCGGAGAGAGCGGTTCAGGCAAGAGTATTCTGCTGAAAGGGATGTTCCCGGGGCTGGAACTGACGAACGATGACGAGGGCGTCAACGTGAGGCCGCTTCCCATCATGCATCAGGACGATACGGGCTTCTTTACGCCTCATACCTATCACCTTGATATACGCTTTGAGCTGGCTTTTTATCAGGCGCACGAGCTTGCGGACGCCATCCGGCTCGCGATTAACCGGGGAAAGCGCGTTGTCGTCGAGCATTTTGATCTCATCTACCCCCATCTCGGAATGAACGCTCACCTGCTGATGGGCATAGGAGAGGAAATCATCGTGACCAGGCCGAGTGTCTTCGGCCCGGACCCGGAAGATATCAAGGAGATCGTTTTTACCTCCATCACAAGCCGCCGCATGGCGCATACGGCGGAAGACCTCGTCGAGTACTGTCTGATTGACCGCCGCGTCTATCACTTTGACCACTATGATGTCCGCAGCGGATTTATCCTTTCATTTCATGAGAAGCCTCAGCTTGATCTCATGGAGCTGGAAGCAGATGTCAAGAAATTAATCGCCAAGAATCTCCCGATTTCCTATCTGGATAACACACATGTTCTGATCGGGGATCAGCGGCATTACTGTACGGGTCCGCGCATGCATGTCAAATCGACGGCGGAGATCACGGGGTTTCAGCTCTACCATGAGTTCCTGACGCACCCGATCACGAAAGACGCGCAGATTCTTGGGGTCGTCAATATGCCCAAGGAGATCAGGCTCTCCGAGCTGAATTCACTTCAGCTCATGACCTTCACGAGCCCGGACAACGGCAGGTAAACCGCTGCCGCGCGTTCCCATGTGCCAGGAGAAGAATGTAACGCTGGAGGAAATCCTTGACGCTCGCGAGAGGCGCGCGGAAAGGCAGGCGCGCTTGACCGCCCTGTTCCGATGCCCCCTGCTGTCCATGACACTTAATCTGCCGGGGCGTGTCAAGCGGACGCCCCTGTCATCTTACTATTTCCATGAATCGCTGAGACGCCTCAAAGCGCGCCTGAAGGCAATGGGAGCGGCGGTCGCGCGGGAGGAACTGACCGCTGGACCGACAGGTGATGAATCTGTTCTCGCGGTTGCCGGTATTTCCGCGCTGACGCTTAAAAAACTGGCTGTTTCGCTGGAGGAGTGTTCGGATGCGGGCAGGCTTCTCGATCTCGATGTGATTGATGTGGACGGCGCGCAGGTCAAGCGCTCATTCATCGGGAAGGAGCCGCGCTCATGCCTGCTCTGCGAAAAGGCAGCGCTGATCTGCGGGCGATCGCGTGCGCACCCGGTGGAGGAGCTGGCGGAAAAAGCCTGGAGAATGCTCGAACAGGCTGTTTTTCATTCGCTTGCCGGCCGCGCTGTTTCAATGGCGTGCCGGGCGTCATCGTTTGAACTTCTGGTGTCTCCGAAGCCCGGCCTCGTGACGCCTTATGACTCCGGTTCTCACAGGGATATGGACCGTTTCACTTTCGCGAGAAGCCAGGCGGCACTTCTCCGTTTTTACGAAGATGCGTTCAGAGCCGGTTGGGAAGGAATAGATAACGACGATGCTATCCTCCGGTTCCGCCTTGAGGGAATGGACGCGGAGGCGGCAATGCTGGAAGCGACAGATGGGATAAACGCGCACCGCGGCTGGATTTATACGGCGGGAATTCTGCTGGCAGCGGGCGGCGCGCTCTGCGCGGCAAAGCTGAAAACGCCTGAAACATTTCCGGTTCAGCGAAAGAAGGGGCCCGAAGGCAAAGGCAGCGTTTCAGTCTCCATTATGTCTGATACGGCGGCGCGGATTTCGCGTGCGCTCGAGCAGGCGCTTGCTTCGCCTTTTTTTGAAGGCGTCCGGGGGGGTATGGCAGAGCACGTGTCAGAGGAAAAGACAGCGGCATTACGTTCGCTTCTTACCCCGGACGCTTGCGGGGAAACAGGTCTGGTTTCTTCTTCTGGCACTGGAGAGACCGGCGCGGAAAAGCTTACGGGAATCCGCCGTGAAGCGGTCCTGGGGTTCCCGTGTGTTTTCGAAATAGGTCTTCCGATCATGACCCGTGCGCTGAACAGGGGTGAAGGAGAGAACCTTGCGGGGCAGCGGGCGCTGGTCGCGCTGCTCGCCGCCGCTGAAGATACAACGCTGATCAGGCGCGGCGGTATTTCTCTGGCGAGGAGGATACGCAGTGCTATTCAATCCGCCCTCGGATGTCAGAACAGCGACAGCCCAGAGGCGCTCATCTCGTCCGCGCTTGCGATGCCCGCATCCAGGCTGCAAAGCCTTCTTGATCAGCTTTCGGCCTGCTTCTGCGATCAGGGTTTGAGCTGCGGAGGAGCCGCCGATCTGCTCGCGGGCAGCTGTCTGGTACATGAATTTATTCATTTTTTAGTCATTAATATGTCACAACCCGGTTGTTGAAGGGTGAGTTCGCTCCTGTTATAATGGCGGAAACTGAGGACGCCTTTTTGGCGTTATTTCGCTTGGGAAGGATGGCATTATGTCGGGCGGTATCCGAGACAACGAATCACTGAATGGTCAGGAATTTTCTGACATTTTCGCACAATCGAAGCATGTTCGGCCGCAAGTGCGCAGAAGAAAACGGTTCAGATCATTGCCGATAGGGCGTTCGCTGTTCTACGGATTACCTGTTGTAGCTTTCGTGCTGATTGTCTCTATTTTTGTTGTCAGTATGGCTTCAGTGAAACAGGTTGACATACCTTTTCAGGATTTCAGGGAGGACGCTTCGAAACAAGGCGGGCTGATTGACCGCGACGCGCCGCTTCCGCTCGATGAAACCGATGTGCCTGTCATCCGGACCTCAGACAGTCAGCCCGCGGCAACCGGACCAGTGCCCGATCCTTCTGCCGCCGCTGTCGCAACCACCCCTGCTTCTCAGGAACAAACCACAACCGCGACAACAGCGGGGACATCTTCTTCCGAACGTGCTCCGTCTTCGCCTGCCTCTGCGGCTGCGGAGACGGGTTCGACAGCTCCGCCTGCCAGGACTTCCGATGCCGCTTCCGGTATACCGCTGAAAGGGAGCACGCAGTACGTGCTCAATCGCCAGGTTTATGTCCGGGAAGGTCCGGGCAAAGAATACGAGATCGCCGGATTCGGCCTTCGCGGCATGTCCCTGCGTGTCCTGGAACCGGGCAAAGAGTGGTCGAAGATCAGAACGGAGAACAGTCTGACCGGTTACATGCTCAACGAGCTGTTCGGCCCTGTCAAACCGGATCATGTCGTTGAAGAAATCGGCACCGGAAAAGATATGTATGTCGACGCGGACGCGGCCAATCTTCGCGAGGAACCTTCGACTGAATCGGAGAGGCTGTCAGTCGTCTACAAAGATGAAAAAGTTTACCAGATCTCTACGAATGGCGGCTGGTCCCGCGTCCGTACGGAAGGCGGTATCGTCGCGTATATACGCAATGACCTCCTCCGCACAGCGCCGCCCGTCAATCCGTTCTCGAAGACGAACCGGACGGTTTACGTCGATACCAACGTGGCGAATGTCAGGCAGCTCGCATCCACTGTTTCCGCTGTTGTCACGCAGGTGAGACGCGACGAGCGGCTGACCGAGCTTGCGACGAACGGCACCTGGTCGAAGGTTAAACTCGGAGACGGGAAAACAGGTTATATTCTCGGTGAGCTTCTGACAACACTCGAACCCGCGCCGAGCGGATTCAAAAAAACCACAGACACGGTTTACGTGAATACGGGCTATATGAATGTCCGGTCGCAGCCGAATACGAATTGTTCAATCGTGACGGTGGTCCGCTTCGGGGACAAGCTGAAACGGCTGGCGGTCGGCGCGGACTGGAGCTTCGTTGAGATTTCCGCCGGGGTGCGCGGATATGCCAGCAACGACCTGATCGTCAGGAATAAACCATCGCCGACTTCGGCTACAACCACATCAAAGAATCAGGGGACATCGGCTACAAGCAAAAGCGCCGGCGGGACATCGGCTCCGAAGCCGCCTGTCAATGACACACACGCGGGGATTCGGAACCAGGTGGTGCAGGTCGCGCGCTCATTGATCGGAACGCCTTATGTTCTGGGAGGGGCGTCGACACGCGGTATCGACTGTTCCGGTCTGGTTCTGTACTGTTACAACGCGGTCGGCTTCAAAATGACTTATCATGGGGCGACGTGGCAGGCGCAGCTTTACGGGACTAAAGTCCCATTCAAGGGACGCGATTTTTCACCGCTTCTGCCGGGTGACCTGATCTTTTTCAGCAAGGGGAGCGGTTACCATCATGTCGGGATCTATGTGGGGAACAACCAGATGATTCACGCGCAAAGCCGCGGCGGCGTCAGAGTCGTCAGCCTTATGAATTACTACCAGATCCCCGCCCTGGTGAAGCGCATCTTCGATTGATCAGCCGTGAAAAACGCAGAGCCGATACCGATGAACCAGGTTGCATCCGATACGCGTTGTGATGAGAAAAGCGACATGGATTTTGTTTCGGTGGTGATTCCTTTCTACAATGAATCCGGGCAGATTCTGATGACGCTTGAGACGACGGAGCGTGTGCTCCGTACGCTCGACATCCGTTTTGAAATTCTCGCGATTGACGACGGTTCCTGTGACAGCACGTGGGATGAAATACTGAAATACAGGGAGAAATCCTCTCACGTCAGCGCGCTGCGTTTCTCACGGAATTTCGGGAAAGAGGCGGCGATCTGTGCCGGTCTTGCTAAAGCGAAGGGTGACGCGGTCATCCTGATGGACGGAGACCTGCAGCATCCACCGCGGTATATTCCCGGGATGATCCGCCTGTGGCGCGAAGGCTATGAAGTGGTGGAGGGTGTCAAATCCAAGCGCGGCAAAGAGTCGGGCTTCTCGAGGCTCGCCGCCAACGCTTTCTACGGCGCGTTTGCGAAGCTGTCCGGGATCCGGCTCAAGGACGCGTCAGATTTCAAGCTGCTTGACAGAAAAGTCGTCAACCACTGGAACACGCTGCCCGAGCGGGAGACGTTCTTCCGCGCGCTGTCCGCCTGGATGGGCTTCAAGCGGGCAACCTTTCCGTTTGAAGTAGACGATCGCCAGATCGGCGGCAGTAAATGGGGATTCTTCAAGCTTGTCAAATTGTCGTTTAACGCGGTCACCGGTTTTTCGTCGCGTCCGCTTATGCTGATCAGCAGCATGGGCGTCATTTTCCTGATTGTCTTCTTTATTCTCGCTGTTCAGACGCTCGTCCGCTATTTTGACGGCAAAGCGGCGACCGGCTTCACGACGGTCATTCTCCTTCAGCTGCTGATCGGGAGTATCGTTCTGATCAGCCTCGGACTCCTCGGCCTTTATATGGCCAATCTGTTTCAGGAAGCGAAGCGTCGTCCACGCTACATTATTACGGAGGAGACATCCGATTTACCGGAGCCTTCCTCCGGTACGCAGGGAAAAGCACCCGCTTCTGATAAGTAGGTGGCGGCCTTGGTTGCATCGCTTCCTCATGATCGAGATCGGCTGGCGGCGTTCCTGGATACGACCTCTGTTCGGGGGGGAGTTGATTACCATATACATTCGACATACTCGGATGGCGCCCTGACTCCGGGCGAATTGGTCGCCCATGTGATTGAGAACGATCTCAGCGCGTTCGCGCTGACCGATCACGACACCATGGCGGGAGTCGGAGAAGTTCTCGGCATTCTCGGCAGCGGGCCTTCATCCGCTCGGGGAGAGGGCGCGGACGGTTCGTCACCGTTATTCGTTCCTGGAGTTGAAATCAGCGTTATGCTCGACAACCGCGAGATTCATGTTCTCGGCTATTTCACGGAACCCGATCCCGGCGGCATCGCCGATTATTTCGCGGATCAGGCCAAAAACAGAGAACGGCGCAATCTCGCGATGATCGAAAAATTGAGAACGCTTGGGTACGATATATCCATGGACGATCTTATGCTTTACGGGAAAGAGAAAACGCTTCCCGGCCGCGTCCATATGGCCCTCTGGCTTGTCGATCACGGTGTCTGCCGTTCTGTGTCAGGCGCCTTCCAGCAACTGCTCGGCGAGGGGAAGCCCGCTTTTGTGCACAGGACAAGGCGATCCATTGAGGAAGCTTTTCATGAAATCGACCGGGCGGGAGGACTGAGCGTAATCGCCCACCCGCAGCAATACGGCTGGACAGGCAATCCCGATGATCCTTCCGCGTTTAAGAAACTATACAGCCGTTTTGAGTATCTCGCGAAACTGGGGTTGAGAGGCATCGAGTGCTTTCACGGGAAAGCCGGACCGGAGGAAATGCGTCTGCTCGCCGGGGTTGCCTCCGAGCTGGGACTGATCCGAACAGCCGGTTCTGATTTTCACGGCCGATCGGATCACCACGCTCCGATGTACGACGGGAAGACTTCTTTCTCTCCGTTTGTATCTGCCGCCGGGTGACGCCGTTATTCCCGTCATTTTCACAAATAGGACTATTTCTGACAATCAATTATCTACATATACGTTACTGAAAGCAGCCGCCGATAGCGTTAGACTGGTAGCGCCGGATTTAATTGATGTCAGAGTTATCATCCGAACGGCGGAAGTCTGCCTGTGAGCGGATTTGAGGTGAGATCAGTGATCCGGGCCGGCGATCAGGTTTTGAGGTGGGAAACGGCATGATGTGATGCCGGAAGCGATTATTAAAGCGAGGGTATGCAAATGATCATTTATGACAAGAAAACAATTGACGATGTTGAAGTAAAGGGCAAACGCGTCTTGCTGCGCGCCGAATTCAATGTTCCCCTTGATAAAAAGACGAATGAGATAACAGATGACAGGCGGATTCGCGCGGCGCTGCCGACTATCCGCGCGCTGTCGGAACGCGGTGCGAAACTGATTATTGTTTCACATCTCGGGCGTCCGAAAGGATTTGACAAAGCTTTTTCCCTCAAACCAGTAGCTGAAAGGCTGTCTGTTCTCCTGAATAAGCCTGTTGCGTTAGCGGACGATGTGGTGGGAGAGGATGCCATGGCAAAAGCCGCGGCGCTGAAGGAAGGGGAGATACTTCTCCTCGAAAACGTCCGTTTTCACAAGGAAGAGACGAAAAACAACCCCGAGTTCGCGAGGAAGCTGGCTTCCATGGCGGAGCTCTACGCGAGCGACGCGTTTGGCGCCGTTCACCGTTCGCACGCGTCAACCGCGGGGGTGGCGTACCATCTGCCCGCCGTCGCCGGCTATACCATTAACCGCGAGCTCGAGATGCTCGGCAAAGGAGTCGCCGATCCGGTGCGCCCGCTGACGGCTATCCTGGGAGGATCGAAGGTCTCCGATAAAATCGGCGTGATCCGCCACCTGATCAATAATGTCGACAACCTCCTGATTGGCGGAGGCATGGCTTATACATTCCTCGCCGCGCGCGGATGGTCCGTCGGACGATCGATTTGTGAGCCGGACAAGATTGATCTCGCGAAAGAGCTGATGCTGCTCGCCGAAGAGAAAGGCGTCAATCTCATTCTCCCTGTCGACACGGTTGTCGCCGATCACTACGGTGAAGACGCGGCGCCCGTTGTGGTAGCCGCCAACGAAATACCCGACGACATGGAAGGACTTGATATCGGTCCTGAAACGGTGCGTCTGTTCGCGGAAACGATCCGGCGCTCGGGGACTGTTGTGTGGAATGGCCCGGTAGGCGTATTTGAGTTTGAGGCATTCAGCCACGGTACGCGTGAGATTGCGCGGGAAATCGCCGAATCCGGCGCCGTATCCATCATCGGCGGCGGCGACTCGGCGGCGGCCGTCGAGAAATACGGTTACTCAGAGAAGATGAACCACGTGTCGACAGGCGGCGGGGCGTCGCTTGAATTCCTGGAGGGGAAGGTGCTCCCCGGGATCGATTGTCTGCTTGACCGCGATCCGCGCAAGCTTGTCGCGGCGGGGAACTGGAAGATGAACCGCGAGGTTCCCGCGGAGGCGGTTTCCTTCCTCGAAAAACTCTTGCCGCTCGTCGCTGACACAAGTTCAAAAGTGATTGTCGGTGTGCCTTTCACAGCGCTTGACGCTGCCCTTTCCCTCTGCAATGGGACGCCCATCCATGTCGCCGCGCAGAACGGACACAGCGAGGATGCCGGCGCCTATACGGGGGAGGTGTCCATGTACGCCCTCGCCCGCATGCATGTGCCGTATGTCATCATCGGCCATTCCGAGCGCCGCGCGTATGCCGGCGAAACGGATGCGGACGTAAACGCCAAACTGCGGTCCGCACTGCGCTGGGGCATCCGGCCGATTGTCTGCTGCGGTGAATCGAAAGAGCAGAGGAAAGCGGGCGAGACGCAAGCGCATATCGTCTCACAAATTGAGCGCGCTTTTGAGTGTATTACCGAGGCTTCTCTCTGTCAGATAATGGTCGCGTATGAGCCGATCTGGGCCATCGGTACAGGCGAAGTCGCGACTGAAGCGCAGGCTCAGGAAGCTTGCGCGCTGATCCGCGATGTCCTGACGAGACTGTATTCACCGGAGGCGGCTTCTTCTGTGAAAATACTCTACGGCGGTTCAATCAACGCGGGGAATGCCGCCGGACTGTTTGCGCAGTCCGCTGTTGACGGGGGACTTGTCGGAGGGGCTTCTTTGAAGGCGGACGACTTTGCGGTGATCGCAAACATCTGATTAGTTCGGCTAAAAGAGCATGAAACTGACTGACCGCGCCGGCCGCTTCCTGCGTCATTCGGCAAACAGGGAGGTATTATGCGGAAAGCTCAGGCGGATGTTTTGGCGAGCCTGGCGGCTCGCGTCGAAGGAAAGAACGAAAGTGTGAACCAGATGACGACTCAAGCAAAACGCCCTGTCGCCCTGATCATTCTCGATGGATGGGGAATCTCTGAAAATACATGCGGAAACGCGGCCCTGGCCGCGGATACGCCCTATATCGACCGGCTTCTCAAAGAGTGGCCGGTGTCCAGGATTAGAACAAGCGGCCGCGATGTCGGATTGCCTGACGGTCAGATGGGGAATTCTGAGGTGGGGCATACCAATATCGGCGCGGGCAGAATTGTCTACCAGGATTTGCTTAGAATCAGCAACGCCATTGAAGACAGCACATTTTTCGAAAATGACGCGCTGCTGCGCGCCATGAGAAACGCCGCGGACGGACAGAAGACGCTCCATCTGGCAGGACTTCTGTCCGACGGCGGTGTGCACAGCCACCTCACGCACCTTTTCGCTCTGATCGATATGGCAAAGCGCGAGGGTGTTCGGGATGTAGCGATTCACGCTTTTTTTGACGGGCGCGATACGCCGCCTGAATCAGGAATCATTTACATGGAAGCTCTTCTCGGACATATCCGCAAAGCGGGGGTCGGCAGAGTGGCGACGCTGTCCGGTCGCTATTACGCCATGGACCGCGACAATCGCTGGGAACGAGTGGAGAAAGCGTATCGCTGCCTGACGGCCGTCCGCTTCGAAGGGACGCGCGCGACAGACCCGCTCGAAGCGATCCGCGCGTCATACGCGCAGGGAGTGACCGATGAGTTTATCTCTCCGGTCCTGATAACTGACGAAAGAGGCGAAGCGGCCGCGCCGGTCCGCGCGGGAGACAGCTTCATATTCTTCAACTTCAGACCGGACCGGGCACGTGAAATGACACGGGCTTTATGCGAACCGGGATTTGATAAGTTTCCTGTTGTCGATTCGCCCCTCGGCCTTCATTATGTCGGCATGACTGAATACAGTGCGGGCTTTGATGCGTTCCCGCAATACACCACAGCTTTTCCGCCGGTGGAGCTGACCGGCACGTTCGGTGAAATTGTCTCCGAAGCGGGGTTGAGACAGCTGCGCATCGCCGAGACAGAGAAATACGCGCATGTCACGTTCTTCTTC
>JAKPXB010000006.1 GCA_029570375.1 Bacillota bacterium | reverse complement strand
TCGACACTTCGTATGAGCGGAACATGGCCTCTTCGGCGTCATGTGCGCGCAGGAACTTGATCGGGAATTTTTCCCAGATCGGAACCGTAAAGGTACCGATGATGGAAGAGATCACACCAATACCGCGGATGATCAGCGGGTAGACGATCCACTTCAGGTTGTGGGTGGGATCTATGGACATCAGCGCCAGGCCCAGGATCAGGGCTGAGACGATTGTGACTTCATAGCTCTCGAAAATGTCAGCTGCCATTCCTGCACAGTCACCAACGTTATCTCCAACAAGGTCAGCTACAACTGCCGCATTGCGGGGGTCATCCTCTGGAATGTCTTTTTCCACTTTGCCAACCAGGTCTGCGCCAACGTCAGCTGCCTTGGTGTAGATACCGCCGCCAACACGCGCAAAGAGCGCGATCGTACTGGCCCCCATGCCGAATCCCGTGATCAGGTTAGGATCGCGGAAGAGCGCGTAGCAGAAGACGATACCGAGGACGCCGATGCCCACGACCGACATTCCCATGACGCTGCCGCCTCTGAAGGCGGTGAGCAGGGCTTCGTTCATTCCGCGCGTAGCGGCAAGAGCCGTCTTGCCGTTGGTCCTCGTGGCCACGATCATTCCGGCATACCCTGCGGCCGCGCTGCACAGACCGCCGATGATGAAGGAGAAACCCGCCGCGAAACCGATGAAGTAGATCAGGAGCACGCCGACCAACAGAAGGAACGGCAGAAGGTATTTATACTCCCTGTACAAGAATGCCATCGCGCCTTTGTGGATGATCTCGGAGAGCTCATGAACCCGCGCAGTCTTCTCCGCCATCTCTCCTTCAGGCGCTTCCTCGGGCGCCTCCGACACCTTGAACCAGGTGCATCCGAACAATACCTTCTGGCTGTACGTCAGGTAGGCGTAGAGCAACGCAAGAGCTCCCGTGACCGCGACAATGAGTGTCAACAAGAAAAGCAGCATTTCACAGACTCCTCCCAATAGGAAAAATATGAAAAAACCATCTTTTTTCCGTCCAGTCGTCGAACAGCGAGGCGAGTTAGGGACGGCATACAACAACTGACATTATAGTAATCCTTAATGTAAAAAACAAGGTTCATTTCTAAAAAACAGCGTTATTCACTACGTGCGAGATGAATATCAGCCCCTTCCTTCAGGGAATCTATCCCTTTCAACGGTAAAAGCAGTCCCGCGATGCTTCCGCGGATCATCTCGGCAACAAAGGGTTTGAGCGGAAGCCGCTTCCCGCGAACGGCGACCCTGACGCACCGCACGTTCGCAAATCGCTCATGGAACGCCGCAATTCGATCCGCCAGTTCATTCTCCTCGCCCGGAACATAGAGAAAACGCCCGTCCCTTTTTTGGCCGCCCTGTCGAAACACGCAAAAACGCCCTTCACTTCCGGGGGCGCGCTTTCCGCAGAACCAACCCAGATCCTCGGCATGGGTACTTTTTTCGCCCCTTCGACGACGACGATGTCCTTATCCGGGAAGAGCGCCGCGATCGTGTCCCTGTTCGGAGCGGCTGCCGGCAGCTCCATTCGGAGGCCGTCGTTCCCC
>JAKPXB010000036.1 GCA_029570375.1 Bacillota bacterium | reverse complement strand
CCAGTCAGCCTCTCTGCGGTGTCGTTCCACTTCTGGATCACCCTGTCGGTGTCCACTGTGAACAAGCCGCTCGGCAACATCTCTATTATGTGGTTGAGCCGGTCGTGGCTCAGCTTCAGCTCTTTCTCCAGTTCCATTTCTTTTTCGAGAGCGGCTTTGTCTTTTTGAAGCTGCGAAGCCTTCACGCTGTATTTGAGCGCGGCGTATCCCACCGAATACATGAGCAGAAGCACAGCGCTCGTGAGTATGATCATCTTTTTCCAGTGCTCGGAAATTGGCCCGGAGATAGCGGCGTAAGGAGTGGAAACAACCACCGTCCATACCCGGTCTCCAATGTTAAAAGGATGAATCGAGAAAAGCGATTTGCCGATCTGCATTGTCGTTGCCCTGCCCCGCCATATTTCTCTGGCGAGCGCATCGCAAACTTCCTCGTCGAACACTGGATGATCGTCTTTCAGCTTCTTGCCGATAAATCTGTCGTCCGGATGATAAATAATCGCTCCGTCCTCATCCACGAGCCACACGTATCCGCCGGCGCCTATCTCCACGCCGCGAAGAAATTTGCTGGTTATGCTATCGAGCTTGATTATCGTGGCGACGCTCCCGTTCATTTCCCTGCCCTTGAACACCGGCGCATGAATCGCTATCGCGTCGAACCCCTCCACCGCTCGGAACAACCCGCTTATCACCAGCCGTCTGGTCTCAAAAAGGCTCACCACATGTTCCTGATACCTGATGTCCGCATAAAGCGACTTTTCGTCTATCGGATACATGTGGGTCAAAACGCCTTCGTTGTTCATCCTGTATCCGGCGTATGCGATCTCCTGATTCGATCTGTAGAAATCAATGAGAAACTCCATAGTCTGCGGGCTGTCCACGTCCTGCATTCGCGGAGCCGCCGCAAGCGACAGCATATCGCTAGTCAGCCTCGCCACCACGGATTCTATTCCCTGCGCGCTGCTCTTCGCTATCTCGCTCTGGAGGTCTTGGAATTGCTTAGTGAGAGTTTCCTTGAAAACGCGGTGGACGTTCAATCCGTGCCAAACCAGCCCTGCCGCAATCGCCAAAGCGACAAACGAAACAAAAATTGGCATCCAAGCGGACGCCAACCGCTTCAGCAATGTGTCCGATTTGTTCAATACGACATCGCCTTTCTTGAGAGCGATTATCGACAAGTTGCACATTCATTGATAACAGCTTAATTATAATATGTCTTTTATCATGCGCAAGTCAAGTTGCGCCCGGTTCCATTCTCCGCCGCGCAAAACCGGTTTGACTCCCGCGACGCGCGGCAATATAATCTGACATCGCGCCCTCAACAGCCGCTCGTACAGCATCGAACCGGCGCTGCGGGCGCATGTAAAGGAAGACAACATGTTAGACATTGAACAGGCATTGAATAATATCCTCGAATCTATCCTGCCGCTGGGTTCCGATTCAGTCGACATCGCAGAGGCGGGCGGAAGGATTCTCGCCGAAGAGATAAGGGCGGACTCTGATGTCCCCTATTCCGACAATTCCGCTATGGACGGATACGCGTTGAGGGCCGAAGACATCAGGGGCGCGTCTGACGCGGCTCCGGCGCGGCTGACAGTGCTTGAGGATGTGCCCGCCGGGACAGTCCCGACAAAAACAATCATCCCCGGAACCGCCAG
>JAKPXB010000018.1 GCA_029570375.1 Bacillota bacterium | reverse complement strand
GTCAACGATATTACCGCGCGGCGCGTCGAGAATAAGTTCCCCGGAATTCCCCGCCGTCTCCTGCACTTGAGACGATTGCCCGCCAAAGAGCTGCAAGGTACTTGTCCTTACAAGAGTGATCAGAAGAATCGTGACGAGCATCGACGCCAGCAGGGCAAAGCGGTTCGCTCCCGGGAAAGAGGCCCACGAACGGATCTTTCCGACCCGGCTGATTGACGTATCACCCGAGAGAGGTACCCAATCCCGCGCATGGCGGTTATCATTCTGCAAGAGATTCACCGCCTCTCACATCAACGGAATTCTCGCGATTCCAGCGCCGTTTCTTCCGGTGTTTAAACGCCAGAACAAAAAACCCTGTCAAAAGCAGAGCGCCGAACAAATTGCTTAGAAGTCTGGAGGGATACCGCGAGAGTGTCAGGCGAATATACAACCCGAGCGATGAACGCACGCCGTTCAAAGGCCAGAGCCAGGCAAATAAGGACATCAGTATTTCGTAAAACAATGTCACCGCGGCAATCAGCATGCCGCCTCTGATGGCGTATTGACGCCAACCTTCACGAGCCGCCAGACCGGCCAGCAGACCTGTAAACATACCGATAAGCATCCCCACGCCATAACCCCTGCCGGCCATATAATCGCGCAGAAACCCTGCGGCAAGCCCTACTGCAAACCCGTCGTATCCGGTTGTCCAGAGACCGGCCATCATGGGAAAAAGGAAAAGCAAATCGGGAACCGGTATGAGCGCAGAAGAGCGCGGAACCGCCTGAAGCAGTGCTGCCGCGATCAGACCGGGCAGATAGACAGCCAGTCTTCTCCATACCGTCTCCTCACGACGCATGATCGTTCTCCATGAGGACAAACACGTACTGCAGATCGTCAAAATCCGCGTCTGGCCTGACGACACACGTTACCATCTTATCTGACCCGCCCGACTGAACTTCCACGATCTCGCCGATCGGTATGCCGCTTGGGAAAATACCGCCTTCACCGGATGTCACAATGCGATCGCCCACTTTCACCGGAACACCCTCAGGGATATTGTCCGCGAGACACAGCCCTTTACCCCGCAGTTCAAGATCACCGCGCACACGAAAAGTCGAATGATAGGCGCCTTCGACGCGTGCGCTGACAGAAAAGGCTTCATGGAGCAGCGATATCACTTTGCTCGAATTCACTTCAGACGAATGAATCCGCCCGACGAGAGCTGAGTTCCGGTCGACAACAGGGTATGAGGTATTTCCTCCCGCGCTGACACCGTGCGTGCGGCCGGCTTTAATCCGCATCAGGTCAAAATAGGTGCCCATTTCCTCGTTCAGGACAACGGCACCACGGACAGTCATGTTCTCGAATCTCGTGAGGAGATTCAGCGCTGTTTTCAGTTCGTCATACGCTTTTACTTTCTCCTGGTTCTCGGCAATCTCACGTTTGAGTCTGCCGATTTCCTCTTCGAGCTCGCTGACACGTATTTTCAGATCTCTGCTGTCTTTAACGGCTGTAAAATAACGCCCTACCGCGTCGATGCCCTTCTGACATACTGTCGTCAGCGGATCAAACAACTGACCGAAAAAATCGCCGATCCGCGACCGCGTGGTGCCCGGAAGCGCCGTCAGAATAAAAGCGGCAAGGAGCGCTACTGTCACGAGGACAATAACCATGATGCGGGGCACGCGGCGTTTCATCACTTTCTTAAACCTCTCAAATAACGTGAAAGTATCAGCGTTTGAATAACCGGCCGCCTCTCTCATGGGCGCCGATTACTTCGCGCACAGTAAGAGCATTATATCATTACACCGTCTGTGTGGACTGATAAACGGACAACCCCGCTCTCAAAACAGCCCGAGCTGCTTTAGGCTGGAGGACGATTCGGCTCCGACAATAATATGGTCAAGGACCGGGATCCCCATCATGCTCCCGATCTCCGTGAATCGCTTTGTCGATTCAATATCCACACGCGAAGGAGCGGAATCCCCGCTCGGGTGGTTGTGGACAAGAACAATGGCGGCCGCGTTGGCTTTTACCGCTTCGCGGAAGATATCCCGCGGGTGGATTACAGCGGCGGCCAGTCCGCCCTGAGAGATTTTTACTGACTTGATAACGCGGTTCCTCGTATCCAGAAGCAGCACATGGAATTCTTCCCGCGGCAGGTAGCGCATATCCGCCTCGACGTAACGGATGACCTCTTCCGGCCCGCTCGCGGGCGGGCGCGTGCAGGACCGTCTCTCTGCCACCGCCCGCTGGCCCAGTTCGACCGCCGCCAGAATCCTAATCGACTTGACGCGCCCGATGCCGGGCAATCCCCTCAGTTCCTCGAGACTCGTCTCAAGCAGCCCGGCCAGGCCGCCGCTCATCACCAACGCTCTCTGGGCTGTCTGTACAGCTGTTTCTCCCGAACGCCCGCTTGTCAGCAAAACAGCCAGCAATTCAGCGTCCGTCAGCGTCCTGACCCCTGCACGCTCCGCTTTCTCATAGGGACGCTCTGTTTCGGGGATTTCCTTCATCGTCAGCGATGAATATGGCGACACACTGATTGTTCCCGATTCACTGTGGTAATCCGCCGGTTGGCCCGAAGGATTCTTTTTTGCATGGCTCATAGGCTCTTCCCCTTCCGCCTGAAACCCGGACGCCGACATGTCGGCGCTCCCGCGTCGTAAACGTTATCCTTTCTTTCAGATGAGATGACCCGGATCGTTAAACGGCTTCACATGCCCGTATGACAATGATCGTGACAGCGTCCTCTTCATCCAGACGCCCTGTCTTAATCGCGAGATCAGCCTGAAAACATCCCTCCATCATGCTTTCAAGCTGACTGAATGTGAAACGCTTTGCCTGGTTAGTCAATTTCCGGGCGTAGAAAGAGCTCTTCGTGATGCCGCTGGAAATCAGACGTTCGGCGCGCCCGCATTCCCTGGCGAGCAGAAGATCCCGTGACTGGCGGGCAAGCATAGATAAAATATAAAGCGGCGCCTCTCTTCTCGCCCGAAAGACGTCAAGCATATGAAGCGCGTCATCGATCCTCCTGTCCGCAATCGCATCTGTCAGATCAAATATCTTGCCAGTCATATCTTCCCGGCAGAGGTTGTTGATATCCTCTAAACAGATATCGGTTTTGCTTTCGAACTGGAAAGAGAGAATGACAGTAGAGAGTTCCGCCGCGATGTCCGACATGGAAAATTCGCATCGCGCCATCAAGGATTCCGCCGCTTCTCTTGTTATCCGGAGTTTCTCACGCGCGCAGAGGCCAGACACCCACCGCGCCAAATCAGCCGGGCTCTGTCTGTCCAGTTTACCTGACACGGCGCCTGATTCACGCATCCGCCTGAGGAATCTGTTGTTGGAAACAACAGATTTCTCCGCAAAAATAAGACAGCAGGAAGCGGGAACGGATGTCAGAACAAGTTCTAGTTTCTCCGCGTCACGGCCGGTCCCCGGCGAAGAGGAGAAAAGACCGGTGTCAGTCAAAATCAGCACCTTTTTGGCGGAAATAAAGGGCGGCGTCGCGATCTCGGAGATCACGCGTTCCCAATTCACGGAACGGTATTGGCCATCACCGGCGATCTTAACCAGATCGATCATTTCTGCCCCCGGCGGCACCATATCCCGCAGGAGCCGCTTCGTCACCTGCTGTATGAGATAATCTTCCTCGCCACAGAGAATATAAGCGGGACGATCCGGCGCTCGCGCCATATCAGCCGTCAGTTCGCTATAATCCAGAAATCTGTTCAGTATCGGCAGCAAACCAATATCCCTCCCGCTCACGGTGTCATCCACTCTTTAATCGTACCCTTTCCATGGCGTATGATCAAGAAAACAGCACCGCTCACATCCGTTCGGAACACATCGCATCCCTCCGCGCGCAGCCGCTCCAGAACGCTCGGATGCGGATGGGAGTAACGGTTGTCTCGCCCGACGGAGATCACCGCTTTCTGCGGCGAGACGGCTTGCAGGAACGGCTCGCTGCTTGAGTATTTGGATCCGTGGTGAGGGACATGCAGAATGTCCGCCAGAAGATTATCGCGCGCACCGAGGATCCTCTTCTCTCCTTTCTCTGTCAAATCACCTGTAAAAAGAATACAGATCCCTCCCATCCGCATCCGGAGAACAAGCGAGTCATCATTCAGCGTGCTGTCTGTCCTGTCCTCCCCCGGGTTTAATACATCGAACGCCATACCGCCCGATTCCAGCCGATCGCCCGCCTTTAAGACATGGCATGGAACGCCATGCCGCGATGCAGTCATAAGAATTATTTCCGTCAGGTCTTCCTCCCACGTTTCATCGCCTGACCGTGGAACGGCATGTACAGGCTCAGCGGGCAGACAGAGGTGCTCGACTAACCCGCATTCAATTAATTCAATGATCCCGGCAGCGTGATCGCTGTGGGCGTGCGTGACGATCGCGAGATTGACCGCGCTCAGAGAATACGACCGCATGGCGGGAATGATTGTCCTGAAGCCATGTCCCTGGCCGCCGCCGTCAATAAGGCACGTACTCCCCTCAGGCGAAATAATCAGCGTCGCGTCCCCCTGGCCGACATCGAGGAAGAAAACACGCCATCCTTCTTCTTTTACAGCAGCGTGAACAAGAGAGGCGGTCAGACACAGAGCTGTCAGAAATGCAGCAATACGCCTGAATTTCGCGGCATAAATTCGGCGTGAATAATAAACAGCACACATCAGGATTAACAAGGCGGCCGGCACAGCCCATCTGACCGGGATAAATGCCTCCCGTACAGAAGCCGGCCACCCCGACAGCCACTGCAACACACCGGTTCCCGGGCGGAGAGCAGCGGCGAACAATGAGCCGCCTATCTCTGTGAACCGGGAGCCGGCGGGTATCAATGACAGAATGATAACAGCCGGATACGCTCCGACAGTCAGCGCGGCCGCTATCGGTACAGCCGCCGCATTCAGAACAGGAGACAGGATCTGGAACCCGGGCGATGTCATCCACACATACGGGAGAATCGCTAGCTGCGCCGCCAGAGAAAAGACGGCAGCGCGCTTAAGACACAGGAGAACCGTATGAAATAAACGGCGGCACTTTTCTCCGGGAAAAAACCGGCCGGCGAAAGACGGCTCTTTCGCCCGGTCATATGCGCCGAGAGATGTATCCCACCCGCTCGACAAACTCCGCACGCAGCTGACCGCCCCTGCGGCTGACAGACTCATCCAGAACGCCTGCCCCCAGACTCCGTATGGATTGATCAGAATAAGGATGATGCCGACGAACAGGAGGGTGTTCACAGGATCGTGCTGTTTTCTGCATGCAGTATCGAGATGAATCACGCATACAGTCAGGGAAGCACGGGCAATACCGCTCTTCCATCCACACAGCAGCCCGGGGATCAGAGCCAGCAGTACCCTGCTTATTATCCTTTTTCGGAATGAATGACCCCTTCGCCGCGCCATCGCTTGGTAAGGCATCAGAAAATAATAGAGATGGGTCCCGGATATGCTTGTCAGATGTGACAGACCGGAAAAACGAAGGTGGTACTGTTCGATCCCGCTCATGAGGCTCGTGTCACCGAGAGTAAGCGACGCCAGAAGAGGTCCGCCATCGGCATGGAAAAATGAAGTTGTACACCTGCGCACTCTGTCGCGGAGGCAATCCGGAAACCGGCGTATTGTCCAGAGAACGTGATCAACACGGCAGACCTCGCAATCTTCGGCTAGTCCGCAGAGCGCGGCACCTTTCGACCACAGCCACAGACGGCTTGAATACCCGCCGGGATTTCTTGTGCCTTCCCCCGTCCGGAACAAGGCGGCGCCCTCGACGCGGTCACCTAATCTTGCCGGGTACTTCATCCAGAGCATCGCGGGCATACC
>JAKPXB010000011.1 GCA_029570375.1 Bacillota bacterium | reverse complement strand
AGCGGAGGGTGATGACTGATGGCTGTCATGCGCGTCAATCCGAACCGGATGGAGTTGCTGCGGCTCCGCGGACAGCTTCGCATCGCGAGGCGCGGCCATAAGCTTCTCAAGGATAAGCGCGACGAACTGATGCGTCAGTTTCTGGCGCTTGTCCTCGAAGTGGACAAGATGCGCCTCAAGGTGGAAACGCTGATCGCGCAGTCACACAAGGAAATGCTCCTCGCGCGCGCGGCCATCGGCGATGAGACAGTCAACGCGGCTTTGATGACAGAAGGATCCGGCGTGCTCACCGTGTCTGTCGGCCGCGAGAATACCATGAGCGTGCGTTCTCCGGTCTTCTTCGCCCCTGAGGAACTCGCCGACATCTCCAGCCGCAGCCTTCCTTACGGAATGACGGCGGCTTCAGGAGAACTGGACCGGCCGATCGACACGCTCGCTGAAGCGCTCCCGCTGCTGATGGAGCTCGCGGCGTATGAGCATAAATCGAGCCTGATGGCGGCGGAGATTGAGCGGACGAGACGGCGCGTCAACTCACTCGAATACGTCATGATTCCCAATCTCGAAGAGACGATCCATTCCATCGCGATGAAAATGGAAGAGAACGAACGCGGCAACCTGACCCGTCTGATGAAAGTTAAAGACATGATTGTCGAGCAGGAGATCGAGAAGCGCCGGGCACAGGCGAAGGAACGCCGCCGTCAGCACACCTAGGCGGAATGGCTTATCCCTTGACGTTAAAAGCGGAAATAACCGGAGAGCCGGGGGAATGCCCCGGTTCTTTATTGTCCTTTTAATATCCGGCCGCCGGCGAAAATCTTCCGGGTTCTTGGCTCGCCGGCACTTGCTGATTTCTTTATACATGCGTATACTAATACTCATTAGATAAGCATTCCGCGAGGGGGTAAAGCGGAACGTCTTTTTTGGCAACCCCATGCGCTTTTTTTCCAAATGGAGGTATTTGTGATTAAGCCATCGGGAATTCAGATCTTTTCAGAAATCGGTCGGATTAAACGGGTGCTGCTGCATTGTCCGGGGCGTGAACTGGATAACCTGACACCTTTGAATATGAACAGATTATTATTCGATGAAATTCCGGATAGTCTGGTGGCGCGCCGGGAACATGACATGTTCGCGGATGTGCTGCGGGCGACCGGCGCGGAAGTCGTCTATGTAGCCGATTTGTTGGCGGATGTCCTGGCAGATTTGGCTATCAGGCGCGCTTTTTTGCAGGAGTTTTTAAAAGAGGCGAATGTCTTTCGCAGCCATCTGAACGAAATTTTCGATTTTCTTTTCAATCTGGAAGATCCCAACCAGATTGTTTCCGTGGCTGTGGCCGGTCTGCGCCGCGAAGAGGTGTCGTTTAATCACGCCAATCTTGATTTGCTCGACAGCAAGAAAACGCTCTGGTTTGATCCGATACCGAATCTTTACTATACGCGCGATCCGATGACCGCGATCGGCACGGGTTTTACGATCAACTGCATGTGGACGGAGACACGCAGAAGAGAAACGCTGCTTATGAAGTACATTACGACATATCATCCGTATTTTGAAGGCTGTCCGTCTTTTTACCGAAGAAGTGAGAATGCCACGCTCGAGGGCGGCGATATCTTTGTCCTTTCGCCGACCGTTCTGGCGATCGGGATTTCGCAGCGAACGGAGACGGCGGCGGTCAAAACGCTGGTGAACCGTATTCTTCACAGCGACATGGGATTTGAGCACGTCTTAGCGTTTTTTATTCCCGAGAAGCGTGCGTTCATGCACCTTGATACGGTTTTCACGATGGTCGACCGCGATATTTTCACTATCCATCCGGAGATAGAAGGTCCTTTGGAGATTTACGATATCACGAAAGATAAGTCCGGAACACTACGCATAGCCAGCAAGGGCGGCCAGTTGAAAGATGTCCTGAAGAGCTGTCTCGGGTTGTCTGAAGTTGAACTCATCCGCTGCGGCGGAACCAGCAAAATCGACGCGCAGCGCGAGCAATGGAATGACGGGTCCAATACGCTGGCCATCGCGCCGGGCGAAGTCGTCGTATACGAGAGAAATAGGGTGACCAACCGCTTATTGAGGGAGGCAGGTGTCAAACTGCATGAGATTCCCGCATCAGAGCTCTCCCGCGGGCGGGGCGGTCCCCGCTGCATGTCTATGCCGCTGTGGCGCGAGCCGCTCGACTGATATCGAGTCGACCGATCTGCGGGGCCTGCGTCCTGTGTTCCATTAGCCGCCGGGCTCAAGTGCGCCGGGTGTTTTTGGTTCTGCCGCGGTTACCTGTGCCTGTGGCGGTTCCGGGGAGATCATCTGTTCCTCCCGCGACCATTCTCTCGCTGTTTTGACAGATCATTGTTTATTCAGGACGCGCGGGCTGATATGATAAGAATTAATTGAATATAAAGGAGAACAATGTATGGCTGTTAATCTTAAAGGCAGACATTTCCTCACACTGAAGGACTTTTCATCGGATGAAATCATGTGGTTGCTCGATCTCGCGTCTGAATTAAAGACGAAAAAGCGCCTCGGAATTCAGGGGGATTCGCTGCGCGGAAAAAATGTAGTCCTCCTCTTTGAAAAGACTTCGACAAGAACACGCTGTGCTTTTGAAGTGGCGGCGATGGATGAAGGCGCCGGGGTGACATTCCTGGGATCCGCAGACTCACAGATGAATAAAAAAGAATCGATTCAGGACACGGCAAGAGTCCTCGGCCGATTCTATGACGGGATTGAGTTTCGCGGGTTCAAGCAGGAAACAGTCGAACAGCTTGCCGCATATGCGGGTGTCCCTGTGTGGAACGGCCTGACGGATACGTATCATCCGACGCAGGTTCTCGCCGATATGATGACCGTCCGTGAATACGTTCACAAACCGTTGAATGAAGTCAAGTTTGTGTATGTCGGCGATGCCCGGAACAACATGGGCAATTCACTGATGATCGGCTGCGCGAAACTCGGGATGGATTTTGTCGCTCTCGCTCCCAGAGAACTGTGGCCGGAACAAACGCTTGTCAGCGAAATGAAAGATCTCGCGGAGAAGACAGGTGGGGCGATCACGTGCGCGGAGGATATCGCGGCTGTCGAAGGGGCAGATGTCATCTATACAGATGTATGGGTTTCCATGGGTGAAGAAGCCTTCTTCGGGGAACGCATCCGCCTTCTGAAAGATTACCAGGTGAACGCGGAAATGCTTCGCCGGACAGGGAATGATCAGGTAATTTTCCTCCACTGCCTGCCGTCTTTTCATGATCTGAATACGACGATCGGGCGCCAGATCCACGAAGAGTACGGGCTCGAAGCGATGGAAGTGACCGATGATGTCTTCCTCAGCAAGCATTCACGCGTCTTCGACGAGGCGGAAAACAGGCTCCATACGATCAAAGCTGTCATGGTTGCCACGATCGGACGGTAAAAAAGAGAATGACGGACGCGGGCTTGCTCGTATAGAATAGATATATCATTTCTAATCTCTTTCGGAGGTGCATGAAACATGAAAAAGAGAATTGTCGTTGCGCTGGGCGGAAACGCTCTCGGCCATAAACCGGAAGAACAGCGTGAGCTCGTACGTCAGACGGCAAAACCGATTGCTGACCTGATTGAATCCGGTCACGAAGTCGTGATCTCGCACGGGAATGGTCCGCAGGTCGGTATGATCAATCTCGCTTTCAGCAGCGGGAATGTGCCGCGCATGCCCTTCCCCGAATGCGGAGCGATGAGCCAGGGTTACATCGGATTCCATCTGCAGAACGCGCTGAGCGAAGAGCTTCTGTCGCGGAGAATCGATCGCCCGGTTTCAACGATTATCACACAAGTTGTCGTCGATGAAAACGATCCGGCATTCAGCCATCCGACGAAGCCGATCGGTCCGTTCTACAGCAGTGATGAAGCCGTGAGGATTGCCGCTGAGACCGGCTATATTATGAGAGAAGACGCGGGGCGCGGTTATCGCCGCGTGATCGCCTCGCCGCAGCCGCTAGAGGTGGTGGAGAGCAAAACAGTGAAAGCCCTGATCAGGGCCGGACAGATCGTCATCACCGTCGGCGGAGGCGGTATCCCCGTGATCAGGAAAGACAACAGGCTGGAAGGCGTCGCAGCCGTGATTGACAAAGATTTCGCGTCATGTGTTCTCGCCACCATGATCGATGCCGATATTTTAATCATATTGACAGCTGTTGAAAAAATCGCGCTTCACTACGGCAAACCACAGGAGAAGTGGCTTGATAAAGTCACGGTCAGAGAGATGGAACACTACATGCAGGAAGGCCATTTCGCGTCCGGTTCAATGCTTCCAAAAGTTCAGGCGAGTATCGCTTTCGCGAAAACAGGCAGATGGCGCACCGCGCTTGTGACATCGCTGGAAAAAGCCGATGACGGCATTAAGGGCAAGACAGGAACACATATCAGCCTGTATTGATGAGACCGCGGATGCCGGAGGAGAGGAGAGAAAGATGAGAGATATCAGGGTTGCGCTGTGGGGCTTCGGCGCCATGGGAAGCGGCATCGGACGGATGATTGCTTCCAAGAAGGGACTGGTCATCTCAGGCGTTTGTGATAAATGGGACCGTCTGGTCGGTCAGGAAGTCTACGCGTACCTCGGTGTCGACCGGGAAGGGCGGAAGCCCGTTGTGATCACGGACAGAGAAGAAGAGATTGTCCGGCGCGATCTTTGCGATATTGTCATTCTGGCGACGGATTCTTTTGTTGAAGCCCAATACGAAAAAATAATGTTCTGTCTGGACCGAGGCGTACACGTCATATCAACAGCGGAAGAAATGGCCTGGCCCTGGGCGCAGAATGAAGAACTCGCCGACAAGATAGATATGGCTGCGAGAAAGCGCGGTGTCGCGATTCTCGGCACCGGCATCAATCCGGGATTTGTTCTCGACTACCTGATTCTCGCTGTGAGCGGTACCTGTGAGCATGTTCATTCAATTGAGGCGGCGCGCATCAACGACCTCGCTCCTTTCGGAAAAGCGGTGATGGTTGAGCAGGGAGTGGGCATATCCGTCGAAGAATTTGAAAAGCGTATGGCAGAGAAAAGCCTTGCAGGACATGTCGGGTTCCCGGAGTCCATCGGGATGATCGCAGCCGGCATGGGCGTCCATCTCACCGAAGTTGAGCAGACGCGCGATCCGATTATCACCCATGTCGACAGAAAATCGGCCTATGGCGAAGCGAAGAAAGGACACCTCGCCGGCATCCGCCAGCAGAGTTACGGCAAAACGGCGGATGGCGAAGTTTTTATTCATCTCGATCACCCGCAGCAGATCTGTCCCGAGGATGAGGGTGTCCATACAGGCGATTACATCACTATCCATGCGGATGGCTACGACATGAACGTTTCGATCGTACCGGAGACGCCGGGCGGGATCGGAACCATCGCGATGGTTGTCAACATGATCCCGCATGTCCTTGCCGCGGAGCCGGGACTCCGGTCGATGCTCGACCTCCCTGTCCCGCGCTGTATCCTTGGCAATTACGCTGATCAGGTGCGCCGCGCCCGCAAGCATCGCTATCTCCGGGGAGATCTCGTTTCTATTGAGACCGTCATTCTTCCCGTCGGCGAGCGCGCGCCCCAGGTACCGGAAGACACGAAAAAAACACCGCTTCTCGCTTTTACAAAAGGGTTCCTGCAGGAAGAATCAGCTCTGACAGGCGACATCGTTAACGTCAAAACAATGAGCGGCCGTCAGGTGAAAGGAAAACTTGCCGACCGCCCGATGGCGCCCACACATACCTTCGGAGATTTCGTGCCGGAACTCCTGGCTGTCCATAAACAGGTATGTGATGTTCTGTTCGGAGGTGAGTCGAAATGAAAGATATGTCATACAAAGCCGTCATGGCCCGGCAAAACGAGATTATGCGCCAGTCTCTCGGTATCAATTACGATGACTACGAGCGTGGCGGGATTGTATTCGACTACGAAGCCATGATGCGGGACATCGGCATCTCAATTGATGAAGTCGTCACCATTCAAAGAGAACTCGGTGTCGGTGACACACCTCTGCTCGAGGTGAAAAATATCACGGCGCTTGCGAGGAAAATCGCTGAGCCCGGTTTCGGAGCCCGCATTCTGATCAAGGATGAAGCCGCGAACCCGTCGGGAAGCTTCAAGGCCCGCCGGGCGGCTCTCTCCGTCTGGGACGCGAAACGCAAGGGATACAAGGGAGTAATCGCCGCGACATCCGGGAACTACGGAGCCGCTGTCGCCAGTATGGCGGCGAAGCTCGGACTGAAGTGCATTGTGATACAGGAGTGCTTCGACAGCGAACTCGTCGGTCAGCCGGAGATTCTTGAGAAGCAGAGAAAATGCGAGGCGCTCGGAGCGGAGGTCGTCCAGCTGACGGTGGGACCTGAGCTCTTTTACCACGCGCTTCAGCTCCTGGAGGAGACTGGATTTTATAACGCGTCTCTCTATTCGCCTTCCGCAATCGCGGGTATTGAAACGCTCGGATATGAAATCGCGCGCCAGTGCCGCGAGGATTACCATTTGCTTCCCGATGTCGTCATCGCGACACAGGCGGGGGGCGGCAACCTCACCGGTACGGCGAGAGGCCTGTTGAAAGCCGGTCTCCGCACGACAAAAGTGTATGCGGCGAGCGTCGATCTCTCCGGCCTCTCCATGGCGTCTGACCGGGATTTCAACCGAAAATCATTTACAACCGGCCACACAGGTTTTGGCATTCCCTTCGCGTCGCTTCCTGACAGGAGCGACGTACCGAGAAATGCCGCGCGCGCTCTGCGGTACATCGACCGCTATCTGCTTGTCAAACAGGGCGAGGTGTTTTACACAACGGAAATGCTGGCGTCGCTCGAGGGGATTGAACGCGGGCCAGCCGGCAATACATCACTCGCTGCGGCGTTCGCTCTCGCGCAGACGCTTCCTGAGGAGCAGACAATCGTCGTTCAGGAAACAGAGTACACAGGAGCGGGCAAACACCCGATGCCCCAGCTGACCTTCGCGAAACAGAACGGCGTTCACGTCTATATTGGGGATCCCGAAGAAGAAGTGCCCGGCGAGTCAATCGTTCTGCCTGCGCATCCTTCGCTGATCCGCGTACGCGATTACGATATGGGGCGTCTCCGCGCGTCCGCCCTGCGCCGTCTCACAGCGGACGGCGGGCCGTGGACCGATGAGGAACTCACTTACATGGCAGAGGAGATCCATTGCAGTGTCGAAGAGATAAAGGCGATGATCGAACATTGATAGAATAAGACCCGCGAAGACTGCCTCCATATCCATGGCGGCAGTTTTTTAACGTGATCATTTCAGGAGAGGAGTATCATCAGAATGTCCGGCAGTGAAAGGCAAAAAACAGGGGATAGGGCAGCGTTTGAAGAACGCCGCCGTCATCTCGCGCATCTTTCGGATGAGGAGTTATTCTCGTACTTCTGGGAGCTGGCGGATAAGATCGTCGATCCGCTTCTGCAGGCCGGCAGAGAATACACAACCCCCGCGATTGAGCGAAGCGTACTCCTTCGCATGGGTTTTTCCAGTCTTGAAGCCCAGGCGATCGTGCGCGGCGTCATTGATCATGGGCTGATGGGAAGAGGCGCGGGCCATGTCGTATGGAGAGTATCCGATGAGCTGAAAATTCCTGTCCGGGATGCCGGTCTTGCTCTCGCGGACGGCAGGTACTGGGATGTGGCCGCCGGGCTGTTTGGGGAGGTGTTGTCATGAGCCGCGATCCCGACAAACACGGTTTTCACGTCGAAGATATGGACGAAACTGCCTGCGTTCACCCGGAAGCCGGCGCAGATGAGAAGCAGGAGCTGGCGGCGAGGGAAACGGCGATTCCGCTTTCGGTGGATGAGAGAATTGATATCCGGAAAATTCTCGACGGTCTCGAAAATTATCATTCCCCGAAGCGCCCGTGGCACTGGCGTGAAGGGCGGGGAAAACCACGGAAAATCGGCGATTTTGAATACCTTGAGACATCGGAACCGCTTCAGATGTCCGTTCCTCTTCCGGGGAGCCGCGGTTTCGGTTTTATCGACCCGCAGCCTGACTGCGTGATCACGACGGAAATCGCATCCGGCCGGTTCGAAGATGATGTGCGCCGCATGCGGATGGCCGCTTGGAACGGTGCAGACCACATGATGGTCATCCGGACGGCCGGCCAGTCTCATATCGATTCCCTGCTCGAAGGGACGACACAGGGTATCGGCGGTATTCCCGTGACGCGGAAACAGTGCCGCGCCACGCGCCGGGCACTGGATCTCATCGAAGAAGAGGTCGGCCGTCCCATCAATTTCCACTCCTACGTCTCGGGTGTCGCCG
>JAKPXB010000027.1 GCA_029570375.1 Bacillota bacterium | reverse complement strand
CGACGAATGGTCGTCAATGTAGAGGGGAACGTTGTAGAGCTCGCCCAGACTGGCGGCAATCTTGTCCCACGAGGCCTTGTCCTTCTGATCCAGTGTCTCAAGCTGCTGAAAGGACATCGCCGTCTTCGACGACAGAAGGCGCGTCGCGACCTCTTCTTTGCTCATTTCCAACGAGAAAATGGCAATGACGGCGTCGTAATAGCGCGCGATATTATGCGCGATGTTGAGCGACAGCGCCGATTTCCCGACGCCGGGGCGGGATGCCAGCACATAGAGAGCTCCCTTCCGCAGACCGCCCAGAACACGGTCCAGACTCGGGTATCCCGTCTTCGGATACTGTACGCGTACGCCGGTCGATTTGAGGTGAAGTTCGTTGATGCGTTCGCTGAGGACCGTGCCGATACTGACAAGTCCGGAATCATCCTCGTCTTCACGTATCGTGAGAATACGCTGCGCGGCGAGCTCAATCAGCTGCTCCGCCTCCAATTCGGATGAGAACGCGTGCTCGATA
Organism: Bacillota bacterium; assembly: GCA_029570375.1. Lineage (GTDB taxonomy): Bacteria > Bacillota > Clostridia > Saccharofermentanales > DTU023 > UBA4923. The sequence goes on along the minus strand of JAKPXB010000027.1, from coordinate 4,423 downwards.
ACGCCGTCAAGCGACATAATGAGGCGGCGCTTGAGCGACAACCCTTTAACAATATTGATATAAGAATCGTAATTGACTGAGAACGGAACCGACCCCGGAAGCGATGTAATATACTCGCGACCGCCCGCCTTCCCGATGTTTTCATTCAGGATGAGCTGATTCGTGACCGTCAGAATATCGCACGGCTTCTGGTTGAGGTGCAGTGTCTCGATCGCTTCGAAGATGAGCTGGTGGCGCGGGTCGTAGAAGTCGGAGAATCGGAGCTTCGAGATCATCGCGGACAGCGCTTCCAGCCTCATCATGGCGCAGCCGAGCACCGACTGTTCCATCGAGACATTGTGGGGAAGAGCGTGCCCCTTCAACCGTTCCGACAGCTTCACAGGGTCACCGGGGAGCGAGAGCGGTTCGTTTCTCATCCCAGATCAGCCTTTACATCGATGTGGAAATCAACGGAAATGTCGGGATGCAGTCGGAGTGTCACCTGATGCGTGCCGACCGTTTTGATCGGTTCGCCGATGGTGATATCGCGCTTGTCAACCTCATAGCCGTGCTTCGACAGCAGATCGGCGATATTCTGGCTTGTGACGGTTCCGTACAGACGCCCCGCGGATCCTGTTTTGGCCTCGCAGATAAAATGCTTTCCGTCGACGGCGGCGGCTATTTCGCGCGCGCGCTCAAGTCTGTTTTCCTCATCTTTTATTTTCGCCTGCCGCTTCATCTCAACGGTGTTCATGTTGTCTTTCGTGACCGCGACGCCGAGATGGCGTTTGAAGAGGTAGTTGTTGGCATATCCCGGCTTGACTTCGACGACATCACCGGCGTGGCCGAGACCTTTGACACTCTCCAGAAGTAGTACTTTCATCTTTTTCCTCCCTCAATTCGTATCGGTACTCTATGATACCCCAAAACATTCTCCGGAGGCTATATGTTTATAAAAAGAGAAAAAGCCCCCGTACCGGCGATATGTTCACGGGCACGGGGGCTATAAAACGGATGAATGGATTATTCTGCTTTGTAAGGCAGCAGTGCGACCTGGCGCGAACGGCGGATGGCGTTCGTCAGGCTGCGCTGGTGACGCGCGCATGTGCCCGTCATTCGGCGCGGAAGAATCTTGAAATTCTCCGCTGTGTAACGCTGCAGTGTGTTGACATCTTTATAGTCGATATGGTCGATGTGATCCGCGCAAAAAACACAATACTTCTTGCGGCCAAACCGCCTCTGACCCTGGTAGCTTCCGCGTTTCTTTGTTTCTGACATTTCTATTGACTCCTTCACGGCAAAAATAAATTAAAAATCAAACGGTAGAGAGGTATCTTCATCGGGAGTGGGGAGGAAACTGTCCCCGCCGCTCTCCACGGTCATCGCTGACACGCGGTCTGTGCGATCATCGCCCGGCACGTCACGTCGTTCACCACGCTTTGACTCACAGAACTCGACTTCTTCAATGATTATCTCTGTTGTGTAGCGGCGCTGACCGTTCTGGTCTTCCCAGTTTCTCGGCTGGATAGAACCGGAAACGAGGATGCGGTCGCCTTTGCTGAAATATCTGTTCACAAATTCAGCCTGCTGGCGCCACGCGACACAGGGAATAAAATCGGCCTGATTCTGCCACGTCCCATCGGCGGCACGGCTCCGCCGATCGCAGGCAACCGTAAAGTTGCAGACGGAGACTCCGCTCTGCGTCGTCCGGATTTCCGGATCCCGCGCCAGTCTTCCCATTAGGATTGCTTTGTTCATCATGTGTCCTTTCTGTCGTAAGACAAATCAGCGGGGATTAATTCATCTCAGCCGGCCATGCTTCCATACCGTCGCCGGCTTCCTTCTCTTCATCCGGTTCAGGGAAATCCGGTTCGGCATCCCCTGCCGGCTCATCCGCCGCGGCTTCGGCATCCTCCGATGTCTCTTCCGCCGGCTGGTAGGTAGGCTCTTCGTCTAGTGTACGCCTCCCCGTGGGAACAAAATCGCCTTCCGCGACCACAATGAGGAATCGGAGCACATAATCGGCGATGCGCAGCAAGCGCTCAATCTCGCGCGGCGCTTCCGGTTCCGCGTTGAAATACACGAGGACATAGTACCCCTCGCGGATGTCCTGAATCTCATAGGCGAGACGGCGCCGGCCCCATTCAATGGTGTCAACAATCTCCCCCGATGCTTCCACAACACTGCGAACGCGCTCCATCTGCGCTCTCAGTTCGTCCGCCCGAAGTGTACCGTTCAGGACATAGATCAATTCATATTTTTTCGTCATGGGATTATTTACCTCCTCCCGGACTTTACGGCTCTGTCTTTTTACAGAGCGAGGACTCTGCCTGTTTTCACAGGCGAGACATACTCTAGCACGGAAATGGAAGACTCGTCAATACGAACCCCGCGTTTCTATAGAGTATAGCGCGCCGGAATGAGAAAAAATCCGCCCGGAACGAAAATGACGGCGGATTGGCCGCTGTCCGCGCCGCTCGGGTTTGAAACCCGGCGTCCGGCGCCGGACTCACCGCTGCTGCAACAGCGAAAACAAATCTTCCAGCGACTCGTTAATCTGATCGCGGACGCGCCGGTAGGACGCCATCCCTTCGCCAAAAGGATCGGCGATATCGCGGGCATGCGCTGAGATATCCGCCATTGAGATGATTTTTTCGCTGAACGCGGGAGCGGCTTCCCGAAGTCTCTCCCGCTGACCTGTCGTCATAGTCACAACCAGCTTCGCTTCCTTCAGCATGGAAAGGTCAACAGGCTTGGAAACCTTCCCCTCCGCTTCAATCCCGAATTCTCTCAGCGCCTGCAGTGTCTGATCCGAGACAGGCCATCCGGGAACGGTGGACAAACCGGCCGAAGCAGCGCGCCAGATTGTCCCGCCGAACCGATCGTTGAACAGCGCCTCCGCCATAGGGCTGCGGCACGTATTTCCTTCGCAGATGAACAGAATCAGCCCGCCGGAGGCTCCGGGTTCCGTCCCGGCTTCGGGGATTCGGTCATCCGCCGCGCCCGCGGCATGGGTCAGCCGGTCCATGTACGCGGCCGCCTCATCTCCCTCGAATCCTTCGGCGTAGATGTGTTCGACGCCTCTCTCGTCGAGCGTGCGCATCGCGTCGAACAAAAAGCGCGCCGCCCGCGTGAGATCTCTCTCCCCCTCATAAGTGTAGACATCAAGCGCCGGGGGCAGTGTCTCCGCATACTTTCGGAGTTCATTCCAGGTCGATTCGCTGAAAAAAACCCCCGTGCGCGCCTCCGAATCGCGGATCGCCTCCAGAAAACTCCCGGCGAACGAGCGGTCTTTTTCCGGGAGAACGATGTGTACCTCGGCTTTCGGGGCGTAGTGGCGGTACTTCATCCCGGGCGCGGGAGGCCTCTCCATCTCCTCTTCTGTCGCGGTGTCCTTCCAGGAGACGACTTCGATTCCCGTCTTCATGAGAATCGCTTCAGCCGTCACGACACCCGGCCGCAAAATCCGGATCGGATCGCTCGTCAGGTCAATCACAGTCGATTCAAGGCCAACCTCGCACGGTCCGTCATCGATCACCCAGGGAATCCGCCCCGCAAAATCGTCAAGGACATGGCGCGCTCTTGTCGGACTCGGTCTGCCGGAGACATTTGCCGAAGGCGCGACGACAGGAACGCCGGCGGCGGCAATAAGGGCACGGGCGGCAGGCTGCGAAGGGAATCGGACAGCGACAGTCGGAAGGCCTGCAGAAACTTCCGGCGGTATGCGCTCTCCCCGCGGCATCACATACGTCAGCGGTCCGGGAGAGAACGCGTCGTACAGCACGCGGAACGCCGGCGGGACCGACGATACCACTCCTTCCAGATCATCCGCGGACAAAAGGTGAACGATCAGCGGGTTATCGGATGGCCGCCCTTTCAGACGGAAAATTTCACGCACAGACGCCGGAAGATACGCCGAGGCGCCGAGGCCGTACACGGTTTCTGTCGGAAACGCGACGATCCGGCCGTTGGCAAGCGCCGTTCCGGCTTCCGCAAATAAAGACTGTTCAATCGGGTGTTCTACCAGTAAAACTCGCGTTTCCATCCCATCTGTTGTCCGGTACCCTTCCCATTATGCCTGCAGTGCCGCTTCGTGTTCAGCGATCTGCAGCGCGTCGATAATTTCATCCAGCTCTCCCGCCAGAATCCGGTCGAGTTTATAAAGTGTCAAGCCGATCCGGTGATCCGTGACGCGGGACTGAGGGAAATTGTATGTTCTGATCCGCTCGCTTCGATCGCCCGATCCCACCTGGCTCTTGCGTTCGCTGGCTATCGCGTCCGCGCGCTCGCGCTCCGCTTTGTCGAGGAGAATAGCGCGAAGGTGCGCCATCGCCTTATCTCTGTTCTTGTGCTGTGACCGCTGATCCTGACATGTGACCACAACGCCGGTCGGAAGGTGCGTAATGCGGATGGCGGAACTCGTCTTGTTGACGTGCTGGCCGCC
>JAKPXB010000026.1 GCA_029570375.1 Bacillota bacterium | reverse complement strand
GCGGCGGACGGCAGCGTGACCTTTGACCCCATCAGCTATACGCAAGACGACATTGGCAAGACCTACACCTACACGATCGTTGAGGTCGCGGGTTCTGAAATCGGAATGTCATACGACAAGATGATTGTGACAGTGACTGTCACAGTAGCAGACGCTGGGAATGGCAAACTAGCCGTAACGCCAGAGTATCCTGAAGATACAGAGTTTAACAATACCTATACATCGCCCAAGACCAGCGTCCAGGTGACGAAGGTCTGGGACGACGAGGACGATAAGGACGGCTCACGTCCGAAGAGCATCACGGTTCAGCTGCTGGCGGACGGTGTGGACACCGGGAAGACGCTGGTACTGACCGCGGATAATAAGTGGATGGGTACCTTCACCGATCTGGATGAATACAAGAATAAGAAGAAGATCGTGTACTCGGTGAACGAGAAAGCGGTCGAAGGGTATACAGCGCTCATTGTGGAGAAAGATGGCCAGTATGTCATTACGAACTCCCATAAACCGGTTCCTCCGCCTCCTAAGACAGGCGAGAGCCTGGGGAGCTACTCATGGATGGGGATGATGCTCATCGCGTATGGCGCTCTGCTGCTGATCAGGCGCAGAAGGAGAGCCATGGATTAAGAAAAAACCAATCTCGGTTGATACGGAGAGGCTGCCCGGAGAGGCAGCCTCTCTGTATCTTCGGCACTTGGTCGACGACCGCTATTCTCTCCGGGCGGTAGAACGGTTCCTGTTGTTAATGTTGTATCGTGTGATCGAAAAACATCGAATAATGGAAGAAACAGGCGAATTCTGCCGATATGCTGAGATATTTTGAAATTCGTGTTGACAGGCGATTCTCTTCCTGTTAAGATGGGGCACGTGCTGCGCTTCCGGCGCCGCACGTGTCATAGTTGGAGGAAGATTATTAAGAATGAAAACGTATATGCCGAAAGCAAGCGATGTGGATCGCCGGTGGTATCTCGTGGACGCGGAGGGCAAAGTCTTAGGGCGCCTCGCGACCGAGATCGCGGCCATCCTGCGCGGGAAGAATAAGCCGGAGTACACGCCCCATATGGATATGGGGGATTTTGTTATCGTCGTGAACGCGGACAAGATCCGGGTCACCGGCAAGAAGGAAGAGCAGAAACTTTACCGACGCCATACCGGTTATCCGGGCGGCCTGCGCGAAGTGCCCTTCGAGCGGCTGATCGCGACGCATCCCGAGCGCGCGCTCGAGAGTGCCATCCGCGGCATGCTGCCGAAGAATGCGCTCGGGCGTTCAATGTTCCGCAAACTGAAAGTATACGCGGGACCGAACCACAAGCATGAGGCGCAAAAGCCGGAAAAAATCGAGTTATAGTGACGGGAGAACAGAGATATGGCTAACCAGCAAGGATTTTTCTACGGAACAGGGCGCAGGAAGGAAGCCGTCGCGCGCGTCAGGCTCTACCCGGGTTCCGGCAAAGTGACAGTAAACGACAAATCGTTTGAAGAGTATTTCCCGATGGAGACGCTCCGCGCGATCGTGCGCCAGCCCCTGGCGGCAGCGAACGTGCTCGACCGCTATGACGTGGTCGTCAACGTGCGCGGCGGCGGGATCGCCGGCCAGGCGGGAGCAATCCGCCACGGGATCGCCCGCGCGCTCGTGGACGCGGACGCGGAGCAATTCAAGGCGACGATGAAGAAGAGCGGATTCCTCACCAGAGACGCGCGTGTCAAAGAGCGCAAGAAGCCCGGTCTCAAAAAAGCGAGAAAAGCTTCTCAGTTCTCCAAGCGTTAATCGCCCGACAGGCGAAACCATCGCATGGATATGCGAACGAGTCGTGTGTAAAAAGTGGCAGGGCCGGGCTCTGCCACTTTCTGCGTGCGTGAAAGACCGCTTCTTTCCGGAGCGCATCGGCAGGGGGTATAGCGGATTTTTGTAAAGAGGAAGGACAGCCGGCGGCTTGCGGCGGAGCGATCAGCTGACTCCGATCAACAGGCGCCGCGAGGAGAGAACCATTGACTTTTACCGTTGTCACACACTCTTCTGAGGAGACGAGGAAACTCGGCAGTCTTCTCGCGCGCGTGCTCCGTCCGGGCGACGTGGTCCTGATGACGGGGCATCTCGGTGCGGGCAAAACCTGTCTCGCCGGCGGCGCCGCGGAGGGTCTCCGGGTCAAAGGCCATGTCTCCAGCCCGACTTTCAATATCCTTCACATCCATGAACCGCTGGAAAAGGGGAAGCCGGCGCTGAACCATTTCGACGCTTACCGCCTGACCGGGGCGGCTGATTTCATCGACCACGGGTTCGATGAAATCGCGTATCAGGACGGGATCACCCTGATCGAATGGGGGGACCGCGTGCGCCATGCGCTTCCCGGGAGCGCGATCGAACTCGCGATCGAATTCGGCGAAACGGACGATGAGCGCGTCATCCGCCTCACTTTTCCCGAAGGGAGAGAGAGCTGCGCCGTCCGTCTGCGCCAAATGTGGGATGGAAAGGAAACGGGGGGACGATGATAACGCTTGGAGCGGATACCTCGGGCAGGACGCTGTCCGTCGCCGTGCTGCGTGGCGGCCTGCCCGTCGCGGAATGGCTGCTGGCGGCGGGATACCGCCACGGCATCACCTTCCAGCCGGCCGTTGAATACGTGCTTCAGCAGGCCGGTCTGCGCCTGCAGGATGTCGATCTTTTCGCCGTGACGACGGGGCCGGGATCTTTTACGGGCATACGCATCGGACTCGCCGCGGTCAAGGCGATGGCGTACGCCGTCGGCGCGAAAGCCGTCGGGGTCTCTTCCCTTTATGCCTGCGCGCGGTCCGCTGTTTTCGATGCGCGCCCCGTGCTGCCGCTGTTCGACGCGCGCGGCGGGCGCGTATTCGCGAGTCTGTTCCGGGGCGAAGAACGTGTCCTCGATGACGAGCCGCGGCCGGTCGGCGAACTGATCAGACAAGTCGGCGCGCGGGTGAGGCCGGATGAGAAAGTCCTGGTCACCGGTGACGGCATCGAAGTCCTCCGGCGCGCCGTAGAGGACGGTCATCTCGCGCTTCCTTTCCAGGTTGAGTACGCGCCGCCTCATCTTCGGATGATCCGCGCTTCCGTTGTCGCCGGGATCGCGGCCGCAAACGTTGAACGCGGACTGGCCGAAACCGATCCTTTCCTCCTGGACGCCCGCTACGGGCTCCTCTCGTCCGCTGAGCGCGCGAAACCTGTGAGCCGATGATGGAAGACCGGGAACCTTCCGGCGCGTTTAACAGGCGTTCTGCGGCGCGTGACGGGTCGGTCTGGGTCGTGCGCAGCGCGGTTGCGGGCGATCTCGAAAGGCTCGTTTCCCTCGAGGAGGCCGCCAAACCTGTCCCGTGGGGGCGGGCGGGGATCGCCGGATTTATCGGGCGTGACCCCGGCGTCATCGTGGTCTGTCCGTCAGCCGACGAGAAGCCGGACGGCGGGGAACCGGCCGGTTTCGCGATCAGCCAGTGGCTCGCCGATGAGATGGAAATCCTGAGCATTGCCGTCGATCCCTCCCGGCGCAGGAGAGGGCTCGGCCGGATGCTGATGACGGCGATGGCCGCGATCGCTGAGGCGCACGGCAGGACATCCTGGATCCTCGAAGTCAGGGAGACGAACACGGCGGCGCGCGCCCTGTATGAGCGCTGCGGGTTTCTGAAAGTCGGCGAGAGGCGGGGGTACTACCGCGATACGGGTGAATCCGCTCTTCTGATGCGCGGAATCCCGTCAAAATCATGGTTGGAACGACAAAGTTTTTAGGTTTTTATGGCGTTTAGCTGTTCAAACATGAATTGACAAAATCCGCGAATCCTTTTTATACTAACTATACAAATTTTATTCCTGTCGTGCCTGAATTGCCGAAACGGAGGAACGCCATGTCGAGAGAAGAAGTCATCTTTCGCTGTAAAGAGGAGACTTTAATGAAGGCGATCGCGATGCTTATCCAGATATCGTCTAATTTCAATTCAAGCATTTTCATTGAGAAAGAAGGACGCCGCGCCAACGCCAAGAGCCTGCTCGGCGTGCTGTCTCTGGGGATTGAGGACGGTGACTACCTTGTGCTGACGGCCAATGGCGACGACAGAGAACAGGCGTTGGATGAACTCACACAGTATATGAATGCTGACGCGTAAGCGGCAGGAGCAGGAGTGATTACCGTCAGGAGGGGATTGACTCTCGGATGACGAAGCTTCATACCGATCAGAAAGCTTTTAACGCACAACTTGAGTTGGTGCCTGAAGAACCCGGTGTCTACCTTATGCGTGACAAGTCGGGTTCTGTTATATATGTGGGAAAGGCGAATTCGCTGCGGCAGCGCCTCAGGAATTACTTCACTCCCAACCCCGATGTCGACGACCGGATCGCCCTGATGATCTCCCGTATCGCGTCTTACGACACGATTATCTGCGGCAACGAGCTGGAAGCGTTCGTGCTGGAATCGACCCTGATCAAGAAATACCAGCCGCGCTTCAATATTCTCATGCGCGATGACAGGGAGTACCCCTATATCCATGTCACGCTCCAGGAGGCATTCCCCCGCGTGATGAAAGCTTTCCACATAGGCGGCGATATCGAGGAGGGCGCGCGCTATTTCGGCCCGTGGCTGAACGGCGATATCTACCGCGCGCTGCAGGCGCTCACCGCTATTTTCCCTCTCCGGCGCTGTCATCTCGATCTCCCGCGCGACATCGGGAAGGCCCGCCCCTGTCTCAACGCCCACATCGGACGCTGTCTCGCCCCCTGCGCCGGAAAGATCACGCAAGAAGCCTATCGGGAGATGATCGACGAGGTCTGCCTCTTCCTCGAAGGGCGCACGGATGATCTGATTAAACGCCTGCACCGCGACATGCTGGCGGCGGCCGACAGGCTCGATTTCGAGGAGGCGGCGGCGCTGCGGGAGAAATGGCAGGCGCTCACCCGCCTGCGTGAACAGCAGCGCGTCGTCGATGTGGCCGGCGGCGACCGCGATGCGCTGGCGCTTCAGCGCAACGGAACCGAAGCCGCTATCGCCAAGCTGGAGGTCAGGGATGGCCGCGTGACGGGCTGCGTCCACACCTTTGCGGAGGACAGCGGCGGGGCGGACGCGATGTATCTCGCCGCGTTTATCCGCGAACACTACCGCCTCCCGTCGCAGATCCCGCGGGAAATCCTCGTATCGGCGCCGCTCCCCGAAGCGGATCTGCTTCAGGCCTACGTGCGCGCGAAGCGGGGGAGGGCGGTGACCGTCCGCTGTCCCCGGCGCGGTGCCAAAAAATCCCTGGTCGATCTCGCGATGAAAAATGCCGACCGGGCGTTGACAAGGCGCGCGCTTTCGCGGGGCTCCGACCCGCACGCGATCGAACAGACATTAGCCCTCCTCGGCGATCTCACCGGGCTCGGGCGGTCTCCCGTGCGCATTGAAGCCTTCGATATCTCCCACCACGGGAAAGGCGTCCGGTCGGGATCCATGGTCGTCTTCCGCCAGGGCAAACCCGAGCGCTCCTCCTACCGGCACTTCGCGATCAGGAGCTTTGAGGGGATCGATGATTATAGGGCGATGGCCGAGGTCGTCAGCCGCCGGCTCGCCCGCCTCAGCGAGGAATCTTTCGGGAACCGACCCGACCTCATCCTCGTCGACGGGGGCAAAGGACACGTAGCCGCTGTTCTCCCCCTGGCGCGGGAAGCGGGCATCCCGGCCGCGGGGATGGTCAAGGATGACCGCCACCGGACGCGAGGCCTCGCGCTCCCGTCCGGCGCCATCGTCGAACTCGCGCCGGCGGCGCCGCGGCGTATAGCCGGAGACCGCGCGGCGGTAGCGCCCGTATTCGAAGAGCCGCCGCGTAGCGGCGGGGAGCCGTGCGAATCGGAAGATGAGCGCGCGAACAGGCTCGGCCTTCTGCATCTTCTGACGGCGATTCAGGACGAGGCGCATCGCTTCGCCCTGCGCCACAACAGGAAGGCGCGCGAGAAGAGCGCGACGCGCTACGCGCTGGAATCGATTCCCGGCGTCGGTCCCGCCCGGAGGAAACGGCTCCTGCAGCATTTCGGGACGAGCCGGAAAATAAGCGAAGCCGCGCTCGAGGAGCTGATGGGCGTCGAAGGCATCCCGCGCGCGGTGGCGGAAGCCGTGTACCGCCATTTCCATGAGCCGCGCGAAGCGCAGCATGAGGCATAACCGGAAAGGCGGGAGATGAAACTTTTTGCGATATCCGATCTCCATCTGGCGCAATCCGTCGACAAACCGATGGATGTCTTCGGGCGCCGCTGGGAGAACCACGTGGAACGCATCGCCGGGAACTGGAACCGCGTTGTCTCGGACGGCGACGCCGTGCTTATCGGCGGCGATATCTCCTGGGGGAACTCGCTCGAAGAGGCCAGGCTCGATTTTCAGCTGCTTGACAGCCTTCCCGGCGAGAAGATTCTGCTCCGCGGAAACCACGATTACTGGTGGACGACGTTAAGAAAAATGGAACAGTTCTTTGCCCTCCGGGGATTTCGCACGCTGCATTTCCTCCGCAACGACGCGCGCGTCATCGCGGGGTTCTATCTGTGCGGTACGCGCGGATGGGTTCTGCCCCAGGACGACGCGTTTACGAAAGAAGACGAAAAGATATTCAACCGCGAAGTCATCCGCCTGAACCTGTCCCTCGATGCGCTGAAAAGGCTGAAACAGCAAGAGAAACAGGAGCGGGTGTCCATCGCGCTGATGCACTACCCGCCGTTTACGGAACAGGGGGCGCCGTCCCTTCTGAGCGGACGTCTGGAAGAAGAGGGGATCGATATCTGTCTGTTCGGACATATCCATCACCCCGTGCCTCTCTACTTATCCAATCCAGAGATACGTGGCGTCCGGTATGTATTGACTTCATCGGACCAGCGGCAGTTCCGGCCGCTTCTCGTCGGGGAGGACGGCGTGCCCGGGGATTTCCCGGAAGATCGCGCAACTGAGAAAGAAGGGACCGGCCGTCCGGGGGCGGCCGGGGGAAATGACTATGCCTAAAAGTATGACAGGATATGGAAGGGCCGTCGCGGCGGAACAGAACAGGTCGTTTCGCGCCGAGTGCCGTTCGGTGAATCACCGGTATCTGGAGCTGTCGATACGCATGCCGCCGGCGCTGAATGCCTACGAGCCGATCATACGGGCGAAAGCGCAGGCGCGCCTCGCCCGCGGCCGCGTGGAGATAAAGATCGCAGTCGAGGCGGGGGGGACATTCGGGAACCGGATCCTCGTGGATGAGACGCTCGCGCAATCCTACCTGGACGCGCTGACAGAACTCGAAGAACTCGCGGGGGGGCCGGTCCGGGACCGCGCGGCGTGGCTGTCTGAACGCGACGGCGTCCTCACCGCAGCGCAGGGAGAGGACGACGAAGAACGGGTCGTGCGGCTGCTGGTCGAGGCGGTCGAAAAGGCCCTCGTGAACCTCAACGCGGCGCGGGAGGAAGAAGGCGCTTTTATCGCGGCCGATCTGATCGGGAAAGTGGACGAGTTCAGGCAGTACGCGGCGGTTGTCGCGGCGCGCGCGCCGGAAGTCCCCACGGTCTATCGCGAGAAGCTGCTCATGCGGGCGGAGGAGCTTTTCGGTGAGGATCGCCCGGAATGGTATGACAACCAGCGCTTATTCGCCGAAACGGCGCTTTTCGCCGACCGCGCGGCGATCGATGAGGAGATCACGCGCCTCGCCTCTCATATGGACGCCCTGGAGGAAGGCCTCCGGTCGAACGATCCGGTGGGGCGGAAGCTCGATTTTCTGATCCAGGAGATATTCCGCGAGATCAACACGATCGGTTCAAAGGCCAATGATTTAGAATTGACGCAGACGGTCGTGGAGATGAAGACGCTGATCGAAAAAATCCGCGAACAGGTTCAGAACCTGGAGTGAGGTGACGCCTATGGCTTATGAGATGTTATCGGTAGGGTACGGGAATTATGTCGCGCGGGCGCGTCTGATCGCTGTCGTGACCTCCGATTCGGCGCCGGCGAGACGGCTGATCCAGGACGCGCGGGACCGTTCCTCCCTGATCGACGCGACAGGCGGCCGGAAGACGCAGTCTGTCCTCGTCATGGACAGCGACCACGTGGTGATCTCCGCCATCAGGCCGGAAGCGCTTTCGCTTGAGAAGCGCGGCGCGGGCGAAGAGAGAGAAAGCAAAGAACCGCAGACTGTCCGGCGCCGAAAACTGCACGAGAAGCGCGGTGCGGATGAAGCGGGAGAGGAGGCCCGGGATGAATAGTCAAACCGCGGACAAGAGGGGACTGCTCGTCGTGCTGACCGGCCCTTCGGGCGTCGGGAAGAATTCGATCATCGAAGCCCTCAGAGCCGATGATCCATCTCTCTTTCACTCGGTCTCCATGACAACGCGTGATCCGCGGAAGGGCGAGACCGACGGCGTCTCCTATCATTTCGCGTCGAAAGAGCGGTTTCAGGCGCTGGTAGATGCGGGCGAGATCCTCGAGTTCGACATGTACTGCGGCGCTTATTACGGGACGCCGAAAGCGCCCATCACAGAGAAGACGGAGCATGGAACGGATGTCCTGCTCGACCTGACCGTAAAAGGCGCTCTCGAGATCAAGAAGAACGACCCGGGCGCCGTCCTCATTTTCGTCGCAGCTCCCTCTGAAAAAGCGCTGCGCGACCGGCTCCTCGCCCGCGGGACAGAATCGCCGGAACGCATCGAGCAGCGGTTGAATACAGCGCGCGATGAATTGAATCAGATACAATATTTCGATTACCTCGTGGTGAACAACAATGTTGAAGAAGCGCGCGCGGACATTCAGGCGATCATCAGGGCGGAAAAAAGGCGGATTACCAGGCTTTTTGTTGACGGGAGCGAGCCCGACAGCGTATAATCCATAAGGTTATCGTTTTTTTGAAATTGTTTGCTAATCAGTCTAATAGAGAGTTGAACAGACGGGAGTATTCTATGTTAACGAATCCTTCAATTGAATCATTATTGCCGCGTGCGGAGAACCGCTATGTGCTGGCAATGCTGACGGCCAGGCGGGCCAGGCAGCTCACCGCCGGCGCGAGGCCGACGGTCGAATCGGAAACGCCGAACCATGTCTCGCTGGCAGGCGAAGAGATCAGCGCGGGGACGGTCGTCTACCGCTACGGCAAATGGGATATCGTCATCCCCGAACACCCGAGGATCATCGCCGCGCGGGAAGCGGCGGAGCGTGAAGCGCGCGCCAAAGAGGAAGAGGAGCTTCTGGAAGAGCAGAGCCGTATCGTGAGGCAGGCGGACCGCTTCTCGGACGAGGATATTTTTGTACAGACCGGGATCACGGCTGAAGACGCGTCGCTGATCGCGGAGAGGCTGATCGCGCAGATCGAAGCCGAAGAGCGTAAAGCCGCCGTGGAAGAGGTAGCCGCGCAGGAAGAAAGAACTGACGCCGCCGCGGATGAGGGTGTTGAGGCCGGCGATGAGGCGGCGACAGGCGCGGAGCCGGGCGAAGCGTAAGCGGCATCGAAGAGGATTGTCCGCGGAGGAGCGGACCGGGTTAGACGGATAGCCAGGAAAGGACATTCATGTCAAGAGAACAACACGCCCTCGCTGATATTGTCGCTCTATGCGGCAACAGGGGCTTTATTTATCAGGGATCTGAAATCTACGGCGGTCTCGCCAATTCGTGGGACTACGGCCCGTATGGCACCACACTGAAGAACCGCATCAAAGCCTCGTGGTGGAGGCGTTTCGTGGAGACGTGCCCGCTGAACGTTGGCATCGACGCCGCGATTCTGATGAATCCGCAGGTCTGGGTTGCTTCCGGGCATGTCGCCGGTTTTTCGGACCCGATGATCGACTGTAAGGAGTGCCGGACGAGAGCGCGCGCCGACCAGCTGATCGAGCACTGGAACGCTGAACAGGGGATTGAACTGAAGGTTGACGGCTGGGATAACGAGAAGCTGCTGGACTACATCAGAGTCAACGAAATTCCCTGCCCCACGTGCGGCGCCCGCCATTTTACGGATGTCCGGAAATTCAACCTGATGTTCAAGACATTCCAGGGGGTCACCGAAGACAGCCTGTCCCAGATCTACCTGCGGCCTGAGACGGCGCAGGGTATTTTTGTCAACTACCGCAATGTGCAGCGCACCTCGCGCCGCAAAATCCCCTTCGGCATCGGACAGATCGGAAAATCGTTCCGCAATGAAATCACGCCTGGGAACTTCATCTTCCGGACGCGTGAATTCGAGCAGATGGAGCTTGAGTTCTTCTGTGAGCCGGGGACGGATCTCGAATGGTTCGCGTACTGGCGCGATTACTGCGTGACATGGCTGCGCGATCTCGGGCTGTCGGAGGAGAATCTCCGCCTGCGCGCGCACAGCAAGGAAGAGCTGTCTTTCTACTCTCTCGCGACGACCGATATTGAGTACCTCTACCCGTTCGGCTGGGGCGAACTCTGGGGGATTGCCGACAGGACGGATTACGATCTGAAACAGCACATCGAACACGCGAAAGAGGATCTGCGCTATTTCGATCCGGAGAAGCAGGAAAAGTATATCCCGTATGTGGTGGAGCCGTCGCTCGGCGTCGACCGCCTCCTCCTCGCCGTCCTTTCCGAAGCGTACGATGAAGAGACATTGGAGGGCGGGGACAAGCGGACGGTTCTGCACTTCGCGCCATTCCTCGCGCCTGTTCAGGTGGCGGTGCTGCCCCTCTCCGGTAAGCTCCGCGAAGCGGCGGAAAAAATCTACCACGAACTCGTCAGGCACTATCTCTGTGAGTTCGATGACCGTCAGTCGATCGGGAAACGCTATCGCCGCCAGGATGAAATCGGCACACCTTACTGCGTGACATTTGACTTCGACTCACTCGAAGATCACGCGGTCACGATCCGCGAGCGCGATTCGATGGAACAGGTACGCGTGCCGATCGATCAGCTCGTCAGCTATTTCGAAGGCAGGTTCGATCTGCCGTAAGCGGCGGAGGCGGACAATATGGACGCTGATGTTTTGAGACCGGCGTTTAATATAAACCAGACAAATTGGAGGAAATCATGACGAAATACGTCTATATGTTTTCTGAAGGAAACGCGTCGATGCGCAATCTTCTGGGCGGCAAGGGCGCCAATCTCGCCGAGATGGCCGGGATGGGGCTGCCGGTCCCGAAGGGGTTCACGGTAACGACGGAAGCCTGCAACCGCTACTACAGCGACGGACAGCATATCGCGCCCGCGATTGAGAGCGAGATTTTCGAGTCGCTCGCCTTGCTCGAGGAGGCAACCGGCAAATCATTCGGTGATCCCGCCAGGCCGCTGCTCCTGTCCGTCCGCTCCGGCGCGCGCGCGTCCATGCCCGGTATGATGGATACGGTCCTGAACCTCGGCCTCAACGATGTGGTCGCCGAGGGCATGACGAAACTGACGGATAACCGCCGCTTCGTCCTCGACAGTTACCGCCGTTTCATTATGATGTTCGCGGATGTCGTGATGAATATCCCGCGGCTGCATTTCGAAGAAGCGTTTGACCGCGTGAAAGTGAAAGCGGGCGTTCATTCGGATCTTGAGCTCACTGTTGAAGATCTCGAAGAGATTGTCTCTGAATTCAAAACAATCTATAAGTACCAGCAGGGGGAGCCGTTCCCGCAGGATGTCAGGCATCAGCTCATTCTCGCAGTCGAAGCTGTTTTCCGTTCGTGGAATACGGAGCGCGCCGTCTATTACCGCGAGATGAACAATATCCCCTCGCATTGGGGGACCGCCGTCAACGTCCAGGAGATGGTGTACGGCAATATGGGAGAGACGTCGGGGACCGGCGTGGCTTTCTCCAGGAACCCCGCGACAGGTGTCAATGAACTCTACGGCGAATACCTGATGAACGCGCAGGGCGAAGATGTCGTCGCCGGCGTCCGCACGCCGCTGACGATCGACTGCCTTGAAGAGCAGATGCCGGATGTCTACAGGCAGTTTGTCGATATCGCCGAACAGCTTGAGCGCCACTACGGTGATATGCAGGACCTCGAATTTACCATTGAGAACGGAAAGCTCTTTATCCTGCAGACGAGAATCGGCAAGCGCACGGCGACTGCTGCTCTGCAGATCGCGGTCGACATGGTCGCGGAGGGCATGATTTCGAGAGAGGAGGCGCTGCTCAGCATCGACCCGCGGCAGCTTGACGCGCTGCTGCACCCCGCGTTTGCGCCTGAGGCTCTCGCGAAAGGAAAGCGTATCGCCAAAGGGCTGCCGGCTTCACCGGGCGCCGCCTACGGGCAGATCGCTTTCACAGCGGAGCAGGCGGCCAGGGCGAAAGAGGAGAACCGGCGCGTGATCCTCGTCCGCGAGGAGACCTCGCCGGAGGATATTCAGGGCATGCACGCTTCTGAGGGTATTCTGACCTCGCGCGGCGGCATGACCTCGCACGCGGCTGTCGTCGCGCGCGGCATGGGCAAGTGCTGTATTTCGGGGTGTTCTGATGTCCTCATCAATGAGCGGACGCAGACGATGACCATCGGCGATAAGATTTACGGTCCCGATGATTATATTTCGCTCGACGGCGCCACCGGTATCGTCTACGAGGGGCAGATCGAAACGCGCGACGCGGAAGTGTCCGGCAATTTCCAGGTGATCATGGAGTGGGCCGACGAGATCAGCGACATGAAAGTCCGCGCGAATGCCGATACGCCGCACGACGCTCAGGTCGCTCGCGATCTCGGGGCTGTGGGAATCGGCCTGACGAGAACGGAGCACATGTTCTTTGAAACAAATCGCGTCTTCCAGTTCCGCCAGATGATCGTCGCGCGCGACGAGGAGACGAGGAGAAGAGCCCTGGCTAAGATCCTTCCGATGCAGCAGAGCGACTTTTACGGATTGTTCCGCGTGATGGACGGCCTGCCCGTCATCATCCGCCTGCTCGATCCGCCGCTGCACGAATTCCTCCCGACCACCGAAGTGGAAATGAGAACACTCGCCGAAGAGCTCGGTATCACCTTTGAATGGCTGCGCGGGGTCATCACGGAGCTCCATGAGTTCAACCCGATGCTGGGCCATCGCGGATGCCGGCTGGCGGTCAGCTATCCTGAAATCGCGCAGATGCAGACGGAAGCGATCATCCGGGCCGCTCTGCAGGCGGCTGACGATGGCATCGTCGTGATCCCTGAGATCATGGTGCCGCTGATCAGCGAGGTGAAGGAGCTCACATTCCTGAACAAGGTGATCAGAGAGACGGCCGATCGCCTGATCGCGGAGTCCGGCCATGTGCTCAAGTACATGGTGGGGACGATGATCGAGATTCCGCGCGCGTGCCTCACGGCAGACGACGTGGCGCAGGAAGCCCAGTTTTTCAGCTTTGGCACAAACGATCTGACGCAGATGACATACGGGCTGTCGCGTGATGACGCCGGCAAGATCCTCGATGCCTACTATAAGGCGGGTATTTTCGAGGAAGATCCGACGGCTCACCTCGACCGCGTCGGCGTCGGGAAACTCATGAGAATAGCTGTTGACCTCGGCCGCAAGGCGAATCCCGAACTTGAAGTCGGTATTTGCGGAGAGCACGGCGGCGATCCGTCCTCTATCGAATACTGCCAGATCCTGGGGCTCGACTATGTCTCGTGCTCGCCGTTCCGCGTTCCGATCGCGCGGCTGGCCGCCGCTCAGGCGGCGCTCCGTTATCCGCGCCGTTAATCGCTGAGACTCGTTTGCCCGGGTGGTCCGGAGAAGCTCGCGCGTCCGATCTTCTCCTGACCACCCTTTTTCATACGGCTGCCTGCCGGCGATCACGCGTTCGGGCGGCTGAACGCGTTCTGTGGGAGAATGAGATGGACATCCGTCCTTTGCAGAAAAAGAAACCGCGCGTCCCTGAGATCGATTTCCTGCGCGGAGCGGCGCTGCTGCTGATGATCTTTCACCACACGATCTACGATGTCCGCTACGTCTTCAATGTCGACGCGTTTGCCTTTCAGGATGATTACTGGTTCTACCGGATGGGGCGCCCTCTGATCCTGGCGCTGTTTCTCGTCGTCTCCGGGATCAGTACAAGTTTTTCCCGCAGCCACCTGAATCGCGGGATCCGGATGCTGGTTTTTGCCGTGCTGGCGACCATTCTGACAACCGTCGCGCACCTGTGCGTAAACTGGATCGGCGTTATTTTCTTCAATGTGATCCATGTGATCGCGGTGTCAACACTCGTCTACGCCGGGATCGATTACTGTCTCGCCGGCCGCCGCGGGTTGGCCGGTGATCAGGCGGGGGCGGACGGAGACGGCCCCGGCGGCGGCGTTTCGCAGTTAAAAAAACGGAAGGAAACGCTGACCGGGTGGCTGATCGCAGCGGGGACGCTGGCTGTCAGCCTCGGTCCGATCATCGCGCCGATTCTCCCCGAAGAGACGTATCATCCGCTTCTTGTCGTTCTCGGCGCGCCTGTCGCGGGTGTTGAAATTCTCGATCAGCTTCCCCTTTTTCCGTTCCTCGGCTACTATTTGCTGGGCGCGGCCATCGGGCATACGCTGTACGAGTCGGGTGAACCGCTCTGGAAGCGGGAGGGAGGAGTACTCAACCGCCTGGGGCAGCCCGTCCGCTTCCTCGGCCGGCACGCGCTCCTTGTCTATCTTCTGCACCAGCCGATCTGTCTCGGTGTGCTGTGGCTTCTGTCGAAGGCGGGGGTGTTCTGAGTGGCGGCGGTGTGTTATATGCAGGCTTGCGACCGGACAGGCGCTGTCACCCGGGGCAAGCGCTCTGATTTTCCGGCTTCGCCGACGAGACCGGAGGGGATCGCGCGATGCTGACAATCGAAGCAGCCGGCTGTTCCGACGCGGCGGCGCTCTCTGAAATGGCGGCGCTTTTTTTCGGGCCGCCTTCAGAAAACGCGGGCGGTGTCCTCGAGATCCCATACGAAACGGACATCAGGATTCTCTCCGAAGCTGTCCGCACGGAGGGAGGGATGTGCTGTGTCACAACGGAGAAAATGGAGCGGGACGCGCAGGATTCCGGGACATGGCGGCCGGGTGACACGGAGAGACGGGTCATCCCCGGGGACGAGCGGCGAAGGGAGGTGAAGCGCCAGCTATACGCCGTACTGTCGAGAGAGACGGGGATCGGATTTCCCTGGGGTTCGCTGACGGGCGTCCGTCCCACGCAGATTGTTGTCCAGGAGTGGGAGCGCGCGCTGCTCGGGATGTCACCGGAACAGGCGCGGCGCGGCGGCCGAAGCGATCAGGCGCAGAGGGTCTGCGGAGAGGTGATAGGGCGGCTGATCCGGGACTGGTATGTCTCGGAGCCGAAAGCGGAGCTGGCATTTGAGACAGCGCTCGCGGAGCAGCGCGTCCTGTCGGCGTTTCTTGACAACCCGCACCGGAGTGTCGTTTACGTCGGGCTTCCCTTCTGCCCGAGCCGCTGTTCGTACTGCAGCTTTATCGCGCAGGATGCGAGGAGGCACCGCGAATCGCTGGAACCGTATGTGGACGCCGTGATCGAGGAAGCGCGCGGGGTGTTCTCCCGCGGGTTCCACGGGGAAGCGGCGGCGGTCTATTTCGGCGGGGGCACACCGACAAGTCTCCCGCCCCCTCTGTTCAAGCGCTATGTCGAGGGGGTGCTGGAGACAATTCCGCTGGCGCCGGGCGCCGAACTGACGATGGAGGCGGGAAGGCCGGATACCATCGATGCGGAGAAACTCGAAGTGATCCGGGAAAACCGGTTCACCCGGCTCTGTATAAACCCGCAGACCATGCATGACGAGACTCTTAAGGCGATCGGGCGCGGCCACAGCGCCGGGGATACGGTCAAAGCGTTTTCACTGGCGCGCGCGATAGGTTTCGACGATATCAACATGGATCTGATCGCCGGTCTGCCGGGGGAGAACGCGGAGGATCTCCTCCGGTCGGTCAGATGGCTCCTGGAACTCGCGCCGGAGAGCATTACGCTGCATACCCTGGCTGTGAAGCGCGGGTCCGGTCTGATCGCCCGCGGTGTCCCGCATGCGCTCTTTCACCCCGACGAGGCGCTGATCGGGGCGGTGGAGACGGCGCACGCCCTGCTCCGGCAGAGCGGTTACGCACCCTACTATCTCTACAGGCAGAAGAATTGCCGGTCCGGACTGGAGAATACGGGTTTCGCGCGCGACGGCTATGCCTCTCTCTACAATGTCGCCATGATGAGTGACAGGGTTCCGGTGATCGGCCTCGGCAGCGGATCGACATCGAAAGCGGTGAGCGGAAGGCAGACAAGCCGTGTCTGCAACCCGAAGGATCTGCTTGTCTACATACAGCGCGTCCGGGAGCAGATCGCGCGGAAGCGCGCGCTGTTTCACATGGAGGATGTCTCCCGGTGACGGGTGCTTTCAATGCCCGGGGAAAAACCTCTTCTCAAAGACATCGATGGCGGTGTCTTTTGTTTTATGGTGCGCGAAGGTGATCACCACGATGTCGGGGCGGGCGAAGAAACGCGCGTGTATGTGGACGGTGCCCAGCCCCGCGCTCACGATCTGGGTGAGATGGCCCCCGAGCCGGTAAAACCCTTTCCAGTGAACCGCGCCCATCGGGGGGCGGATGAGCGGAAGCCCGAAGAATGTGACCTGACCGTGATGCGAGTGCCCGGAGAGTACGATTCCCGGTCCGGGCGCGGGCATCTTCTTCGGGAACCAGTCCGGCTCATGTGAGAGATACAGCGCAAAGGGATTCTCTACCGTGCAGCCGTCGCGGGAGGGCGACCCGTGAAGCGCGTCTTCGAACCCCCATAGCGACAATCCATCAATTTCCGTGCCCCTGTTCTCCAATATGGTGAATCCCGCGCCGGTCAGGAGAGATGTACTCCACGCGCGGTAGCGCGGCGCCTCCACATCGTGGTTGCCGAGGACCGCCCATTTGCCGGAGGGCGCTTCGAGGGACGCCAGCGAAGACTGCACCATCCGGCGGAACGCCTCGTCCCCGACAGGGGTCCGCTCCTCCGCCAGATCGCCGCCGAAGAGAAGAATATCCGGCTGCGCGCGTCTGATCGCGCGCGCCGCGCGTTCCAGCTGTCGCTTCGTCGTCGACGCGCCCGTATGGATATCAGAGAAATAGACGATCCTTTTCCCGGCGCAGGGGAGGGGGCTGTACGACCGCGGAAAGCGGACTTCAATACGGCGCGTCCTTATCCACCGCGGTTCGAGAAAGAATCCGTAGAATAGACAGAGCGCCGCGCCCCCGATGAGAACGAGAAGTATGATCCGTGCGGTTTCCATATGCACCAGAGTACCACAGGCGTGGATACGCTTTCTACCGCCGCGCCTCCGGGCGGTGTGATATCGGGCGGGCGAGCGGCCGGATGTACGGCGTGACGGGTTGGGGTGTCTTCAGATAAGAAGGCCGCCTCACGACGTGCCGCGTCGTGAGACGGCCTTCCTGTGTTGTGGATCGGTTGCGCAGCCGTGAAGCGCGCGGTCCTTCCGCGGGGAAGAGCGGACGAGCCGATGCCGCGGCGGCGGAAAGAACTCCTTCTTACCCGAGGAAGATCATCTTCGCGATGAAGATGAGCGCCAGGAGGTACATCAGCAGGCTGATCTTCTTATGCTTTCCGCAGAAGAGATTGATCAGCACGTAGAAGATGATGCCCCACATGATGCCGGCCGAGATGCTGTAGAAGAAGGCCATCGCGATCAGCGTGATATAGGCGGGAACCGCTTCCGTAAAGTCTGCGAAATCGACCTTCAGGATCGCGGACATCATCAGGAAACCGACGTAGATCAGCGCCGCCGATGTCGCGAACGACGGGATCGCGATGAAGAGGGGGGACAGGATAATCGCCAGCAGGAACAGGATACCTGTGGTCAGCGCCGTAAGACCCGTGCGGCCGCCTTCCGCGATGCCCGCCGAGCTCTCCACATAGGTGGTGACGGTTGATGTTCCGCAGACAGCGCCGATGGATGTGCCGATGGCGTCGGCGAGGAGCGCGCCCCTGATCTTCGGCAGCTGTCCTTTCTCGTCAAGCATATTTGAACGGGAGGCGACGCCGACGAGTGTGCCAAGCGTGTCAAAGACGTCGACGAACAGGAAGGAGAACAGGACGATGACGAAATCGCCGACACTGAATTTCGCGAACGCGTCGCCGCTGAACGCCTGACCGAAAATAGAACCGAACCCCTGGAAGTCGGGCAGGCTCCACGACGGGTACAGCGAGTAAAAACCGGCATCAGGGTTTGGAACGTAAAGGCCGGCTACCTGCGTCAGAATCCCGACAATCCATATGGCGAACATGCCGATGAGCAGCGCGCCCTTGATTTTTCTGTAAGCGAGCACCGCGATGAGCAGAACGCCGAGCAGTGTGAGGATGGCGAACATGCCCGCGTCGCGGATATGGTCTTTCAGGACAATTTGACTGACCAGCGTCGCTTCGTCATTCACGACGAGTTTTCCGTTCTGAAGTCCGATGAAAGCGATGAAGAGACCGATTGCCGCTCCGACCGCGTTCTTCAGCGAAAGGGGTATAGAGTTGAAGATCGCTTCGCGGACATTTGTCAGCGACAGCGCGATGAAGATCAGGCCTTCGATGAATACTACGAACAGGGCAAACTGCCAGGAATATCCCATTTTGCCGCAGACTTCGAAGGCAAAATAGGCGTTGATGCCCATGCCCGGCGCGAGGGCGAACGGCAGGTTGGCGAAGAGCGCCATAGCGACGCACGCGATGGCCGACGAGATGGCGGTCGCGATGAGCACGCCGCCCGGGCTCATGCCGGCCGCCCCGAGAATGCTCGGGTTGACCGCCAGAATATACGCCATTGTCATAAATGTCGTCAGACCGGCGGCAAGCTCGCCCTTCACGTTTACATTGTGTTCTTTGAGCTTAAACCATTTTTCCAACATACAGCAACCTCCTCTTTGCTTGGCTCCGGCGAACGTCTCAAATTGCGGAGCGTAAAGAAACCATTACGGATAGACAATACCATGGATATGTGAACGATCATTGAACGCGCCGGCGTGCTCTGCGCGGGGCGAGGCGCCGCAGGCCCGAAGGCCTGAAGAGAGGCCTTTTATTGACATGGCATGGGCATGAACCTATAATTACAAGGATGTTGTTCTTGAGGCGTTGCGGCAGAATGAGTCGTTTTCTCAGATGGCGGCGCCTTTGTGAATCTCGAACAAAAAAGGAGTTTGGCGCCTATGTACGCAAAAGTTGACAGCAGCCTCGATTTTATCCCCCGCGAACTGGAAGTTCTCTCGTTCTGGAAAGAGAACAGGATTTTTGAGAAATCGATGAAGAACAGGGAAGGCGCTCCTATTTATTCTTTCTACGACGGTCCCCCGACGGCGAATGGCATGCCGCACGCGGGGCACGTGCTGACGCGCGCGATTAAAGACCTGATCCCGCGCTACCGCACGATGAAAGGGTATTATGTGCCCCGCAAAGCGGGATGGGATACCCACGGCCTGCCGGTTGAGCTCGAGGTTGAGAAACGCCTCGGCCTCGAAGGAAAGGAACATATCGAAGAGTTCGGCGTCGAGGATTTTATCCGCGAGTGCAAAGCTTCTGTCTGGAAGTATAAGACGGAATGGGAGGAAATGTCAGAGCGCGTGGGGTTCTGGGCTGACATGGATAATCCCTACATCACCTACGATAATCACTATATCGAATCCGTCTGGTGGTCGCTTCGCCAGATCTGGGACAGGCACCTGATTTATAAAGGCCACAAAGTGGTCCCTTACTGCCCGCGATGCGGCACATCGCTTTCGAGCCATGAGGTCGCGCAGGGTTACCGCGACATCACGGAGCGGTCCGTGTTCGTGCGCTTCCGCGACGCGGAACAGCCGGATACTTATTTCGCCGTCTGGACGACCACGCCGTGGACGCTGCCGTCGAATGTGGCGCTCTGCGTGAACGCGGACGAACGCTATGTCCTCTGCGAGGCCGATCGCGAGCCGGACGGCTCACCCGGGAATCCACGCTACTACATCGCGGAGGCGCTTTACAGACAGGTGTTCGGCGAGGACGCGCGCGTCATTGAATCTTTTACCGGCGGCGATCTCGTCGGGCGCTCGTATGAGCCGCTCTATCCCTACGCGGTGGAGACAGTCAGAAAATCCGGGAAACGCGCGTTCTTCGTGGTCGCCGATCCCTATGTCACGCTGACGGAAGGGACGGGAATTGTCCACATCGCGCCGGCCTTCGGCGAAGATGACGCGCGGGTCGGCCGCGCGGCGGGTCTGCCCCACGTCCAGCTTGTCGGCGACGACGGGACGATGACAAAAGAAGTGACCGGTTTAGCGGGTGTTTTCGTCAAAGACG
>JAKPXB010000024.1 GCA_029570375.1 Bacillota bacterium | reverse complement strand
CCGCTTTTATCCTCTGTCTTTTCGACCCGCCGACGATGCGGCTGATAGGAGGCGTTCTATACTTTATCAGCCTGCTCCTCCTGCTTGTCGTCAAATTCGACGGATTCAGGGCGGTCGCGGGCGCGGACAGCTGGATCCGCATTCCGCTCTTCGGGTCCTTTCAGCCTTCTGAGTTGTCAAAGATAGCCGTCGCGATGGTGTCGGGACCGGTTTTCGCGGCGATGAAATCAGGGGAGTTAACGCTGCCCCGCGGGTTTCTGCGACTGGGCATTATCTACGGCATTCCCTTTCTGTTCGTGATCACGGAACCCGATCTCGGTACGAGCCTTGTGCTTCTGTTTATGTTTCTATCCACTCTCTTCGTATGGGGCATAAGGTGGCGCGCGATTCTTCTCGCGGTGGCGGGGACTGTGCTTGTGATTCTGCCTCTGTCATGGAACCTCGCGCTCAACGCGACACAGAAAGAGCGCATCATGACGTTTCTGTTCAGAGGGCACGACAAGACGGCGTCCTACCACATCAATCAGTCTTTGGCCGCCGTCGCTTCGGGAGGGCTCTTCGGAAACAGGGCGGGGGAGAATGTCAGTGTCCCTGTCAAAGAATCCGATTTTATATTCCCCGCGATATCGGAACAGCTTGGGCTGATCGGCACAACGCTTGTGATTCTACTGGCGTCGTATTTTATCTATCACTCAATCCGCGTAGCCGCGAAAATCCATGTGCGATCACCGCATGAAGCCTACATTATGGTAGCGCTGATCGCGAGCGTCGCTTTTCATTATATTGAGAATATCGGGATGACGGTGGGGCTGCTGCCGATCACGGGCATTCCGCTTCCCTTTATCAGCTACGGAGGCTCAGCGATGATCTCCAACTTCTTGCTTCTGGGTGTTCTGCTCAACTATTCGATGAATAACAACGAAAAAGTATTCGCGTGACGGAGGAGGAGCCGGTATGAGACTCCATCTCGGCGCTGTCTGTTGTGTTTACGGCGATACCGAATCCTCATCTGCGGCGACCTTTGGGAAGATCACCGCATTCTTGACCTCCCCTCGAATCAATTGACCTGTTTCTGTGGCCGGTTCACACGGACTATTCTTCCGCTGAGAGGGAGAACGGCGAACGCGAAATGTACGCCGGACGCACATCCATTCTCGGCAAACACGCCGCGCTGATCAACGGTTTCATCGACGGACGTATTCCGGCATCAGTTTGATCCTTTTCTCTGAATGAAACGCGTGAACTTTCATCGAAAACGCTCAAAACAGAGGCTGTTTTCTGAAAATAGTGGTGAATTGTGGTTTTCTAATGCAAATAAGTGGTGAATTGTGGTAGAATACTTGCAATACGAAGAGGAGAGCAGCCGTGGCCCGTTATACCCATACAGTTGATAACAAAGGACGTGTCATCGTACCCGCGAAACTGCGTGAATCACTCGATGGCGTTCTGATTGTGACGCAGGGGATTGACGAAGGTTTTTTGGCTGCTTATACACCGGAGCAGTTTGATTCGATCAAAGAGCAGATCCTGCATCACTCCAGTACCGGCCACGAAATAAGAAAACTGAAACGCGATGTGCTCGGTTCCTCTACCGTATGTGAATTTGACGGGCAGGGGCGCATCTCTGTTCCCGCCTTTTTATGGAAGCAGATTCAAGTCGAACCCGGCGAAGAAATATGCTTTATTGACGTGTTCGACAAAATTGAAATATGTTCACAATCCTTCTTCGATAAGAACCGGGAAGAAGAAACGCCATTGGCTGACATGGATTTGAGCCGTTATGAAATCCGTGGATTATGACACGTGGCATCTGCCGGTTCTTCTCGATAGAGTAATCGAAAGTCTGTCTATTAAGCCGGATGGCCTTTATATCGATCTTACAGCCGGAGGAGGCGGTCACAGCGCCGCCATTCTCGCCGGACTCGGCCGTGGCGGCAGGCTCCTGGCGGCTGATCGGGATCCGGAAGCGCTGGCTGTCTGTGAACAAAGGCTGCGGGGAGTGGAGACCGCGGCTGTTTATGAAGTCATCCGGGCGGCATTCAGCGAGTTTCCCGCCTGGCTGAGTGAAGAATACCGCGGTCATGTCGACGGCGTCCTCGCTGATCTGGGTGTCAGCTCCCACCAACTGGATGACAGCGGCAGAGGTTTTTCTTATCTGCACGACGGACCGCTTGATATGAGGATGGATCCCGGGCTGAAACAGTCTGCCGCCGATCTGATCGCCACCGTCCGTGAAGAGGATCTTGTCGCCCTTCTCAGACTGTACGGAGAAGAACGATACGCGTCCTCCATCGCGAAATCAATTGTGCAGAGGCGCCGCGAAAAACCTATCTCCACGACGGGAGAACTGGCGGACATCGTCGTATGCGCAGTACCTCCGCATGCGAGGCGGGATGCCAATCCCTCGAGGCGGACATTCCAGGCTCTGAGGATGGCTGTGAATCACGAACAGGAAGAGCTTGCCCACCTGCTGCAGGTATTGCCTGATGTGATGGCCCCAGGGGGCAGGGTGGCCGTGATCAGTTTCCATTCGCTGGAGGACCGGATGGTCAAACAGGCGATGAGGCGTTGGGAATCGCCTTGTGAATGTCCGCGGGATTTTCCCGAATGTATCTGCGGGAAAAAGCCGCTTGGGAGCAGTGTGCACAGTAAACCGATTACGGCGGATGAGTCGGAGCGTGAGGTCAACAGAAGGTCGCGAAGCGCAAAACTTCGTGTTTTCGAATTTAGGGAGGCAGATGTATGAGATACATGCAGGACGGCAATTTAGCGAGAGTATTAAACCAGCCGGCCATTCCACATGAATTGCCGGAGATTCTGCTTCCGAATCCGGATGACAGCGCCGCGGAAAGAGAAAGAAAGCAGCGCCGGCTTAAACAAGAGGCGCATATCCGTCACCAGTATAATGATCTTTCACGATCGAGAAGGAAGGCTGTGCTTAGAATGCTGTCCATCTTTCTTGTTCTCGCGGGTGTTGTCGGGTTCATTGTCTGGAGGAGCGCAAAGGTCACAGAAATGAGCTTCCTCAATGCAGGCCTGAAGCGCCAGATCACAGAATTCAAAAAGCAGAACAGTCTGCTTCAGGATAAAATTTCCGGCAAATCATCTTTACGGATGGTAAAAGAGGCCGCGGCTAATGAATATGGGCTCCAGAAAGCGTCCCCCGAACAGATTATAATGATACCCGCTTCGATTTCTATGCCGGCAACCGCTGATGAGGAATTGGCTGACCTGAGAGGCGTCGATTCAGCGTATGGCGTCGGCGACAGTATGACTACGATTGAAGCATGGGTTCGCGGACACTGATCCGTACCGGCGCACGTTATCCCTTGCTCTAAGCCAGAGGTTCAGAATGAAAAAACGGCATCCTGTTAAGTCAAGATATAGTCAGAACGTCAGGTCATCAAGAAAAATGATTCGTCTTAAAGTTCTGGTTGTCATTATGGCTTTTACCGTTTTTGCGGGTGTCTGTCTTTTTCATTTTTATAACCTTCAGATTAAGCAGCACCATGTCCTTGCCGCGAAAGCGGCGAACCAGCAATTCATGACCCAGAAAGAACACGCGAAACGCGGAATGATTCTGGACCGCAACGGCTATCCTCTGGTCCTTTCAACCTATGTTTACCGTATCGGGATGACGCCGCGGGATGTGAGTTCCAGAAAAGCGGATTTGACCGATCGCGATATTGTCAGCCAGATGGCGGCGCATCTGGATCTGGATGACGAGCGCTGTGAGGCGATTCTCGATTACATCCGCGCTGACCGCGTGACAGGCTGGATGGGTCTGAAAAAGCAGCTTCTCGGCCATAAAGCTCAGACGTATATTTCGATCGCCTCGGAAGTACCGGAGACAAAAGCGATGGCTCTGAAAGACTGGCTCATTGAAAACGGTGTAGGCGGTATTCGGTTTGACGCGGAAGAGCGCCGTGTGTATAACAACCAGTCTCTTGCTTCGCCTGTCCTCGGAATGACGCGTAATGAGGGCGGCAAACTTGTCGGAGTCTCAGGATTGGAAGCCCAGTACAACGCGCTGCTCTCGGGCGAGGACGGTTACCTTTTCGCCCGCCGGAACAATTATTCCAGCAAGGGCGTAATCCCTTTCAGCACGCCGATCAGCTATCCTGCCAAAGACAGCCTGCATCTCGTCTCGACACTTGACATGGAAATACAGACGATTCTGCAGGAAGAGTTATTGTCTGTCGCGTCGTCAGCCGGTCTCAACCGGGGCGTACATGGCCTGGTGATGGAAGTGGGAACAGGGGATGTATTGGCGATGGGACAGGTCGGCGGATATGACGCCGCCAATCCGTCGGCGCTTCCGATCGGTATGACAAGGGAAAAATGGGATCAGTTGTCTTCCGAGGAGAAGACAAAATATCTGTCTTCCAATTTATGGAATAATATCAATATCACCGATGTCTATGAGCCGGGATCAACTTTCAAAGCCGTCACGCTCGCGATTGCGCTCGAAGAGAATGTCGCTCAGGAGGGTTCCGGTTTCAGTGACGATCCTATCACCGTTCAGGGGGAGACGATTCATTGCTACACGGGTGGCGGGCACGGAAATGTCTCGCTGCGCGAGTCTTTCTTCTATTCCTGTAATCCCGTCTTCGTACAGCTCGGCCAGAGGATCGGGAAGAGTACTTACTACGACTGGATTTCAAAATTCGGTTTCTATGATAAGACAGGCATTGATCTGCCTGCCGAGACACGGGGTATTCTTCACAGCAGTCCTGCGGCGATTGACCTCGCCAATCTGACATTCGGCGAATCCTCGTCCTTCTCAGCCATACAGATGGCCCGATTCTTTGCTATGGTAGGGAATGGCGGATATCTGGTGACACCGCGCGTGGGGTGTGCCTCAACAGCGGAGGGGCTTGAAGTGATGCAGCCTTTTTCTGTCCGGGAAGGGAAGAAAATCCTGTCGGACAGGACTTGCCGTCGCGTGCTTTCCATGATGGCGGATGTCGTGACGCAGGGGACGGCAAAAGGCACCTTTGGCGCCATCGGCATGGACATCGGAGGCAAGACGGGAACCTCGAGAGATATCAACGACCGCCGGACCTTTTCGTTCATCGGATTGACGCCGATACAGAAACCCGAATACGTGATTCTCATCACAATCAGGAAGCCTGAGACATCCATCAATGTCAGCACAGTGGCCGCGCGGGCGGCCAACCGCGTGCTGGCGAGAATTCAAAACGCGCATGATAACATTCAGCATTACACCGCCAATGATCTGAGCAGTCTTTCCAGACCGGTGCTGCTTCCGGAAATGACGGGAGAGAAAGTGCGCGATGTCGCCATGAAGCTTACTTCAATGAATCTCGCCCCTTCCGTTCCGGAGGACGCGTACTGGCTCGACCAGCCGTGTGTCCGCATGGTTCCCGCTCCCGGAACGAAAGTTGGGATTGGGTCAACGGTATGGCTTTACCCGGAGGCCGAAAGTGAAGTAGAATGGGTAACTGTGCCGGACTTCCGCGGTCTCAATTACCACGAGTGCGTCTGGCTCGCCTCCGAGTACGGCGTAGTGATATCGCCGGAAGGCGTTCCTTCCGGACGCGTCGAAGAACAGAGTATCCCGGCGAGTTCGATTGATACGGTCGACCCCCCGCAGGATGATACAGGAGCGCCGATTGTACCTGCGGAGCAGGACAAGAGCCACGAAGGCAAAGTTAAAAAAGGACAGGTCATTCAGCTAACCTTCAGCACGCAGAAGCGCCAACCGAATGGGAATGTCGCGGAACGGACAGGGGATTAGGAAAGAGCGGCCGAAAGACAAAGATATGACACGATTTTTGCCCATGCAAATAAAGCTTTGGACCAATGGTGAACTGCGGCAGACAAAGAAGCACGCGGATGATCTGGAGCGTTTTTATCCGTCTGTATCAACAGATACGAGAACAATCTCTTTGAATGAAGTTTTTGTTCCGCTCAAGGGTGACCATTTTGATGGCCATCGTTTCCTGCGTGAAGCCTGCCGGAAAGGCGCGGGGATGCTTCTGATCGCCCGGGATGCCCCTGAGAAGGAAGAATTCCTGAATCTTCTGGAGTCGGATCAGGATGCGCCGGATATTCTGCTTGTGAGCGATACCTGGCAGGCGTATCAGGATATCGCGAGAGGATACAGGACCGTGCTTGAAGCGAGTGTTGTCGGCGTTACGGGGAGTGTGGGGAAAACCACGACCCGCCGCATGATTTACCACATGATCGAATCCCAGGTGCTTGCCGAACAGTCGCAGAAGAACTACAACAATCAGGTTGGCCTGCCGCGCACCATTCTGTCGACAGATCCTCAGACGCAGGCGCTTGTCGCTGAACTCGGCATGGATAGAAAGGGTGAGATCAGCAATTTGTCTCATATTTCCCGCCCTGATATCGCGATCATCACCAGTGTTGGCATCTCGCACGCTGAGTATCTTGGTACGATGAGCGATATCCTCGCCGAAAAGACGTCTGTGATTGACGGAATGAAAAGCAACGGACTTCTTCTGCTCAATGGCGATGATCCGATGATTGAAAGCTGGGTGATCAATGAGGAGCCGGATATATCCTACTGGTATATTTGCAGCGAGCAGAATGTCGGCCGGTTCGAACGCGACGGAATCCCTGTTTTCTGGGCGGAGCATGTGAAAGCCGACAGACAGGGGCTGTCGTTTATCGGGCGTTCGAATCTTACGCCGGATGAACGCTGGCCTGTTTTTCTGCCGCATCCGGGATTGCACCTTGTCCCCGCCGCGATGTTCGGTCTGGCTGTCGTGTACGCGATGGGACTTAACATGCAGGAGGCCGCCGCTTCCACGAGAAAATTTGTGGCCTCGGAGCACCGTCAGGAAATGCTTCGCGCGGGATCGGTCGATATTATTGATGATTCTTACAACTCATCGCCCGAATCACTTCTGTCAGCGCTTCAGACGGCGTCCATGGTCGCGGGCAGCGATCGGAGGCTTGTTGCCGTCATAGGCGGGATGCGTGAGCTCGGACGCTACTCGCAGGAGGCACATCTGGACGCCGTGAACGAGTTGCTGCGCGCGCATGTGGACCGGGTTTTCTTAATCGGCGAGGAGACGAAAATCATGCGGGATGTCATGCTCGACGACCCCGTATTCTCACCTATTTTCGCCGGCTGGTATGAGACAAGCGGGGAAGCCATTTCCGACGTGCTTGATGAGATCAGACCCCATGACCTCGTACTGGTCAAGGCGTCGCGCTATTACGCGCTGGACCGCGTCGCAGCTGCGATAGTCGCCAAAGGACAGGAGCTCTGAGGTGTTCCCGCCTGATCATATCCGCGATGCCGTCATGGGTTTCCTGATGATGATGGGATCTGTTGTCGTCTGCGGGTGGATCCTGCTCCCTTGGATTAAACGTATCCGTTCGACGCAGCCGATCCGCGATAACGGTCCGCAGTCACACCTGTCAAAAGCGGGGACGCCTACATTCGGTGGCCTGTTCTTTATCATCCCTATGATGGTGTTTGCCGTGGCGGGGCCTCTCGTAAGCCGCAAATTCCTTCCCCTGACCGTGATGATTATTTTTATGCTGCTGTTTGCGGCAGTCGGTTTTGCGGACGACTACACGAAAGTGAATATTACGCGCAAGGGACTGAGCGTAAAACAGAAAACAATCTGGCTCGGCCTGTTCTCTGCGGCGGCGGCTATTTATTACCTGTGGTTTTCTCCCTTCGATCCTTTTATCATCATCCCTTTCACGACGCGCGTTGTACAGATAGCGGGCTGGTGGAAAATAGCGTATGCCCTGTTTCTCATCCCTTTCCTTTTCTACATGAGCAATTCCGTGAATATCACGGACGGCGTGGACGGACTTCTGTCATCTGTGATGGCCGTAGCGGGGGTTGGGCTTTTTGTCGTGAGCGCCATGCTTGCTCCTCGGATTCCGCATGCGCTTTCGACCATGACATTGTCGATTTTGCTGACGGGCGCCTGCCTCGGTTTTCTCGTATTCAATCGTCATCCGGCCCGTATTTTTATGGGGGATACCGGATCACAGGCTCTCGGTATCGCGTTTTCCCTTTTGACGGTTGTTATGGGTGTCCCTTACCTGGCTGTTATAACGGGATTTGTGTTCTTCTTCGAAGGCCTGTCGGTTGTCATCCAGGTTTTGTATTTCAAATCGACCGGAGGGAAACGCATCTTCCGCATGTCTCCTATCCACCACCATTTTGAGCTGGTTGGATGGAAAGAATCGAAAATTGTTTTCATCTTTACTCTGGTCGGGTTACTGGCTTCTGTCATCGGCTTTTTAGTCGTGTCCCGGCCGTTGTTCGGGAGTTGACGATGGCCGGCGCGGTAAAAACTCTTCTGTCATTTCCCGGAGATCGGCGTGATGAGGCCGGGGAAAAGGATCAGCCTGTGATCACGTACCAAAGGCTGAAATCCCACAAGCGCACATCTCTTGCCTATCTTTTTATCTGGCTGATCCTCGTCGCGTTCGGGCTGACCATGATGTTCAGCGCGAGCTATGGAATCAGTTTTGTCCAGTCCAGCGCGGCCATGCGTTCGCAGCTGAGACAGGCGGGCGCGCTCGATCCTTCGTCTCCTGTCGGAGCGATTCTTGAAGCTGACGCGACCGCCCTTGCGAGAAAACAGGCGATCTACACAATAGGCAGCGTGATCGCCGCGATCGGAGCCGCCATGATCATCCCTTTCCAGCAGCTGACTCGCCGGCATTTGAAATGGATTGTCTACGCCGTAATAACCGGAGCGCTGCTCTACACAATTATCGCCGGTCAGTCTTTTAACGGCGCTAAACGCTGGCTGAGTATCGGTCCTTTAACTTTCCAGCCGTCGGAACTCGCGAAAGTCGGGGCTGTATTTTTTCTGGCGTCTTATTTTTCCGATCGCCAGAAGAAACGGTTTTGCGGGAGAGTGCGTGCGGGCGATCCGGAATCCCGCCTCGCCGTTCCGGCCGGGAGGCGCCCGTCGCTGTTGAAACTGAGCGTTCTGGACGTCGTCCTGCCGGGATTGCTGATGCTTGTCTGGGTTGGACTGACGGTCGTTCAGCCACATCTTTCAGGGGCGGTCATCCTGTCGCTTATTTGTCTCGCAGTCTTTTTCTTCGTCGAGATGCCGGTCAAGGTGCGGCTCACAGGCATCGCCCTGCTTCTCGTCCTGATTATCGTCCTCAGTCTGATTGGTGCCGTGATTTATCAGTCGGCGACGCACAAGTCTGCGATGAGTTTTATCAGCGACCGATTTGCTCACGCGTCGAGAAGGCTCGATACGTTTCAGAACCGTGACCGCGTCAGTGATGATGACCGCATGCAGATTGAACAGGCGGAAATCGCTCTTGGCTCGGGCGGGCTGATGGGAAAAGGGCTGGGAAAGAGCGTACAGAAACTCAACTGGCTGTCCGAAGCGCATAATGATTTCATCATGTCTGTTATCGGTGAAGAGCTTGGATTCATTGGTGTATTAATCGTGATTGCCTTATTTATCACATATCTGATTGCCGGACTCATGATTGCGCGACGCGCTGCAAGCCTCATGGCGATGCTGATAGCCGCCGGCTATACGATCATGATTGTAATCCAGGCGTTTCTGAATATGGCCGTAGCTGCCAGCCTGATTCCGGCGACAGGCATTTCGCTTCCTTTTTTCAGCTATGGGGGAACAGCTAATATTTTCTTCTCCGTCGCGGCGGGATTGGTACTCTGTGTTTCGAAAAGCGGCACGAGGCTCGATCGTGAACTCACGAGGATTCTCGATAGCAAAGCCGCGCGGAATTTGGGAAAAACAGTCAGTTCGGATATTGAGGAAGAGGATGACGTGAGTTACGCTATATAGAGATGACCGGTCTGCGTCATGCGTGAAGTTTATAATTGTATTCATATAAAACAATCGATGTTTTCTGAGCGTAACCGCCGGCCGATAATAAGAATACATTAACTGATTTTCGAAAACTGGGTTGTGATATGACAATTGAAAAAATCCCGATAAATGAAAATAATAATCACCCAAGTAAAACAGTTTTAATCGCTGCCGGCGGAACAAGCGGCCATATTTTCCCAGCGATTGCCATCGCGAGCGAACTCCGTTCCGTTTGTCCGTCCTGCAGGATTGTATTCAGCGGGATCGCCGACAGCCTTGAACATAAATCGGCTCTTGAGGAAGGATTTGAATTCTCACCCATAACAGCTCAGAATCTGCCGTCGCGGAATGACCGCCGTTTTTTCAAATGGCTTTTTAACAATTTGCGCGGGATCCGGCTCAGCCGCAGGATACTGAAAAATCTGAATCCTGATCTCGTGATCGGAACGGGGGGATATGTTTCCGCGCCCGTGATCGCCGCCGCGAGTATGAGCCGTGTTCCCTACGTACTGCACGAGCAGAATTCTGTACCCGGCAGGGCGAACCGCCTTTTCGCGAAAAGAGCGAAAGCCGTGTTTATCAGTTACGATGTCAGCCGGAAGCATTTTTCTAACAAAGTGAAACTTATTCTGACCGGCAACCCGGTCCGTCCGGATTTTTACCGCCTTGAACGGGAAGGGTCGAGAAACAAACTGGGCATTGACCGCGACACATTCGTGGTGCTCGTTATGGGCGGCAGCCTCGGAGCCAGAAAGATTAATAATGCCGTTGAATGCCTCGACAGGGAGAGCGGCTGGTCGGCATTATTGGAAAAATATCCGAATCTCCGGCTCTTTGTGAGTACAGGTGTGCAGAACGGCGAACTCGCGGCCGAGCGTTTGAACGCCATCCCTCATATTCACGCCAGCCTTTATTTCGATGACGCGCCTGAAAGAATTGCCGCGTGCGACTTCTATGTGGGGCGGGCGGGCGCGATGACATGCGCCGAGATCGCCGCTTTGGGGAAACCATCCATGCTGATTCCGTATCCGCACGCGGCAGATGATCACCAGACAGAGAATGCACGCGTTATGGAAGAAGCGGGCGCTTCGTTTGTCTGTGAAGACAGGAGTTTTGACAGCCATATTCTTCTTGAAACCATTAGAAGCGCTTTAGTGGAAAAAGAATTACTTGCGCTGATGGGTCAAAGAGCCGCTGACCTCGCGACGCCTGATGCTTCGCGGACGATCGCCGATCATATCATGCATCTTCTGGACGAAAATGAAACGCGGCAAGAGTAAAACAAGTCCGGATAGGAAGAGGAGATCCGCCGGAAAGCCTGAGAAGCGCCGCGCCCTCAGGCGGGAACAGAACAACGGTCTTTATGACGGTTACTCAAGCCGCTACAAGCCGTCCCCTTTTTCTGAGTCGAGCCGCCGGAAACGCGCGCGCGAAAGGCGCAGACAGATGATCATCGGGTGGCCGCTTGCCGTCCTATGTGTGATCGCGCTGTTGCTCGTTGTCACGACACTCATCGCTTTTCTTCCGCAGTTTTACATAAATAAAATAACAGTTAACGGGTTAAGGATGATCCCTCGGGAGGAAGTCGAATCTTTCATCACCAAACGCGAAGGGGATCATTTTATCGGCGGGATCGGCGGGAGCACCGTACAGCTCCTGACACTGCGTTACGGGGAAATCGAAAAACATATTCTCGAGAACCTGCACCTCGCGCGATCGGTCAAAGCGCAATTCCGCTTTCCGTCGGAAATCCGAGTGACTCTTGTTGAGAAAACAGAAGTTCTGGCGATCCGCGTACCAGGCGGATTTGCGCTTCTGGACAGGGGATTGAATGTCATCAGGAAGACAGGCGACAAAGATTTTGATCTCCCTGTTCTCGAAGGGATTCGGATTCAAAGCGATCCGGAAATTGACCGGGAAATAGATGTTCCGGACAAAGCGCAGCTTTTCGCAGCGGCGAATATCACG
Source organism: Bacillota bacterium (assembly GCA_029570375.1). Lineage (GTDB taxonomy): Bacteria > Bacillota > Clostridia > Saccharofermentanales > DTU023 > UBA4923. The sequence goes on along the minus strand of JAKPXB010000024.1, from coordinate 12,403 downwards.
GCGGCGTTGATCGAGCACGACTCGGCGCGTGCTGAGAGCGAGGATTCCGCGCTTATGCGGCATGTACAGCAGATCAAACAGATATCGGACCACACATACCTTCTTTTTATCCCGTTGTCACAGGGAGGGGAGATTCGTGTTAAACTGGAAGACAACAGGTCATTACAGGATAAGTTAAGGGTTTTGAGCTATCTTCTTGGCGCTGGGGGTCTTTTGGACAGAGGCGCCGGGGAGCTCGATCTGACTGGCCGGTCTGCTCTGTTTCGACCCGACACGGCTTAATTTTTAATTTATAGTTGTCATGACATCTTGAAATGGCGGAGAAAAAACAACACAGGGAGGTGAAGAGATGATCGTGTTAATTGGTCTGCTCATTGGACTCATCATTGGCTTGTTCACGAATGTGACCATTCCGGCCGCTCTTATCCCTTACCTCGCTATCTCGACGCTTGTCGGTGTCGAAGCGCTTTCCTCATCCTATATTTCGATCCTTCGAAAGGAATTCGCGCCCGGCAGATTTCTGATAGAATTTCTCGCAAACCTGCTTATAGCAGGGCTTTTGGCTGCATTAGGCGCACAGTTGGAATACGATTTCGCGCTCGTAATCGCTGTCGTTTTTGCCTACCGCATTTTTCGGAATGTCAGTTTCTTATCGCGTCACTTTTACCAACGTTTGAGTGCGTGGCAGAAGACGCGCCGGAAAACATCGGAGCCGGAGAGCAGACAGTTGTAGACGCGATATCACCCGGCTTCCGCGAAAAGCGCGCGGCCGAACTTGTCACAACATCCTGATCAGTTGAAACATCGAAAAAATGGCGGTCAAAGAACCTGCCAAATGGTTGCCATTCACCGCACTCTAGTGTAAAATATCTGCATAGTGCGGACAGGCTCGCTTTTTATATGGCGGAAACGCGATTTCAATGATGTTAGCTTGTAATGACAATTCCGCGTCGTGCGATTGAACTATTGGGAGGACCTGAACAGTGGCGGATTATAGTTTTGATATTGGGATGAGCGACGACCTCTATGCAACGATACGCGTTGTAGGAGTCGGCGGTGGCGGTTGCAACGCTGTCAACAGGATGATCGATGGCGGGGTGCAGGGTATTGAATTTATCGCTGTCAATACGGATCATCAGGCGCTGCTCAGATCGAAAGCGAGCGAAGCGATTCAGATAGGAGAGAAAGTTACGCGTGGTCTCGGCGCAGGCGCAATGCCGGAGATCGGCCAGAAAGCGGCTGAAGAGAATATCGAAGAGATCTCCAAGGCAATCGACGGCTCGGATATGCTGTTTATTACGGCGGGCATGGGCGGCGGAACGGGAACCGGCGCGGCTCCCATTGTCGCGGAGGTAGCGGAGAAACTCGGAATCTTGACGGTCGGCGTCGTGACAATGCCGTTCCGTTTTGAAGGGTCGAGAAGGCGCCAGAATGCCGAGAAAGGGATCCGTGAGCTGCAGCAGCATGTCGATTCTCTCATTGTCGTACCCAATGACAAACTGCTCGAAATCGCGAGCGATGACACCTCCCTGGATGAAGCGTTCGGTCTGGCCGACCGCGTGCTCCAGTACGGCGTATCCAGTATCTCCGACCTTGTCGCGGTTCCCGGCATGATCAACCTCGACCTGGCCGACGTGCGGCGTGTCATGACAGACGCCGGCGTATGCCACATGGGTATCGGCCGCGGAAGCGGCGAGAGCCGCGCGGCGACGGCCGTCAAACAGGCTATGTCCAGCCCGCTGCTTGAAACGACGATTGAGGGTGCCCACAGCATAATCATTAACTTCACCGGCGGACATGACATGAAGATCAAAGAGATCAACGAGGCCGCCTCACAGGTACGCGAAGCGGTTTCACCTGATGCCGATATTATCTTCGGCGCTGTCATCGACGAGAACATGCAGGATGATCTGGTGATTACGATTATCGCGAGCCGTTTCGATTCGGAAGGCATTCAGGGCAGACCGGCGAAACTGGGTCAGGCACAATCCAACCTGTCTTCTTTCAATGTGACGGCGCGCAGCCAGCAGGACGGATCGAGGCCGACAATCGACGATCTTCCGTATTTTCTTCGCCCGCAGCGCGGAGCCGACACGCCCGCAAGAAGCCGTGAAGACACCCAGGGGACGGGGTTCAGCCGCAGCAGCGCCCGCCAGACGGATCAGGAGATGATCGATATGATCCATAAAGCGTCTGAGAACGCTTCCAGGCAGGAGGCGAAGGGTCCCCGCGTGCTCGATGAAGCTCCCGCGGACGATGTTCGCCAGTCGAGGCCTCGTCAGAGCCGCCAGGAAGGGCGTACGCTGCCCTGGTTCTTACAGGACGAAGACGAGGACCGCGCATAAGCATCCGACGGGGTGGTGAGATCTTACAATCGTGAGGCGCGTTGAGAGCTGTTACTGAATAGATTGACGCCATGACCGGATCTGCGATCCGGTCATGTTTTCTCTGGAAGGAGGCATTCGATGAAATGTCCTAGCTGTGAAGGCAACGATGATAAGGTAATCGACTCGCGCCCGGCAGAAGACGGAAGCTCGATTCGCCGCAGACGTGAATGCCTGCTCTGCGGCGCGCGTTTCACAACTTATGAACGGGTTGAAGATCTGCCTCTCATGGTCATCAAGAAAGACGGAAGCCGGCAGCCGTTTGACAGGCAGAAACTGATCATCGGTATCATGAAAAGCTGTGAGAAGCGGCCGATCACGACCGGGCAGATCGAGCGGCTGATTGATAACATCGAGTGTACGGCTAACAATGCCCTCAGACGTGAGATCTCTACGGCTGAAATCGGCGAACAGGTTTTGAAGCAGCTGCGCGCGATTGATGAGGTCGCATACGTTCGGTTTGCGTCAGTCTACCGCGCTTTCAGTGATATTAATTCGTTCGTGTCGGAGATCAGCGCCCTTACGCTGAGTGATGATCCGGGCGGCAGTCGGCATTCGACTGAGGAAGGCGGGGAAGACCGGAATGAACGGGATTATGCGGTGGAGTGACAGCAATGGATGAAGTAAAGCGTGTATTGATTATTGATGACGATAAGCATATCAGCGAGCTTCTACGTCTTTATTTTGAGAAAGACGGATTTGAGGTGACATCCGGTTACTCGGGGGACGCGGCGATGCCGCTTGTTCGCGCCGTGGCTCCCGATGTTATTATTCTTGATCTGATGCTCCCAGGCATGAGCGGGTTTGATGTCATGCGCGAGCTGCGCCGCGAGTCCGATGTCCCGGTGCTTATGCTGACGGCGCGCAGTGATACGCTGGATAAGGTAGTCGGCCTTGAACTCGGCGCGGACGATTACATTCTCAAACCATTTGAGCCGAAAGAACTCATCGCCCGTGTCAAGGCGGTTCTTCGCCGGTCGAGAAGCTCGCTGCCCGGCAACAAGGAGGAGAGCGGCGCGAAGAATGACATTGTTTCTTATCCGGGGCTTGTGGTCGACCGCATACGCTATACCGTCCGCATCGGGGAAGAGGAAATCGACATGCCACCCAAAGAGCTGGAGCTGCTCTTTTTCCTGGCGGCACGTCCCAATCGTGTCTTCACGAGAGATCAGATTCTGGAGAACATCTGGGGTATGGATTATTACGGTGAACAGCGCACCGTTGATGTCCATATTAAACGTGTCCGCGAGAAGCTTGACGTCATTGAGCATCCGCTCTGGCAGATCAAAACAGTCTGGAGTGTCGGCTACAAATTCGAGGTGAAGGACGACGGACGGCTGTGAAACGCGGCATTTCCATCTATACGCGCACCCTGCTGACTATTTCAGCCGCTATTCTCGCTGTTTTTCTTGTCCTCGCCATCGTCTATGGGACGGTATATAACATCTCCACATCAAGGCAGCGGCAGGAAGAGCTGAAGCGTTACGCGCAGGAGCTCGCGTATCTGACGGAGCGGCGGATGGATGTCTCTTATACGACCTTCATCAGTTCAGATATAACCGGCTATATTTCTTTTGCGACCCGTTCGACAGGCGCGTACATTTGGGTTGTCAACTCAGGCCGCGAAATTATTTACAACACGGGGATTCCTGTTGACACGATCGGGGAGCTCGAAAAAAACGAGGAAGGGGTTCACGCTGACTACAACCTGCCGGAAACCGCCTGCAATGACGGGCGTTCCGTTTATTGCCGGCGCGGAAGCCAGACGAGTTTCAGCAGCCTGCTTCCCAGTTCGAGCACATGGCTGGTCGCGAGCGCGCCGATCGGATCCATAGGCGATCTCTACACAGGAGAAGTCCTGCTGCTTAAGCGCCATACGACAGACACGTTCATCTCCTGGCTTGTTGAGAACAATGTCCACATCTCATTTGCTGTCGCCTATCTCGTCTCACTTGCCATCATTATATGGCTCTCGCGCAATATCACGAACCCTATTTCAGCACTTGCCAAAACAGCCAACTCCGTTTATCTCGGCGATCTGACAGCCCGTGTTCAGCTTGGAAGAGAGCGGGCGACGCTCACACTGCCGGACGACAGCGATGATACGAGCGCGGAACGGCTCACGCGGGAGGATGACCTGACAAGGCTTGTGCGAACGTTTAACACGCTGATTTCAAAATTCGAGGCGCGGGAGAGTGAACATTCCGAGTTTCTCGGCAATGTATCGCACGATCTGCGCACCCCGGTGACATCCATCTCGGGTTTTATCGGGGGAATGCTCGACGGAACCATTCCGGAAGAGAAATACAGCTATTATCTGAGTATTATCAATGCGGAAGCGGAAAGACTGGAGCGCTTGATAAACACGCTCTTTGAGCAGGCTGACCGGAGGGATTCCCATGAGCTCAAGCAGACTGTTTTCGATCTAAACGCGTGGATACATCAAGTCCAGGTATCCTTTGAGCCGATGCTTCGCGAAAAGAATATCCATCTGCTTCTCCATCCCGACGAAAGTGTCAAAGGAGATCTGAAAGCACTCGGGGATGTCGGGCAGCTGACACGTGTTCTAAACAATATCGTTTCGAACGCGATCCGCTTCGCGCCCCGGGGCGGTCTCGTAACCATCAGTACTGAAGCGGAGGAGCGCTTTGTGCGGGTGATCATTGAGGATAACGGACCGGGTATCAAACCTGAAGATCTCCCGTATGTATTTGATCGGTTTTATAAAGCGGATAAATCCCGCGGGCAGGAGGGTTCCGGCCTCGGCCTCTATATCGCGCGCGCACTGATCAATCGCCATGGACAGGTCATTCAGGCCGGCGTTTCGTCTGAACTGGGCGGAGCGAAGATTGTGTTCACTATCGCCCGGCCTTGAGGTTGTTCATACATTTGTCAAAATCGATCATTAGAATAATAAATAATCCTTATCCGGTCACGCGCGGTGCAGGATCCACTCAAATTCTTCAGTGAGATGATATCGATGGGAATAAGAAAGAGAAATCTAATCCTGGTGTTGACGCTGTCTCTGTCTCTGGCTGTCGCTTTTCTGCTTCCGCTTTCCTGTCATAGTGATCCGCCGCCTGCCGGAGAAACGACGCCAACCGTCGGCGCTGTGACAACAGGCACGCCCGGGACGACCGGAACGATCCTAACAACGACCGCTCCGACGACCACGGAGGCGGTGACGACTCTGCCGTCGGCTGTTTCTTCCGGATTCTCGCCGGAACCTACGCCGTCACTCGAGAATTACAGTACGATTGCACCGATTACGACCGATGACACCCCTTCTTCGGAAGGATCGGAGACTGCCCCCAGTCTTCCGTCTGAACCCGGGCATCTTACGATCCGCGAGATTTACGATTTGATTTCTCCGGCAGTCGTCTCGGTGCGGGTCTCGATCCCCGCGACGGCTCTCTATGAGAAACGCGAGGAAGTGTTCTCCGGGACAATGATCGATGAGTCAGGGCTGGTCATCACTTCATACAGCTTGATGGAGCGCGCGCTTGACCACAGAGGCAGGCTGCTGCCCAATGCGGGTATCAGCATTCTTGTAAAAGGAGCGGCAAAGTCATTCTCCGCGACATTGGCCGGCCATCAGTCGGCCACCGATCTGGCGCTTCTGAAGATTCAGAATCCGGAGAAGCTGGCCTTCAACGCCGTCCCTCTGGCAAAGGAGCCCGCTTTGTACGTGGGGACACCAATTGTCAGTATCGGTTATCCCCCGCTGATGATATCGACCGGCGGACTGTCGACAGGGTATGTGACGTCCGTCTATCGCCGGACAATTGAGGAAGATGGCGCGCCGATCGGTCTGATAGAGACCAATATAGCGACCATGCCGATATACGCAGGCGCGCCGCTTGTCAATCTGCAGGGAGAAGTCGTCGCGATCGTGAGCGGTTACCTGAAACGCATTTACGTTCAGAATCAGGGTTACGCCGTCCCTTCGCCTATTGTGGCCGACGTTATTGAACGCATTCAGGAATTGGGGGACGGCGCCGCGAACCGAAAGGCGGCTCTCGGCATTGCTGTTCTCAGCGATGAAGAAGCGCTCAATCTGAGGGAGCAGTACGACTATCCGAACGGGCTCTATATTTCAGCGGTCAAACCTGAGAGTGCGGCGTATACAGCCGGACTCAACCAGGGCGATATTCTCATGAAACTCAACGGGGAGACGATGGAGTTTGTAAAGGATCTGATGCTTTTTATCGACCGGCACGCGGTCGGGACACTTGTTGAGATTGTGGTTTACAGGCCGTCCGAAGAGAAGGTCCTGACCTTCACCTCTTATCTTCTGGAAGACAGGCCATGAGCCAGGAGGCCGCGGGAAAAGAGATGGATCACCCCAGAGAGCGGGCGCGCAGGGTTGTCTCTCTTCTCAGGGAGCATTATCCGCAGGCTATGTGTACACTGGCGCACGAATCGCCCTGGGAACTGCTCGTTGGGGCGATTCTGGCATCGCAGTGCACCGATGACCGTGTCAACAAAGTGACCCCTGTGCTGTTTGAGAGATATCCGGATATGGAGAGCCTCGCCTCCGCCGATCTTCGCGATGTTGAGGAAATTGTCAGAAGCTGCGGGCTTTACAAATCGAAAGCGAGGGCGCTGTTGAGCTCCGCTGCGATGATACTCGATCGGTTTGAAGGTGAAATCCCTCAGACGAGAGAGGAGCTTATGCAGCTGGCGGGTGTCGGCCGTAAAATCGCGAATCTGGTGCTCGGAGACGTCTTCGGTCTCCAGGAGATTGTTGTCGACACGCACTGCGGAAGAATAAGCAGATTGCTCGGATTTACGGAATCCAGGGACCCCGTTCAGATTGAGCGCGATTTGCTGGAAGTTGTGCCACAAGACGCGCGAACCATCTGGGGGCATCTTATGGTGGCACACGGGCGGGATATTTGCAAAGCGCGCTGCCGCATGTGCGGGCTCTGTCCCGTCCGGGAACAGTGTCAATACGGCGCCACGGTGGATCTGTCCGCGGGTGAGGGGGGAGATTGTGTCTGAATCGCCATGCCGTGATGACAGGGCAGACCAAGTTTTCAGCCTGAATATAACGACTCTCCCTGGAATATCCGAAAAGCGAAAAAAACTGTTTGCCAAACTGGGCGTCGAGACGATCGGTGATCTTATCTGGCTGGTGCCCCGTTCCTATAATGACTGGAGCCGGCGGAAGCCTGTTTCGCAGCTGAAAGAAGGAGAAGTCGCTGTTTTTGAAGCGGCCATCGATAACGTTCCGTCTTTGACAAGGCGCGGCAGACTTTCCTACATCCGTGCGCGTCTGGCCGATGATTCGGGTTCTGTTCAGGCCATCTGGTTTAACCAGCCGTGGCTGGCGGAGCAGATAAAACGCGGTGAGCGCTATGTATTCCGGGGCAGGGTCGAGGGCAGTGGGCGTAAACGATCGGTCAACAGCCCTGAAATTCGGAAAGAGGGCGAATGGAATTTTGCGCTGGAGCCGGTATATCCGCTGACGGCCGGGCTCAATCAATCCCAAGTGAGGCAGTCGGTCGCCTCTGTTTTTTCCCGCCGCGGACTCGTGATAACAGAAAGTCTGCCTCCGGTCATTCGAACCGGCCATCAGCTCGCGACAGCCGATTACGCGCTGAGGCGGATTCATTTCCCGGAGAGTCATCATGATATCGCCATCGCCCGCCGCCGTCTGGCCTTTGAGGAGCTCTTCCTGCTTGTAGCGGGGTTAAAATCTCTGAAAGCCGGCCGAGAGGATGAAAGAGGTCCCGCACTGTCCCTGTCGCCTGATGTTCTTAAGAAATTGAACGATCAGATCGCCCGGCTGCCGTATGAGCTGACGGCTTCACAGCGTCACGCGGTCGATGCGATACTGGGCGATTATCGCCGGCTCTCACCGGGAAACAGGCTGATTCAGGGAGATGTGGGTTCCGGAAAGACAGTCGTCGCCGCGATGGCTATGGCGGTGGCGTGCTGGAACAACTACCAGGCCGTTATGATGGCGCCGACCACCATACTCGCCGAACAGCACGCGGAGAGTATCGCTTCTGTTCTTGAGGGGAGCGGTCTTAACATCGCTCTTTTGACAAGCGGTATGGCTCGATCCCGGAAACGGCTGCTGCAGGAAGCACTCGCCGAAGGGAAAATTGATATCCTTATCGGGACACATGCCGTGATAGAAGAAGGCGTCCGTTTCGCAAGGCTCGGATGCTGTGTGACAGACGAACAGCACCGATTTGGTGTAAGGCAGCGCGTGCGTCTGACGGGAACCGGAGAAGATGTGCCGCATGTCATCGTCATGTCTGCCACACCCATCCCGCGCACATTGGCCATGATTCTCTATGGTGATCTCGATATAACGGAAATTAAAGATATGCCAACAGGACGTCAACCTGTTATAACATATACAGCCGCAGAAAAAGACCGCGCGCGCGTCGATCAACTCATCGGCCGTGAGATTGATCGCGGACATCAGGTGTTTGTCGTCTGTCCCATGATCGAGGATTCGCCTGAGCTCGACTTGCATTCGGCGGAAGCTGTCTACGGGAGATTATCGGCCGAGGTATTTCCCGACAGGCGCGTCGCGCTGATGCACGGAAAGCTGAAAGCCAGAGAGAAGGCTGAAGTCATGCGGCGCTTTGACAGGGGAGAGGTCGATATTCTCGTCTCGACTACTGTTATTGAAGTCGGTATCGATCAGCCGAACGCCACACTGCTGGTCGTCGAGAACGCGGAGCGTTTCGGTCTGTCTCAGCTGCACCAGCTCCGCGGCCGCGTCGGGCGTTCTGATCTCAGGTCATTCTGTATACTGATGAGTGACAGCGAGGATCCGCTCGTCCGCCGCAGGCTGACAGCACTGTGCAAGAACAGCAGCGGTTTCGCTATCGCTGAAGAGGATCTGATTCTCCGCGGCCCGGGCGATGTGTTTGGCGTCCACCAGCACGGTATCCCTGATTTCAGAGTGGCGAATCTGTATGAGGACGGTGAACTGCTGAAAGAAGCTTCCGCCGCGGTTGAGAGTGTATTCCTTGAGGATCCGCGCCTCGAGAAGGCGGAGAATCGTGTGATTGTCGCTGAATTCAAAGCGAGATTTGGAGACCGCCTGATTCGTCCGGGGTTGTGAGGTGCCTGGCGATGGACAATTATGTAGAGAAGTTGGATCTTTTTATGGTCAGAGATGAGTTTTCGCAGTGGGTTCAGGGTGAGTCGGGGAAGGTAGGCCATGCCTAGGATTATCGCGGGGACTCATAAGGGGATGAACCTGTATACCCCTGCCGGTACGAAGTCGCGGCCGACCTCCGACCGCGCCAAGGAAGCACTCTTCTCAATTATCGGTGACGCGATAGAAGGCGCGCGTGTGCTGGATATCTTCGCGGGCTCCGGACAGATCGCGTTTGAAGCGCTCTCACGGGGAGCGCTGCACGCCACGTTGATTGAACGCGACAGCGACGCGCTGGTTTCCATTCGGAAGAACATCGCAAAGACCGGGTGGAGCGGCCGCGTCTCTCTATTGCCCGGAGATTTCCGGCGCGTTCTCTCGATGCTTAAAAGCCGCGGGGAGAAGTTCGATTTTATCTATATCGACCCTCCGTGGATCAAATCTGACGAATATATAAGATACCTGATGAATCCAATACCTGATATTCTCACACTTGAAGGGCTGCTTGTCATCGAAAGCGAAAGCGGAACAGCTGTTCCGGATTGGCAGGACGCACGTCTGAAGCGCGTTAGAAGTTGTCAGTACGGCATCAGCGTGTTATCCTTTTACCAAATGTGAGATACACGGCGACTTAGCTTGAATACGTTGATCAGCGACAATAAACGGTTCCGGTACTGGCCGCCCGAAAGAATAATTTTCCCGTTCCGTGCCTATCGAAAAATGTATGGAATTTTATGTCCGGACGGAGTAAAATCTTTCAGCGGTTGCCATGAGAATTGAGGATATTAAGAAGGATGAAAGGCGGATCCATGCGGGATGAGGCGATAAGACAGGTACCGGGGCTGATGGTATTCCCCGGCACATTTGATCCTTTTACTCTTGGCCATCTCGATCTCGTCGAACGTGCCCGGCGCTTTTGTCATGAATTGCGCATCCTCGTATTCGATAACAGCGCGAAATCCCCTGTGATGGCGCGGCGGGATCGTGTTTCACTGATCAGGCGCGCCGTCTGCCATTTGGATCATGTGACAGTCGCCGAAGGCAGCGGGCTGCTTGCCGCCTACTGCGTAGAGCATGGCGTCGGCGCGATTGTCCGCGGTATCCGGAGTGCCGCTCAGTTTGATGAAGAGAGCGTCATGGCCGGACTAAACAAGAAACTGGGTGGAGGCGTGGAGACGATTATTTTCTCCGCGGCGGAACGGCGCCATGTATCATCGACGCTTGTGCGCGAGATTGCCCGTTACGGAGGCGATATCAGTGATCTCGTGCCGGGCGTGATCAGGGTGGACATAGAAAAAGCTTACAGAGTTTAATCTGTTGAGCCAAATGAAACCGACGAAACGAAATTAGCGGGCAGCGGAGACGATGACGCGAAGCCCAAAGAGATATCCATTTACCTGGAGGTAACTATTATGAGTGAGTATGAAGGTAATCGCACCCACGAGACCGAGGCTCAGGAACAGCCGCGCGGAGCGGCAAGGCCGGCGCGTGATGACCGCAATGTGGCGACACTGCTGGACCGCCTGGAGGCGGAAATGCTCGATGCCAAGAGTGTTCCCTTTTCGAACAAGTGCATGGTTGAGAGAGAAGAGATGCTCTTCCTAGTCCGCATGATCCGCGAGGGATTGCCCGAAGAACTCGAGCGGGCGCGCTGGGTCCTGCAGCAGAACCGGCAGCTGATCAACCAGGCCAGACGTGAAGCTGACACGATCATGCGCGACGCGGAAGTGCAGATGGCGCGTATGATCGATGAACATGAAGTGACGCAGCAGGCTGTCAACAGCGCTTCTGTCATGATCGAGAAAGCGAACAGGCAGAGCAGTGAGATCCGTTCAGGCGCCATATCTTACGCGCGTGAAATGCTGACGAATCTTGAGAACCACCTCACGGATATTCTTGTCAATATTTCCAGGAACAAAAAGGAGCTCGAATAACCGCATGGCCGGGAAAACAGACCTTGTCGTTCTATTTGGCGGCCAGTCAGGCGAACACGAAGTCTCCCGGACTTCGGCTTCTTATATCATCAGCACGCTGTCAGCCTGTGAGGAATACCGGATATATCCCGTCGGCATCACGAGAGACGGCAGCTGGTATTATTACGAAGGCCCGGTGTCATCCATGCCGGACGGCAGCTGGTTTAATAAAGGACCCATTGCGCCCGCTTTTCTTGTTCCTGACGCGGGGAAGCACTTTCTTTTCGTCGAACGCGGAGACGGAACCGAGCAGATCCCGGTTGACTGTGTTTTTCCCGTCCTCCACGGTCTCAACGGAGAAGACGGAACAATTCAGGGAATGCTGGAGATGTCCGGTATCCCGTTCGTAGGATGCGGGATGACGTCGAGCGCGCTGGCGATGGACAAAGCGTACGCCAACGCGCTGTTTGATTATTTTGGCATTCCGCATACAAAATGGCGCAAAGTCGATCGATCCGCATGGGAGCGTGATCGTGGCAAAGCTGTCGCCGAGGCGGTTGACGGGATGCGTTTTCCCTTGTTTGTCAAACCGGCGCGTGGGGGATCGTCACTCGGCGTCACTCGCGCCGCATCCCTCAGCGATATGGAAAACGCCTTTGAAAAAGCTTTTTCTCATGATCGGAAGATTATCGTTGAAGAGGGCGTCACGGGAAGAGAGGTGGAAATCGCCGCCATCGGCGGCTACGGCACGCCTGATCTGTCTCCCGTCGGCGAGATCGTCCCGGACCGCGATTTCTACGACTATGATTCAAAATATGAGGAGCATTCGACATCCAAGCTTCTGATCCCGGCGAAATTATCTCCCGGGACGGTTCAGGAAATAAGGGAGATCGCTGCCCGCGCTTACAAGGCGCTCGATTGCTACGGTCTTTGCCGCATTGATTTTTTCCTGGAGGAGGATGGACGTGTCCTATTGAATG
>JAKPXB010000022.1 GCA_029570375.1 Bacillota bacterium | reverse complement strand
GCCGTCTCCCCTTCGCCCAGATGGAGAAACGCCGGCATCAGATCGGTATCGGTGTAGCTCCTGTCAAAAATCAGATCCCCGGAAAAATCATAGCGAAGAATGCGTGTCGCCGGTGTCCCTCCGGAAAAATCGACGAGAAGAACATCGAATTGTTCTCCTCCCGGCGCAAAGGCAACCCGTACCGGCCTCCCCTGTTCGGCGATCGGGAGCTTGATAAGCGGCTCTTCCCGCGAAAGTTTGTAGAGCGTCACAACCCCCACACTCTTCGCCGACTGGCCAAGCGTCAATACATACCCGTCCCTGTAATCGCCGCCTTGAATAATCTCTTTCACACCGATCTCACGCGTTGAATGATCCGGGAGAACAAACATGGCCTCCGTGCCGCTCGCCGGGGCGATCAGCAGCGCTTCACCGGCGTCAAACACATGCGGTTCTCTGTACGCGTATTGAATGAACGACTGTTCGTGGCCGGCGGCATCCAGAACGGCAAGACCATCGTCTTCCACGCGCAGCGGAACGCCGCCAAAAACGCGGATAGAAGAAGGACGCGCCTGCTGAAGCGAAAAGGCTTTTCCCACCGCTATGTCATTTCCGGCCTCACCTGGGACCGCAGCCTGGCCGCGCGGCAACTGAGAGAGTGCGGCAATCGCGAGAAACAGAATCACCCATACAGCGACGACAACGGCCAACACAGGGCGCTGAAACGTTCCCGCGCCGGAACTGACGCTCACAGACTCATCATGTTGTTCTTCTCTATCCACAAATACTGCTCTCTGCGTTCGCAATAAACCCGGCGACGCCGCTTTCTGAAATCAATTGATATTGAGAATACTATACCACGCCCGCCGCGGGCGTATCCTGTGTGCGGCCGATCAGACGCCGGGCGATGAGCGCGATGAAAAATCAGAACTTCGCACCGAAGCGTTCCACATCCCGGGAGCATTCCCTGCTATTTGAAATTTTTCAATTGAAAGCTATTGAAATGATAAAAAAATAATTCTAGAATAAATTCGCGGAAAGACTGATGACGAGCAGGTGTTCACAGGAGCAGAGAGCATGGATCCTGAATATGGAAAACCTTGCGGGGAATACCCCGAAAGCGACGACAGGACGCACGACGAGAACACCGCCGCCCGTGGAACACCTGAAGCGGCACCAGCCGAGCACGAGTTTGTCCCACCCTGGGAAAAGCGCGCCAAAGGGCATCTGCACAAGAGTAAAAAAGCTGTATACGCCGCCATCTGTGCGGCAGCCATCGCCCTGAGCGCCGCCGGACTCCCTCAACACGAGTCGCATCCCATAACGCCGCCAGTCGCGGAGCCGACTTCGATCGCGACGCAAACAACCGATCCTTACACTGACTCAACCGCCTCGCCAACGCAGCCTTCAACGGCAGAAATAACAACCGCGGCGACCGAGGCGCCAACGGAACCGGCAGAAACCCCTGAAGCGAAGATCATATTTTTCAATATGTCATCCATGATGTTCGGCGTCATCAAATTCGATTATCCGGAGAAAATCGAATCTGTTGAGGTCTCTGTGTGGGAGACCGGGCGGGATCAACGCTGCCTTGAAAAGAAACTGGAGCCCGGCGATTACCTGAGCGGTCGATACGCGTTTCCAGATGGAGACATGATGAAAGTTGTCGAAGCGATCGACAAAATCTGGGAGGCGGAGGGGTACGAGGCTTCCATCGCAATGGAAATGCGCGTTGAAATATCTTATGTTCATGACGGCATGACATTTCAGAAAAGCGCCAAAGAGACATTAAAGCCGCAGCTGATATGGTGGCTGTCAGAAGATTTCGATGAGAAGGCGAAGAACGTTTTTTCCGTCAGGCTTGATTCCGATGAGAAAAAAACGTTAGAAGTCTACGTAAGTCAGCCCGACAAAGTCGTCGCGCCGGGCATTTTCAGCATCCGCGCGGCAATCGACGGAACTCCCGTTGACCCGCAACAGATAAGCATCGAGAAACGGGAGGTGGAAGTCGCCCGGTGGGACCCGGTCAAAGAAAAGACATACCCGAGCATGGAGGAAGTTCTTTTTATCCGCGTGACACTTCCCGATGGAATGAAAAAGAACAAGTCCCACAAACTAATCGTTTATGTGACGACCTGGCTTGAAGGTTATGGCCTGCCCATAGAATTAATCAGCCCGTTTACGTTCTGACCGACAGCCGCCGGCGCACAGAAGCGAAAAACAAACAGTTCAACAGATCCTACAGGTATGACGGAGGAATAAGGACGATGACGAAGGAATACATCAAAAAAGGAATCGGCGTAGTCATCTCAGCGGCAGTTTTTGCAGCGGCACTGCTGCTCGCACCGCAAGTGTCGGGAACATATGCAGAGCCAATCGTGGCGCTTCTCAAAACACTGGGGATCATCTGGGCGGTCTACTTCCTGATCACGATTTTCTGTACCCTGATCGGGAAGAAAGGAAAACGCGCCGGCACAGTCGCTGTGATGATTCAAAGTATCTGCGCCTACGCGGCCGTGATTCTCTCGGTTTTTCTCGGACTGAAAGCCATCGGCGCCGATCTGACGACGACGCTCGCGACCGTCGGGGTGATCACCCTGATCATCGGCTTCGGCGCTCAGAGCCTGATCGAAGATGTCATCACCGGGATCTTTCTTATCGCCGAGGGGAAATATGACATCGGCGATACCATCGTGCTCGACGACTTCCGCGGCAAAGTGATCGATGTCGGGATGCGCACCACTACCATCGAAGACGCCGGCGGCAACAGAAAGATCGTCAACAACTCCGATATCCGCAATTTCCAGAACAGATCGCAGGTGGACTCGATCGCCGTGAGCACTATCGCGATCGGATACGGCCAGAACCTCGAAGAATTCGAGGAGGTTATCGCACGCGAGCTGCCACTGATTTACGAGGATCACAAGGATCTCTTTGAAGAGCCGCCGAAATACCTCGGCATTGATGCTTTCCAGGACAGCGGCATCCTGACGAAATTTATCGTCAGGACAAAAGAGCAGAACATCTTCGCCGCGAAGCGCGAACTGAACCGCCAGCTCAAACTGATCTTCGACAAGAACCACATCGAAGTGCCCTTCCCGCAGGTCGTGGTACATAAGGGAGAGTAATGAGAACCCCTGCCCCCTTACCTCCGAATAGCCAATTGAGAAACTAAATGATGTTCGATTGAATATAACAGTTGTTCTCATCGATTGGAAGGGGGACATCTGTCATGCATACAATCCCGCCGCAGCCGATCTGCCCGGAGATTCCTCTTATTGCGGAAAAAGAACGGATAGCGCTTTTTGGCGGGGCGCTGCCTTTCTTAATCTCGATCGGGTGGAGTACGCCGCGCTCTTCAATCAACAGGTCGATCTCCTTCTGATTCCGGTCCGGTGAGCCAGAAAAGACCTCTCGCGTCCGTTTCGTCGCAAATCATTTTTATCCGATCCAATATCCGATCCAAAAGCTCCGGGGCTTTCTGAATTTCATCGATCAGGACAGGCGGCTGATAAGTTTGAAAAAGAGTTTGGGATCCGCCTCCGCCAGACTCCTTATCTGAGCATCGTCCATCGTCACAAAGACGCGATTCTGATCCTTCGCCAATTGCTTCAGCATCGTGGATTTTCCGACCTGTCTCGCGCCGACGACCATGACAGCCTAAAAACGGTACTCAAACTAAGGAATTATCGTTCCGGTTCTCTTCGAATATATTCCATCGCTGCCCCCTATTTCCCGCTCAATATCAGGCTAAAATAAAGTGTACTTTAATTTAACCTAAATTTCACAGACTGTTCAAACGCATGGGAATGAGGGGAAAAACGTGCTTCACCGCGCGTACTTCCCCATTATCACAGCTTCCGCGAGTACTTTCCCCTGCATCGCTTTTGTCAGCCCTTTCAGATTAAATCCCTGCTCAAGGTCGAGCGTTCCGGACAGCGCGTAAACGGTGACAACATAGGTGTGGACGCCGGAAGGCGGCGTGGGGCCGCCGTAACCGGGAGTTTTGAAGTCGTTCCTGCCCTGGATGATCGCTTCCGGCCAGTCGAGACTCGCGTTTTCGGGGATTTCACACGCGCTGCCGCTGACAGGGATGTTGACGGCGAGCCAGTGCACCCAGTTGCCTCCGTCCGGATCGATCACAGTGAGGGCAAGCGCGGCAGTTCCGTCAGGAATATGGCTAACCGCGAGCGGAAAAGAGCGCGACGGGACTTTGCCGCTGACAAACTGCTCTCCCTTCGCGCCAAACGCGTCCCCGATGAAGCCGTCGACAATACCCTCGCTCGTCACTTCCATGTCCGGCATCGCGGGCTGCCCGGAAGTGGTTTCATCCGAGGGAGACGAAGCAGACATGGAATCTTCAGGCTTGGTCGAACTGCCCGCCCAATCTGAGCCGGTTGTATCTTCCGGCTTTTCAGAATCCATTGTAATGTTTGAAGGTAATCCCTTCTCTGAGCCCGATGAACCGACCGAAAGGTCGGTCGGCGCTATTTTCCCCGAACCCGCGCATGCCGAAGCGAAGATCATAAGAATCGCGATCAATAACGCCGCTGTTTGTTTTACGGTGTGGCTCTCCGTCAGACTCTCAGAATGCCGTATGAATTTTCGCATTGTATTCATCCTCCCCATCCGGCTTATTCACAAAAACCGGGCTTCTGCTTTCAGGTATTGCATGGCGGCGATCGCATCTGCCGCTCAGAAACCCGCTACTCCCTGATATACCGTGAACTCCTCGCGGATCCGATCCGCCTGATCGCGCCGCTTTTTACCATCGCGCCGAGTACGGCTTCTACGGTGGTGGGGCTGATATCCGGCAGGATGTTGCAGATCTCCGATTTGGAAATGGGTGTCAGGCTGTTCAGGACCGTCGCCTCGATGCGCGCTTTCTTAGTGACCTTGCGGCCTTTGACAACCGCGAAGCGCTCATCGAGCTCTTTGTAACAGCGGTAAAGCGTGGTCAGAAAATTCTCGATAAAGGGAAAATAGCTGTTTTCGTTCTCGTGCCAGCCGTCCGATGAACGCCTCAGCGCTTCGTAATAAGCCGCTTTTCTTCTGTTGATCTGTTCCTCAAAGGAAATGTACTTGCCCGCATCGTAGCCGTTTTTGTAAAGAAGCAGAAGCGAGAGGAGTCTGGACATTCTTCCATTGCCATCCCGGAACGGATGAACGCAGAGAAAGTCGAGAATCACGCATGGAATCAGGAGAAGAGGGTGAATACCGGCGTCAGCGCGGGCCTCCAGAAAGGCGAGCTCAAGCTGTTCCATCGCTCTGCCTGTCTCTTTCGCCGGGACAGGGCGAAACCGCACGCGCCGGTTCCCTGCCGCATCTATCTCCATAATGACGTTATCTTCTTCTTTGTAACGCCCGCCAGATTCATCCGCAGTTAATAACATCATTATGTCATGCAGTCGCAAAATGTCGCGCCCGCGAAAATCGATGTGTTCATGGCCCATGTGGATTTCGTTCAGAGCATCTCTGTACCCCGCGATCTCCGCCTCGTCATGGTTCAGCGGCGCGCTGTTCCGGTTGACGATGGCGGCGATCCGTTCGTCGCTCGTCACGATGCCCTCAATCGCGTTGGAGCTCTTGACTGACTGCACCCGGGCGATCGCTTCCAGCTCAGTAAAAACACGCGCGTATGCTTCTTTCCGGACTCCGGCCATCGTCTTCAGGCTCGAAATACCGGCGGCGGCGGCCACCAGGCTTGCCGGAAGCAACCCGTCCTTCAGGAATGAATAGTCGAACTTTCTCATCGGAACGCCTCCTATCTGCATATATTTTAGCATATTATATGCAGATAATCAATTGAGAACGGCCATTATCTGCATATGTTCTGTTTGTTTATATGCAGATAAACTCAAACGTTTCAAATGCGGTTTCTCTACTCAGGTAGAACCATCAGGCTTCGCGCTTTCTTAAAATTGACGCCATGTAAAAGATCCCCCCGGCTTGACCCGGGAGGATCTTCTTCGATCAGATGATGCTGCCCGCCAGGCGGGAGCCGTTCAGAATGTCACCCGTTCGGCTTAGTACATGCCGCCGCCCTGGGGAGGCATGGCCGGCTCGGGTTCGGGAATGTTCGCGACGACGGCTTCGGTCGTAAGCAGGACGGACGCGATGGAGGCGGCGTTCTGCAGCGCGGAGCGCGTCACCTTCGCGGGATCCACGATACCGGCGGAAACCATGTCGACGTACTCTTCGGTCAGGACGTTGTAGCCGACGCCTTTGTCACATGTTTTCACTTTCTCGCAGATGACGCTGCCGTCGAATCCGCCGTTCAGAGCGATCTGACGGACAGGTTCCTCAAGTGCGCGGATCACGATCATGACACCGGTGCGCTCGTCGCCTTCGAGCTCCCCGAGGAGTTCGGAAACTTCGTCGAGGACATCAATATAGGCTGTGCCGCCGCCGGCGACAATACCTTCCTCAACGGCCGCGCGGGTCGCGGAAAGGGCGTCTTCAATGCGGAGCTTGCGTTCTTTCATCTCGACTTCTGTCGCAGCACCAACCTTGATCACGGCGACGCCGCCTGAGAGTTTGGCAAGGCGCTCCTGGAGTTTCTCGCGGTCGAAATCGGATGTGGTCTCCTCAATCTGCCTGCGGATAGCGGTTGTGCGGTTCTTCAGCGCTTCGTCAGAACCGGCGCCGTCAACGATTACAGTGGTGTCTTTGTCCACTTTGATCTGGCGCGCGCGGCCGAGATCGGAGAGCTCGACATCTTTCAGCTCCATGCCGAGATCGGTCGAGACGACTTTTCCGCCCGTCAGAACCGCGATATCCTGAAGCATCTCTTTTCTGCGATCACCGAAACCGGGCGCTTTCACCGCGGCGCAGTGGAACGTTCCGCGGAGCTTGTTCAGGATGATAGTTGACAGTGCTTCACCCTCGATGTCGTCCGCGATAATCAGGAGGCGTCCGCCGCTCTGAACAATTTTCTCAAGGAGAGGAATCAAATCCTGAATGTTGGAGACTTTCTTGTCTGTGATCAGGATATAGGGGTCGTCGAAGACAATTTCCATCTTGGTGGCGTCTGTCACCATGTAGGCGGAAATGTAACCGCGGTCGAACTGCATACCTTCGACAATTTCGAGCTCTGTTCCCATCGTCTGGGACTCTTCGACGGTGATTACGCCGTCGTTTGTCACGGATTCCATCGCGTTTGCGATCTCCAGGCCGATCTCCTCATCATTGGCGGAGATAGCGGCAACGCGGGATATGTCATTCTTACCGGCGACAGCTTTGCTGTTTTTGCCGATCGCGGCGACAGCCTTCTCGACCGCCTTATCAATACCGCGCTTGAGGATGATCGGGTTCGCGCCGGCTGCCACGTTGCGAAGTCCTTCGCGGATGATGGCCTGCGCGAGCAGCGTCGCGGTCGTCGTCCCGTCACCGGCGACATCATTTGTCTTGGTCGCCACTTCTTTGACGAGCTGTGCGCCCATATTCTCAAAACGGTTTTCCAGTTCGATGTCGCGGGCAATTGTCACACCGTCGTTCGTGACGACAGGGGCGCCGTACGATTTATCCAGCACTACGTTGCGGCCTTTCGGACCGAGCGTGATGCGGACGGTATCCGCGAGCTTATTGACGCCGATTTCCAGTGATTTACGGGCGTCTTCCGCGTATTTCAAATCTTTAGCCATAGTTGGTTCTCCTTCTATCTATGTGACGCGATTAGTCAACAATCGCGAGAATATCGCTCTGTCTGAGAATGGTGTATTCCATGTCGTCCATTTTCACTTCCGTGCCGGCATATTTGCTGATCAGCACGCGGTCGCCGACTTCCACTTCCATGATAACGTCTTTGCCGTCTACAACTCCCCCCGGACCGACAGCGACAATCTCAACGATCTGCGGTTTCTCTTTCGCAGAACCCGGCAGAACGATGCCGCCTTTTGTCGTCTCTTCTGCTTCCAGTCTCTTGATGACCACACGGTCAGCCAATGGTTTGATATTCATTTTTTACCTCCCATATTTAAACAGTGTTCACTTCTTGAAATTGGCACTCATACAGGGTGAGTGCCAACCAATAACCAATATAATGAGGAAGATTCGTTTTGTCAACTATGCAAAATCAAAAGATCGTGTCCAAAAGTGACCGGAATATGTCTTTTTCAGAAAAGAACGCGAGAATCTTCGAGCCGGCTATAAAATCGTGAATGGCGGGGCTCGTCACACTGAAAGATGTGAGTACCATCATGATAATCCACAACGTAAAAGCACCCCAGATCAACCCGAGCACAAGTCCTCCGGCGCGGTTCAGCCAGCCGATGACAGGCACGCCGTTAATCGCCGGCGTCAGAAGACGGGCGAGCAGTCCGAGGACTATCCGTATGAGGAGAAAGACCGCGAAAAGAGCCAACGCGCTGAGGATCAGCTGCCAGATGGAGTTGACAGCTGACTCTATCGCCGTATCACCTCCGGGAGCTGACTGCAGGATCTTCCTGGTCCAGGATTCGGGCATGCCGAACTTCTCCAGCAAGGGCGCAATTGACGCGGGATAAGAGCCGGCATTCTCGTACACCCGATCCGAAAAATCGCTCATCGTGCCGCTGAAGAGTCCGAGCTTATGCAGCCAGCCGGAAATCGGCCGTGTCAAAAGAAACGCAATCACAATGGAAATCAGCGAACTGACGACACTCACCGCCGTCAAAAGAAGGCCGCGGCGGTAGCCCAGCCAGATAAAGGCCAGCAGAAGAATCAGGATGATCAGATCAAATGTCATGGCAGCTATCTCGCACCCTCCTAAGCTATGAAAGCTATTATACCAAATCGCGGAGAGGATAATCATAACATATGTTAGTATCGTCTTTGACAGGATTATAGAAACAAAGGAGCGCTCTCACCGGAGATGGATATTCCGATTCAAAAACTGACACTTCTGTATATTGCCGGACAAGCGCCCGGGCTGCGGCGCTCGCAGCTCCGGGACGCAGCCCTCGCGACACTCTCCATGGATTATTTCGATATGGCAACAGCCCTGGACGAACTGGCGGATGCGGGTCTCATCCACATTGGCGCGCGCAAGGGCGAAGAGGCCGTCGACGCGCACAACCGCTCCGTGGAACGGTGTGACCTCACGGAGAAAGGGACAGCTGTCCTCAAAGCGCTCCAGCCGCAAATCCCCCCCGCAACGAGAAGATTCCTGACGCAGTATCTCGAAGAACGCGGATTGCAGCGAAAAATCGCCGATGCGGTGACAGCAAAAATCGATGTCACCCCGGATGGGCAGTACGAGGTCACCTGCCGGCAGAAAGAAGGCGGCGACACAAGTTTTCTCCTGACACTCCGTTTCCCCACAGAAACCATGGCGCGCAAAGCCGCGGAGATGTGGCGTGAACACGCCGATTACGTGGTTCAGACACTGATCCGGGTTATGCTGGAACAGCCTCCGCGCGAACGCTGAAGTGGATTCGCTGACACGAATAAGGGACGGATCATTCTTCTCTCCAATGACGAAAGATCCGTCCCCTCTGTCTGTATATCTGTGTCTTTCCGGCTCCCGCCGTTAACTTCAGACGATTTCTTCCTCAGGAATCGCTTTCAGGCGCCCAGCCAGTTCGCGCGCGTACTGCCGGATCTGCTCTTCTCCTTCTTCCGTAGGAAGTCCGCGGAGGAGAAGCGGCTCGAGGCGCTCGGCTTTCACCCGCGCCGTCAGCCCTTCTAACTGTTTCACCATCTGTGAGCCCCAGCCGAAGGACCCGAGTATGCCCATGAAGCGCAAGGAGGGATTGAACGCGTTGATCATCAACGCCATCGCCGCCGCCGATGGGTGCGGACCGCCAAGCACGGTCGGCGAAGCGAGAAGGAAAGCCGCGGCATTCACCGTCTCCGTGACTACCGAACCGAGTGTGACGCGAAGGTCGCGCTTCGGATCGCCCAGATTGAAAAGCGATACGCGGATGCCTTCCGCGCATAGTTCGTCCGCGAGGACCTGAACCATGCGGCCCGTGCTCTCATGCATCGTGACATAAGCGAGTACGACATCGCGGCGCACTTTATTCGAAACCATCAGCTCGTATTCGCTCAGAATAGCGTCCGGTTCAAACCAGACGGGACCGTGGGCGGCGCAGATAAACGCGGGATTTAATTCGCGCACTTTAGCCGTGTAGCGGGCGACATGCGTGCTCGTCGGCATCATAATCTCTGAGAAGTATGCCCGCGCTTCCAGAAGCTGAACCGCCTTATCCGGACAGGAGGCGACCGCCGGCGCGTAGTGGCTCCCAAACAGATCCGAGCTGAACAAAACGCGCTCCTCAGGCACCCAGAACATGGTGTTGTCCGGCCAGTGCGCGAAAGGAACAGGCATACAGACGAGCGAGATGCCGCCGAGGCTGATCACATCCCCTTCGGCGACGATCTGAAATTTCCCGCGCGGTATATGGAAATGGAATTCCATCAGCTCGGCCACTTTGGCGCTGCCGACGAGCTGCGCTTCCGGGAACAGATCGCACAGCATGATAATCGCCCCGGAATGATCCTGTTCGGTGTGCAAACAGAAGATATAGTCGAGTTTTTCCACTTTCATGGCCTTCAGATTCCGCAGCAGGCATTCGATTTTGTCGCTCTGTACAGGATCAATGAGGGCTGTCTTCACGTCTCCCCGGACTAAATAACTATTGTATGTCGTCCCGTAGGGAGTGGGCATCAGCACGTCAAAATACGGCAGTTTCGGATCAGGCGCGCCAACCAGTGTGACGCGATTGGTGATTATTTGCATAATAATGGTTCCATCCTTTCAAATCACAGAAATCTGCGAAATCAATCATAGGCTTCATTTACTGCATGTACCTGTTATTCTATCAGGGTTGGGCGCGGAAAAAAATCAATATAAAAAGGAAGCCGGTTTTGACCGGCCTCACGATGTTTTCTCAATAAATGAGAGCTGATTATCCTTCAAAAGGCGAAAAATCGCTTTTGGACGCGCCGCAAAGCGGGCAAACCCAATCTTCCGGAATATCCTCAAACGGTGTTCCGGGCTCCACGCCGCTGTCGGGATCACCGAGCTCGGGATCATAGACATAGCCGCAAAGGTCACAAATATATTTCTGCATTCATCTCTCCTTTCTCGTCGAAACAGCTGTTTCACGCTGTCAACAGTCAGTTCACTACGGATATATTATACATGAATTGCTTTTACAAAAGCCGGCCGCTCATATCCGCGGTGTAACTGTCTCGAACGATACCGAACACCGGAAAGGGTTAACGGCGCTTTCAGCCTTTCTGAAGGGAAGAGCCGGTTTAGTCTGATAGAAACGCCATCCAAAGCGTCCGTCTGTAAGGATTAAAGGGAGAATTCGAACGAAGCGCCGTCCAGAAGAACTTCGTCGCCTTCCTCGACGCCGGCGTCCAGGAGCGCATCCTGAATGCCGCTGTCGATGATCCGCTTCTGAAAATGGAGGAAGGACTCCGTATCGCTGAAATTCGTCGACTGCATCAGCTCGTGGATAAACGGCCCGTCTACGGCCACGATACCTTTTTGTTCAGAAATCGTAAAATCAAACTTCTTTTCCAATCGGTAGACTTTCAGTTGCTCGATCTCATTCAGGTCGGGAACGGGAAGTGTCAGCACCTCGGTGGCGAGGGCTTTCTTGAAATCCGACACCCCTTCCGTCGTCGCGCCGGAAACGGCAAACACGCGGTAACCGAGCGCTTCAATCCGGCGGCGGAGTTCATCAACCGACTCGCGGGGAACAAGATCGATCTTGTTCAGCACAACCCACTGAGGGCGCGAACCGAGGAGGTTCTTGTAGTTTTCAAGCTCACGGTTGAGTGCCGTGAAGCGCTCCATGGGGTCCGTCCCATCGAAAGACGACGCGTCCAAAACGTGCAGGAGAAGCCTCGCTCTCTCCACGTGCCGCAGGAAGTCGTGCCCCATCCCGGCGCCTTCAGACGCTCCCTCGATCAGCCCCGGGACATCCGCGAGGACGAAGCGCGCGCCCGAGACATCGACCACGCCGAGCACAGGCTGCAGCGTGGTGAAGGGATACGACGCGATTTTCGGTTTGGCCGCGGACATGACGGAAAGAAGCGTCGATTTCCCCGCGTTGGGGAATCCGACGAGCGCCGCGTCGGCGAGAAGACGGAGTTCCAGATCGATCAGGCACGCGGTCCCGCGTTTTCCCGCTGTCGCGAATTGAGGCGCCTGGCGGACCGCATTCGCGAAATTCATGTTGCCGCGCCCTCCCGCGCCGCCCTTCGCGACGATGACCTCATCGCCATCCGCTGTCAGATCGGCGATGAGTTCGCGCGACTCCGCGAGCAGAACCAGCGTCCCGGGCGGAACCTTGAGGACGAGATCCGCTCCCCCCGCTCCGGCCATTTTCTTCCCTTTGCCGTTCTCGCCATTCTCCGCGAAAAAATGGCGCTTGAAGCGGTAGTCCTGCAGCGTGTTAAGGCTGCGGTCAGCGCGGATGATCACATCGCCGCCGCGTCCGCCGTTGCCGCCATCGGGACCGCCGTTCGGGATATATTTCTCGCGGCGAAAAGAGACACAGCCGTTACCGCCGTCTCCCGACTTCACTTCAATGGTCGTATGATCGAAAAACATGACAAATGAATGAGAGCGGCTTCCGCCGCTCCCTGATCCTTACATTTCGACGGGATAGACACTCGCTTGTTTGCGTTTGCGGGAGATGCGCTCGTAGCGCACCGTTCCGTCGATCTTCGCGAAGAGTGTGTCATCCTTGCCAATGCCGACGTTGTTGCCGGGATGGATCTTCGTCCCGCGCTGACGGTAAATGATGCTCCCCGCTGTGCAGAACTGACCGTCGGCCACTTTCGCGCCAAGGCGTTTCGCTTCTGAGTCGCGGCCGTTGCGCGTGCTGCCCATGCCCATCTTGTGAGCCAGTAATTGAAGATTAACTTTAATCATGTGTTACCTCCTATGTATTTGACGCGCCGAAAACGGAAACCGCGCAGTATTCATATTCGTCAGGATCGACCGGCTGTTGGTTCGATCCGTTGTCCATTCAATCTATTGCCGGCCGCCTTCTCCCGGCATATCTCTGACAGTGACGTATTTCTTTCCGTAACTGTCCTCCAGCTGAAGGCATCCGATCCTCGCCGACGCCATCAACGCGGCGATGACGAGAGATTGTTCATCGTTGCCGGGGTACTCGACGGCGCACCTTATATCGCCATCTTCCAGGGTGTACACCGGTTCAATCCCGGCGACATCCTGCAGACTCCCGATCACTGTCTGCCCGATCGCGGAGACGCCGGCGCAGATCATATCCGGCCATGGTCTCCATTTCCCCGCGTGTCCTTCCATCTCAAAGGCTGTGATCCGGCCCTTGTCGTCATAGCGGAAGGTCGCGAGGATCATGGCGTCAACCGTTAATCGCTTCGATCAGGACGCGCGTGTAAGGCTGTCTGTGACCTTGTTTCCGGCTGTAGCCCTTCTTCGCTTTATACTTAAAGACGATGATCTTTTTGCCGCGGCCGTGTTTCACAATTTTGCCCGTCACCGTCGCTCCCTCGACCAGCGGTGTGCCCGCTCTCAGGGAATCTCCGTCGGAAACAGCCAGAACCTCATCGAATGTCACTTCGTCTTCCGGCTCACCCGCGATTGTCTCGATCAATACTTCGTCTCCGACGGCAACGCGGTACTGCTTGCCGCCTGTTCTGATAATGGCATAACTCATGTGCGGTATCTCCTGGTTTAAGTCTCGCCCGAACGGGGTTGCTGTTCCAGACAACATTAAAAAACCCCGCCGGAGCGGTCGCCGGATTATGATACGACAGATTTGCCGCCGCTGTCAAACGGAATTTTCGCGCGCACCCGTTACCACCCGTTACCCGTTAACGCACCCGATAGAGACTAATCACCTTCGAACGAAAGAGCAGACCTCATCGTACGATCAGCGCGTCAGATCTCGTTTTCCACCAGCGCGAAGTATTCCTCATAGAGCGCTTCCAGTTCAAGGAGCTGATTGGCGTATATCTCGTAATCACCGGGCGTATGCGATGTGGGATCGGCGTTCTCAAAGAGATCGCCCGCTTTCTCCAGTTCGCCGATCCGCCGCTCAAGCCGGCTCTTCTTCTGGCGAAATTGCGCGCGTTCGCGGCGTGCTTCCGCCGCGGCACCGCGTCTCTCGTCCACGGTGTTCCCCACCGGCGGCACAGCGTTCCCGGGAAGTGCGCCGTAGTGCCCATGCTTTGACGCCTCTTCCTTCCGCCAAACCGCCCTGTGCCCGGGAAGAGGAACTGCGCTTCCGATCCCGGTGCCAGAGGAAGACTGCTCCTCGAGGAACCGCCTGCGGCAAGCGAACCATTCCTCATAGGTATCAAACGGCCTGACCTCCGTTCCGATAAAACCGAGTACGCTGTTCGCGGCTGATTGGATAAAATAGCGGTCGTGGCTGACCGTGACGACGGCGCCGGCGAATTCGCGGAGAGCTTCTTCAAGCAGCTGGCGCGATTCAATATCGAGATGGTTTGTAGGCTCATCGAGAAATAATATATCCGGGTGCTGTTCCAGCAGAGCGCACAAATACAGCCGGTGCCTCTCTCCGCCGGAAAGAGCGCTCAGCTTCTTCACCATCGCTTCTTCTCTGAACCCGAACTGCGCGAGGCGGTTCCTGATCGCCGTCTCCGTATCGGGATGGGCGGCTGAGAGATATTCGTAGACCGTCAGAGAGTCATCCTCAAAAGCCACCATCTGCCCCATCAGCGCGATCGCCGGGTCGCCGAACAGGCGGATTGAGCCTTCGTCGGCTTCCGAGCGGCCAGTCATAATCCGCATCAGCGTCGTCTTTCCACAGCCGTTCGCCCCCACAATAGCGATCTTGTCCGACGCTTTGAGCGTCAGCGATACACCCGAAAAGAGGGGTCTGTCATAGGCGACGGCGAGGTTTTCCGTCTCAAGGATGACGCGGTTCGCGTCGGCGCGGTTCGCCGGCGGAAGGAATGAAAAGACCATCTTTCGGGCGGGATTCTTCTGCCGGCGCAATTCATCCAATTCATTCTTCAACTTGCGTACGACCTTCTCGCGCGAGTGATACGAACTCATTTTCCGGTGGGAAAGCATCGTCTGCGTCACTTCCTGCTCGCGTGCGATCTTCTCCCGCAACCGATCAAGCGTTTTCCCGAGGAGCGCGTCGCGCTCGCGTTTCAGTTCGCGGGACTTCGTGTAATTGCCTTGATATGTGTAAAGCTTTCTGTTCTCCAGTTCAAAGATTTTCTCGCAGACCTGATCGAGAAACCAGCGGTCGTGAGAGACGATAATCATCGCGGAGCGCTTGGAGTGCAGGTATTCCTGCAGCCATTCGAGCCCGTCGAGGTCGAGATGGTTGGTCGGCTCGTCAAACAGCATCAGGTCGCTCGGCTCCAGAAGAAAGCGCCCCAGGGAGACCCTCATCTGCTCCCCGCCTGAGAGCGTGTCATACGGCTGGCGCATCTGGGAATCGGAAAGCCCCAATCCCGCGAGGTTGCGGGCGAGGCGGGCGCTGTAATCAAAAGCCCCTTCATTTTCATACTGTTCCTGCAGGAGGCTGTATTCGCGCATGATCGCGTCATCCTCCGCCCTTTCCGCTCCTGCAATCGAGCTTTCCGCCGGCACACCGGGAGCTGCTGATGGGGCGCCCCCGCCTGCCATGAGCGCTTCCAGTTCGCGCAGGCGCTTCTCCATGCGGATAAAGCGGGGATTTTCCAGAAGGGGATATCCCCCGTGATCATAGGCGAGCGGACGCTGTTCGAGGTACGACATAACAAGGGACTGAGAACGGAGAATCTCACCCGAATCCGGTTTGATTCGGCCGGAGATCAGATGCAGAAGCGTGGTCTTCCCCGAACCGTTCTGGCCGACAAGCCCGATGCGGTCCCCCGCTTCGACAGCAAAGGACAGATCAGATAGAATTTCTTTCCCCTGATATGATTTCGATAGATTGTGAGCCTGCACAAAGCTCATCGCCAGCTTCCATCCTCTCACTCCGTAGTTTCCGGCCGCCGTTATTCTAACACGTCATACGAGGCGCACGGCACGGGACGAAAAATGATAAAATGTCCAGGAATACAACAGCACCCTGCTGTCACAATTAAACGATGCGTTCGT
Source organism: Bacillota bacterium (assembly GCA_029570375.1). Lineage (GTDB taxonomy): Bacteria > Bacillota > Clostridia > Saccharofermentanales > DTU023 > UBA4923. The sequence goes on along the minus strand of JAKPXB010000022.1, from coordinate 6,560 downwards.
TTCTTGTTCAGCTTCCGCAGATTACCCGAAGAGAGGGTTTCCCTATGACGAATGATACAACAGACCCTTTGAGCGAAAACATGGAGCAGAAAACGCCCGGCTGTCCTGCCGATCGCCCGGACGCCACACCCGTTCACTGCGCTTGCGCTCCCACCCCCGCACAAACCCTTCCGGGGTTTTCTGATTCCTCTGTCATAATAACTGACCCGCAGACGGTTTCTTCTATCACCGGCAGCGACGCGATTGATTTCCAGTGGATCGCCGATCAGATCGCGCCGGGGAAGACGATCTTTTTTGTCGGGATCGGCGGCATCAGCATGTGCGGACTCGCGGAACTCGCATGGCACGAGGGCGTCAGGTGCTGCGGCTCCGATCCGCATCCCAACGCGCGGACAAAATACCTCACCGATCTCGGAATCCCGATCACCTTCCAGCACGAGGCGGCGTCGATCGACCGCGCGAATCCGGATCTCGTCGTGTTCTCGAAAGCTGTCTTTGACGATAACCCTGAGCGCATTCGGGCCGCGGAACGCGGGATACCGTGCGTCGAACGGTCAATCTTCTTAGGCGCGATCAACCGGCTGTTTGAGCGCGTCATCAACATCAGCGGGACGAACGGCAAATCGACATGTACGGCGATGTGCGCGCTGATGATGATCGAATCAGGGCTCGACCCTACGGTGCACCTCGGCGCGGAGCTGATCGAATTCAAAACGACCGTCCGGCTCAGCGAATCGAAATCGCGCGGATTGCTGCTGTCAGAGGCCTGTGAATTCAAGCGCGGTTTCTACAACTACTGCGGGACGGCGACCGTCGTGTTAAATCTGGTGCACGATCACATCGATTGTTATAAAACACACGGCGAGCTCCTCGACGCTTTCGCGCGGTACATCGCGCTTCAGCCGGAGGGATCTGTCCTGATCCTTCCCACTTACGACGATGATATCTCATCCATGCTGCGTCGCGTCGACGACATCCACCCCGGGCATCTCGACACGCTGAAACTCATCTGGTTCGGCGAAGAAAACGAGCTGAGCAGATGCGGTCAAAGGCCTGATTATTACTACGCCAACCTTCACTACAATGACCGAGGCGAACCATGCTGTGACGTCTATAAGAGGGGGGCTTTCTATACGGATATTACGCTGACCGTCCCGGGCGAGTTCAACATTCAGAACGCGATGGGAGCCATTGTCGCCGCCGATATCGCGGGAGCGGACCCGGAAGCGGTGAAAAGAGCACTCCGGTCTTTCCGCGGCGCGGAGGGGCGGTTCACCCGCACAGGCTTCTATAACGGCGCAGAGGTCATTATCGATTACGCGCACCACCCGTCGGCTGTCCGCGTGACCATCGAGGCGGCGCGCCATCTGCCCGCGAAAAGGCTCTGGATCTGTTTCCAGCCGCTTACGCATAGCCGTGTCCGCGGTTTCTTCGATGATTTTGTCGATTCCATGCTGGATGTCCGGCCGATCATGATGTCTGAAATCTATGACGACCGCGAAAAAGACACGACAATCAGTTCAAAGGATATCTGCGACCGGATCAATGAACTGGGAGGACAGGCCGAATTCTATCCGACCAATGAAGCGTTAGAGGAGCACCTGCGCACGATCATCGAACCGGGCGATGTGCTCCTCATTATGGGTGTTGATCTGAGAAATACCGGTGACCGCCTGACGGGGCGCACTGATCATATGAAACCCGTGTCCTGATCAGGGAGCCCTTCCGGCCGACGGAAACGCGCCCCGCCGGCTTCTCGCTCCCTCTCCCGTCCGCGGCTGTATCAGGCTGATCCGAATCGGGCGGGACAGACAGGGAAGCGCGTAACCGGTCTAACGATTCTCCATGACGTTTTTGACCATTTGATGGAGCACGCGCTTGAATGTCAGAAGGTCTTTCTCCGGAATACCTCTAACGGTATCCTCTTTGAATGCTTCGACAATCTGCAGCAGTTTCACATTGACCTCCCGCCCTTTTTCCGTGAGCACGAGGTGATTCCGGCGCCTGTCCTTATCGGAAGATTCGCGCCGCAGCAAACCGTTTTTCTCCATGCGGTCGATCAGCCTCACCATGGTCGGCTCCCGCAGTCCCATACGATCCGCGAGCTGACGCTGTGTCATCGCCTTGTCTTTGCTGAGATCAATGTAATAGAGGGCGCTCCACTGAACTCTTGTCATTTTGTGAGGCGCCAGTCTTCGATCGATGGAGTCGGCCAGACGCCTCGCGTCACGGCACGCGGCATAGGCGATGCAATCCTCAAGCAGAAATTTTTCCATGGTCTCCTCAGCTCCTCACTCAAGCCGTCGGGAACGATTCCCCTGAATCAGAATCAACCTCAACAGCCTGTTCTTCCATGACCTCGCCGCCCGAACCGATCGCGGCTTTCTTGGAATCCTCTCCCGGCACCGGTTTGGGGTTCACCGCGTAGGTGAGGTACAGCGATTCGAATTCAGCCGATTCGATTTTTTCTTTCTCGAGGAGCACCTGAGCGAGCGCTTCCAGGAGCGCGCGATTCTCCGTCAGCACGCGCTTTGTCTCCTCGTACGCCTCATCGAGAATCCGGGCAACTTCCTCGTCTATGGTCGCCTGCAGCACATCGCTGTGCCCGAGGACATGGCCGAAATCGCGTCCGATGAATACTTCATCCTGATCATCCGTCACAATGTTGCCGAGCCGGCTGCTCATGCCGTACTTCGTGACCATGCTGCGCGCGATCTGGTTGACTTGTTTCAGGTCGGTGCTCGCGCCCGTGCTTGTCTCGCCGAAGATGATATCCTCCGCGGCACGGCCTCCCAGAGCCATCATGATCTCGCTCAACAGCTGAGATTTGGTCTTGAAATATATATCTTCATTCGGTTTGAACGCTGTGTAACCGCCCGCTCCGCCGGCGGGGATGATCGAGACGCGCTCGACGCGGTCAGTCGTGGAGACTTCCCGCAGGACGATGGCGTGGCCGGCTTCGTGGTAAGCGGTCAGCCGCCTCTCATCTTCGCTGATGACGCGGCTCTTCTTCTCCGGGCCGATTGTCACTTTGAACACAGCCTCTGAAATGTCGGAATAGCGGACAATCGTGTCGTTGCGCCGCGCGGCGAGCAGGGCGGCTTCGTTCAGCAGATTCGCCAGATCGGCGCCGGTGAATCCGGGCGTGATCTTCGCGATCTCAGCGAGATCGATATCTTTATCGAGCGGTTTGTCCTTCGCGTGGACACGCAGGATTTCTTCGCGGCCGACAAGATCCGGTCGCATAACTGTAATCCTCCTGTCAAACCGCCCGGGGCGGAGCAGCGCGTTGTCGAGAATATCGGGGCGGTTTGTTGCCGCCAGAATGATGACGCCCTCGTTCGGTCCGAATCCGTCCATTTCGACAAGCAGCTGGTTGAGTGTCTGCTCGCGCTCGTCGTGTCCGCCGCCGAGACCGGCGCCGCGATGGCGGCCGACCGCGTCTATCTCATCGATAAAGACAATACACGGCGCCTTTTTCTTCGCATTGAGGAAGAGATTGCGCACGCGGGAGGCGCCGACGCCGACGAACATCTCGACAAAATCGGAACCGCTGATTGTGAAGAAAGGCACGTGAGCCTCTCCCGCGACGGCGCGGGCCAGAAGCGTTTTGCCGGTTCCGGGCGGGCCGACAAGCAGGATGCCCTTCGGGATCTTCGCTCCGAGCTCTGTGTATTTTTTTGGATTTTTCAGGAAATCGACGACCTCCTGCAGCTCCTCTTTCTCTTCTTTCGCGCCCGCGACATCCGCGAACGTCACTTTATTCTGCCCGGGATCGGCGAGCGACGCGCGGCTCTTTCCAAAAGACATCGCCATTTTCCCGTCGCTGTCTCTGCGCGCATACGAAATGAAGACAAAAGCGCCCAGCGATATCATCATGAGGAGCAGGAGGGCGCCGTTCAGAATTCCTCCGAAATCGGTCGGTTTATTGTAATCAAAGGAGGCAATCTTCCCGTCGACCTTCGCCTGGCGCAGAAGTTCCAGATAGGATGGAATAGTTTCAGATGGTATGGTCTTCTTCAGTGTCGCCTGGCTGCCGGTCTCCACAGCTTTTTGACTCATCTTTAAGCTGAGCGACGCGCCGTCGATTGTCACAGACTCTACCAGTCCGCTCTGTATCATCTGTTCGACTTCAAACAGTGTCACATCCTTCTGTTCCGATCTCGACAAAAACATTGTCACGGCCAGGATGACGACCATCAGAATGATATAGAAAGAGAAACCACCGAATTTTCTTTGTTGGTTCATATGGCGATTAAAATCCTACACAATCGTTATTGCCCGGATGCGTTTGCATCATCAATTGTCGCTGAGGACAACGACATCGGGCAGGTTTCTGCCGTACCCCTCGAGATCAAGTCCATACCCGACGATGAACTCATTCGGTACTTCCATGCCGATATAATCAACTTTGATATCGACTTTGCGGCGCGAAGGCTTGTCAAAGGCCGTCACAATGCCTATGCTCGCCGGGTTGCGCGTAGACAGCAGGGATTTCAGGTGGTTGAGCGTCAGTCCCGTGTCGACAATATCCTCGACAATGAGCACATGCTTCCCGGCGATGCTGTGGTCAAGATCCTTGTTGATCTTGACGACACCCGTGGACTTCTCGCCCGCGTAGCTGCTCACTGACATGAAGTCGATCTGACAGGGCAGATTGATCTCGCGGATGAGATCGGCCATAAACATGAACGATCCCTTGAGCACACAGATCAAATAGAGCTCTTTCCCCTCGTAGTCCCTGTGAATTTCTTCACCGAGGCGCTTCACAAACGCGCGGATTGTGTCTCTGCTGACCAGCGTGTGGTCTATTTTTTTTCCTAAACAAATCATAAGTAATATCCGGTCATCGCTTTCTTATCAAATGGAAGAGTGAACGTTCGCAAACAAACGCATTCGATACAGACAGAACAGGCTGTATCATCTGCAATCATTTGCATTCTATCACAGAGAAACTCTGTATGTGTACCATACGAACCTTTAACTATTGAAGTCTCCGGGGCTGACCCTTCCCTAAGGGACGAGTACTGACTCATCCTTTCAAATGCGCGCAAATGTCGGACTGCCCCCTGTCCGCAGCGACGAGAGAAATCAGGCGCCGGCTTCGGGGAAAACCAGCGACAGGCGCCCGTCCTTAAAATCGGCTTTCACGCCTCCCGGCAGTGAACACGACAGAGCGTGCGCCTCTCCGCCCGCGCACCGCAGAACGCAGGCGTAAAGATCCTCCAGATGGACCGCGCCGAGCGAGTGCGGTGAGTCATGCGTCTCGCCGGCCATCGCCGCGTAGTGGAGCGCGAGGACGCGCATGATAATCGCTTTTGGCCGGTCCGCCAACGCTGAGACGGATAGTGTTCTGTCGGGCAGGATAACATCGCCTAGTGAGGACGCCGCCCATTCCGCCAGGGCATCTTCGTCACTTCCGGCAGCGTCGCCGAGGCGCGCCAGCACAGGGGCAGGATCGTATCCGAGCACCTCCTTCCAGACCGGGAGAAGATGGTGGCGCACTCTGTTCCTGAGAAACGTGTCCGAGCGGTTGGTCGCGTCTTCGCGCCAGGGCAGCCGGAGCGCTTCCGCCGCTGACTCGATCTCCGCGAGGCGCACATCGAGAAGCGGGCGGATAAAAACGCCGTCCACATACCGGATCCCGATTAAACCGGCCAGTCCGGAACCGCGCCCGACATGCATCAGAATACTCTCCGCCCGGTCATCCATGTGGTGGGCGAACGCCACACGATAACCGCGAGTGGCGCCGGCGCGCTCCCCGGCGAGCCGCGTCATGGTATCTCGCCGTGCTAATCGCCCCGCCTCCTCCAGGCTGATCCCCCGCGTTTTCGCGATTGCGGGGACATCCACGCGGACGGGAATAAAGGGAATGGACTGTTCCTGACAGTATGTCCCGACGAGCCGTTCATCCAGGTCGGCATCGGCTCCGCGGATCATGTGATTCAGATGGCACGCGAGAAGTGAAAAACCGTACTTTTCCCGGTACGCGTCAAGAAAAGCCAACATAAACATCGAGTCAACGCCGCCCGAAACGCCGGCTACGACGACAGCCCCGCGCGGGATCATCGTTTCGCGCTCGCAGGTTGAGGCAATCTTCCGGAAAACGTCGAATGTCTTTTTCGGTACGGCCATCTAGCGATAGGAAGCAGGCGGAGCTTCGGGCATCCCGCTGTAATCCGTCTCAGAGAAAGTAAGAATTTCGGGGTTCCACTCGAGCGTAATCGTCGACCGTTCGCCCTGCCGGTTCTTCTCAACAATCAGGTCAATCTCCGCGATCTCCTGCTTGTAATCGCCCTCTTCCTCCTGGCGGTTGGGGTCGTGCAGGAACATGACAACGTCCGCGTCCTGCTCGATCGCACCCGACTCGCGCAGGTCCGCCAGTCTCGGCCGTCGGCTCGCTTTATCCACTTCGCGGCTGAGCTGAGAAAGCGCCAGCACGGGGACATCGAGATCGCGCGCCATCACTTTCAGCATACGGGAGATCTCCGCAATCTGCTGCTGGCGGTTCTCCGCCTGTGACCGCATCGACGCGTTCCCCATCAGCTGGAGATAGTCGA
>JAKPXB010000013.1 GCA_029570375.1 Bacillota bacterium | reverse complement strand
ACATATCCCTGTTCCTTCGCCGTCTCTCCCTGGCGTCTGAGCCATGATTCGACCAGCGGATACTGATTGTGATAGCGTTCAATAAGGCGCCCCGCCGCGGGAATAGAAATATTGAGATCGCGCGATAAACCGAAATCCGAGATGCCGTATGTGATGCTGAAATTGACGGTTTTCGCGATACTCCGTTCCCGTGAGCTTATGTCCGGTTCGGCTTTACCGAATAGTCGTGACGCCGTGACGAGATGGACATCGCGCCCCTCCCGAAAAGCGGCGGACAGGTTGTGATCACCGGAAAGGTGAGCGAGCAGGCGGAGCTCAATCTGGCTGTAATCAGCCCCTACGAGCACATTGCCGGGTGAAGCGGTAAATAATTCGCGGATTCTCTTCCCGCGCGCTGTGCGCACAGGGATATTCTGCAGATTCGGATTGGAGCTCGACAGCCGGCCGGTTGTTGTGACCGCCTGATTAAATGTGGTATGCACCCGTCCGTCGCGTGCGATCTCTTTCTTCAATCCTTCGAGAAATGTCCCGCGAAGCTTCGAGATTTCTCTGTATTCGATAATGGATTCAATCACGGGGTGATACCCGCGGAGCCGTTCGAGTTCATCAGCTGCTGTGCTGAACTGTCCGGAAGAGCTCTTGCGACCTGTCGGAAGATCCATCTCTTCATAGAGGACATGGCCAAGCTGCTGCGGTGAATTGATATTAAAGGAATGACCGGCTTCCCGGTAAATTGCCTGTTCCAGCGCTTTCAGTTCTTCCAGCATCAGAACCGATTCGTTGTCCAATGCCGCTCTGTCGACGAGGATTCCCGTCTGTTCCATTTCGGCGAGCAGACTGACGAGTTCCATTTCCACCTGTGTGAGGGGCATCAGTTCTCTTTCATTGAGTTTTTCAATCTGTTTTTCTCTCGCGAGCAACAGCAGATAACATAGGCGCTTTCTCTCCCTTTTTTGATCCCTGAGAAGGGGCGGACAGTCGTCCGCGAAAGGCTGATAATTTTCGCCGAGGGAAGCGCGCAGCGCGAACTCCGGGTCGTCACTTCTCCCCAATTCGTTCAGAAGATAAGCGGCGATCATGACATCGAACACAACGCGCCGCGGCGCATTCAGCCCGTTTGCGCGCAGCTGGCGCTTGAAATCCCACGTGATAAAAACATTCTCCCGGGCATCCATGAGCCTGAGCATTGATTCGCCATCAGTGACTTCAAAGCTCCGCCCCCTCGTCAGGAGGATGCCGGGCGCGCCCTCGTCAGGGAGAAGAAAAGCGACAGCGTCGTTATTGACACTCTGAATCCATTCCGTTTCGGACGCGCACACGGAGACACCGTCGGCGCATTGAATGACGGAGCCGCTTTCGTCTTTTATTTGTGACGGTTTAAGATCGAAGCGTTCGAGAAAAGAGCGGAAGTTCAATCGTTCTAGCAGTCCCGCCAGAGCTTCCCTGTCCATGGCAGCGCTGACATCTGATGACAGCAGTGTTTCCAGTTGTCGGATCGGAACTTCCCTGCAAATGACCGAGAGTTCCCGCGAGATGGCCGCCATCTCCTTGCCATCGCGGAGTTTCTTCTGCAGAGCGCCTTTCTGATCATCCAGGTGGCTGTATACTTCTTCGATACTCCCGTAGTCCTGAATGAGCTTCAGCGCTGTTTTCTGCCCGACCCCTCTGACGCCCGGGATGTTGTCTGACGAATCGCCCATGAGCCCTTTGACTTCCACCCATTGAGACGGAGGCAGACCGTATGTCTCCATCATCTGTTCGGGTGTGAACAGAACGCTCTCGGATCCGTCGCCGTTTGTTGTGAGGAGAATAACCGATGTCTGCCCGGTGATCAGCTGGAGTATGTCGCGGTCGCCTGACAATATGAATACGCGCATTCCTTTCTCTTCACCGCGACGCGCCAGCGTTCCCAGAAGATCATCCGCTTCGTAATCAGCGACTCCCAGTGGGTTATACCCCAGAAACTTTAGCATGTCGCGCGCGATGGGAACCTGCCGTGCGAGGTCATCCGGCATGGGGCTTCTGCCCTTTTTGTAATCTTCATATTGACGGTGACGGAAGGTTCCGCCCGGCATGTCCATAGCTGAAACAATGTGCGTCGGATGATACGATTCACGGTATTTCGTCAGCATATTCAGAAAAGCGTACAGGGCTCCGGTAGGCAGTCCATCCGGCGCTGTCAGCCTGCTTCTGCCCGCTATTCCGTAAAAGGCCCGGTTGAGCAGGCTATGGACATCGATGAGCATGAGAATCTCTTGGTCGGACACGGTGCTTTCTCTCCATTCGGCGTTTTCTGTCTTTCATTCTATACCATATCAATTATTTTAATCCGGCTGCCAGCCTGAGAAGCCTTCCCGCCACGAGCGCCGCCGACCCGCTCGCAGAATCTTCCAGGACAACGCCTATTGCGATAGGTGTCCGCCTGTCCGCGATAAAACCCGCAAAGAGATTGTTCGTCTTTAGTTCTCCCTTCTCATCTGTTATATCCGCGGTCCCCGTTTTCCCCCGAATATCCAGACCTTTCACGTTGGCGTTCTTCCCTGTCCCCGAAGTGACGACAGAGCGCATCATTTGAGCCAGTTTTTCCGCGGTTTCGCGGTCTGTGACAGCGACAGTGTCACCCGAACGCGGCGGAGTCTGTACGCTGCCAAGCGGTGACCGGATCTTGTCGACAACGAATGGCTGGCGCATGATTCCGTCATTCGCGACTGCGCCGGCGATCATGGCCAGATGCATAGGCGTAACACATTCTATGTCAGCTCCGCCTGCCTGACCGATCGAAGCCCATGAAAGGGCGGCGAGATCCCCATGCCCGATATCGCAAACACTTACCGCCATCTTCATTCTGTCCAGCGCCAGGCCGGTATTGAATCCGAAAGCCTGAGCGGCGCGCTCAAGCGCTTCCGCCCCGAGGTTTATACCGACGTCTCCGAAAAAATGATTGCAGGATGTCGTAAAAGCTTTCTCAAGATCGACGGTTCCATGTGTCCCTTTCATTATGTATCGTTCGAATACGCCGCCCGGCATCAGGGGTTCTTTCCCCTTACACGCGACGGTGAGACCGCGGTCAATTTCGGTCTGGCCGAGAAAAGCGGCAGACGTCACGATTTTGAATGTGGAACCCGGAAGATAGCGCCCGAGAAGGGCGCGGTTGAAAAGAGCTGTGTCCGGGATATTCTTCCATTCGACCACATTCCCGGGATCGACGGTCGGACAGGAGACAAGCGCCAGAACTTCACCTGTCTGGTAATTGAGAATCACGATCGCGCCTTTCTTATCTGAAAGCGCCCTGTGCGCGGCGATCATAAGGTCGCTTTGCACCGTCAGGAGAAGATCGTCTCCCAGGAGCCCCTTCCCGGCGATATCCAGCCTCAGCTGATTCAGGAATCCGCGGCTGTTTCCCAGCAGGCGATCCTGCCAGAGAGATTCCAGAGTGTTGCTGATATTGTGCGTATAATCACCGACGAGGTGAAGGGCAGCCTGAGCGAGCTCTCGGTTCTCCGCATACCGCCGCTGTCCGCGCTCATCGCTTTCGGCCAGTATTACGTTATCCGCCGAGATAATCTTCCCCGCCGTTTTATACCTGGAGCGAAGGGCGTCTTTATTCTCGCCGGCTGCTTCAAGCCATGTCGTTCGCGCACGGCTGCTCTGGGACACCACACCCGCGATGACGAGCGCGAATAAGGCGGCGAACACGATAACGAAAAGGCGGATGTTGCGGATCAGGTATTTCATCGCGGTTCCTTCATCTCACGCGTTGACAGGTGTAGTGCTCTTGCTTGATTCTTCATCCCGTAAGTCCGGCTGCGATATTCTGAAAGGGAGCGTAGACGACCGCGCCAGCACCCCGAGAAGCAGCGCGATCAACAGCCACTTGGCGAGCAGAGAACTGCCCCCGCGCGCGACAAAAGGCAGCGTCACGCCGGTCAGAGGAATCAACCCGGTCGTTCCGCCGATTACGACGAGCGCTTCGATCAGGATCGCCGTGGATGAGCCGAGAATGAAGGCGCTTGTGAAACCGTCGCGCGCGCTGATCATGCCAGAAACGCCCCGCAGCCAGACAGCCATATAGAAAAAGATGAGAGCTATTCCGACTATCAGCCCGAGCTCTTCACATACGATCGCGAAAATCATGTCCGAAGACGCTAACGGAATGCCGCCGGGGCTGCCATTCCCCAGCCCGCGTCCTGAGAGCCCCCCGCGGCTGACAGCCTGGAGACCGTATACTATCTGCCGATTGTCATCTCCGATCCGGTCCCATAAAGAAATCCATCCGTAGAGGCGCCGGTTGACATAAGGGACCGCCTGGTAGAGGAAGACTCCGGCAATCCCCGCAATGCCGAGAATGCCGAGTGAAAGGAGATATTCGGAAGTCATCACAGTAAAAACAACCAGCGTGACCGGGAACAGTATCATGATTGAGCCCAGATCAGGGAGCAGGACAATTAAACAGGCATTCAGAACACCCCACGCCCCGAAAGCAACAAGCTGTTTCCCTTTTGGCCTGATCCGGAAGAACCACGCAATCGTCACAATCCACGTAATCTTGGCGAATTCCGTCAGCTGAATTGTTATACCCCCGGGGAGAGGAATCCAGAGCCCCGCGCCGTGCGTCTCGCTTCCGCGGCCGAGTACGATGGTCGCGGCATAGCATAGCGGAGTCAGAACAAAGCAGACAGGCGCGATGGTTTCGAGCAGGTTCGTCTTTTTTGTCAGCAGGACAACAGCCGTCAGGGCCATCAGAGCGAGCAGGACGGCGCCTGCCTGACCGATAAGCGCGATTTTCAGACTCCTGTGCCATGCTTCCATCGTATAGCCTTCCAGGTATGACGGAAAGGAGCGCGATACGCCGAGGAGTCTCGCCTGCATGAGGAGACCGATTGTCGTCAGAATGACCGCCGCCTGAAGAACGATCGGATCAGCAGGTTTTACGGCGATGTTCACAATAGCGCTGACAAGATGCGTGAATAAGAAGACAGCGCCCAGAACCGCCACAAAGAATACGGCGGCCGGTTCCGTATCCGTCCCCCTCATCCCGAAGTATACAATCAGCATCGCGCCAATCTGCAGTGCAATCGTCATCAGGACAGCGACCCCCGACCACGCGGTATGGTGATGATGCCCGCAGGTATCCGTCGGCGCGCTTCTCAGCGGATCCACCGGTTCCCGATCGACAATAAAGTGCAGGACGCACCGGCCGATGCCGATTTGATCCCCGTGTTTCAAAACAGCTGATTCTTCTGTCTGTGTGCCATTCAGCCACACCATGGAATGGTGTTCCGGGCGCATAATCCACTCCCGGTTGTGGTAAAAAATGGATAAGTGGAATCGCCTGATCCCTTTCCCCCTGATTCTTATGTCTGATGCACGGGACGCACCGATATGTGTCGTATGAAAGAGCGGCAGTGGAGCGACTGTCTCAGGATCGACAGGATCGGATGAAAGGAGAAAGAAACCCCTGACAGGATCGGCCGCCCGACGGATATTGGCGAGAAGCGCGCGCGCCGCTCGCACGAACAATACCGCCGATGGTATCACAATGACGGCCATAAAACCGTAGCGCGCGATATGCGCGTAAGATGAAAATGACATGGTTATTCGACCGGATGGGAGCTTGTTCCCGCCTGCAGCGAATGTTGTTGGGGATCGTAGGGAATCTCAGGCAGGGAAACAAGTGTAGCCGACGGATACAGCGTTTCAGAATATTCAAGCGCGCTGAGCAGCTGATCCATAAAAGAAGTCAGGCCGATATCCGGATCGGCGCTTATGATTCTTTCAAGGCCGGCGATCTCCCGCTTCAGAAATTCCGTATCATCGACCTGCATGAGACTGAATATCTTTTTATGCTCTGTATTGACAAAATGTTCCTCTGACAAAAAGAGCTCTTCCCGCATTTTCTCCCCGGGACGGAGTCCGACATACTCAATCGGAATATCGACATCCGGAATAAACCCGGAAATGCGGATCATATCGCGCGCCAGCTGATCAATGCGAACCGGATCACCCATATCAAGCACGAAGATTTCACCGCCTTTTGCGTAAGCTCCCGCCTGGAGAACAAGACTCGACGCCTCAGGAATCGTCATAAAAAAGCGTTCGACTTTCGGATGCGTCACGGTTACCGGTCCGTGGTTTCTGATTTGTTTCTCAAAAAGCGGGATGACACTTCCGCTGCTTCCCAGCACATTGCCGAACCGTACCGCGGCGAAGGATGTGTCCTTCCAGATTTTATCCATTGTCAGAATGATAATTTCACAGAGCCTTTTGCTGGCACCCATCACATTGGTCGGATTGACCGCTTTATCCGTCGAAACAAGCACAAAACGAGGTGTTCCGAATCGCGCGGCCGCCAGCGCCACATTATAAGTGCCGTATATATTGTTTTTTACGGCCTCCCCCGGGCTGTCTTCCATCAGGGGAACATGCTTATGGGCAGCCGCGTGAAAGACGACATCCGGCGCGTATTCATTGAAAATCTGTTCGAGTCTGTGGCTGTCACGTATGGAGCCGATCAGCACTTTTAAATTCAGCTTTCGTCCGTAGCGGGCGATTAAATCCTGCTGCAAGTTGTAAACGCCGTTCTCATAAATATCATAGAGCACAAGCAGGGCGGGGTTAAAGCCGGCAATCTGATTCGCCAGTTCCGATCCTATCGAACCACCGCCGCCTGTCACGAGTACTGTCTTGTCACAGATAAACTCACTGACCTTTTCCATGTCATACGCGACGGCTTCTCTGCCGAGAAGGTCGTCGATTTTTATATCGCGGACATCGGAGAGATGAACCTGATCGCCTCTCAACTCGGAGAAAAAGGGAAGGATCCTGACGCGGCAGTCAGTCCGGTGACAGATCGCCAGGATATCCCGGACAGTTTGACTTGAGGCGGAAGGCATCGCGACGATAATTTCGTCAATATGCATGCTCTCCGCCAGCGCCTCAATGTCGTGACGGTCTCCCAGAACGGGAACACCATTGTTTTTGTAATGATGCGTCAGCTCGTTATCGTCGACAGCACACACGGGAATCCGCGTGCTTTGCGTTGTTTTGAGCTCAACTATGATCTGGCTTCCCGCGGCTCCCGCTCCGATGATCATCACCCGGATTTTCGCGCCGCCCTTTCCCCTTTTTTTCGCTCTCCGGACCTGCCGGTTCAACTGATAAAATCGGTAGAACACCCGAATAGACAGAACGGCGCCTGTCAGAAGGAACCAGTAGATAATATAGGTCGGCAGCGTGTAATTCTGCTTTAACAGCTGCAGAACCAGAACGGAGAGGATCAGGTGCGACGTCGTTCCCGCAAACAGGATTAAGTACTGCGTACCCCGCGCGAATGCCCACATCTGGTCATAGAATCCAAAAAGCGGGAACAAAACGATCGAGATGATGACAAAGACAAACCAGGTATTTTTTATCTGTCCCCAATAGCGTACGGGTATAGTCCCCTCGAAGACGAGAAACAGCGCCAGAAGCATTGAGATAATGCTAGACGCCATATCATAGGCAATCAAAAACGCTTTCCGCGGCGTCAGGTGACGTATGGGTCGTGGAAATCTCCCGTTAATCTCTTTCAAGAGTTTTTACCTGCGAAACAAAAAAGTGAATCCCGTTTGTCCGGTTGACTCTTATTCTTTGTGAACCGTATCCAGATACGTGTTGATGTCTTGCAGAAGCGGCTCAACATCGATATCATGCACCAGGCATGCCTGTTCAAGCGTCTCATTGTGCGCCATCAGGCAGCCGAGGCAATGAAGCCCGTGCCCCATCAGCAGACCGGCCAGATTACGATCGAGCTGCATGATGTCTACGATCAGCATATCTTTTGTAGCTTTCATTTTAAAAACCTCTTAATCAATTCATTTAATGTTTGTTGTTGTATGTTACAGCAAGTGACCTGTTTTTACAAGTATAGGCCGGCCGGGACAGGCTGTTGTATCATAAATAACGCCTTTTCCTGATACATCGTGCTGAAAACGTCAAAAGCCTTGACAAGACGACGTTTGATCGTGATAATAGGCAAAGATCATAGCCAGAAGGAGGCTCTATAATGAATAAAACCGAACTGATCAACACGGTGGCAGAATTGACGAAATTGACAAAGAAGGACAGCGAGAAGGCAGTGACCGCTGTTTTTGACGTAATCGCTGAACAGCTTGCAAAAGATGAAAAGGTCGTTCTCGTCGGCTTTGGTACCTTTGAGGTCCGCCATCGCGCCTCACGTAAAGGCCGCAACCCGAGCACCAAAGAAGAAATCCTTATCCCCGCGGCGAAAGCACCGGCATTCAGAGCTGGCAAAAGTCTAAAGACAAAAGTCAACGAGTAATAACAATCCGTTTTCAGAGACTAATGCGGGGCTGCCATATGACAGCCCCTTTTTATTATTCGATTTTCTTATATCAATTCTTCCCGATTCTCCCCCCTGCGCGCGCGTCTGTCTTTTAATTCTTCCGCGACGCGTTCTGAAAGTCTGGAAACTGTTCGTGCCACGGGGAGCCGTGATTCGCCTGAAGGGAGAAGAAAGGAGCTGCCGGCGTGATCGCCGCACGATCGGGCCAGGCGTTCTCTTCTGGCGAGATCATCGAGCAGATAGCGGACATTTCTCTCCACCTGATAGGGTGTCAATTTGTATTTCTCTGCGATAACCGGGTACATCCTTTTGCTAATCGGGTTAAGCAGCGATATGTCGATGGCGATCATTTCAAGCATATCGACGAGAAGGCGGTATCCCCGAAGATGAATATTAAAGTTAAATGGCGCGATCACCGCCTCAACCGTCCGCCGGAGATCGCTGTGAAGCTCAAAATCCCGCAGCTTCCGATGCTCGGCCAGCCGGTCTGCTTCCGCGATAACTTTTCTCGCCGCGTAGGGCGATCCTCTGCGCGCGTCGATTAGATAGTGAACACGGCCGGATGCGTCCATCACGCCGAATATCCCCTGCCTGTTCATCAGCTGATCCACATGATTCAACAATTCACGGTTCGATGCAACTAAATAAAACCCTATTTCCCCCGCCGGCCGTGACTCCGACTCACGCTTCTGCGCTTTCATGTCAGAACGAATCCGATGATCATAAGACATTTTCTGCTCCTTCGATTTTTGTTCATGATTCATATTTTAGAACGCGGAAAGCAGATAAAATTTTCTCAGATCAAAATGATCCGGTATCAGAGCGAGAACTTGCAGGAGTGTTTATTAATCCGGGACATCACCGAATCGGACGACATTGATAATGAAAAAAGTTCTTGGCGTATAAGTAATCTGATAACGGCCTTTCTCTCCGGCGTCGAACACTCCCGGCGGGAAGTAAAACGTCAGGCCGTCAGCTGTCATTGTGCGATTTCCGGGGATGGCATCACCGGGAATATCGACCTCGCGCACGCTGTACTGGCGGCTTGCCAGTTGAACAAGGTCCAGAAGACGCGGTATGAACTGGCTCATGGATATGAAAGTGATCGCGGCGATCAGAACAAGCGGAACGAGATAAGACAAGCGCGTCTTGTTCGCGTGATTCCAGTTCTTGCGCAGAAACATGATAAGCAGCGCGATGAGAGCGCTTACGAGAGCGAAACTGGCGAGAAGTCCGAGGATGAAATAGATGATCATGGTGTTATTCCTCTCTCATCAAACGAAGATAACAGCGCTATGAAAGCCTGCTCATCCAGGCGCTCTATGCCGAGTTGAAGAGCTTGTGCCGCTTTGCGCCCGGGGTTTTCACCGATGATAACGGCGGAAGTTTTCGGAGAGACAGAGCCTGAGACCTGCGCTCCGCGTTTTTCCAGCGCGGCCCTCGCCTGTTCGCGCGTGAAAGAGCTCAGGGTTCCCGTCAATACGTACGTCCGTCCGGCGAGAGGCTGCCCGGTATCCGGCGGTTTCTCCGCAGTTCTTAATCCACTCGCTTCCAAACGGTTCAACAGCTGTTCTGTCTGCGGGAGCGAAAACCAGCGGCGTATTTCCCGCGCGGTAGCCGGGCCGATATCGTCAATCGAAGCGAGCTCATGCTCCTCCGCGGCCGCGATACGGCGGAGCGAAGGGATAGCATGAACAAGGGCGCGCGCTGTCTGGCGCCCCACGAGAGGGATCCCGAACCCCGTCACAAGCCTTTCCAGCGGCGAATCCTTTGAGCGCTCAATCTCCGCGAGAAGCCGGTCAACACTCCTGACGCGGCCGATGATTCCATCCGCGATGAGCTTTTCGCGTTTTTCATTAAGCGAGTACAGGTCGGCCAGTGAGTGAATATACCCCGCGCGGCAGAGCGCTTCCGCCGCCTTGTCCCCGAGGCCGGCGATGTCCATCGCGTCTCTTGAGGCGAAATAGGTCAAATGGCGGACAAGCTGTGCCGGACAATCAATCCCCGTGCAAAAGAGATCGGCCCCCCCGCTCACATATTCCGTCGGAGAACCGCAAGCCGGACAGACCGACGGGAGCACATACCGGCTCGTCCTTTCGGGCCGCTTCTCCTTGTTGACAGCCAGGACGGCGGGGATGATATCCCCGCCTTTCTGAACAACCACGGTGTCGCCGACACGGACATCGAGCTGGTCGATATAACTCTGGTTGTGGAGTGTTGCCCTTTGAACCGTCGTTCCCGCGAGGCTGACAGGCTGAAAGTAAGCGAGCGGTGTAATTCTGCCAGTACGGCCGACTTGAGCGGTGATGTCGAGAATAACCGTCTCCTTCTTCTCAGGAGGGTATTTGTAGGCGATCGCCCAGCGCGGGAATTTGCTCGTCGCCCCTAGCTCTTCCCGTAAACGCTGCTGGTCTACCTTTATCACGGCGCCGTCAATTTGAAAAGGAAGTTCGCAGCGCCGCCTTTCGATGCTTTCAATCGCCTGGATAATCTCCTCGGATGACCGGCACGCGGCGATTTCAGGGATGATCGGAATTCCCGCCTCCCCGAGCCAGCGGAGGGCTTCCGAATCGCGTGGAAACGATACAGAGGTGTGTTGAATCTCGAATGCGAAAAAGGACAGGCCTCTCTGTCCGACGATCCCGGCATCAAGTTGGCGTAGCGTCCCCGCCGCCGCGTTTCGGGGGTTCGCGAACAATTTCTCACCGGACGCGGCGAGCTGTTGATTGAGCGCGTCGAACGACGCGTAGGGCATGAAGACTTCACCTCGCACTGAAAGTGTTTCAGGGGTTACGTTCAGTGCGTGCGGTACTGACGCGATCTGCCGGATGTTTTCCGTCACATCTTCGCCGTAGGTGATACCGTCGCCCCTTGTAACACCGCGCGCCAGCCGTCCGTCCTCATAGGTCAGGCTGACGGAAAGGCCGTCTATCTTCATCTCAACGATGAAAGTGGCGGAGGGATGCAGCGTTCTGATTCTTTCGACGAAATCGGTGACCTCGCCGTATGAGAACGCATCCAGAAGGGAGAGCATCGGGTACAGATGTGGGACGGGAGAAAATTTGTGGGAGACTTCTCCTCCGATGTGAGAAGCGGGAGAATTCCACTGTGCTAAGTCAGGCCAGTCTTTTTCGAGTATCTCCAGCTTTCTCAGAAGACCGTCATACAGTTCATCGGAAACGAGCGGATCGTCGAGGTCGTAGTACGCATGGTTGAGACGGCGGAGTTCATCCGTCATCTGGTCGATAAGCCGGGAAGCCGATGCCTCGTCTGAAGGCATCGGCGTCTCCAGTAACGCGTTGATCATGTCATCGATCCGCTCCATAACGTTTCCCGCTCGATCGGACAGATCAGGCCTTTCCGTCGCAGCCCAGAACATGCGTGATCTTGTGCGATACGATCTCCTCAATAGCTTGCCGGGCAGGCCCAAGATACTTCCTCGGGTCAAAATCAGCGGGGTGTTCACTGAGATATTTTCGTATGGAAGCCGTCATCGCAAGCCGCAGATCGCTGTCAATGTTGATCTTGCACACCGCCATACCGGCCGCGCGCCGGAGCATTTCTTCCGGGATACCGATCGCGTCCGGCATGGAGCCGCCAAAACGATTGATCATCTCGACATATTCGGGAATCACGGAACTTGAGCCGTGCAAGACGATCGGGAAACCGGGAAGGCGGCGTTGAATTTCCTCAAGTATGTCGAATCGGAGCGCCGGTTTCTGCCCCGGTTTGAATTTGTATGCGCCGTGGCTTGTGCCGATGGCGATTGCTAGCGAATCACAGCCCGTTCTGGTGACAAACTCTTCCACATCATCAGGATTTGTGTATGACGCGTCTTCAGACGAGACCTTGATCTCATCTTCCACACCTTCCAGGCGTCCGAGCTCAGCTTCGACCACGATGAAAGGATCATGGCTGTGAGCGTAGTCGACAACGCGGCGCGTCAGTTCAATATTTTCCTCAAACGCGAGATGGGATCCGTCGATCATCACGGAAGAGAATCCGCCGTCGATACAGTCCTTACACAGTTCGAAACTGTCGCCGTGATCGAGGTGGAGCGCGATGGGCAACCCGGATTCGATCAAAGCGGCTTCGACTAATTTAACAAGGTATGTCTGGCTCGCGTAGCGTCTGGCTCCGGCGGAAACCTGTAGAATCAGCGGTGCGCGGAGTTTATTCGCCGCGTTGACAATTCCCTGTATGATTTCCATGTTGTTGACATTGAAAGCCCCGATGGCATATCCGCCGTCGTAAGCTTTCGCAAACATTTCTTTCGTGTTGACTAAAGGCATAAACCTTTCCTTTCTGGCGCCCTCAAACAATTCATCTGACCGTTTGAAGTATTCCCGTGCGAACGGGACAGCGGACGGAGAATAATCACGATTCTCCCGGTTCAAGTATAGCACCGGCCCGCGGTTGACCGGGTTCCGGATGCCTGTCCATGCGTTACGATTTCCTGCTCATCTTCTCCAGCCGCCTCACCTGGGCTGCGATGCTCTCGAGCTGCTCCTCGTACTGAGCTTTTTTCGCCCTTTGCGCGTCGACGATTGAGGCTGGCGCTTTCTCCGTGAAATGAGGGTTGCTGAGCATGGATTCCGCTCTCGCGATCTCATTCTTCAGACGCGTCTCTTCCGCGGCGGTACGTTTCAATTCTTCTTCCACATCGACGAGTTCGCGCAGCGGAATCGCAATTTCTCCGCCGGGGAAAACAACAGTCACGTCTTCTTCGTCGAACGCTTCGTCATCCCCGATCAGATGGAGCGCTGAAATCCCCGCGAGTCTCGACAGCGTCGGCAGCCCGTCCTGCAGCCGTCTGACCAGATCCCGGTCGTCCGCGCGAAAACGGGCGGCAAAACGGTGTGACGGCGCGACTTTATACTCCGCGCGGAGATTTCGGATACCGCGGATAGCCCCGACAAGGCTTGTCATCGCTTTCGCCGCTCCGGAATCCTGCCGGTACGCCCCGGCATCGGGCCACGCCGTTAACATGAGCGACTCGTCCTCGTGCAGAATGCCGTAAACGCGTTCTGTCACAAAGGGCATAAAGGGGTGAAGGAGTTTCATCGCGTCAGAGAAAACGCGGTATAGCACGGACTGTGCCGCTCTCCTTGACCTTCCCCCTTCGTGCAGCCGCTCTTTGACAAGCTCGATGTACCAGTCACAGAAAAGATCCCACAGGAACGAATAAATCTTCTCCTGCGCCAGACCGAGTTCCATCGCTTCGAGATTCTCGGAGAGAGCGGCGATCGTCGCTCTCATTTCCGACATAATCCACCTGTCCTCAATGGCGAGATCGCTCTCCCGGACATCGGAAAAATCGATGTCATCATCGAGATTCATGACAATAAACCGGAACGCATTCCAGATTTTGTTGATAAAATTGCGTCCGTTCTCAAATTTTTCCGTGCGGCAGCGAAGGTCCTTCCCCGGCGTGGTACCCACCATCAATCCGTAGCGGAGCGCGTCTGCCCCGTATTCGTCGATGATTTCGAGAGGATTGACGCCGTTTCCGAGAGACTTTGACATTTTGCGCCCGAGCTCGTCGCGGACCATGCCATGGATCAACACATGCTTAAACGGGACTTGTCCCGTGTTATAAAGCGAGGAAAAAATCATGCGCGCGACCCAGAAGAAAATGATGTCATAGCCTGTTACGAGCACATTCGTCGGATAAAACGTCTCGAGGTCAGCTGTCTTTTCCGGCCAGCCGAGTGTCGAGAACGGCCAGAGTGCGGACGAGAACCATGTGTCGAGCGTATCTTCGTCCTGCCTCAGATGGGCGCTGTGGCAGGATGGACAAACCGTCGGCGGCTCCTCCGCCACGATGGTTTCGCCGCAGTCATCACAATACCAGACGGGTATACGGTGGCCCCACCAAAGCTGACGGGAAATACACCAGTCGCGGATACCCTCCATCCAGTTGAAATAGATCTTCTTGAAATGATCCGGGACAAACTGCGTATCGCCCCGGTGAACGGCCTCCAGTGCGGGGCCCGCCAACGGGGCCATCCTGACAAACCACTGCAGGGAGATCTTCGGCTCGACAATCGTATGGCAGCGCTGGCATGTTCCGATGCTGTGACGGATGGGTTCAACCTTGACAAGGAACCCCTGTGCTTTCAAGTCGTTAACAACCGCTTCGCGGGCCTCATCGATCGTCATGTCGGCATACCGGCCGCACGCCTCCGACATGTGCGCGTCATCTGTCAGGATATCAATCACAGGAAGCCCGTGGCGCAATCCTATGTCGTAGTCGTTGGGGTCGTGTGCAGGCGTGATCTTGACATAACCCGTTCCGAAGTCCGGATCGACATAAGAATCGGCAATGATCGGAATGTCACGGTCTGTCAGAGGGAGCCGGATGGTTTTCCCGACGTGGATATTATGGCGTTCATCATCCGGGTGAACTGCTACCGCTGTATCCGCAAGCATCGTCTCAGGGCGGGTTGTCGCGATCTCAATGGAGCCTTCTCCGTCTGAGAAGGGGTATCGAATCGTATAGAATGACCCGTCCTTATCTTCGTGCTCCACTTCGATATCGGAGATCGATGTCGCGCAGACTGGGCACCAGTTGATCATGCGTTCACCGCGATAGATCAGATCGGCGTCGTAGAGATCCTTAAACACGCGGGTGACGGCACGCGAGAGCCCCTCATCCATGGTGAAGCGCTGGCGGTCCCAGTCGCAGGAAAGCCCCAGCCTTTGCTGCTGCCCCGTAATGCGGCTGTTGTAGAGGTCTTTCCATTCCCAGCAGCGCTTAAGAAAAGCTTCGCGTCCCATCTCCTCTTTTGACCGGCCTTCTTTGCGAAGGTGCTGAACGACGATGGCTTCCGTCGCAATCGAGGCGTGATCGGTGCCCGGCAGAAACAGCGCGTTCTTTCCGCGCATTCTGTTGTAGCGGATTAACGCATCGGGCAGCGTGTTATCGAGAGCGTGCCCCATGTGCAGTTCCCCGGTGATATTGGGCGGCGGCATCACGATCGCGAACGGTTCCTTCGCGGATGGAGCTTCTGCTTTAAACGCGCCCGCTTTCAGCCAGTTTTCATAAATAACCGGTTCTTCGGATCGGGGATCGAATGTTTTTGCTATTGCTTCTATTCTCTTCATGGCTCAGCCTTTCTGTTGTTATTGTAAATACTTTCAGGATCTCATTCTATGGTTTAAGCCGGACTACTTTCCGGGCGGTAATCAAGTTTGACCCGAAGGAATACGAGACTGCCGCGCGCGCCGGGGTCGACAATACGAAAACCGAACCGGACAATCTGCCCGGTATCATTGGCGAGTTCAGTTCCCGCCCACCGGATTATCTGCTGACGGAAAGCATCTTCAATCTTCCTCGGGGGAGATTCAAAGACCACGCCGTTGGCATCTTCCAGCAGGAGCTGGATCTTCTTTTCCTGGTGGTCGGGGTTGACGAGTATAAGTTCAACTGCGCGGTAAGGAGTCAGATCGAGCGGCGGGTAAAATGACGCGAGCGCGACGGCGGCGTCAATTTCAACAGGCCTTTCGTCGGCATTTACGTATTCAAGCCTGATGTCGGCGCTGCTGTATCCGTTCACATCATGGGTGAGGGAAAGTTCGCCGCGTCCCCTGGTGACTGACCAGAGTTGTTTTGTACCCGGCCAGTTCCTCTTCCTGAACAGCGGGGATTCGCAATTCGGCTGCTCTTCCCAGGCGAACGCCTCGAGGGCGTCAAAATCGAACCATGGCATGGGCGCGAGATAATCCGATGGTTCCAGGTCAACGCGGAAAGGCAGGACAGGCGTCCCGTCCGGCCCCGTTAAGTTTGCCTCCCCGTTGAACGCAGAGAATCCGTATGTCAGAGAGACGGGATCATCGATCTGATCATGCCAGACGAGAACGCGGACGCCATAAAGAATACGCGCTTCCGCTTTGACGAATACGCGGTTACGGTCACATATGGCGAAGCCTTTCAGAATATTGTCGCCTGGCCTCAGGAGCAGGCCATGGCCCCTTACGGCTGACTGTGTAAAATTCACCATCCATTTATTACCGATACGCTCCATGGAGATCGGTTCAGGAGCACTGGACGGGCGGCCGTCACCCGCCATCAGTCCGGACGCGATGCGCGACATCCTCCTGCCAATCTCGCGCTTCGCACGCGGCGTCAACGCTGCGCAGCAGGCGCTGTTCTCGTCATAATCGAGCGGCAGGTCGTAGACCGTGACAAGGCCGGTATTCGCGCGGAGCGTGTGGACAGCGCGGGCAAGTGTCTCGTTGAATTCCGCGAGTCCGACTGCGTTCATGCCTTTGTACAGATAAGCCGGAAGCTGTGTTAAGACGACGCAAAGCCGTCGATCCGCCGGCTCGAACATTTCCTGCCATGTATCGACGAGAGAGCGAAGCGCACGGAGATAGTAATCCGGGTTATCGACATCGCTTTCACCCTGCATCCAGAGAACACCGCGGAGAGATAGCCCGACAAAGGGCGCCAGTTTATGGTTAAACACAGCGCCGGGCTGATTCCTCGGCGTGAACTCGTGCTCGAGCGGGATCATCTGCTGCATCACTGTCGTTTTACGGATCGCCGCCCTTGGAACAACGAGCGGCGCCGGATCGGCACGGTCGGGTTTTCTTCCGTCGAGGAGCGCGACCGTCTGCGGGCGCGGGAAACTCTGAGAACCGATTGTGCTCTGGCGGCTGTCTTTCTGTTCTCTTTCGGCAATTTCTGAGTTCCAGTTGTCGCGGTCGCGGTATAAACGGACTTCCCGCACATGATTCTTGATGATGGGGTCGGATTCAATCATCTCGCGCGGGAGCCATGAGTGGATATAAGTTCCGGGACAAGCGGCATTGATCACTCCGACGGGAATCTGCCATGCCGCGTGAAAGTCTACGGCAAAGGAAAAAGCAACGGCAGACTGATCCCCCATCAGGTACATCTGGTCGCCTCGCTGCCATTCCCCTCCCTGCGCTTCACCCAAAGGCGCGTAACTGTATTCCCTGACCTGGTCGGAAAGGCCATCCGCGTTCATCTGAAAAAAGCGGATATGGCGCAGATTAACGCACTCTTCGAGCATTTGTTCGACATCTGACTCGCGTACGGTCTGAGCCATGTTGTCCTGCCCACCAGCGTACCAGAGTTCGCCGATGAGGATATCATCCACGACAATGACATCGGAGACCGAGCGGACCGTTATACGGCAGGGATCATTCGACGCGACAAGAGCCGGGAGCTTAAACTCAAAATATCCATCGCGTCCGGCTATTTCATGTTCTGAAAACAGAACGCCGTACTGCGATTCAATATCGGGCTGCGCGTGGCGATCCGCGGGAAAGCGTTCAAATTCGACGGTGACACGTGTCTCGCTCCGTGCGAATCCATAGAGTCTGTTGACCGTTTTCTGCTGCAGGACCATGCCGTTGCTGAAAATCGTTGCCAGCCTTAAGTCAGACATACCGCCACTCCCGTTTCATGGCTTCCCCGTTTGTTTTACACCGCTTCCTCATACTCAATCTCTTCGGGACAAAAGCCCGGCCGCCTTTGTTTAACTGATTGTTATGTCTGCCATTGTGACCGTCTTCCGCGACGCTTGTCAAGTAAGCCGCGCTCCGGTCAGAAAAGCAGATCACCATAGATCCTTTCGCGGATTATTCTGGCGCCGGCGGCACTCTCATCAGAAAGACCGCCATCGCGGACGAGCGCCTCAAGCAGCAGGTCCACGCGCAAATGGTTCTCGCTGCCCGCGCCGGCTTTGATACACAGCGTATCGTCTGTGATTTTGCGCGCGTCAAGGATTCTGGGGGTGAGATTGATTTCTTTAACCTGTCCCTTCCTCGCCCACGGTACGATGACCGATGGCCGCGAACTGAACGTCTTCTCGAACGCACGGCAGATCTTAGGGGCTTCAAAGAGGTAGTCCGCGGCTTTTACCAGCGACATTAAGCTTTTCTTCGTCGCCGGCGCTTCCCCCCAGGCGACGACTTCCACCCCAGGCGGCAGCAATCGGTTGAGCTTTTCAACAGAGCAGTTCATGTCGACAGGTGTCTCTAAGGTAACTTCAAGAGGATCGCGTCGCGTCTCGATCCCCACGCCGGCAGGCAGTCCGAATACGAGCATCGGGCGCGGGTTGAACGCGTCTTCTGTCCATGCCACCGGCCATTGCGCTCTGTTAAAGGCGCGCTCAAAAAGCCGCATCGTGTCGAGGTGTGCGATCCAGGCGGCCGCTCCCTGCCTCGCGAAAAAGAGCAGCACGCGGGAAAGTTGTCTTTGAATTTCCAGCGGAGTACTCATCGTTACACTTTCTCCCGATCCGTCGAGCGGTCTCTTCCGCTCAAAGCTGCCGGACAAAGGCCGGTCTGCCAGACATCACAACCGCATCCCGCGCACCCGTCAAAACAAGAATGTGTCAGTCTCCCTTCTTTCGAGCGCTTCCTTTCACGATTCAGAAAATCCCGCGTAACGCCGATGTCGATATGATCCCAGGGAAATATTTCATCCTCCCGGCGCTCTCTTACGTAGAAATCGGCGCCGCCCGGTATGAGTGTGAGCGCGTCTCTCCAGATTTCCCATTTGAAATGCTCATGCCACGCGTCCAGATACGCCCCTTCGCGCCAGGCGTTTTCTACCACCTGAGCAAGGCGCCTGTCTCCCCTGGCGAGAACGGCTTCTATAACAGAACTTTCAAACGCGTGCCAGTGATACGACACACGGCGGTCCCGCAATCCAGATGCAAGATGGCTCTGCCTCCCGCGCATTTCGTCGATCGAAATCTGGCGCTCCCATTGAAAGGGAGTAAAAGGTTTCGGGATAAAAATGGAAGTGCTGATCGTGACGGCGAGACGCTTTGAACGCACTGTTTTCGGTATCTCCCCCCACAAAAGCAGGAGTCTCTCCGCGAGATCGACGATCCCTTCGAGATCGGCCTCCGTTTCAGTCGGGAGCCCGAGCATAAAGTAGAGCTTCAGTCTGTCCCACCCGTTCTCAAAGGCTGTTTTCGCTGCGCCGAATAGATCCTCTTCCGTGATATTTTTATTGATTACATCACGCAGCCGCTGCGTTCCCGCTTCGGGAGCGAAGGTCAGCCCCGCCCTTCTCGTCTTCGCCAGGCGCTGTGCGAGCTGTAAACTAAAGGCGTCGAGGCGAAGAGAAGGCAGCGATAAATTGATGTGTTTCGCGTCGGTGACGCGCAGCAGTTCGCGCGTGAGTTGGTTGAGATGAGAATAATCCGATGACGAGAGCGACAGAAGCCCTATCTCGTCACAGCCCGTACTTTGAATGAGTTTCTCCGCCGCGTCAAAAAGCGTCTCCGGCGAACGCTCGCGAAGTGGTCTGTAAGTGAACCCCGCCTGGCAGAATCGGCATCCCCGCGCGCATCCCCGGAAGATCTCGAGGATCATGCGGTCGTGTGTGACCTCGATATTGGGAACGACGGGATCACAAGGTATAGGAGCCAAATTGAGATCACGGACAACAGCCTTCCGCACGACAGCGGGCGCACACGGATCCGCTGTTTTTATTTCTTTCACAGAACCGTCGTCATGGTAATCGACTTTGTAAAAAGAAGGCACGTAAACACCGTCCATACCGCATACGCTTCGCAGAAAATCAGTTTTTGATCTCCCGGAAGCTTTATGCTCCCTGTAGATCTCCAGAAGCGCCGGCAGCAAAAATTCTCCGTCTCCGATCATGACGAGATCGAAGAACGGAGCCATGGGTTCGATGTTGCAGGTAATCGGCCCTCCGGCCACAATCAGCGGGCTGTTCTCCTCCCTGTCTTCCGCGTACAGGGGGATTCCCGCGAGGCTGAGCATCTCCAGGACAGACGTGAATGCCAGTTCATAGTGAAGTGAAAAACCGACGATATCAAAGGCGGACAGAGGGGTCATGGTCTCAATAGAGACCAGAGGCATGCTCCGCTGTTTCAGATAGGAGCGAAGATCGGCTGCCGGAGCGAAGCAGCGCTCGCAGAATACATTTTCGTCACGGTTTAAGAGCGCGTAAATAATCTGGATGGCCAGATTCGACATTCCGATTTCGTACAGGTCGGGAAAACAGAGAGCGAAGTGTACGCGGTCTTTTTCCGCCAAGCTGAAAAACCGATCGCTTTTGTCGACGGCATGAAGCTCCCCGCCCACATAGCGGGCAGGTTTTTCGACCGAACGCAGCATCGAACGATAGGCCGGGGAATTGAACCTCTTCATTGCAAACGCGCCGCTCTCATTCATCTCCGGAAACAGCGACCAGCTCGTCGCGCAGGTTTTCGTAACCCGGTTTTCCCAGGAGAGCGAACATATTGCGTTTGTACGCTTCCACTCCCGGCTGGTCGAATGGGTTGACACCGTTCATGATGCCTGAAAGAGCGCACGCCCGTTCGAAGAAATAAATCAGCTCGCCGAGATGGTAAGCCGATCGGCTTTCGATCTCAATACGCATATTGGGAACGCCGCCCGCGACATGAGCGAGCGCCGTCCCATTCATCGCCTGACGGCTGACAAAACTCATCGGTCTGCCGGCGAGGTACTCAAGCTGATCGAGGTCAGATTCATCGTGCGGTATCCGTAAATCGTGACAGACACTTTGAAAGTCGATCACCGTCTCGAAAAAAGCCCGCGGTCCCTCCTGAATCAACTGTCCGAGGGAGTGGAGATCCGTAGTGTAGTCGACGCTCATCGTGATCAGTCCCTTCCCGTCTTTGCCCTCACTTTCGCCGAAGAGCTGTTTCCACCACTCCGCGAAATATCGCATGGAAGGCTCATAACTGGCGAGTATTTCGGCCGCGTACCCTTTCTTCAGGAGAAGCATCCGGTTGACGGCATATAAATCAGATGCGGCCCATCCTTCGGATAGCGGTGCGGCTGAATGTTCGCGCTCCGATGACGCACCGGCGAGCAGCGCCCGGATGTCGACGCCCGCGACGGCGATCGGCAAAAGGCCGACAGGTGTCAGAACCGAGTAGCGTCCTCCGATATCGTCCGGAATGACGAATGTTGTGAGACCGTTATCCGCGGCGAATGCTCTGAGAGCGCCGCGCTTTTCGTCCGTCGTGACGATAACGCGATCCGCCAGTTCCTCCGGTCTGAGATCGCCAAACAACCGGTGACGAAGTATGCGGAAAGCGATCGCCGGCTCTGTCGTCGTCCCGGATTTCGAGATGACATTCAGTGCGATACGCTTTCCCTTCACGATATCCAGAAGGTCATGAAGATAATCCGGACTGATTTGATGGCCCGCGAACAGTATCAGGGGATGTTTCCGTTTTTCGTCAGACAGCAGCGAGGAGAAATGGTGTGAGAGCGCTTCAATAACGGCTCTTGCGCCGAGATAAGAGCCGCCAATGCCGACAACAATCAGCACATCGGTTTCCCGGCGGATTCTCTCTGCCGTTTCTTCAATCTGCTCGATTGTGCTTTCCCGCATTGAAACGGGGAGGTCCAGCCATCCTGTGAATTCGCTCCCCGGACAGGTATGATGGTCGAGCATTTGGCGCGCCGCCGACAGACAGGGCACCATTTGATCCCGTTCATGCGGCGCGATAAACTGATTTGTTAACTGGTCCTTTACTGTCAGCATGCTATTTCCGTTTCTCCTCTGTTATTGGCGCGTCCGCTTCTTTGGCGCTCCGAAAGACTGATTATTTACAGGGGTTTCACAATATACCGCCGGGCGGTTCCCCCCGTCACACGGACCACACGGCCTTTAGAAATCTGTTGATCCGAAACGGCAGGATAGACAGCGAGTTCATCCATGTAGCTGCTTTTTCTCGAAGCGCGGTCCGCCTCCTCTTCCGCCGTCCCGAGCGGGCGGATACTCCCCGTCCGCGATGGACGTATTACGCTCATGACAAGGGCGCGTTTGCCGACGAGACTGCCGCGGTTCCGCGACATTGACCGGCGAACGCGTTTTTCCAGCACACGACGATACAGTGTCAGCGCCGAAGCGAGAAAAATCAGCCCGATCAGGAGACCGGATAAAACGTTGAGAAGTCTGGTGATTTCGGAAGGCGACATAGCTCAGACCCGCTCAATAAATCCGCACATAACCGAGTTCTTCCATCGTACATTCACGCCGTGCGGCCAGGTCATCACGGACCTGCTTATACGCTTCCGCCCAGACCGCCTCGTAATAAGGAAGCAGCAGGTAAATAGCGATACCCGGAAGGCATATGCATAAAGCGGCGAGGATGAACCACCCAGCGAAAGATAAATCGAGTACGAAGAATCTCCACAGGTTGCCTTTTGCCATCTTTTTAGAGAGTTCCAACGCGCGCTTTGCGCCGATAGAGGCATTGTCAGCCAAAATATAATCCGCCATGCGGTACTGGTAACTTTTTACAAGCAGAATAATTGAGAAACAAATCAGTAATACAAAAGAGATAAGAAGAGCTGTCAATGAGAAAACAAAGGACGGCAAATGGTAGGCTTCCGTCACTCTGGCCACAAGTTCAGGCGAAATCAGCACAGCATCCGTCCTCACATACGCATCCAGCAGCAGAACAACCGGCGTGATCATGAGAATATTCAGGATGATGACAGGAAGAGACCAGACAAACAGCCACACCGATTTCCAGAGAGCACCGCCCACAATGCCGCCGTACTGCCCTTTTCTAAACGAGGAAAACATAAAACCGATCGGCGGCGACACATCCGGTTGAGATGCGCGCAGGAACCAGCGCCTCTTTCCGATCGTCACAACATGTCCGACCAGGATCCGATAGAGCAGGGTGATCGAGATAACCGCGA
Source organism: Bacillota bacterium (assembly GCA_029570375.1). Taxonomy (GTDB): domain Bacteria; phylum Bacillota; class Clostridia; order Saccharofermentanales; family DTU023; genus UBA4923. The sequence goes on along the minus strand of JAKPXB010000013.1, from coordinate 2,699 downwards.
TGACAGCGGTGATAATAAGGGGCAGATGCGACGCCGCGAATTCAGAAATTTTTCTCAGATTTATCTCCGCGTCATCGATTAGCTCCGGCTCATATATCCTCTGAAAGCGAGACATCCGTATCGAGCGGAAAATCGCCGGGAACGGGCCGGAAAAACTGATCAGAGAACCGGCCAGTCCCTGAAATCCGGCGCCGATCAGCTGTGCAACAGCGGCCACGCACAGAGCCGGACCGTATTTATTTCTTAGATTCGCCTTCGCGTTTGTCTTCAGGACAAACCGGCTGCGATAAGTATCATCCGTCATGATGCAGTCTCCTGTGTTTTCAAATCCTTTCCCCGGCTATTCGTCCTCCCGCGAGCAGGAGAGTAGACTCTCCTCAGCCCAGCTGAACAGATAGCATCCGCTGCTGTCCGTAATCGTCTCCCCTTCGCGCCTCAACGGTTCGCTTCCCGCGGGGGCGACATCAACTGTCACCGTCTTCACGCCGTCTAAGGCGCGGGACAGCCAAAGGTCAGCCAGTGTATCTTCCAGTCGTCGTTGTATGACTCTTCTCAGCGGCCTCGCCCCAAAACTGGGGTCGTAACCATCGCGCGCCAGCGCGTCGCGCGCCGCTTCCGTCACGCGGAGCTCTATCCCGCGCCGTTCGAGATCGCGTTCGGGTTCTTTCAGCATGAGATCAACAATCTTCCTGATCTGGTCTTTCGAGAGCTCATGGAAGATGACAATCTCATCAATTCTGTTGAGAAATTCCGGTCTGAAGAGTTCCTTGAGCACAGAATCGACACGCTCTTTCAACGCCTGATGACCATGCGACCCGAATCCGATCCCGTGGGATTTGAGCGTTGTTCCGGCGTTTGAGGTCATGACAATAATCGAGTTCTCGAAATTGACAACACGTCCGTGGCTGTCAGTCAGGCGCCCGTCATCCAAAATCTGAAGCAGCATGTTGTAGACATCGGCATGCGCTTTCTCGATCTCGTCAAAGAGAACAACGCTGTAAGGTCTCCGTCTGATTTTTTCCGTCAGCTGGCCTCCCTCGTCATAGCCGATATACCCCGGCGGGGAACCGATCAGTTTGCTGACCGTGTGGGCTTCCATAAACTCCGACATATCAAGGCGGATTAAGTTGTCCTGCGTGTCAAACATCACTTCTGCCAGCGCTTTGACCAATTCCGTCTTTCCAACGCCGGTCGGACCGACAAAGAGGAACGAGGCAGGCTTATGTTTCTGCGAAAAACCCGCCCTCGACCGCCGGACCGCTCTGGCGAGCGCGTTAATAGCCTCGTCCTGCCCAATCACACGGCCGTGCAGCCTCTCTTCAAGGCTGACAAGGCGCTCTGTCTCCGATTCTGTCAGTTTCTGAACGGGAATTCCTGTCCACATTTCGACGACACTGGCGATATCCTGATCGGAGATTACAGCCGGCTGGCAGACTTTTTCAACTTCCGCGATCTCATCTGAAAGCCTCATGAGCTGCGATCTGATATTCGCCTGTGTCTCATACAGAGGAAGCGCATCGTCCTGCGAAGAGCGTTCCGAAAGCTCTTTCTCATTTTCAGCCAGCAGTTCTTCCAGCTCAGATTGCCTGTCGCGCAGTTTCTTCAGTTTTGTCAGACATTCAGAATCGAGATTCTGCCGCGATCCTGCTTCATCAATGAGGTCAATCGACTTGTCAGGCTGAAATCTGTCCATAATGTATCGGCCGGACAGCCGGACAGCTGTCTCGAGGACAGGCACGGGATAGATGACATGGTGGTGCTTCTCGTAGTAATCTTTCACACCGATCAGGATCCGGAGCGTATCTTCCGGGGATGGTTCATCGATCATCACCTTCTGGAAACGCCGTTCCAAGGCGGAATCTTTCTCAATAAACCGGCGGTATTCATCTAAAGTCGTGGAACCGATCACCTTGATCTCACCGCGTGCCAGAGCCGGTTTGAGGATGTTTGCCGCGTTCATCGCTCCTTCCGCATCTCCGGCGCCCATGATATTGTGCAGTTCATCGATCACGAGAATGACATTGCCTGAGCTGCGCGCGTCGTCGACAACTCCTTTCATCCGGCTCTCAAACTGCCCGCGGAACTGCGTCCCGGCAACCATGGCCGTCATATCGAGGAGATAGATCTCCTGATCCAGCAGTTTCGCCGGCACATGCCCCTGCGCAATGCGGACCGCGAGTCCTTCCGCTATCGCTGTTTTTCCGACTCCCGCCTCGCCGATCAGCGCCGGGTTATTTTTTGTTCGCCTGTTTAATATCTGAATCGTGCGCGCCAGTTCCTCATCGCGGCCGATGATGCGGTCGATCCGCCCGGCCGCCGCTTCTTCTGTCAGATTGACCGCGAATTGCTCAAGGAATTTCAGCCGGCGCGCGCGCTTTCCTTTTGTGCGTCTTTTGTCGCTTTGTGTTTTGCGGTATCCGCCGATTTCGTCCGATTCACCGCCGACATTGGCTGGCATCAGCTCGCCGATTGACGCGTGCGGGCGGAGAGACGGGCGGGTATCTGAGCGCTCCCCCGCCGCTTCACGGCTGTCGTCATCATCAATCGTGTCTGACTCCGTGATCCCCGCGTCAGATTCGGAAAAGGGCATCAAACCGGGGATATCTCCGGATAAGAGCGCTTTCAGCAAGTCCTCAGGGCTGCGCGCGGAAATGCCCGCGAGGACTTCATTCATCTTCGCGGTAATCTCGTCAATATTC
>JAKPXB010000038.1 GCA_029570375.1 Bacillota bacterium | reverse complement strand
GGAGTAAAGTAGAAAATGCTACTTCGTGAAAACTATACAGCGGAACATATTTCGAGGCTGAGGGAAGAAACCGGAGCGGATCCATCCATACTGGAAAGGACGGTGTTCGCTTTTGGTCTGCTTGAAGCAATAAGGAGCGTTGACATGCCCTTCATTTTCAAAGGTGGCACGTCACTTCTGGTTATGCTTGATGAACCGAGACGGTTAAGTACGGACATCGACATCATCGTAGATCGCAATACAGATGTAGACGGCTATATTGAGAAGGCAGGGAAGATTTTTCCTTTTGTCAGTGTGGAGGAACACAAACGGAAAGGTGCCAATGATATTGAAAAACGCCATTTCAGGTTTCATTTCCTCTCACCGAGAACCGGCAAGGAGATAAATATACTGCTGGATGTTGTGTTTGAGGATAATCCGTACCTGAAGGTAACGGAGCGTCCGATCAAAAGTCGTCTTCTTTTGAGCGAGGGCGAGGATCTTACGGTGAGCCTTCCTGACAAGAACTGTGTCCTCGGAGATAAGCTTACGGCTTTTGCTCCGCATACGACCGGGATTCCATTTGGAGTAGACAAGGAACTTGAGATCATAAAGCAGCTGTTTGACTGTTGGACACTGCTGCAGGAAATGGATGACTATAAGACGGTCGCAGAGGTGTATGATAAGGTATCCCGTATAGAACTGGGATATCGCGGTCTTCGAAACCTGCCGTCAGATTGCCTGAAGGATACGATAAACAGCTGTATTTGCATTATTGGCAGAGGCAGTGTCCGTCCAGAAGAGTACATGCATTTCTCTTCAGGAATAGGGGCAATCCAGGGGCATATATTTTTTGGAAGGATTAATGGAGAGAATGCCGGAGTATATGCGAGTGAGGTCATGTATCTTGCGGCGAATCTTCTGACAGGTCAGACTGAGTATGAGCGCATTTCCAATCCGGACGATTACAGAGATATGCAATTGAAGTTGAAGGGGATTAAGAAAATCAGCAGTATCCGCAACACGAACCCTTTTGCGTATGCTTATATGGTCAAGTCCCTTCGGCTTCTGAATGAGAACGGATTATATACGGAGATTGTGCTGTGATGGGGCATGAGGGTGTTTACCTGTTTCAGACAACAGCCGATTTGCAGCTATGTTTCCGCATACAGACGAAATTTTCGATTTGTACCCGCTAACGAGCGGACTTGAAGCAAACGGGCGAATTTCGGAAATGTTCTGATGTATTCGGTTAGACTTATTCCCACGAACATTGAAGGTCGATGACATCCAAATGGACGTATCGTGCCATGTGAAGACGGTAGTCTTGATGTCACGGATTGAGCGGTAAGATGTAGAAAATTGCCGTATTTCAGGGCTTTTCTGGCATTTGACCGTCAACGGCTATGAGCAAAACGGCCGCAAAAACCGCTCCGTGGGAACATATCTGCGCTTTCTGCCGGAGGGTTGAGTAGGTGGTTTACATGTCGCAGGGTTGAGTTAGTGGTTTAGATGTTTTTGCGGCAGGGTTGAAGCTGTGATATAGATGTCGGAAGGGCAGCTGTAATGCGGAGGTATAATGAAATGAATCATAAAGGAACTGTTCGTATTGAAACTACAAGACTCATATTGAGAAGACTGGAAATTGAGGATGCAGAAGCAATGTTCAAAAACTGGGCTTCTGATCCGGAGGTAACACGATATTTAACTTGGTCGCCACATAAAAGTGTTAATGCTACGAAAGCACTGCTTGCGAATTGGATTCCTGAGTATGACAAAAATACATATTATCAATGGGGAATCGAATTAAAAGAGATTAGCGAAGTGATCGGAACTATCTCGGTTGTCGGCATGAAAGAGGCAATGATCTCTATTTCAGCCATTCTGAATAAGCACGGGATCGGAACGCTCTATTTTGGCGTTAGGCCAAATGGGGACATCTGCGGTCAGGATATATCTGAATCCTCGATCAGGGACGTGTCACGATCCGTATATGAAAGCATACGGCCACAGATTTATCCTGCAATTGAAGAAGTCGTTCTGGACGGGAAGCATTTAATCAAGGTGGAATTCAACGGCAATAATACACCGTATTCCGCCGCTGGAAGGTACTATCTTCGTACCGCCGACGAGGATCGGGAGGTAACACCGGAAGAACTGAAAAATTTCTTCGTTTCAAACGAATATCGTGATAAATGGGAAAAATCCCCCTCTTCTGCTTCAACGAAACAGGTCGATAAGAATGCCGTCAAATCATTTTGGCAGAAAGCCGTTTCTGCCGGAAGAATCATAGAGGGAAGATATACTTGCCCGGTCATTCTGAAACGCTACGGGCTGGTCAATGGCGACAACCTCAACAATGCGGGTGAGTACCTTTTCGGAAGCACACATCCCGTGGCGCTGAAAGCCGCCATATTTGCAACGGATGAAAAGCTTACTTTCCTTGATATGAAACTCTTTGAAGACAACATCTATAATCTTCTCGAAATGGCTGAGGCTTATATACTGAAAAACATTCGATGGAGAAGCGAGATCATCGGCACAGAAAGAACCGAGATACCGGAAATCCCCGTGGCAGTTATCAGAGAGGTTTTAGCCAACAGCTTCGCCCACGCGGTTTACAACGGCCGCACGAATCATGAGATTTGCATCCACCCCGGGATGATCACCATCTATAGTCCCGGAGAATATGCCAGCAATCACAAGCCGGAAGACTATATGAGGGGTAATTATGAATCTGTGATCCGCAACGCCACGATTGCCAAGATCCTTTATCTAAACAAGTCAATCGAACAGTTCGGAAGCGGCTTTAAGCGTGTGGGAAGCTTATGCAAGGATGCCGGAATCCGCTTTTCCTATGAAAGTGACGAGCGTGGCTTTAAGTTCATCCTGTATAGACCTCTGCTGCAAAGTGACATCCCCAGCGTCACTTTGGATGTCACTTTGAACGGAACCGAAATGGCTGTTCTGGCCATTCTGAAGCAGAAGCCTGATTCTTCACGCGGAGAGATCGCGGACAAGATTTCCAAGACGGTCCGAACGGTACAGAGAGCGTTGGATTCCTTAAGAGACAAAGGATATATACAGCGCATTGGCTCCAAGCAGGAACCGAAATGGGATGTGCTGAAATAGCAAAAGTATATGTCTGAACGATCAATCTTTGAAGTTGCGGAGGAAGAACAATGATAGAAATAGTTGAATTCACGAATATGTGTATGATTCAAGATAAAAACAAGGTTCTTGTAATAGATAGAAAAGCTAAAGATTGGCCTGGGATAACTTTTCCGGGTGGGCATGTAGATCCCGGCGAACCATTCACTGACGCTGTTATCCGTGAAATAAGAGAAGAAACAGGATTATACATATCTTCACCCCAACTATGTGGAATCAAAGACTGGACGGAAGATAATGTGAGATATGTAGTTCTTTTCTATAAAACAGACACTTTTGATGGCATGTTACAATCTTCAGATGAAGGTGATGTTTGGTGGGAAGAAATAGATAATTTATCTAATCTCAAATTATCACCGGATATGGTAGATATGCTACGAGTATTTACTGAAGATAACTTAAGTGAATTCTTTTATCGTTTTGATGGTGAAAAGTGGGCTTATGACTTAAAGTAGATGTGCAAATCTCAGTTTGTAGGGAACTTAGGCTCGCGCCCTCCAACATCATTCCCTTCGCCAGCTTCCCTCGTGCAACGAGCGTTAAGACCTAATGCTTGATGCAGGGTTATCATCAGGGTAGTCTTGATACATGTGATGACTATCTGTTTGATGTCAAGAGTGAAGGACTAAACAGTATAGAAAAGGCTTGAAATCAAGGGATTTCGATAAATCTTTCTGTTTTGGAATGATTGTCGGGATCCCTTTTTTAGATCGTTTGACAACAGTTCTGACTACTGGAAAATAGAGGGTTGTAACTACAGAACTGCTTTTTGCCGTATTGAGACTGCAACGATACTGTCAAGGGCAATATAAAAGGCTGTTTTGACAATGTATCTGCCGGTTACATATTTTATATATGTTGATGCGGGAAATACACCGTTTTTTGTATTGATTAAAGCCTGGGAAAAACAATTATTCGCAAATCACTCAGACAAACTTCCACAAATTACTAAAATACAATGCCACAAATCACTTGAATTGTGAGTTGCCGGATATATAATATAAGCAGAGGTAAAAATGATGAGGTACAAAAAAAGAATCGCAGATGGACAATTAAAACTAAAATTAAGAGCTTTTGGCGCAGCCTTGATTACAGGGCCGAAAGGTTGCGGAAAAACGACAACAGCGAAACAACAGGCAAAGAGCATTATAGAATTTCAAGATGAAGACAAAAGGGAAGCATATTTATCAGTAGCAAAGATTCAACCTTCACGATTGTTGGAAGGAGAAAAACCGAGGCTTTTTGACGAATGGCAAGATGCCCCCCAAATATGGGGGGCTGTAAGAAAATCAGTAGATGATAGTCAAATGACAGGGCAGTATATACTTACCGGTTCGACATCGCAATCTGTAGCAACACCCCATACAGGGACACTTCGAATAAGTAGACTTTCTATGTTACCAATGAGCCTTTTTGAAAGCGAAGAGTCGAATGGATCAGTTTCTTTAATGGAATTGTTCAATAACCCTGATGAATTTAATGGATGTAAATCAGACTTATCGATTGATCGACTTATTTATTCTATTTGTCGTGGCGGTTGGCCTGCGGCTGTAAATCTTGGAGAGTGCCAAGAGAGTCTTGAAATTGCTAAAGATTTATTTAGACAAACATGTGAGGTCGATATTTCAAATATCGATCAAATGAAACGCAACTCCAAATGGAGCGAAACGATACTTCGTTCATACGCCAGGAATATTTGTACATTGGCAGATATGAAGACAATTATTGGAGATGTAAAAGCAAATTCAGAAGTATCTGATGCAACAATTTACGACTATGTTTCCGCATTAGAAAAGCTGTTTATTATTGATGATGTGGATGCGTGGTGCCCGGCCATTCGTTCTAAAACAGCTATTCGTGCAGGGAAAAAGAAGAATTTGGTAGATCCGTCTATTGCGGTAGCAGCCTTAGGTATTGGACCACAATACTTTAATACGGATTTTAAAACTCTTGGATTTTTGTTTGAATCATTATGTATAAGAGATTTAAAAGTATATTCTTCATTGCACAGTGGAAAAGTTTCATATTATCATGATCGATATGGATTAGAAGCAGATGCGGTTTTACATCTTGATGATGGCAGATATGCGCTTTGTGAAATAAAGCTTGGTGCAAACGAGATTGATGATGGAGCCGGACATCTGATGAAAATAGAGGATCTTGTAAAAAAGCACAATGAGAATGAAAAACAAGTACCACTTCGCTTGCCGGATTTAAAAATTGTTATTACAGGAACTGAATATGGATATCGCAGGGATGATGGAGTATTTGTAATTCCTTTAGCTTGTATGAGAGAGTAGAATATTATATGAAATCTTAGAAATTTTTTTATTAATTGTAAATCATCATATATGTTTACCGCTAGAGATGCGATTATATTTTGTAGCAACCATATGACGAAAACACTGGGGCACGCTATCGAGCCAAGGTATGTGAAGCGGGAGGAAGAGTGATGGCATCGAGTAAAGAATATCTCAAATACATTTTAGAACAGCTATCTGGTTTAGAGGATATTTCCTATCGCGCAATGATGGGAGAGTACATTTTATATTACCGAGGAAAAATCATCGGCGGCATTTATGATGACAGACTACTTGTAAAGCCCGTCCCATCCGTGGTCTCATATATGAGTTGTCCGAAGTTTGAACTTCCTTACACAGGGGCAAAGGAAATGCTGCTGGTTGAGGAAGTTGATAACAGGGAGAAGCTATGTGGCTTGCTGTCGGCGATGTACGAGGAATTGCCAAAGCCGAAAGAGAAGAAAAGACGTGGAGGATGAGGCTGTTGATGGATTTACGTGATGAAAGTATGACAGTGTTAAATCAGAATTTGTTATCCAGATTTACAGAGGTTTAAAATGGAAATCAAAAACATAGAAAATGATCCGTGGCTTCTGATGAAAGATGCCTTTGAAATATATGGGCAATGCATGTATGAGGCATCGTTTCAGGAATATGCAGAGGAGATTGATGAAATTTGCGAAAACTCTGACTGCCGGATTTTTGCCTGTGTTGACTCAGGGGAATACAAAGGAATCATCGCACTGAAATTGACAGAAGGAGATTCTGCTGCGATTATTGGAATATCCGTCAGAAAAGAATTCCATAAAAATGGAATCGGCAAATTCATGATGCTTTCTGCCGCAGAGAATCTGCATTTGAAAACCCTGACCGCTGAAACGGATGAGGACGCCGTTGGATTTTATGAGCACATAGGGTTTTCGGTAAAACCGTTTATCCGACACTTTAATGACGGTGATGTGGTTCGATATAAGTGCAGCCTTTCAATTTGACAAATCCCAGTTTGCAGTGCCTTAGACTTTTTCCATCCAACGACACTCCCTTAGCCAACTTCCATCCTGCAACGAGCGTTAAGAGTCACTTCTTGATGCAGGGTTATCATCAGGGTAGTCTTGATACATGTGATGACTATCTGTTTGATGTCGCGGGTGTGGGACTAATAGCACAAAATCAAAGGCTTCCTAATCTCTTGGGGAATATGTACTATAATGGGTATCCGCCTGCTTTCAGCGTGTCATTACATCCGCGGAGTCTTGATCGAATGACACGAACACTTACGGTTAAGGTCATCAAGCGGAGCAAGCGGCCTTATTCGCTGACGGAAAGACCGTTGCAGGAAAAGCGAATACAATTACGCGAAACCGGAACAGAGTGAACTATGCAAAATAATCAGCCAGACGGGCAACAAAAAACAGAAAAGAACGGACGTGATTTCGTCCTCTCCCCTTCGCGCAGCCGGCAGAAGGATGGACTCAGGGCTGCGATTTTCGGCTTGTTCATGAATGTGTGCCTCGCGGCGCTGAAGCTGGTCATCGGCACGCTGTCCGGCAGTATCGCGATCTCCGCGGACGGCTGGAACAACTTGTCGGATTCTTTCAGTTCCGTCGTGTCGATCGTCTCCCTCTCGCTGGCGTCGAAACCCGCCGACAAGGAACACCCGTTCGGCCATGCCCGTTTCGAATACATCGCGTCGTCGGTCATCGCGATCGGTATGCTGCTCGTCGCTTTCCAGCTCGGATACCGCTCCATTCTCCGCATCATCACGCCGCGGCCTCTCGACGCCGACATCTGGACGATCGCCGCCCTGATCGCCTCGATCGGCGTGAAATTCTTCCAGTTCTTCTTCTACCGCACCCGCGGCAATAAGCTCTCGTCGACCGTTCTGCTCTCCGCGTCACAGGACAGCCTCGCCGACGTCTGGGCGACGAGCGCCGTCCTCGCGTCGACCGCCGCGTACGCCTTCTGGGGGCTGAATATCGACGGCCCCACCGGACTGCTCGTCAGCTTCCTGATCGCCTGGTCCGCAGTTGAGATTATCCGCGAGATGTCGACACTGCTTGTCGGCTCCAAGCCCCCCGCGGAACTGACGGACATGATCACGAACCGCATCCTGGAGACAGACAGCCGCGTCCTCGGCATCCACGATCTGATTGTGCACGACTACGGGCCGGGGCGCATTCACGCGACAGCGCATGTCGATCTCGACAGCCGCGCGAGCTTTCCCGAGGCGCACCTCATTGTTGACAGAATTGAGCGCATCATCAAACGAGATCTCGGCATTGACCTCCTAATCCACCCGGATCCGTCGAACACGCAGGACAAATCGTACCGGGAGGTTCTCGAACAATTGCAGAAGATAACGGCTTCCATCGAACCCGGGTTTACGATTCACAGTTTTCATCTGTTTCAGGCAGAAGACGGCAAGCGCGTCGCCTCCTTCGATATCCACGAAAGCGGCCCGAATACGCTTGACGACGAAGAGGTGTTTGATCTCATCCATAAGAAAATGGAAGATTATGATGCGGATATCGTCCTCTGGATCACACTCGACCACGAGTACACTTGTTCCGTTCACTACGAACCGCCGGGTTCGGAAGTCACGATTTAGCGCGCGCTCCTGTGATTAGCCAAAGAGGAGACTTTCTCCGTCGGCAGACGTGCAGACACGTTCACCCTCTGTTTCTTCGAGGTCATGTGACCGCCTTGCCGGTGATTGCATTTGAACAACTTGTCTTGTTAGAATAGAAGCATGAGAAGCAGAATCGAGGGTGTATTATGAGCCAATTTCTGTCGGGTAACGAAGCCGCCGCGCGAGGACTCTATGAGGCCGGTGTGCGCGTCGGGAGCGCTTATCCCGGGACGCCGAGCACTGAGATATTTGAGAATCTCTATCCGTACGAAAGTATTTACCACGAATGGGCACCTAATGAGAAGGTCGCGGCCGAAGTAGCCTATGGCGCTTCCATCGCGGGGGTGCGCGCGGTCACCGCGATGAAACACGTCGGTCTCAATGTCGCGGCGGACCCCGTATTCACAGCGGCTTATAACGGGGTCGGACGCGGTTTCGTCATCATCTCCGCGGATGATCCGAGCATGCACTCGTCGCAGAACGAACAGGATAACCGCCACTATGCGCGGGCTGCCAAGCTCCCGATGTTCGAACCGTCGGACAGTCAGGACTGCCTTGCGATGATCCGGGAGGCCTACGATGTATCGGAACGCTTCGATATCCCCGTGCTCTTCCGACTGACGACCCGTGTCAGCCATTCGAGGAGCATTGTGGAGGAAGGCGAACCCCTCGTGCTCGAACCGCTCGCTTACAAACGAGATACAAAAAAGTACATCGCCTCGCCCGCGAACGCGATGGTTCACCGCGCGCAGCTCGAGGAGAAAATGAAAGACCTCGCGGCATACGCGGAGACATGTCCGTTCAACACAATCGATGAGCGCGGCCATAAGGTGGGCGTGATCAGTTCCGGAGGCGCCATGATGATCGCCCGCGAAGTCTTCCCCGAGGACACGTCTTTCCTGAAACTCGGATTCACGCACCCTCTCCCGATGAAACTGATCCGCAAATTCGCCGAAAGTGTCGAGACACTCTATGTCGTGGAAGAACTCGACCCGTACCTGGAAGAGCAGATCAGGGCGGCCGGGATCGATTGCATCGGCAAAGCGATCGTGCCCTCCATGTATGAGCTCAATCCCGCGCTGCTGCGCGAAGCGCTCACAGGCAGGAAACCGGAAACGGCGGAAGTGGAGGCGTCCGCTGTCCCGCGCCCGCCTGTCCTCTGCCCCGGCTGCCCGCACCGGGGGTTCTTCTACACGCTTTCAAAGAGGAAGAACACGATCATCGCCGGAGATATCGGCTGTTACACGCTCGGAGGCTCACCCCCGCTGTCTGCGCTCGACTCCGTCGTCTGCATGGGCGGCGGCTTCTCAGTCGCGATGGGCATGGCCAAAGCTTTCGAACAGATCGGCGAGGATAAGACGATTTTCGGGGTTCTAGGCGATTCGACCTTCTTTCACAGCGGCATCACGGGCGTGGTCGAGATCCTGTACAACAAGGGGAATGTGATCCCCGTCGTCCTCGACAACAGCATCACGAGCATGACGGGCCAGCAGGATAATCCCGGCACCGGCTACACGCTGATGGGAGAGATCGCAGAAGCTGTCTCCATCGAGTCTGTCTTCCGCGCTGTCGGCTACAAGAAAATCTTCACCGTTGACCCACAGGATCTGAAAGCGATGCGGCAGACTATTGAGGACGCCGTGGCCTGTCGGGAACCGCGGGCGATTATTGTCAAAAGACCCTGCGTCCTGATTAAGCGCATCAAGCGCGAGCGCGCGCGCTGTGCCGTCGACCGTGATAAATGCCGGAGCTGTAAGCGGTGTCTTTCTGTCGGCTGCCCCGCTGTGTTCTTCAAAGACGGCCGATCGACCATCGATCCGAATCTCTGTGTCGGCTGCACGGTCTGCCTGCAGGTCTGCCCGTTCGACGCGATTTTTAAGGAGGAACAGCTATGAGCAGTGATGTCCGGACCATCGTCCTCGCCGGTGTCGGCGGACAAGGCACGATTCTCGTCAGCCGTGTTCTGACAACCGCTCTGATCGACGCAGGATACGATGTCAAGATGAGCGAAATTCACGGAATGGCGCAGAGGGGCGGCAGCGTCTCAACGACCGTCCGCTACGGGAAGAAAGTGGACGCCCCTCTGGTCGGGAAAGGCGAGGCGGATATCCTCGTGGCCTTTGAGCAGATGGAAGCCGTGCGCCATTCTTCCATCCTGAAAAAAGACGGCATCATCGTTGTCAACGACTACAAGATCATGCCTCTCCCTGTCGCTTCCGGGGCTGCTGAATACCCTGACAATTACATCGAAGCCTTGTCGAAAGCATTCCGCGTGATCGCTTTCAACGCGGGGGAGGCGGCGATGGCGTTAGGGAACGCACGCGTCATGAATATTATTATGCTGGGCGCGATGGTCGAAGCCTTCGAAATGGAACAGTTCGACTGGGACAGCGCCCTCGCAAAACAAGTACCGCCGAAATTTCTGGACATCAACCGCCGGGCGTTCGAGGCCGGCCGGGCGTTAGCCGGAAGGAAAGTCTGATCGCTGAAAGGATCCCCTATGACAAACAAAAACAGCCACCCGATCGTCTCTGATTTTTCTCTCGCCTATGGCCGTCAGCGTTCCGCGATCCGCGAACTCTTTGAATACGGAAAGACGAAAGCGCGCGAAATCGGCAACGAATATATCTTCGACTTTAGTATTGGAAATCCGAGCGTTCCGCCGCCTCATCAAGTTGATGAGGCTTTTTCGTCTCTTCTCGCTGAGTGCGACCCGATCGCGCTCCACGGCTACACAAGCGCGCCGGGCGATTTCGAAGTCAGAAAAGCCATCGCCGCTCAGCTGAATCTCGAATACGGCACATCATTCGACGAGAGCTCGCTTTATATCTCCTGCGGAGCCGCCGCGGCGCTCTCGACAACATTCCGGGCGCTTTCCATCAGCGGCGAGGCGAATGAGTTTATCACTTTAGCCCCTTACTTCCCGGAATACAAATGCTTTGTCGAAGGACACGGTGCGAAACTCGTGATCATCCCGCCGAAACTGCCCGATTTCGGTATCTCCCTCGAAGCGATCGACAGGGCCATTACCGCGGCGACGCGCGCGATCATCCTGAATTCCCCGAATAACCCCACCGGACGCGTCTACAAAAAAGAAGAACTCGAAGCCCTGGCGGCGCTCCTGCGAAAGAAATCAGCCGCTATCGGCCACCCGCTCTTCATCGTATCGGATGAACCGTATCGCGAGCTCGTGTACGACGGTATCGTCACCCCGTTCATCCCGCTGATTTACGAGAATACCATCATCTGCTACTCCTACAGCAAAGTATTCTCAATGCCGGGAGAGCGCATCGGCTACATCCTCGTCAATCCGCGTGCCGAAGCAGCGCGCGACATCTACGACGCGATCGCCGGATCCGCGAGATCCCTCGGCTATGTCTGCGCCCCTTCCCTGATTCAGAGGGTAATAGCCCGGTGTGTCAACACCAGACCGAATCTTGAGCCGTACGATCTGAACAGGAAAACCATGTACGAAGGGTTGACGGCTGTCGGGTACGAATGCGTCAGACCGGAGGGGGCGTTCTACATGTTCGTCAAAGCCCCCGGCGGCGACGCGCAGGCCTTCTCCGATCACGCACGTCTGCGCTACAACCTGCTCGTTGTCCCGTCTGAGAGCTTCGGCTGCCCGGGCTATCTCAGGCTCTCCTACTGCGTATCGCTCGAGCGGATCAAGTCCTCGCTTCCCCTCTTCGATATGTGTCTGAAATCCTTTAACTCTTAGAATCACAGGGCCGGTTCTTTCATCTTTGATTCGAAAGAACCGGCCCCACCCTGCTCCAAAGATAAAAGACCGCCCGGCACCTGTTATACCCTGCTGTAATGCAGCTTTTTGTCCTCAAACCAGGCAAATTCATGAAACCCGAGACTGTTGAGATACGCGACGGCCTCCGGCGCCAGGTGTCCGTTCTGCCCGATTGAGTGTGCGTCGGAAGCGACCGTCAGGAATCGCCCGCCGAGCTCCCTGTACCGCCTCAGGATATCGGCGTCCGGCATCGCCTCTTCCAGCGAGTAGCATGTGCGGCGGTGCAGGGCGTCAATCGTCCTGGTATTGATTTCAAGTATTTGCTCGTTCTCACGCATCGTCCGGAAAAGCGCGTCGAATTCGTCCGGCGCGTGCCGGTATGTCATTTTTGATTCCATTTGCGGAGCGTATCTGGAGAAGAAATCATAATGTGCGATGATTCTCGACTCCGCCAGCTCTTCCGCCGATTGAGCGATCAGCCCGATAATGTCTGAATACAGACGGCCCAGTTTCTCTGTGTAGATATGCTCTCCATTGCTGTACGGATCATATCCGTTATAGAAATGGACGGCCGCGATGGTATAGTCAAAAGGATACGACGCGTTGATTTCCTGCAGCTGTTTTCCATTCTGACGCGTCCACCCGAGCTCCAGCGAAAGGAGAAATCCGGGAGGATCGCTTTCTTTTCTCCGGGAAGGCATGCGGCGTCGTTCATAAAAGGTGTCAAAGTAAGCGGGGATGTCGACAACCCAGGGATTCTCTTCAAACTCCGCCGTCACATCGAGATCGAAATGATCTGAAACCGCAAACCCCAGAAGACCGCGTTCACACGCGGAAGCCGTTAATTGTCCGAATGTCTGTTCCGCGTCCGGCGACCAGCCTGTCAAATGATTGTGTGTATCTACCAGCTTCATGTATCTCTGTTCCCGTCATGGAAAGTCTTATGATCACCCTTTCAGGCCAATCGCGCTGTGAAGGAATTTCTCTTTCAGCGACCACAGGTCGTGCGACAGGTCGACATAGTACTCCTGCGGATTCTCAAAGCGCTTCACCGTATCCCACAATGTGGCGATCTGTGCCTTACAGAAGGAGCGGATCTCTTCTATATCGCGCGGCTGATAACAGGATTTACCTTTGATAAAAATTGGCTGCAGAATGCACTCCGCCCGGAAGTTGTGCAATGTCTTGCGCTTCCACGTGTGGTTGGGATCGAATATGATCAGAGGCTGCGATTCGTCGATTGTCTCGTCGACGAGCGTGATCAGGTCGGCCTCACAGTACCCCGTGTCCCGGTTATAGAGCCGGTACACCGTTTTCTCTCCGGGGTTTGTCACTTTCTCCGGATTGTCAGAGAACTTCATCCGCGGTTCGCCGACGCCATTCTCCTCGACAAGAGATAATTTGTAGACGCCGCTGAAAACCGGTTCTGAACGCGATGTGATCAGCCGTTCGCCGACGCCGAACGCGTCCAGTTTCGCCCCCTGGTGGAGCAGATCGCGGATGAGGTATTCATCGATCGCGCTGCTGACTGTGATGGAACAGTCAGTCATCCCTGCCGCGTCAAGCATCTCGCGCGCCTTGATCGACAGGTAAGCCAGGTCGCCTGAATCGATACGGATGGCCTTCAGGCGTTTCCCCATCGGTTCCAGGACTTCCCTGCTTGCCCGGATCGCGTTCGGAACGCCGCTCTTCAGTGTGTTGTAGGTATCGACAAGCAGCTGGCAGTTATCCGGGTAGGAGACCGCGTAAGCCTTAAATGCCTCAAACTCCGTATCAAAAGCCTGGACCCAGCTGTGCGCCATCGTCCCCAGAACGGGAATGCCGAAAATCTCCCCCGCGATCGTGCACGATGTCCCGTCGACTCCCGCGATGTACGCGGCGCGGGCTCCGAGTACGGAAGCCTCCACGCCCTGGGCGCGGCGCGCGCCGAACTCCATGACCGCGCGCCCCTCCGCCGCCCGGACAATACGCGAGGACTTCGTGGCGATCAGACTCTGGTGATTGATCGTAAGCAGGATCATCGTTTCAATCATCTGCGCCTGGATAATCGGCCCCTTGACTTTGACAATCGGTTCTCCGGGGAAAATGGGCATTCCCTCGGGCACCGCCCAGACGTCACAGGCGAACTTGAAATCGCGCAGGTAATCAAGGAATTCCGGCTCAAAAATGCCCATATCGGCGAGATACGCAAGATCCTCTTCAGAGAAGTGAAGATTTCTGAGATAGCCGACGAGCTGCTCGACGCCCGCCATAATCGCAAATCCGCCTCTTTCAGGGACGTCTCTGAAAAACATGTCAAAAACTGCAATCGTGTCTTTCATGCCCATCTTGTAGTAAGCATTCGACATCGTAATCTCATAGAAATCGGTCAGCATCGATAGATTGAGATTGTCATTCCATTCTTTCACAATAATTCCTCCTTTACGGCATCCATGTCATTTCTGTCTATGTGTCATTGTTGATGTAAACGTCATGTTATTGTTCCATCCGTCTGTTCCGCACGTGGAGAACAGGATGGTTCACCCGGCAGGAGTGTCCTGAGCTTCGCTTCCCGCCTCTCGTCTTCGTAAGGCCAGCGGTCGCCTCCGAACAGATCGGCCGCGAAGTAAACGCGTTCCAGAAGAAGTCCCTCCGCCGGCATGGTCGGCCCCGCGAGCGTTCTGTCTGATGCCGCGAAAACGGATGGAAGTTCATCCGGCGCTATTTTCCCCTGGCCGATATACACGAGTGTCCCCGCGATGATGCGGGCCATATGGTAGAGAAATCCGTCGCCTTTCATCGCAATGACAAGTTCCGTCTCTCCTTCTATCGTGATCTCGTGCAGGGTTCTCCCGAAACGCTTTGTCGGCGAACCCTGGTCCATAAAAGAAGAAAAATTGTGAGTTCCCCGCAGAAACGGAATCGCGGATCTCATCGCATCGACATCCAGTTCACCGGGAATGAACGCAGTCGTGCGGCGTCTCAGAACAGGCCGTGTATCGCCCGTAAGGATTGTGTATCTGTAATGTTTCCCCAGCGCGTCATACCGAGGGTTAAAAAGGCGGCTGACTTTCCTCACCGCCCGGACCGCGACACTCTCCGGAAGTTTCGTGTTCCAGGCGCGCGCGATTCTGTCTACGGGGATTGATGTGGCAGAGTGAAAAGCCGCGACATGCCCGGAGGCTGATACACCGGCGTCCGTTCGGCTTCCGCCGATGAGCGCGACGCTCTCTCCAGTCAGTTCCCGCCAGGCGCTCTCCAGACACCCCTGAACAGACGGCGCATTAACCTGCCGCTGCCATCCGTGAAAAGCGGAACCGTCAAACTCAGTCATGATTGCGTACTGGATCGCATTGTCCGGGTAGATATTCACTCACCCATCATAGCACTGTTCGCCGCGAGGATATAAATGACGCCTGATTCCGGGCCATCCGTGACCAAACAGGGGATTTCCGTTAAATACCGAAGAGAACCATGAGGAAGAGTGCGATAACTAGAATAATAAACACGATATCACGCGCACACAGCTTCGCTATATGAAGTTTTGTTCTCGACGCCCCGCTCTGATAGCAGCGCGCTTCCATCGCGATGGCGAGGTCATCCGCGCGCCGGAAGCTCGAGACGAACAGGGGAACCAGTATACTCACGAGTCCGCGTATTCTGTGAAGAATACCGCCGGTGTCGTAATCGGCGCCGCGCGAAGACTGCGCCTTCATAATTTTTGTCGACTCGTCCAACAGCGTCGGCACAAAGCGGAGCGCGATCGACATCATCATCGCAAATTCGTGGACCGGGAATTTCAGGAAACGAAGCGGTGACAGCAGCGATTCCAATGCATCCGCGATATCGAGAGGAGTCGTTGTCAGCGTCAGAAAAATGGTGGTATTGATCACCATGAATGCCAGCCTCAGGGCGGACAACCCGCCTGATATCAGTCCCTCCTCCGTGATGCGGAAGCTTCCCAGCTGGAGGAGGACGCGTCCCTCCGCTGTCAGCACATGTACCAGCACAGCGAAAAGGATGACAAACAGAAGAGGGCGGATACTGCGCAGGATCAGTATGACTCTGATCCGCGAAATGATGATGACCGCCACTGTCCAAAGGGCGAGCACGCCGAGTGCGCGGACATCTCTGACCATGAGTGCCGCGCCCATCAGAAGCACCGCGCCCAGAAACTTTACCCGCGCGTCGAGGCGGTGAATCAGCGACGTGCCCGGCACGGATCTTCCAAGCATACTCCGCGATCTCATGGCTGCCGTGTCCTCCGGTTCAAAGGGAATTCGGCGCGCGCGTGCGTCTTGTCTTTGCCGTTCGAGACCTCCCCGGGCGGCGCGGCTGGCGGTTCATCCGCTTTTGCGGCACCCCCTGCCGCGAGGAGAAGTTTCACCGCGGCATCCGCTGCTGTGAAACAGCTCGTGTCAAGTGCCGGGTATCTGTCTGTAAAACAATTGAGAAAACTCTTGGAAGGCGGCATCGAAAGGGATACGCTCTCCAGAAACTCCGCTGAAGCGGTAATCTCATTCGGTGATCCGTCACCGGCGACCCGGCCGTCTTTCATGACGATCATGCGGTGACAGAGCCGCGCCATAGTTTCCATATCGTGCGATACGATCAGAAGCGTCGCCCCTTCCGAAGTGAGTGTCAGAAGATCGGCGAATAACTCATCCTGCCCCGCGGGGTCGAGGCCGGCGGCCGGTTCATCAAGAATGATAATGTCAGGTTCGGCCGCCAGAACACCCGCGATCGCGACGCGCCTCCTCTGACCGCCGGACAGTTCGAAGGGAGACCGCTGCAGCACGGATTCGACGCCAAGCCGCCGCGCTGCGCGCAGAACAGCCTTCTCGACCTCTTCAGGGTTTCTTTCCAGCTGTTTGGGCGCGAAGGCGATGTCGAGCGCTACCGTCTCTTCAAAAAGCTGGTCTTCGGGGTACTGAAACAGAAGACCGACGTGGCGGCGGATATCGCGGACCGTCCGCCTCTCCGAAAGATCCCGCCCCAGCACGCGGACTGTATTCTTCTTTGAAGGAATGATTCCGTTCATATGCTGGATCAATGTCGACTTCCCCGAACCCGTATGCCCGACGATCCCCAGGATTTCCCCTCTTCCGACGGTGAGCGAAACATCCGTAAGTGCGGCTACCGGCTCTCCCGTGTGCGTATCATAAGTATACGAAAGATTTTCAACCTCAATCACCGGCTCACAGTGCGCAGCCGGCCCGGCGGAGCAGTCTGTTTTCTCCTCCCGAAGACAGCCCGCTCCCTGGCCGGAGAGAGACACATGACAGCTGTCTTCGCTCTTCTCCCCCGCCGAAGACAGCGCGGCCGCGCGGCCCATCGCGCCCTGGTCGTCTTCAATGAAGCGAAGCGCGTGGCGCGTGAACGCCACCGCTCCCTCAAATGTGAAAATTTCATCCGGGTGATACGCGGCGCCCGCCGCCTTTGCGATCCGGTGAGCGATTTCAATGTGGGTGGGAACGGCCAGACCTTCCGCTCTCACCCGGTCAGCCTGGTCAAAAACATCCGCCGGTGTTCCGTGCAGGGCAACGCGGCCATCGCTGATCACATAGATATAATCGGCCAGCACCGCTTCTTCCATATGATGTGTAATCTGAACGATTGAAATACCGTGTTTATTCTTCAGTTCGAGGATGAGCGCCATGACTTCCCGGCGCGCGACGGGATCGAGCATGGAAGTCGCCTCGTCCAGGATAATACAGTCGGGTTTCATCGCCAGTATGGACGCGATCGCAAGTTTCTGTTTCTGTCCGCCGGAGAGATCACTCGGCGCGCGGTCACGCATCTCATAAAGTCCCGCTCTTTTCAGGGATTCTTCGACGCGGCTTTTGACCTCGCCGACCGGCAGTCCGAGATTGCAGGGACCGAACGCCGCGTCATCCCCGACGGTCGCGCCAATCAGCTGATTGTCCGGATTCTGGAAGACCATGCCGCATCGCCGGCGGATCTCCACGATATCATGCGCATCTGCTGTATTCATCCCGCTGACAAACACTTCTCCCTCATCAGGCAGAAGCAGGCCGTTCATCAGGCGGGCGATGGTCGATTTGCCCGATCCGTTGCGCCCGAGCAACGCCACATGGGAGCCTTTTCTGATGTGGAAAGAGACATGATCGACAGCGGGAACAGGGAGCTGACCCTCGTAAGCCCCGTAAGTAAAGCTGACATCTTTGAATTGGATCATGCCTGCTCCTCTTGCCAAGCGGTTACGCAACCCCGCACGCCGGCTGCCTCAACGCCGGCTGTCCTGCCGTAAGAGGGAACCGGCAGTCGGCTCTTCCGGCCGGCCGGTCATATTCCCCCAAAACAAAGGACTGAAAGCCGGAGGCAATCAGTCCAAGCACTTCATCGATCCACTTCACGGAAATCGTCTGTAACGCGAATCTAAACCAGTTCAATAACCGCCATCGGGGCAGCGTCCCCGCGGCGCGCTCCGAGCTTCGTAATGCGCGTAAAGCCGCCTGATCGTCCGATGTAACGCGGAGCGACCGTATTGAACAGATGATTCACCGTGTTGACACGCTTGCCTTCTTCATTGCGGGCTTCAACGAGCACGTTCAGAATCTGACGGCGGGCGGCAAGACGGGAAGGCATATCGACCTGGACAGTCTTCGTCTTCATCTCGCGCTCAACGACATCGTAAGCCCGCTCGTTCTTTGAGGTCGCTGAACGGAGAACTTTGCGCCCTTTGTCGTCAAGCTTTGCGCTCGACACTTTGATCGTCTTCGTGGTGAAATTCTTCTGCTCTTTCACCGCGAGTGAAATGATCTGCTCGGCGATGCGCGCCGCTTCTTTCGCGCGCGTCTCCGTCGTTGTCACCTTTCCGTTCACGATCAGAGAAGTGACGAGGTTCCTCAACATCGATTTTCTCGCAGCCGTCTTCTGGCTGAGTCTTCTATATCCTGCCATGAGTTTGTACTCCTTTTTTTCCTTATTCTTCTGAGTCAGCCAGTTTCAGATCCAGCGCGGCCAGCTTGTCAATAAGTTCTTCAAGCGAAGTCGTTCCGAGATTTCTTACTTTCATCAGGTCTTCGTGTGATTTTGCCACGAGATCCGCGACGGTATGGATGTCCGCGCGCTTGAGCGAATTGAAAATACGCGTTGAGAATTTCAATTCCTCAATCGGGGCGTCGTAGATACTCTTTTCCTTTTCTTCGATCCGCACTGTCTCCGTCTCGGGGACTGCTTTGTCGTGCGTCATCGACAGAAAAAGATTCAGATGGTCGATCAGGATCTCGGATGCTTTGGAAAGCGATTCTTCCGCTGTAATCGTTCCGTCGGTCCAGATTTCAAGCGCCAGTTTATCGTAGTCAGTCACCTGGCCGACACGCGTATCTTCCACATGATAGTTTACCTTGCGGACGGGGGTGAAGATACTGTCAATCGGGATCACGCCGATCGGCGCGTTCGCGTCTTTGTTCTGTTCCGCGCTCTTATACCCCACGCCGGAATTGAATGTCAGCCCCATAAAGAGGGAACCTTCGCCATTCATGTGCGCGATCACGAGATCAGGATTCATAATCTCGAGTTCATCGCTCTGAATAAACTCTCCCGCGCGGACCGGGCCGGAGTAGTTGGCTTCTTTGTTGATGAATACCGTCTTGGGACCCGGCACATGCAGTTTCGCGCGGATCTGCTTAATATTCAGCAGTATTTCCGTGACATCTTCGACCACGCCCGGAATCGTCGAGTATTCCTGGAATACCCCTTCAATGCGGATGGAAGTGACAGCGCAGCCAGGAAGAGATGAGAGCAGAACGCGGCGGAGCGCGTTGCCCAGCGTTATGCCGTAACCGCGCTCGAGCGGCTCGGCGACAAACAGACCGTATGTTTCATCTTCTGAATGGGTCGTATATTCAATTTGTGTGTTTCTGACTTCAATCATGAGGACCTCCATGGTCGGGCTGTATGAACAGGCGGTGCATTACTTCGAGTAAAGCTCGACAATCAGTGTCTCTTCGACGGGGGTGTCAATCTCTTCACGTTCCGGGATTCTGAGAACCGTGCCTTTGAGGGCGGACACGTCAAAAGTCATCCAGGTCGGAACGATCGGGTTCGGGAGATCGTCAAAAACTTTCGCGCTGCGGGAATTCTCACGGACAGAAATCTCATCACCGGGAGATATCATCATCGAGGGAATACTCGCGCGGCGGCCGTTCACGTTAAAGTGACCATGGCCGATCAGCTGACGCGCCTGCGCGCGCGTCGAAGCGAGCCCCATGCGGTAGACGATGTTATCGAGTCTGAGCTCCAGCAGCTTCAGCAGATTTTCACCGCTCTTGCCGGGCATCTTGGTCGCGCGGTCATACGTGTTGCGGAACTGCTTCTCAAGTACGCCGTAGATAAATTTAACTGATTGTTTCGCGCGCAGCTGGCGGCCATACTCGCCTTCCTTCTTGCGCGATTGTTTCGGGTTTCTGTTCGATTTTTTATTGATTCCCAGCATCTGAGGTGTCACTTCAAGTGAACGGGCCCTCTTCATGATGGGTGAACGATCTTTCGCCATGCCTGGTTCTCCTCTTATACTCTTCTGCGCTTGGGCGGACGGCACCCGTTGTGCGGAATCGGTGTCACGTCTTTGATCATCACAATCTCAAGGCCGCCTGTCGCGAGCGCGCGGATGGCAGACTCACGCCCCGATCCGGGACCGCGCACGAACACCTCAATGGTCTTCATGCCGTGTTCGACGGCTTTACGAGCGGCTGTCTCGGCTGCGAGCTGCGCCGCGAACGGCGTCCCCTTGCGCGAACCTTTCATGCCCTGAGCGCCGGCGCTTGACCACGATATCACGTTACCGGCCGGATCAGTGATTGTTACAATGGTATTATTAAAGGACGAATGAATATGCGCTGCTCCGCGTTCGACATTCTTCCGGTCGCGCCTTCTCGTTCTGGCCGCCGGACGTCCACCTTTTTTACTAGCCACGGTTCGTCCTCCTTATCTCTTTTTCTTCGCCATGGTGCGTTTCGGGCCTTTGCGTGTTCTCGCGTTTGTGCGCGTGCGCTGTCCCCTGACCGGTAAACCGAGACGGTGACGGCGGCCGCGGTAACAGCCAATTTCCGAAAGGCGCTTTATGTTCATTGCGCGTTCTCGGCGCAAATCACCTTCAACGATGTAATGATCTTCCATCGCCTCGCGGATACGCGTGATTTCGTCATCCGTCAGATCACGGACGCGCGTATCGGGGCTGACTTCAGCCGCCGCGAGGATTTCAGTTGATCGTGAGCGGCCAATGCCGTAAATGGCGGTCAGGCCGATCTCAACGCGTTTATCATTGGGCAAATCTACCCCGGCAATACGTGCCATTCGCTACCTCCAATTATGCTCGTATGCTTCTATCATCAGCGACGAATCAAACATCCGTGTTTGTTGTTTGTATCCGGACGGATTGTCGCGTCATTTCGGTTAGGCGAGACGCAAGCTCAGCCCTGTCTCTGCTTGTGTTTCGGGTCACTGCAGATTACCATGACACGCCCGCGGCGCTTGATCACACGGCATTTTTCGCAGATGGGTTTGACCGAAGGTTTGACTTTCATGGTTCTTCTCCTTAGTGTTCTGTGCCAATATACACAGCAAATGATTGTAACGCGAGACGCTGTAAAATGCAAGCTCTTTTTACTTAGAGCGCCACGTGATGCGCCCTCTCGTCAGATCGTACGGCGACAGTTCGACGGTGACCTGGTCACCCGTCAGAATCTTGATGTAATTCTGCCGCAGCTTGCCTGAAATGTGCGCAATCACTTCGAAACCGTTCTCAAGCTCTACGCGGAAAACGGCGTTCGGCATGGCATCCACAACAACTCCCTTTACTTCGATTTTATCTTCTTTCGGCATCTACTCCTCCGATGACATCTTATCCTGTGAGCCGGCGCGCTCTGTCTCCATCCATTGGCGGATCAGTTTCCTGATGAATGTGTCGCGTTCTCTCTCACAAGGCTCCTGATGAAGCGCTTCCGCCAGATCTTGTGAACTCATCGCCTGTCCGAGTACCCGGACATGTTTTATGTTCTTTTGCTTCGCGTTGGCGAGGTTTCTCTTTCCGCCATCCGCGAGGACCAGCCGGTTGTCCGTTTTCACCCCGATGACGATGTAAAGACTTCCCCTATCGTGGCCGGAAAGCGATACGACCGCCATCCCGGGTTTAAAGCGGGCAGGCAGCGTCCTTTCCGTGCGATCGGATTCGCTCATCGCCTGTCGGCGTCTCACGAGCGCATAGTCAGAACGACCGGTTTGTCGTCTGTGATGACAAACGTGTTCTCGTAGTGCGAGGCGGGAAGACCGTCCACCGTCTCAAATGTCCAGTTATTGGCCGTCATCGCGACGTTGAAAGACCCGAGTGTCACCATGGGCTCAAGCGCCAGTGTCATCCCGGCCTCGAGTCTGAGCCCGCGCCCCCGTCTGCCATAATTCGGCAGATTCGGAGATTCATGCAGTTCCGCGCCCACACCGTGCCCGGTGAGCACGCGGATGATTCCGAATCCGTGCGCCTCGCAGTGTTCCTGCACAGCGGACGAAATGTCACCGAGCCTCTTGCCCGGCAAAGCCTGTTCAAGACCTTTCCAAAATGCTTCTTCTGTCACTTCGACAAGTTCTTTCACGCGCGGGGGAACGTCTCCGATGATGTAGGTTCTGGCGGCGTCGCCGTGATATCCGTCAAGGCACGCCCCCACATCGACCGACACAATCATGCCGTCTTCCAGGATGCGGCTATCGCTCGGTATCCCGTGGACGACTTCCGCGTCAATTGAGATGCAGGTTGCCGCCGGGAAAGGCGCCTCGGCCGGACCGTATCCCAGAAAGGACGGTGTCGCTCCCGCGTCGACGATAACCCTGTGCGCCGTCCGGTTGATCTCTCCTGTCGATATCCCCGGTTTCATCAACGGGGCAACCGCCTCGAAGACAGCCGCGACAACCGCGCCGGCGCCCTTCATCCTGGCTATTTCATCATCTGACTTGATCCGAATCATGCGTTACCTTTTATCCCCATCGATGATGGCAAAAAGAAGATCGCGCGTTTCCTCATTCGGAGGACCTTCATTTGAGAACGTGACGAGCAGATCGCGTTCCCGGTAATAATCGATCAGAGGCGCTGTATTCGCGTGATACGTCTCCATGCGCTTTTTGATCGTCTCTTCCGTGTCATCGCCTCGGCGGACCACTTCGCCTCCGCAGCGGTCGCAAACGCCTTCAACCGCCGGCTGCATGCTCACCGCGTTGTACGGCTGGCCGCACCCGCTGCAGACGAGCCTCGCGAGTGTCCGTCCAATGAGGACATCTTCTTCAATCGCGAGATCCACGACCGCGTCGATCTTCCAACCGTGTTTGGCGAGGATCGCCTCAAGCGCTTCCGCCTGTGGAATCGTCCGCGGAAACCCGTCCAGGACGAAGCCTAAGGCGGCGTTTTCACCTGTCAGCGCTTTCTCAACGAGCCTGATGGTCAGCTCGTCAGGGACGAGCGCGCCGCGTTCCATGTATGACTTCACTTCGAGTCCGAGCGGTGTTTCAGCCGCCAGCTCGCGGCGGAAGAGATCGCCGGTGGCGATATGGGTCAGCTTTCTCGCGTCCGAAATAATCTTCGACCACGTTCCTTTGCCGCTGCCCGGCGCGCCCAGCATAATGATTCTTCTTTTCATGAACACGCTCCCTTCATCAATCAAGGAAACCCTTGTAGTGGCGCATAAGCATCTGCGCTTCGAGCTGATTCACAATATCCATCGCGACGCCGACCAGGATCAGAACGGCTGTTCCGCCGAACCAGATGCCGTGCGCGCCTGTCGCCATTCCCAGCAGCGAGGGCATCAGGACGAGAATCGCCAGAAATACCGACTCAAACCAGTTGAGGCGGCGCGCTGTTTTGCCGATAAAATCGGCCGTGGGGCGCCCCGGACGAATGCCGAGAATATATCCGCCGTTCTTCTGCAGGTTGCCCGCGATGTCAACGGGGTTGAAGCTGATCATCGCGTAGAAGAATGTGAAAGCGATGATCATGATCACGTAGACAACATAGTATAGCGGGTTCTGATTGAAGTTCATGAGCCAGGTCGCGAACTTCCCGGTGCTCCCGGTAAATGACGCGATCGTCGACGGCACCATCAGCACGGACATCGCGAAGATGACCGGCAGAACGCCGGATTGGTTGACCTTGATCGGAAGGTATGTGCTCTGTCCGCCGTAGACCTTGCGGCCGACCACGCGTTTTGTATACTGCACGGGAATCCGCCTCTCCGCACTCTGAACGAAGACGACCACCGTGATGATCGCGAGGAAGACGAAGGCCGTGAGGAGCACCAGCCCGATGGCGAGAAAGATATTCTTCGTCACGGTCAGGCTCTGGAAGTAAAGGAACAGCGTCTTGACACCCTGCGGAAGCCGGCTCGCGATACCGATAAAGATAATAAGCGAAATACCGTTGCCGACACCGCGCGCGTCAATCTGTTCGCCGAGCCAGACCACAAAAGACGCGCCGGCGGCAAAACTCAGGATGACGATCAGAAGGCTGAACCACTCGGGGAACCCGGGGGTCGTCGTCCCGCGTGTCATCAACGCGTATGATGTCGCCATGACGAGAGAAAGCACCAGCGTCACGACGCGCGTGATCTTCTGAATTTTTTTCTGGCCGACTTCGCCTTCTTTTGACAAGCGCTCGAGCGCGGGAATCGCGAATGTCAGCAGCTGCATGATAATGGACGCGTTGATATAAGGAGAAATTCCGAGCGCCAGCACGGAGACTGACTTAAACGCGCCGCCTGAAATAATGTCCAGGAACTGACCGAGCTGCCCGAACCGATCGACGAGCGCGGAAAAGGCCGCACTGTCAATCATCGGCGCCGGAATAGCTGTTCCGAGACGGTAGATAAGAATCGCAAGGAGCGTAAATGTGATCTTCTTCTTGAGATCGGGAATTCTCCAAGCGTTCACCATCGTCTGAAGCATGCTGCCCATGTCAGATTACCTCGCAGGTTCCCCCGGCCTTCTCAATTTTTTCTCTGGCCGTGGCAGTGAAAGCTTTGGCTTTCACATTCAGTTTGATCGTCAGGTCGCCGTCTCCGAGCACTTTCAGGCCGTCGTTGACCTTCGGGAGGGAGATCACTCCGGCTTCCGCCAGTAAAGCGGCGTCAACTGTGGCGCCTTCTTCCAGCCCCGTCAGATCTCCTACATTGACGGTAATGTACTGTTTGGC
Organism: Bacillota bacterium; assembly: GCA_029570375.1. Taxonomy (GTDB): domain Bacteria; phylum Bacillota; class Clostridia; order Saccharofermentanales; family DTU023; genus UBA4923. The sequence goes on along the minus strand of JAKPXB010000038.1, from coordinate 55,030 downwards.
GAAGCGCTTGTTGTTAAAACCGCGCTTAGGGAGCCGACGGTACAAGGGCATCTGTCCGCCCTCGAACTGCAGACGGACACTGCCGCCTGAACGCGACTTCTGGCCTTTTGTTCCACGGCCGGCTGTTTTTCCGCTGCCTGAACCTTTTCCGCGGCCGACGCGTGACGATTTCGGGTTAGATCCCGGAATCGGTCTCAGATCATTTATCTTCATCGTCTCCTCCTTCAAACGGTTCACAGACAACGAGGTGGCGAACCTTGCGAATCATGCCGCGGATCGCGTCGTTGTCCTGATGAATAACTGTGTGCCCGATTTTCCTCAGGCCGAGTGCCTGCACCGTCGCCTTGTGACTCTTGTTGGCGCTGTTGGTGCTGCGGAGCAGTGTAACTTTCAATTGAGCCATGTCACCCTCCTCTTACAGAATCTCGCGGGGATTCTTGCCGCGGATCTCCGCCACTTCTTCCAGCGTGCGCAGCGATTTCAATCCTTCGATGGTCGCGTTGACGATATTGTTGGGATTGGGGCTGCCCAATGATTTTGTACGGATATCCTTGATCCCGGCCAGCTCACAGACGGCGCGGACGGCGCCGCCGGCAATAACGCCGGTACCGGCGCTCGCTGGTTTCAGCATGACGCTCGCCGCGCCGTAGCAGCCGGTCACCTGATAGGGAATGGTATCTTTGTAGGTCGCAACTTCAATCATATTACGCTTGGCGTCTTCAATTCCCTTGCGGATGGCGTCGGGAATCTCCGCCGATTTACCGAGTCCCTTGCCGACGTGTCCCTCGCCGTCGCCGACGACGACAAGAGCGGTAAAGCGGAAGTTGCGCCCGCCCTTGACTGTTTTGGCGACACGGCCGATGTGAATGACGCGTTCCTGGAGCTCGTTCTCGCGCTCTCTGTCATCTCTTTTGTCACGATCTTTCCGATCTCTGTTGTCTCTTCTCATATCAGCCACTCCTTAAAAACTGAGTCCGGCTTCGCGCGCGGCATCCGCCAGCGCTTCCACACGTCCGTGATACTGGTATCCGCCGCGGTCGAATACGACAGCTGAGATGCCATGCTCGAGCGCGCGTTCGGCGATCAGTCTGCCTACGGCTTTCGCTGCCTCAATATTCCCGCCGTTCTTGAGCTCCGCCTTGATCGAAGGATCAAGCGAAGAAGCGGCTGCCAATGTGCGGCGGCTTTCATCGTCAATAATTTGCGCATAGATGTGAGATGTACTTCTGAACACGTTCAGTCTCGGACGATCCGCTGTGCCTTCAACATGCTTGCGAACGCGCGTGTGGCGGCGGCGGCGGATATCATTGCGTGGTTCTTTCTTAATCATCGTTCACGCTCCTTACTTCGCGCCGGATTTGCCGACCTTGAGGCGCAGAACCTCACCGGCATACCGGACACCTTTGCCCTTATATGCGTCGGGCAGACGCGAGGCGCGGATCTTCGCCGCCATCTCTCCGACGAGTTGTTTATCCGCCCCTTTGACGGCGATGCGCGTCGGCGAGGCGAGCTCGAATGTGATGCCTTCCGGCTCCTCAAAAATAACCTGATGCGAATAACCCAGATTCATGACAAGCTTGTTGCCCTCTTTGGCCGCGCGGAATCCGACGCCCTGGATCTCCAGATTTTTCGTAAACCCTTCGCTCAGACCCACGACCATATTGTTGATCAGGGACCGCGTCAGCCCGTGCAGTGACCGCGTTTCGCGCGTATCATCTTCACGGCCGACCAGTATGCGGCCGTCTTCGATCTTAACGGTAATGCCGGCGTGAATTTTCTGGGATAAGGACTGCTGTCCCTTGCTCACGACGACTTCGTCGCCGACGATCTCGACTTTCATATCCTGCGGGATCGCGATCGGCTTTTTGCCAATTCTCGACATAATTTCCTCCTGCTCTTAAGATTGCGGGCTTTTGCCCTTTTCAGAGTGGCGGGCGCTTGTCTTACCAGACAAAGGCCAGCACTTCGCCGCCGATCTTGCTGCGGCGCGCATATTTATCGGTCATCACGCCTTTTGAAGTCGAGATGATCGCGATACCAAGACCATTCTGCACGCGCGGCAGATGATCAACATCGGCGTACACGCGGAGTCCGGGCTTGGATATTCTTCTGATTCCTGTAATGACAGGTTTATTGCCATAGTATTTCAACGTCAGTGTCAGGATTCCCTGTTTGCCGTCGTCACGGCAGCCGACTTTCTCGATATAACCTTCATCGACGAGAATGTCTGCGATCGCGCGCTTCATATTCGAAGCGGGCAGCTCACAAGTCAGCTTGCCGGCTCTTGCGGCGTTGCGGATGCGTGTAAGCATATCCGCGATTGGATCAGTAACTTGCATGACGACTCCTCCTTACCAACTGGCTTTACGAACGCCGGGGATCTGCCCCTTGTACGCGAGCTCGCGGAAACAAAGGCGGCAGATGCCGTATTTGCGTATATACGATCTCGGACGGCCGCAAAGCAGACAGCGGTTCTTCTGGCGCGTGCTGAATTTCGGCGCGAGTTTTGCTCTAACAATCTGAGATTTTTTTGCCATGGTCTCCCCCTTACTTGCGGAACGGCATGCCGAGCGCTGACAGCAGAGCCATGCCTTCTTCATCTGTCTCAGCTGTTGTCACAATGATGATATCGAGTCCGCTGATCTTGTCGACGCTGTCGTAATCGATTTCCGGAAAAATCAACTGCTCGCGCGCCCCGAGAGAATAATTGCCGCGTCCGTCGAATGAATTCGGGTTCACACCGCGGAAGTCGCGTACGCGCGGAAGAGCGATATTGATCAACTTGTCGAGGAAGTGATACATACGGTCGCCGCGAATGGTCACCTTGACGCCGTTCGCCATCCCTTCTCTCAACTTGAAGTTAGCCACTGATTTCCGAGCATACGTCACGATGGCTTTCTGCCCCGCGATCGTTGAAAGATCGCGGACAGCGGAGTCAATCGCCTTCGGGTTTTCACGCGTATCGCCGACACCCATGTTCAGGACGATTTTCTCGAGTTTTGGCACTTGCATCACTGAGCGGTAGCCGAATTGTTTCATCAGGGCATCGCGAACTTCATCAGTATATTTATCACGTAATCTGTTCATGCGTTATCCCTTCTTACCTTTGCTAATAACGGAAACAGTGGCCTCACAAGCTTTGCAGTAACGCACTTTGTCCCCATTCTCTACGACCTTGACACCCATCTTCGACGGGCGTTTGCACTTCGGGCAGACGAGCATGACGTTGGACGCGTCGATCGGCATCTCCTGGCGGATGATACCGCCCTGCTGGTGCTGCGACTTCGGTTTTACATGGCGGGTGGCGATGTTGACACCCTCCACGATCACACGCCCTTTTGAAGGATAAGCGGCGATAATTTTGCCTGTTTTACCTGCGTCTTTTCCTGTCAGCACGTAGACCTGGTCATCCTTTTTGACATGTATTTTATTGCGAGACATCCTTCTCCTCCTTACAGAACCTCGGGCGCGAGAGAGAGAATTCGCATGTAATTCTTCTCACGCAGCTCACGGGCGATGGGGCCGAAGATGCGTGTCCCTTGAGGGTTCCCATCATCTTTTAAAATAACTGCCGCGTTCTCGTCGAAGCGGATAACGGTGCCGTCTTTGCGGTGAATGCCCGCTTTTGTACGGACGACAACAGCTTTAACGACTTCGCCTTTCTTGACAGTGCCGCCAGGCGCGGCTTCCTTGACAGAACAGACGATCACATCGCCAATATTGGCGTAGCGGCGCCCTGTCCCGCCGAGCACGCGGATGCACATCAGCTGCCTCGCGCCGGTGTTATCGGCGGATTTAAGCCTGGATTGTACTTGAATCATTGACCTGTCCTCCTGAACTCCACCGGTTTATCTGGCTTTCTCGATGATTTCCACGAGACGCCAGCGTTTGTCACGGCTCAACGGTCTTGTCTCCATCAGACGGACGCGGTCTCCGATGCCACATTCGTTGTTCTCGTCGTGGGCTTTCATCTTGACGGTGTGCCTGATGTATTTCTTATAAAGCGGGTGGCGGATATGCTCCGATACAGAGACGACAATGGTTTTGTCCATTTTGTCGCTGATCACGATGCCAACGCGCTGTTTTCTTTCGTTACGCTCGCTCATTTACTCTCCCCCTTTACCCTGAGATCACTTGGCCGAGCTCTTGCTGGCGCATGACGGTCTTAACGCGGGCAATGTCGCGTTTCACGCGCTTCAGCTCCATCGGGTTTGCGAGCTGGTTCGTGACGTGTTGAAAACGAAGCTTGAAAAGTTCAGCTTTTAATTCCTGAAGCTCTTTCTCAAGTTCGGCTTGATTTTTCTCACGTAATTCTTTCGCCTTCATTTTCAATCCTCCTGCTACTCGTCCGCGCGAGCTTCGCCTTCCGCGGCGTCACCTTCCGCTGACACGGCGCCCTCTGACTCCGCTTCAGTGAGAAGTTCCTCCGGCGTCTCGAGCACCTGGACTTCGGCGAATTTCGCGATTTCCTCTTGCGAGAACTTGCGCTCACTCTCGACGAAACGCACTTTCAACGGGAGTTTGTGACTCGCGAGACGCAGCGCTTCGCGCGCTTGTTTCTCTGTCACGCCGGCAACCTCGAAGAGTACACGTCCGGGTTTGACGACAGCGACCCAGTACTCCGGCGCGCCTTTACCTTTACCCATACGAGTTTCGGCAGGTTTTTTCGAGACAGGCTTGTCGGGGAAAATTTTAATCCATACAGTGCCGCCGCGTCTGAAATACCGATTGATCGCGACACGGGCCGCCTCGATCTGGTTGCCTGTAATCCACGCGGGTTCGAGCGCCTGCAGTCCGTACTGGCCGTACGTCACCTTATTGCCGCGCGTCGCTTTCCCTGTCATGCGCCCGCGGTGCTGCTTTCTGCGTTTCACGCGTTTAGGCATTAACATCTGGGGTCGCCTCCTTATCATCCTGCGCGACGTTCTTCACGGTGAGAACTTCGCCCTTGTAAATCCAAACTTTCACGCCGAGCTGACCGTAGGACGTTTTCGCTTCGGCAAATCCGTAATCGATATCGGCCCGCAGCGTATGGAGAGGGATGGTCCCTTCGCGGTACTGCTCAAAGCGGGCGATCTCCGCTCCGCCCAGACGTCCGGACACCATGGTCTTGATCCCACGGGCCCCGTTTTTCATAGCACGGTTAATCGCCTGCTTCATCGCGCGGCGGAAAGAGACGCGCTCTTCCAGCTGTTTCGCGATACTCTCGGCGACGAGCTGCGCTTCGATATCAACATTGCGGACTTCTTTGACATTGATGAAGAACGTTCTGCCAAACTCTTTGGCGAGCTTTTTCTTCAGGTTTTCAATCTCCGATCCGCCCCGGCCGATTACAATGCCGGGCTTGCCCGTGGTAATCGTGATCGTCGTCTTATCATCGCCCAGGCGCTCGATCTCAATGCGCGAGACACCGGCGCGCTCTGTCTGCTCTTTTACATATTGGCGGATCTTTTTGTCCTCGACGAGGTAACGGGCGAAATTGTTTTTATCGGCGTACCAGCGAGAGTCCCAGTCTTTGATCACTCCGACGCGAAGTCCATGCGGATTAACTTTCTGACCCATACTAAACCTCCTGCTCCTTTTCTTTCAGCACGACGTGGACATGGCATGAGCGCTTCAGAATCCAGCTCGCCTGTCCCTTGGAAAGGGGGCGGATGCGCTTCAGCGTCGGACCCTGCATCGCGTACAGTTCAGCGACATACAGGTCTTCCTTGTTCAGTCCGTTGTTGTTCACCGCGTTCGCTTCCGCCGACTTCAGCAATTTCGTCAGAGGCTGAGCGGCGCCATGCGGGGTGTACAGCAGGATGGCATAGGCTTCTTCAAGACTCTTGCCAACTACTTGCCTGATCAGGGCATTGACCTTAAAAGCATTCATCCGAAGATGCTTCAGCGTCGCTTTCCCCTGATCCCGGCCGATCCCCAGAACTTTGCGTTCTTTCTTTGTCAGGACGCGTTTTTTCGCGTTTTTACGGGTTGGCTTGCTGTATTCCGCGATGATCTCATCGCGGCGTTCCAGAAGCTCCGATTTACTCATAACTTTCTTAGCCACAATCTATCCTCCCAGCCGACGCTTATCTCGCACGCGCGCGTTTTTCGGAACCGGCGTGGCCACGAAAAGTTCTTGTCGGCGCGAATTCGCCAAGTTTGTGACCGACCATTTCTTCCGTAATATAGACGGGAACATGTTTCCGGCCATCGTATACGGCGATGGTATGGCCCACCATCTCAGGGAATATGGTGGAGGAACGCGACCAGGTCTTCAGTACGCGGTGCTCGTTTTTTTCATTCAGCTCGTTGATGCGTTTCATAAGAATCTCATCAACATAAAATCCTTTTTTTGCGGAACGGCTCATGATATCTCCTCCATCCTTATCTCTTCTTGCCGCGTCGTCTGATAATCATACGATCGGTCGGGTTGTTGCGCTTGCGCGTGCGGTATCCGTGGTTTGGTTTGCCCCAGGGGGTCACCGGACTCGGACGGCCGATAGGCGCTTTCCCCTCGCCGCCGCCGTGCGGGTGGTCGACGGGGTTCATCGCGGATCCGCGGACGTGCGGACGACGGCCGAGATGACGCGTGCGGCCTGCCTTGCCGATGTTCCTGATCTCATTCTCCGGATTGCTCACGACGCCCACAACAGCACGGCAGTTCTGAAGGACGAGCCTGACCTCGCCGGACGGCATGCGGATGGTCGCATAACGGCCTTCCTTCGCAAGCAATTGCGCGGAGGAACCGGCGGATCGTACAAGCTGTCCGCCGTGGCCGGGGTTCAGTTCGATGTTATGAACCTGCGTACCGACGGGAATGGATGACAGTGGCAGACAGTTGCCTACGACAATATCCACATCGGCGCCTGAAACGACAGAATCGCCTATCTTGAGTCCGTGCGGCGCGATAATGTAGCTCTTTTCGCCGTCAGCGTAAACGATCAAAGCGACGAATGCCGTGCGGTTCGGGTCATATTCCAGTGCCGCGACTTTCGCCGGGATATCTGTTTTATTGCGCTTCCAATCAATGATGCGATATTTCTGACGGTTTCCGCCACCGCGGTGACGAACGGTGATGCGCCCGTAATGGTTACGGCCGCTGTTCTTCTTCTTCGCCGAGAGGAGGCTCTTTTCAGGCGCTTTCTTTGTCAAATCAGAATAATCTGTGCCTGTCATTTGCCTTCTTGCGGGCGAAGTCGGTCGATAGCCTTTCGTTGACATAGTTATCTCCTTACTTTCACGCGATCGGCTTACTGGCCAAATCCGAATTCAGCGATCTCGGTCTTGTAGCGTTTCGACCTGGTTGCTGTCTTGCCGCCGGGGAGGTTGTACTCTTCCGGCTGCGGATCGAGATCAATCGTGACGATGGCCTTTTTCCACGAAGCCGTGCGGCCGCTGTTCTTACCCATACGGCGAAGTTTTCCTGACAGGTGCATCGTGTTTACTTTCAGCACTTTGACTTCAAACATGTCCTCACAGGCTTTGCCGATTTCCGTCTTTGTGGCGTTCTTCGCTACAACAAATGTGTACTTGCCGTGCATGGTTTCTTCCATACTCTGCTCGGTAATGATCGGTTCAAGAATAATATCGTGCGGGTTCTTCATGATGCGTAAACCTCCTGGAAGGATTCAAGCGCTTCACGCGTCGCGATCAGGCGGTCGTATTTAAGCAGGTCAAGAACGGACAGAGCGTTCACCGGCGCTGTTTTGACACCCTGGATGTTGTGCGCGGAGCGGATCACATTCTCATTCCTGCCAGTCGTGACGATCAGCGACGTTGTATCGGCGCCTAAGTTCTTTAAGACTTCCACCATTTCACGCGTTTTTCCGCTTTCGATGGTCAGGTCGTCGAGTACGACGATCTGTTCGCTTCCGGCCTTTGCCGACAACACGGAAAAAAGTGCGAGACGGCGGAGCTTCTTCGGCAGCCTCACGCGATAACTGCGAGGTACGGGACCGAAAACGACACCGCCTCCGACATGCTTAGGCGATCTTGTGGAGCCCTGGCGCGCGCGCCCTGTTCCTTTCTGGCGGAAAGGCTTGCGGCCACCGCCTCTGACCTCGCCTCTTGTCTTCGTCTTGTGCGTACCCTGGCGTTTATTCGCCTGCTGCGCGACGACGACGCGGTAGACGGCGTCCTCGTTGGGTTCAATGGCGAAAATCTCGTCGGACAATTCGATCTTGTCGACGATGTCGCCTTTCATGTTGTAAACATCGAATTGCATAGTGCTCTCCCCCTCTACTTCTTCGACTTGACGGTCGACCGTATCTCGAGGAGACCGCCCCTCGGGCCGGGGACAGCGCCTTTTACCACGAGGAAATGGCGCTCGCCATCGACCTGAACGACGGAGAGATTCTGAACGGTCACACGCTTATATCCGAGCTGGCCGGGCATTTTATTGCCTTTGAACACCCTGCCGGGCGTGGTGGCTGAGCTCATCGGACCCGCTTTGCGATGGTATTTTGAACCGTGCGTCCTCGGACCGCGCGCCATGCCGTGACGGCGGATCGCACCGGCGTATCCTTTACCTTTGGACGTGCCGCACACGTCGACCGCGTCGCCAGGCTCGAACATCTCGCTGACAGGGATGACCTGCCCGAGCTCGTACGCTTCATCGGAGCGGAATTCGCGGATCACTCTCATCGGTTTGACACCGATTTTTTCGAACTGTCCGCGATGCGGACGGTTGCCTTTTTTTGTCTCTTCATAACCGACACGGACTGCGCTGTAGCCCTCTTTCTCAACTGTTTTATTCTGAAGAACAGTTAAGGGGCCGCAGGCGATGACAGTTACGGGAATCACTAACCCGTTTTCATCAAAGACCTGTGTCATCCCGGCTTTTCGACCGAGCATGAACTTTGCCATGTTATAACCTCCTGAGTTATTGGTTTACCGATCGATGCCGGCAAACATTGACCCGTGAGCGCGGGCTTACAATTTAATCTCAATATTGACGCCGGCAGGCATTTCGAGGCGCATCAGCGACTCCACTGTCTTTGACGTCGGGGCCAGAATGTCGATCAGACGCTTGTGCGTACGGATCTCAAATTGCTCGCGCGAATCCTTGTGCTTATGCGGCGAGCGAAGGATCGTGACGATCTCCTTCTCCGTCGGGAGAGGGATCGGACCGGATACACTGGCTCCGGTTCTCTCCGCCGTGCTGACAATGCGGCGCGCGCTGTCATCGAGAATGCGGCTGTCAAACGCTTTGAGGCGAATTCTGATTTTCTGATTGATGGCCATTCCTTACATTCCTCCTATATTCTGCTATCAGAATCACTATTGACTCGGGCGTATCATTCTTTGCCAATTTAAAACCCAGTCGAACACCGCTCGGTGCAAACGCTGGGAGCCCTACTGCCAAGGGATTCTGCGCCTGAAATCGGGTTCAGGCTGCTCAGGTGAAGTTACCTTACAGATTGCAGTAAATCCGGAAGCAATCTCCACCGTCAACGTTATCTTCTGTGCGCCGCATGAGGCGCGCAAAAGACGCAGGTTGAAGTATACATCATGATCGCAATGCATGCAAGTATGTTTTTAGCTGTCTGACCGGCCCTGTCAGACCTGCCGGGTACGGGAGCTGAATGGCGTATCAAACCGAAAATGGGTGGCCCGGGCTGTCCGGAATAATCCGGGCGCCCGGGAGTCTCGAATGAAAGAGAACTGCACCTGTCAGGATTCTCTATTCGTAAAAAAACTCATATTCGGGCTCTTCTGTCAATTCGAGACTGGCTACATAATCCCCTGGGGAGATAATTGGCGCTGATTCAATTAGATTGTTATGAGTCAGGTGTTCTTTCTGTCTGAGAAAAGCGCTATTTCGACCGGAGAATCTCGATCGCCTTCGACAGCTGCGTATCTTCCTCAATCGTGAGCATGCTGATCGGTTTGCCCGCGGCTTCTTTCGAGAGCGCGGCCGGATAATCCGGATCGAGGCCTTTTCCCTCGATACACTCGCCCTTTGGCAGGTAATACTCGAAGTTCGTCACCTGAACGGCGGATTTGTCTTCCAGTTGATACGTGATCGTCCCGACACCTTTGCCGAATGATTTCTGCCCGACGATCACTGCCCGTCCGAGATCATGCAGAACACCGGTAAAGAGTTCGCTGGCGCTCGCCGAATTTTCATTGAGCAGGACGACAAATTTGGTGTCCTCCGGAACAAGCGCGGGTTTGCTCGTCTTCCATGTTTCTGTATACGGTTTGCCTGCCTCGCGTCCTTTTAGCGAAGCGACTTCCATCGGGGGAAGCAGGACGTCGAGCATGCCGATGCATTCGTGCGCGTAACCGCCTCCGTTATTCCTCAGATCGAAGATATAGGATTCCGCTCCCTGCTCCTTCAAAGCACTGACGGCCTGTTCAAAGTTTTTGGCCGTATTTTCAGAAAACTCCGAAACCTGAACATAGCCGATCTTGCTGTCCAGCATCCTGGAGCGGACCGATACATTGGTTATGGAAGCGCGCGTCAGTTTGAATGTCATCTCTCTGGCTTCTGATGACCGATAGACAACAATTGTCACATCTGTGCCCGCTTCTCCGCGGACCATTGCAGCCAGCTGACCGACATCCTCAAAAGCGGAAACATCTTTGTCGTCCACTTTTGTAATAATATCGCCGACATGGAGGCCATTTTTCTCCGCGGGTCCCCCGGGGATCAGATCGTTCACGATATACTGCGCGTTCTGATCTCGCATCACAATCGCCCCGATGCCCACATATTCGCCCTTCATCGATTCTTCGACAGACGCGTGGTACTCGGGGGTGAGATAGAATGTGTACTGACTGCCCATCTGTTTTGTGAGCCCTTCAGTCATCTTTTCTATCATCTCGGCATCCGAGTATTCCCGATAGTAGTTCTCCTGGAGAATGTTGTAGACAGATGTAAATTTCTCCAGCGCTTCTCTCACTCCCTTTTGATCCGGGAATGTGAGCGACAGCCCCTCTTTCGAAGAATGGACGCCGATCGTACCCGACGGTTCGCTGCCGTTATCTGAAGGCGCTGATCCTTCAATCTGACCGGGGCCGGCTGTTCCCTGCGAAGCAGCACGATTCAGGATAGTTTTACCGAACAGCACATAACCGATACCCGCTGTAAGGAGAAAAGTCAGCGACGCGGTCAGCAGCACGGCAAAGAAGACAGGCCATTTGCACGAAGGGTTCTTTTTCCTCCCGCCCTGCATATTTCCGTTATTCACCACATTCGGCGGCTGGCTGTACATATCCTGGTGTATATAGTGGCCTCCGCCCGGCAGACGGCCGTCATTCGGTGGCGCCTGATCCGGGAACGGACTTCCTTGCGGCTGTCCGCTGTTATCGGGTCCGACACCGGCGGGCTGTTCTTCCGGATTTACGAAGTTCTGATTATTTGTGCTCATAATGGATACCTGTTCTGTTTTATGATGAAAGCCTTCGCTTCAATTCAGTTGTCTCACGGGCGGTTTTCCGCTTTAGATATCATACCACTGCCATCAAGCGTTGTTTATCTCATCCGCCTGCCGGAAGACGCGCGGCTGACAGCGCGCCGATACGAGGGCGCGGCTACCATCCATCTTCACCCCGTTGATAAAGAGAGCAGTGAATAGAATATACGGAATAGACGGTAGAGACTTTGAATAAGCGGTGATCCGGGAATGGACCGGATCATCCCTCCGGCGGCCGACCGCCTTGTTTATCTCGTCTTCCTGAAATAATTCATCGGGTTGTAGGGTGTTCCGTTAAAACGAATTTCAAAATGCAGATGAGGACCAGACGACCGCCCTGTGTTCCCCGTATAGCCGATGACCTGACCGGCTTTCACCTGCTGCCCGGGATAACAGTTAAACGCGCTCAGGTGTCCGTAACGCGTTTGGGCTCCATTGCCGTGATCGACGACTATCATCTTTCCGTATGCCCAGTGATAGGCGCTCCCCGGCCACCCGACATAGGTTACGCGCCCGTCAGCCATGGCGACGATGCGCGTTCCTGTCGCGCATCCGATGTCTGTTCCGTAGTGGAAACGCCCGTATTTGGCGCGCCACCCAAAGTGTGATGTTACCCAGTAGGATCCCGGTGTCGGCCAGATGAAACGATCTGTACCCACATACAGCGGGCTCGAGGGAGCGGGAACTACGGGTTTGTTGACGGAGGCGGCCTTTTTCTTTGCCGCTTCTTCAGCCTCTTTCTTCGCGCGCTCAGCTGCTGCGGCTTCTTCAATTCTGATCGCGGCGATATTGCGCTCGGCACTCGTTTTATCTCTCTCGAGCTGCGCCTGTTTCTGTGCGTTCAGGTCGAGAGAACCGGACAGTTTTTTCAGCTCTTTCGCCGCCAGTTTCTGTTCTTTTTCAATCGTCGCCAGAACGGCATCCGCTTCCTGGACAAGCCGCGTCATCTCTTCGTAAGAGGCTTCTGATTCATTCTTCAGTTCCTCCGCGAGCGCAGAGGCCGCTTCCAGTTCAGCAAGCGCCTGTTCATCCGCATCCGCGACGACCTTCATAAAACGAAGGGTTGAGAAAAAACTCTCCAGGTCTTCCGCCGTAAACAGCATCTGGAAGACGGATTTCTGGTTCCATTCATACATCCGGGAGATACGCTCTTCGTACTGCGCCCGTTTTTGATCGAGATTCTCAAGCGCGCTGGCGTAGCCCTGCTGGTACATCTCCATCGCCTGAAGCGCGTATTCTTTCTGCTCAAGGGCTTCGTCGCAAAGCTTCCGCTGCTCTTCGGAGCGGCTCTCCAGATAGGCGAGATTGCCGGTCAGTTTATTTTTCCGACTGGCCAGTTTTTCGCGATCCGCCTGTATCGACGCCAATTGCTCCTGAATTCCCTTGAGTTTGGACTGCGCTTCTGTCATCCTGGAGGAAGCGGCTTCGACACGGCCTGTCCGGGGAGCATATGCGGCTGACAAGGCCAGGATAACGAGGAGCAGCGCTAACAGCCGCGTCATCCACCTTTTTGAACCTTCATTCTTAATCATGAGTCTGCCTCCGCTCCAATAACCACACACGGAATTTCTATTATTTTAACATTATAGCTAAAACACTGCCACTATCACGGATATGACAAAGTGATGACAGAGAAAGCTGAACGCGCCGCCAGTCCGCGCTGTATGCCCCGGAGGCGGAGATTGATCCTCCTGCTATACTTTTGCGTACTTACGAACGGATATGGCGCTGATCAACGTACAAAGCGTCAACCCGATCAGCAGATTGATGACGAAGACGATGAATGTCACCTGGCCTCCGGGCAGGAAAGCATACCGGGAAGTGCTCACCGCCGTCGTGAGGCCCGGGCTCCATCGTTTGACAACCTCGCTATAAATAAGTGCGGCGGTAAAGCTTGCGAGGAGGGCGCCGACGAGTCCGATGACAGCGCCTTCCACGACGAAAGGAATGCGGATATAGGTATTCGTGGCCCCGACGTATTTCATGATATTAATCTCGCGGGAACGGGATAGGGCCGCAATGCGAACTGTATTGGCCATGACGAGCGTTGAGATCAGTGCCAGCACGATGAAAACGATAATGCCGACACGCGCTGTCCACCGCTTGACCCCGTCGAGAAAGCTCATAAGCTCAGACTCCATCATCACCTCGTGGACACCGGGAAAGTCGGCAATTGCCTGTCTGAAAGCGTCTCCCGCGGCGGGATCAGCCAGCCGGACATTAAAGGTATGCGGAATATATGTCTTATAATCGAAATCTTTCCAGAGTTCGTCTTTCTGCATCTCTTGTTTAAACTGGTCATAGTTCTCCAGAGGTGTTCTGGCTTCGTACATCTGCACCAGTTCGCTGTTCTTCAGATAATCTTCGACACTGTCGAGCTCAGTCTTTTCCGCGCCGATCCGCATCGAAATCTCAATGGGCGGCTGCTGTGAAGCTACTTCTGACAAGTGATTGGCATTGAGAGAAAACGCGACAAACGCGCTCATCAGGAACAGCATCAGCGCCAGTGTCGTAATCGCCGCGATGGACAGTAAGGGGTGACGCCCCAGGCCTTGAAGTCCCGTTTTTATCGAGTATCGCCACTCATTGTGTCTCATCCCTGATCCTCCTTTGCGCTTAATTCACCTCTCCCAATCCGCTTCCGGATGACATTTGCGTTGTACGGGGATGTTTTTCCTATCGCCGACGGAGGTTCCTGCAAAAGCGGATGAACCGCTTCATCAACCGGAAGATTTTCTTCTCCGCCCGCGGGCTTGTCGGCTTCTGCCTCGGCCACAGACGGCACAGCCGGAACCTTCGCCGTGTCTGCCGTTAAAACGGCGCCGTTCCCCGGCTGCAGCCCCGCGTCCTCCAGGCGTTTCCTCAGCTGTTCTCTGCGTTCTCTCGTTCCGGGGCGGTTTCGTCTTTCGGTTTGATTTTTGCGGAGTTCCTCAAAAAACTCTTCTCCCCGCAGGTTATCCACACTTAAGATATCTTCCGCGCCGCGCCTGGACAATCGTTGCTCACGTTCTTTCTGGTCTTCCTGTCTCAGCTGCTCCAGGGCGCGATCGCCTTCTTCCAGAATTTCGGATGAAATCGCTGCCTGCTGCTCTTCCAGCATACCTCGGTTCCGCGAAATGAGGCTGCACCGCTCATTGTCGCTGAAATACTGGCCGCAGGCATCATCGCGCACCAGCACGCCGTTATGGACTTCAATGACGCGCTTATTCATCTTGTTGATCAGCCTGCTGTCATGCGAGCATGTAATGATCGTCGTACCGTTGTTCCGATTGATGCGGTCGAGCAGCGCCATGATGGACTCCCCGTTGGCGGGATCGAGATCTCCGGTCGGCTCATCCGCGATAATCAGATGCGGGCGATTGACAAGCGCGCGTGCGATACAGACGCGCTGCTGCTCCCCGCCGGAAAGCTCCGAGGGGAAATCGTTGATCTTATGCCGCAAGCCGACAACCGCGAGCACCAGCGGAACACGCTGGCGGATTTTCTTTTTCGGTTCGCCGATGATTTCCATGGCGAACGCCACATTCTCCCCGACTGTGAGTGTATCGATCAGCCGGAACTCCTGAAACACCAAGCCTATTTTTCTTCGCAGAAAAGGGATATGGCGGTTCTTAATCTGTCCGACATCGAAGTTATCGAGCATAACTTCCCCGGATGAAGGGCGCTCTTCGCATGTGAGTAATTTAAAAATAGTTGACTTGCCCGCGCCGCTCTCACCGATAAAGAAAACGAACTCGCCTTCATCGACAGAAAAAGATACATGGGATAACGCTTTTGTTCCAGTCGAATAGACTTTTGAAACATCTCTGAAGTCAATAAATGCCATCTATGCTCCTTTTTGCCGCCGCCAGTTTCCGAATGAAGAGCAAGACCTCCCTGCCTAGACCATGGGCAGGTAGTCTTCGGCGCCTAACTCCAGATTCATGCGGGCGTAACGCGTCACCTTGTTGTCTTCGACGTACGTGAGATAGTCTCTGACCATTTCCGCCAGCTTGAACAAAACAGCGTCTTCGAAATTGCGGAGATCCAGCCCAGTGATTTTCTCGACTTTGTCGAGCCGGTACACGAGCGTGTTTCTGTGAACGAAAAGCTGGCGCGATGTTTCGCTGCCATTCAGGCTGTTCTCGAAGAATTTATCGATCGTCAACAGCGTCTCGGAGTCAAGTGCTTCGTATGTCCCCGGCGCGAACACTTCACGCAGGAACAGCTCGCAGAGCGTGATTGGGAGCTGATAGATCAAACGCCCTAATCCAAGGTTGCAGTACATCATCACATCGGGGGTCCCGCTCTTGAAAATATCCCCGACGACCAGCGCCAGCGAAGCTTCTTTGTACGCTTTGGCGGTGTCTTTCAATGAGGTGAAGTTCATGCTGACGCCGAGTTTGACATCCGCCATGGCGTCTTTTTTGATATCGGCAACAAGCTTCCGGAAGCGCGCCTCTCTCACCTCGCAGCCCTCTTCGTCCGGCGACTCGAACAGAAGGACAATATTCTCCTCATCCATAGGCAGAATATAATCGTCTTCGCGATCGCCAAACCGCGCCTCAAGCGCCTCACAACAAGCCTTGAAAACTTCAGGCTTTGTGCGCATGATCACCAGAAGCCTTCGGACATTGTATTTCACACGGTATTCACGTGCTTTCAGCGGTATATCCCCTGGGAGTTCGTTCTCCAGCAGGACATTCTTAAGGAAAGACAGCTTCTGGCGCTGTCCGCGCTCCTCAAAATCATCGTGCTGCCTCAGCTCAGCCATGAGCCAGCGTGACAGGAGCTCGACATATCCGGCGGCAAACTCATCCGTCCCGTCCACAAAACAAATCAGACGCGTCCCGTTGGCGCGGTCGACAATCCTGTAGGTGCGCTCTCCCGCAAATGATTGAATATCGCCTGAAGCGAGAAACGCGCGGATGGCGGAATCCTGACTGCCAACGAGTTTCTCATCGCTGGAGACAACAATCATGCCCTTCTCATCCGCGACGCCGACGGCGCGGTCAGGAGAAAGTGTTAATTCCTTAAACTGCATTTGGAGATCATTCATGTTTGAGCCCTCTTCTTCTCTCAAGTGGTTGGGGCGTCGCCGCCGCTGTTTTTCAATCGTTAGCCTCAGCTACTTCTCTCGCATTTTACCACATCGCGCGCTGCTGTCACGTTTATTCCAGGATAGATCCATGGCTGCTCCATACTATTTTGAATCAGAACAAGCCTGAAATACGCCCGTTCTCATCCACATCGATCTTCTCGGCGGACGGCACCGCGGGTAACCCGGGCATCGTCATCACCTCCCCTGTCAAAGCGACGATAAAGCCCGCGCCGGCCGATACTTTCAGACTGCGAACCGATATCCTGAAATTCTCAGGCGCACCGGTTTTTGACGCGTCATCTGTGAATGAGTACTGTGTTTTGGCGATACAGACAGGCAGTCCGCCGAAACCATGCTCCTTTATCTGTTTCAGCTGTTTTACCGCTGAACCGGTGAAATCCACACCGTCGGCATGGTATATCCGTTTGGCGATTGATCCAATCTTCTGCTCGACCGTTGTCTCCATATCGTAGGCAAAGCCAAGGGGGCCCTTGTCCGGAAGCTCACAGAGGCGGACTACTTCTTCAGCGAGCTCAAGGCCTCCCGCGCCTCCTCTGCTCCAAACGTCTGAAAGTACGGCGTTGACACCGGCCTTCCCGCACTCTTCGCGAACCAGTGCGAGTTCCGCTTCCGAATCGTCGGGGAAACGGTTGATCGCCACAACAACGGGACGTCTGAATACATCAATCACATTCCTGACATGCCGTGTTAAGTTCGGGATTCCGGCTTTCAGCGCTTCAAGGTTCTCGTTTTTGAGTTCATTTTTCGCCGCGCCGCCATGCATTTTCAAAGCGCGCACGGTCGCTACAAGAACCACGGCATCCGGAGCGAGCCCCGCCGCGCGGCATTTGATATCGATGAATTTCTCCGCGCCCAGATCGGCGCCGAATCCTGCCTCAGTCACGAGATAATCGGCGTAGTGAAGTCCCATTCTCGTCGCGAGGACGCTATTGCAGCCGTGAGCAATATTGGCGAAAGGTCCGCCGTGCACGTAGGCCGGCGTTCCTTCGAGCGTCTGCACGAGATTGGGCTTCAGCGCATCCTTCAGAAGGGCAGCCATGGCGCCCTGCGCCTTGATGTCGCGGCATGTGACCGGACGGCCGCTATATGTATAGCCTACGACGATGCGCCCCAGACGCTCTTTCATGTCTGTGATTGATGTTGAAAGGCAGAAGACAGCCATGACCTCGGACGCGACCGTTATATCAAATCCATCCTCACGAGGCGTCCCGTTCGCACGCCCGCCGAGTCCGTCGACAATGAAGCGGAGCTGGCGGTCATTCATATCAACGGCGCGTTTCCATGTGATCTGGCGCGGGTCGATGCCCAGTTGATTGCCCTTGATGATATGATTGTCGATCATAGCGGCCAGCAGATTGTTCGCGGCGCCTACCGCGTGAAAATCGCCGGTAAAGTGAAGATTGAGATCTTCCATGGGGACAACCTGCGCATAGCCGCCCCCGGCCGCGCCTCCTTTGATACCGAAGACAGGTCCCATGGAAGGTTCGCGCAGAGCCAGCGTACTGCGCTTGCCCAGCCGCTTCAGAGCATCCGCCAGCCCGATTGAGGTTGTCGTCTTGCCTTCACCGGCAGGCGTCGGTGTAATCGCGGTCACCAGGACAAGCCGGCCCTTCCCGGGGGCTTCCCCTCTGAGGGCTTCAAGCGAAACTTTCGCCTTGTATTTTCCGTAATGCTCGAGATAATTCGGATTGAGACCCGCTTCTTCAGCGATCTCATCAATCGGACGCAAGACAGCCTCCTGGGCAATCTCAATATCCGGTTTATAACTCATAAATGCCTCCTTATCAGGTCAGCCTCTCAGGGCGCCTGCACTTTACCAGTCAGTTTTGGCCGCGAGGATTTCACAAGCAGATAGACAGATACCACACCTGAGCAGAACTCCTCCGCGCTCATTCAAGTATTCAAACGTGGCGACGGGTGAAATCACTCCTCCGTTTCGCAATCCTCATAGAGACCGCATGCCAGTTTTTGGATATCTTTGAGCCAGACGATGCGCCCGTTGACGCGTATGAGCCCGTCTTTTTCCATACTGATCAATTCGCGGGAAAAGGATGGACGCGGCATGGCCAGAAGATGAGCGACAACTTCCTTTGAAACAGGCAACTCGACAGAAGCGGTCGACGGGTAATTGCCGATTTCACGAAGAGTCTTCCCTTCGTGCTTGAACTGCTCTTCCAGAAGTGACAGCAAATAACCGGAAATTTTCAGACGAAGCGTTTTCTGTGAGAGAAGATGGATTCTCTGATCCTGCTCAAGGCTGCGATCGGAAAGAAGCGCCAGATAATTGAGTAAAAGGCGCGGATTTTTCGAAATAAGCGACAGAATATCTTCGCGGGAAACGATCACTGTTTTGACATGCGTCAGCGCTTCGAGTGAATAAGAATACACTTTGTGGGTAGAGAAGATAAGATCTTCGCCGAAAACAGAACCTGTGCTCAACAGGTCAAGTGTCGTAAACTCGCCGGACGGCGTATACTTCTGACGCGCGATCTGCCCCTCAATCACAATGCCGATCCCTTTGCAGAGATCGCCTTCCATGATAAGGAGCTGGCCCTTCCAGTAAGTATGAATATCGGTCGTTTTGCAGTAATCGTGATAGATTTCGTGATCAAGTCCGGCAAAAAGCCGCGAAGACGCCATCGTTTCACAAATTTTTTTCATAGAGTGATTTCCTCGATTCAGCGCTATTCAGTTCATCAAATAGAATAACAAATAACGCGCCTTTTGTCCTGTTTCCCTTTTCTTATAGTATGCTGAAATGGAGAACGGGCGCCGGGATTACGCGGCATCCGCGTAATCCCGGAATCCTGCATCTGTTTCTTTATAGAAAGAAACAGCCGCACGGACAGGGCTGCAGAAACACAGCGCGAAAAAGAAGCGCCGGCGTCGGAAACAAAGGGGCGTCTGACATCAGCAGAACGATTGTCAAATGATTTGTGAAAGGACAAAGACGATGGATTATCAATCGCAGGAGAAAAGGCTCATACGGGTATCGGGGAAGGGCAGGATCTCGGCGGTACCCGATCTGATCAGGCTGCCGATAACCCTCACAGGTGTAAAAGCGAGTTACGAGGAAGCCACAGAGCTGTCGACAACGACGACAGATCTCCTCATGGCCGCGTTCGCAGAACAGGGTTTCAGAAAGGCCGACCTCAAAACAACCTGGTTTTCTGTCGACAGCAAGTATGACGGCGTTCACGATGAGCGCGGCGAATACCGCAATATTTTCATCGGATACGAGTTCAATCACCAGCTGGTGATCGAGTTCGAGGCGGATAACACGCTGATCAGCCGGGCGCTCCTCGCGCTGGCGTCTTCAGGCACGAACGCCGAGTTCAGAGTCATCTATACGCTGAAGAATCCGGAGGCGGCAAAGAATGAACTGCTAAGCGAAGCGATCAAAGACTGCAAAGCCAAAGCGGAGCAGCTCGCGCGTGCCGCGGGAGTCAGACTGGGTGAAATCACGCTGATCGACTACTCGTGGGATGATTTGCCCTTCAGCGTCGAGCCGATGAAATCAATGCGTGCGATGGAAGACACGTACTCGGAGAAAATGAGTCTGGCCATCAACCCCGAAGACATCACGCTGGAAGATACCGTCCGGATTGTCTGGACGATCGAATGACTGTGACTTTATTTCAAGATAGCTGCATTGATGGATAATTTCATTGAGTCGGGGTTTATAAAATATCTGCCACAACCAATAATCTCATCATTTAAGTTGTATATCGATTCAAACCAACACAAAGCGGGTTTGATCTGATCGCCGAGTCCAAGAGCCTGTGATGACTCAACACACGTGCATATATCCAGAGTCATTGTGCAGTGCGTAATAGGAAAACGCATATACTGATCTGAAAAATCAGACAACCCCTTTATATGATTTAAATCTCGGAAAGGCTTAACGATATACTCAACAGGGAATTCAAGATCTCCGACAAACATTCTCGTTCCATTTGCCGAATAAATCCAACGCATGGCGTAAACTTCCCGAATTTTAATGTCATTCTTCTTAAACTCAATCTCTGTTTTTGGAGATGCACTTCTTTTCTCAATGTTGGCTATTGTCAAAACGGCTTCTCTGTAATAACAAGTCAATAATTTATAAAAATCAGGATATAGATCAATTCTATTTTTGAGGTCATGCACAGATCGATGGGCATAGTAACCTTTGCCAGGAACTTTGGAAATCAAACCTTCAGAAACTAATTGGTTTAATGCTTCGCGTATGGTTGTTCTGCTAACGCCTAGCATACAGGCAATATCTTCTTCAGAAGGAAGCTTGTTGTGATTGGGTGATGTTTCTCCAATTACTTTTAAAAGCGCACTATACGCCTTCTCGATAAGGGTAATACTTCTTCCGACTTTTTCGAACTGAAAACTCATTCTTATCTCCTGTCTCTATATCCTACTTCTGCAATAAAAGATATACCATATTTGCGAAGATAGATTCTAGTTTAATGCTAAGGAGATTAAACATATTTCTATAAATTTAAACTCAATCATACTTAGCGTTATTGTACAAATTATACATTATTAACACCAAATGCAAGAAGATTATCATTGACTTTATTTAAATTCAATGATACTTTAACAATATACAGTCGACGGTATACGGTTCGACAATCGAATGATTCAAACCGCGGCAACCACGAGTCGCACCAAAAAGGAGAGAAGATAATGAAACGATTTTTTGCATTAATCCTTTGCATGCTCTTGCTTATCAGCTGTTTCGCATGTGATAAAGGGGGAAAAACGCCAGAACAATCAACTCCTTCTTCAATGGATGGAAAACAGAAGAAAGAATTAAAAGTTGCCTTGATTCTCCCCGGCTCACTTAACGACGGGGGATGGAACGCTAATGCTTATGCAGGACTTCAGGAACTGGAGAAGGAAGGATACAAAGTTGCCTTCACGGAAAGCGTTCAAATCTCAGCAATTGAAGAAGCTTTTCGCAACTACGCAAACTCAGGGTTCGATCTCGTAATAGGGCATGGGTTTGAGTTTGGTGAGCCTGCTATTAGGGTGGCACCCGATTTTCCGGAAGTGAATTTTTTCGTTTCGGGAAAGATGCCTGATGGCGTTACTGTTGATAATATGCCAAAAAATGTAGGTTTCATGGACATGAAAGAGTATGAAGCGGCTTATTTAGCAGGCATCGTAGCAGGTGGAATGACTGAAACTAACATTATTGGTTACGTAGCGGGACTGGAAATACCCTCACAGCTTTCTAATATGGCTGCTTTTGTCAAAGGCGTTGAGTTTTCCAATCCAGACGCTAAAATTTACGGAGTCGTGACAGGCACTTTTGAAGATCCTAACAAGGGACAAGAAGCCGCCAAAGCACAAATTGACTTGGGGGCGGATATTATTTGTCAAACAGCTGACAGCACGGGAATGGGCGCCATACAAGCCTGTATTGAGAAAAATATAAAGATTGTCGGGTACGGTGCTGACCAGTTTGAAATCGCTCCTGAACTCATCATGACATGTATTGTAACTGACAATAAGAGCGTTATAGTCAAACAGGCAAAGCGGATTCTTGACGGATCGTTTGGCGGCTTATGGGAACCGGGGGTGCAAGATGGTACGTGTTTTATTACCCCATGGCACAATTTCGACAGCAAAATCCCACAGGAAATAAAGAATATGGTGGCTAAAGCAACTGAAGAGATCAAGGCGGGAACATTAGTAGTTCCCTACATTCTCGAACGCATCGACCATAAGATGGATAATTAGTTCAATCCCGTTTTTTCACAACCAGTCCCACCGTGCCTCCTTTACAGAGGCACGGTGGAAAGAGAAAGGCGATCATCGTGCTTAATCCCGCAAATACCATCCTTGAGATGAAGGGTATCTCAAAATTTTTTGATGGAAAACCCGCCAATGATCAAATAGATCTTAAAGTGAATGAAGGAGAAATTGTTGCTTTACTTGGAGAAAACGGTGCCGGCAAGAGCACATTAATGAATATTCTTTTTGGTTTATACCAGGCAGACCACGGAGAAATAAGCATTGATGGAAAGGTTGTATCGATCAACTCTCCACTTGATGCCATTGCTCTAGGGATCGGGATGGTACATCAACATTTTATGCTTATTCCTGCGTTTGATGCTTATGAAAATATTGCACTCAGTATCTCAGGGAAACGAAACGGTTTAGTGAATCATCAGGTCATTCGGGAGCAGATAAAAAAACATTCCATTCAATATAATTTATCAATTGTCCTGGACACGATTGTTCAGGATTTGCCAGTTGGATTACAGCAGCAGGTAGAGATTCTGAAAGCACTATTTGGGGAATGTCGGATCCTCGTACTCGACGAACCCACAGGTGTATTAAATGAACAAGAAAAAATAAAATTATTTAGTTCGCTAAAGGAGCTTAAGGCGGCTGGTCTATCCATTATCTTCATATCCCACAAACTGGATGAAGTTTTGGATATTAGTGACCGCGTTGTTATTCTTCGCAAAGGAAAAGTTGTCGATAGTGTCACAACTAATCGAACGAACAAAGAAGATCTTGCTTGTCGAATGGTTGGCCGCGACGTTGTTTTTTCGGTAAAGAAAGGCCCCCGGTTATTTGATAACAAAATGAAAGACCGGGTTTTGGAGATAAAAAATATAGAGGTTCATGGTAAGCGGAATACTCAAACGATAAAAGACCTGAGTCTGACTATCCACAGAGGAGAACTGTTTGGGATTGCCGGTGTTGATGGAAATGGCCAATCAGAGTTAGTTGAAGCGTTGGCAGGCCTCAGGCATGTAACAAAGGGAAAGATATTTCTAAATGGAAACGAGATTACTAACAGGAGCTCCCGCTCAATAAAACAGATGGGGCTTGCGTTTGTCCCGGAAGACAGACGAAGTATGGGAACTATTGCCAGTTATTCTCTAGATCAGAATATTTTTTTCAGAAATTCAGATTCAAAGACGTTCAGAAAACATTTCGGACAGATTGACAAAAAAAAGCTGCATATGCTTGGTGATCGACTCATTAAAGACTATGACATACGTATCCCCCATCGCGACATGTTAGTAGGACAGCTTTCAGGGGGGAATATCCAAAAAGTAATTCTGGCCAGAGAAATATCATCAGATCCGGTTGTATTAGTCGCCATGCATCCGACTAGGGGGTTAGATGTCGGGGCAATTGAATTTATTCATACCCGCTTGCTTGAACTGCTGTCTTCCGGAGCGGGAATCCTTCTCATCTCGACAGAACTTGATGAAATAATATCACTTTCGGATCAGATGGCCGTTATATCTAACGGAAAATTATCACGCCCTTTCAGACCTGATGAACTGAGTTTAAGTCAGATCGGTCTGTTAATGGGGGGCTCGGATGAGGAAGCTTGCCGATGAAACAGTTTTTGTTTAAGAAAAGAGAAAACAGACCAAGTTTTCTGGATTCCGTTGCAAATACCTGCCTTGCCATCGCAATGGCCATTATTGTAAGCATCATATTTATATTATCACTAGGTGAAAACCCTATTTCAGTCTTTGAATTCATTATCCGAGGAGCTTTCAGAAATACCAGCTCAGTTTTGGAAATACTCGCGAAATCAACGCCGATTATAATAATTGGCCTCGGGGTAAGTATCGCGGCTGCAACAGGCATGACAAATTTGGGCGGTGATGGACAGTTTTATATGGGGGCCATTTCCGCGGCTATTATTGGTATTTACCTGGAAGCACCCGTATGGATTGTTTGGATCGCCGCGATCTGCGTATCGATACTTGCGGGCGGAATATGGGGAGGATTCGCCGGATTTTTAAGGGCAACAATTGATACCAGTGAAGTGATTATCGCTATCATGATGAACTATATCGCCCTCTTCCTGATCGGTTTTCTCGTTTCGAATCCGCTTCAGGCACCTGGAGGAATTCCCCAGACCAGAGCAATCCCCCAGATCGTACAGTTACCTAAACTTATCGCAGGTTCAAGAGCCCATTGGGGGATTGTTTTTGTCGCATTACTGGCTTTATTCGTTTGGTTTGTCATGAACCGTACTGTTTTTGGGTTCCAGCTTCTCACGATTGGGAAATCTGCAAAAGCCGCACAATACGGCGGAATCGCTGTTAAAAAACTGTCTGTCACATCTATGTTTATCGCGGGCGGCTTTGCGGGATTCGCGGGGATGATTGAAGTTTTCGGCACCTACTATCGAGTGTTAGAAGGAATAAGCTCAAGCTTTGGTTTTACAGCGGTTATGATCGCCATTTTGGCGAGATATCGGCCTCTGGGTATAATTGTCGGCAGTTTACTCATCAGTACTCTGACCGTTGGGGTCAACTCTATGCAAATAGCGGTGAATGTACCAACGAGCATCGTAACCGTTATCCAGAGTGTCGTGGTTTTTTCCATTCTCGTCATGCCAAAAATCCGTGCAAATTTTCAACATGCCCAGCGAAAAAGACTGCCACCAGACGAAAGGGAGGAATCATAATTAATGTCTGTTTTGTTAACACGTGATTTCTTAGTCTCTTTGTTCGCGGCCGGGGTCAGGATGTCTATTCCGATTATGCTGCCCGCGCTCGGCGAAATATATGCAGAAAGATCCGGTATCCTGAATATTAATCTCGAAGGACAGATGCTCATGGGTGCGTTTGCATCTTTTATAGTTGGCCATTATTCGGGGAGTGTCGTTCTCGCCCTCCTAGCTGGCGCATTGGCTGGAATGCTTCAGGCTCTTCTAATGGCAACCGCCTGCATCCAGTGGAAAACTCAACATGTTGTGATTGGAATCGTTCTAAATATGTTTGCCCTGGGATTCACCAGTTTTTGGTACAGGGTTGTTTTCGGAGTGACCATTGCCCCTCCGATGGCGAATGTCTCCGGAGGTGTTTCAACACCTGTTCCCCTTTTGTCCAATATACCTGTCCTCGGTGAAATTCTTTTTAGTCAGCACTTCCTTTTTTACATAGCCATCGCTTTGGTCATAGTCTCCCGCTTCGTTTTCAACAGAACTTTCTTCGGCCTTAAAATCAGATCAGCAGGCGAATACCCGCTGGCGGCGGAAACGATGGGCGTGAATATCTGTAGAACAAGATATCTTTCTATGATGATTTGCGGAGTACTGGCCGGTCTGGGAGGGACTTTTCTGTCAGTATTGTCCTTAAACCGATTTGTTGACAATATTACAGCGAGCCGGGGGTTCATCGCTTTAGCTATCGTTATTTTCGGCAGGTGGAAACCATTACCGGTTTTTTTCAGTTCGCTTCTTTTTGGAACGATGGATGCTTTTCAGCTTAGACTGCAATCAGTAGGATTAAATGTTCCTTACCATCTGCTATTAATGCTTCCTTACCTGCTAACCGTTCTCGTTATGATTATGACTTCCAAAAATTCAAAATCACCAGCCGCATTAGGCACAAATTATAACAGAGAAGCCATGACTGACACCTAAGGTAACACTTACATTAACTATGCATCATTGCATAATCGATTGTTCATTAATGAAAAGAAGGAGGAATAATATGAACGATCTATTAGTAAAAAACATTGACAAGATCATAAGTGGCGATCTTGGCAAAGGCATCTTACCCGGTGATACGATTGTAGTCCGCAATGGACTAATCCACGAAATCGGCTATTACAACGAAGTTGATAAGACTGACATCGAAACAGTCGTTGATGCCGATGGTCAATGTGTTGCGCCTGGCTTTATCGATGCCCATGTGCATAACACACTTGATGATTACGCACCTCAAAGAAATGCAGTAGGTTGTTATTCCGACGCATTATACGGAGGCACAACAAGTATGATCTCTGAGGGGGAGCAGGGTCCCGGATGGCCTCGTTTCTATGATGATCCTATTGGTTGCAAGGCTTCTGCTATTATGGCGAAGAGAGTTTTCGATCGCTTTCGACCTGGAGGAGCTCTGAAAATGCACGGCGGCGCCCTTGTCCTTGTGCACGGATTAACGGAACAGGATTTCAAAGAAATGGCCGAAGCTGGCGTTTGGATTATCGCAGAAATAGGTGGAGGGGGGCTTTCCGATCCCGAAGAAGTCGCCCCTATGCTCGAGTGGGCAAAGAAATATCATTTTTTCTACTCTATTCACTTGGCGCCGCCTTCGATTCCCGGTTCTTCATGGGTTACCTCTGAAGCAATTCTCAAACTCAAGCCTCATAAAGTTGCACACACGAATGGTGGATCCACTGCTGTCGAGTACTATCATATTCAACGCTTAATCGATGAGTGCGAAACTCCGTTGGAACTTGTTGTTAATGGCAACTTTGTTAATTTCAACAAAATCCTTCAGTCATTGGATAAAAAATCTCAACTGAAGCGGGTCTTGTTCGGCAGCGATGCGCCGACCGGACAAGCTTCTCTGTCCGGCGCTATTAATAGAGCGATTGTCAAAGCTTCTTCACTGAACGAGTTATCCGCCGTTGACTGTATCGCTATGGCAACCGGGAATCCTGCTGATATATATGGGTTAAACACCGGGAAAATAGAGGTTGGACGTGAAGCAGATTTACAGGTTTTGGATAAACCGCCGGGAGGATGTGGAAACGATGTGCTCGACTCGATTGAGCACGGCGATCCATTTGGCAATTCGATGGTTATTGTAGATGGAGCTATTGTCGCTTTCCGGGGTAAGGATTCTCGACCCACAGCGCGTTATTGCAAAGTGGACGGTGTTGACGCCTGCGTAACGGGAATTACGGAACATTTATTTTTCCCGCCGCAAGTCATACGTCACAGAGAAGGCTTATAAGTGATTTAAGTAGACAGCTGCACTTGCCGTTTAAAACGGCAAGTGCAGTCATAAGAAAACGGTTTATTGGCATCATCAATATCACATTATGGAGTTGGCAATGAGTAAAACGCTATTTAAGAACGCAAAGGCTATCGTGACAGTAGACGACTCGAATCGTGTATTGGCAAATGCAAACCTTTGTATTCACGGGAACATCATTGATTATATTGGTTATGAGGACGTGAGCGCTGATCGCACAATCGATGCAAGCCGCCTTATTTTATATCCTGGCCTCATCAACACACATCATCATTTTTATCAAACATTTACAAGAAACCTTCCTCAAGTTCAGAATCTCGAATTGTTCCCCTGGTTGAAGGCGTTGTATGAAATATGGCGCTATTTAGATGAAGAATCTATTTATTATAGTTCTTTGACAGCGATGGGAGAGCTCCTGAGATATGGCTGTACAACAGTGATGGATCATCACTATGTTTTCCCAAAAGAACACTCTGGTAATTTCATTGACAGGCAGTTTGACGCGGCTGAAGCGCTGGGCATACGCTTACACGCCACACGAGGCAGTATGTCTCGCGGCAAGAGTGAGGGAGGACTGCCTCCTGATGATCTCGTTCAAGATATAACAACTATTCTGGAAGATAGCGAACGACTCGTCAATAAATTCCACGATCCTTCTCCTTTTTCGATGAGACAGATCGCCCTGGCTCCCTGTTCACCATTCAGCGTCACTACCGATCTGCTTAAAGAATCCGCTCGTCTCGCGCGAAAACTCGGGGTCAGATTGCATACGCATCTCTGCGAGACTCACGATGAGGAACAGTTCTGTCTCGATTTGTTCGGACAAAGACCTCTCGATTATATGGAGAGCTGCGAGTGGACGGGTAATGATGTCTGGTATGCTCACGGTATCCATTTTGACGATGAAGAATTAGAGCGTCTGGCGAAGACAGGCACCGGTGTCGCTCATTGCCCTGTCTCGAATATGAAACTTTCCTCAGGTGTCTGCAGAGTCCCCGAAATGCTCGAACTCGGCGTCCCTCTTGGACTGGGAGTCGACGGAAGCGCCAGTAATGATTGTTCTAACCTGATGGCTGAAATCCGGGCAGCCTATTTATTACATCGACTCACCTGGTCAGATAAAGCCCCTACAGGATATGACATGTTAAAAATCGCCACGAGAGGGAGTGCCGGAATCCTTGGACGCGATGATATCGGATCACTCGAGGAAGGAAAAGCCGCTGACTTTTTTGCTGTTGAGGCTTCCTCCCTGGAGTTTGTTTGCTCTGAGAAGGACGCAGCGAATCTTCTGGGAACAGTCGGTGTATCAAAGCCGGCTCACTTTGTATACGTCAATGGAAATCTTGTCGCCGAGAAGGGTTTTCTCCTCGGAATCGATGAGGAGAAAACAGCACGAGCCGCCCGCAGAAAAGTTGACAGCATACTTCAGAGAGCAGGGCTATAACATGGACAATTTATCAGAATTTACGTGGGCGGATATTGATAAAATTGATCGGAGCCGATCACTCATTCTTTTCCCTATTGGTGCGTTTGAGCAACATGGCAGGCATTTACCTCTCGGAACAGATAATCTGATTCTCATGGAAGTGTTAAAGCAAGCGCAATCAATTTGTCAGCGAAATTCAATGCATAACAATCTTTTAAAAAATATCCTGTGCCTTCCCCCGTTACTTTACGGAAACAGCCACGAGCACTTATCTTTCCCGGGAACGGTTTCCCTGAACTGTCGTACGATTGCATCCATTATAGAAAATGTTATTGAAAGCCTATCTATTCATGGGTTTAAAAAACTTGTTGTGTTTAATTCACACGGCGGCAATACGGATCTGATTAATGCCTGCTCACAGGAATGGGAGCAAAAGTATGGAACAAAAGTGTTTTTAATTAGCCTTTGGTCTAATACCTTTTCTTCATCAGAAAACACACATATCTTTGAATCCTGTTCTCTTTCTGATATTCATGCTGGCGAAAGAGAAACATCACTTATGTTGTTCTACAGAGAGAATTTGGTAAAAAAAGATGAAATCTCAGCTAACCGCTGCAATGAGCTCGATTTTCAACCATATTATTCAGGCTGGCAGACCGGTGAATTATCTCCGGACAACGGAACGATCGGGAACCCCTGCCTCGCCTCCGTTGAAAAAGGACAAACATATGCGTCATTGCTTGCCGAACAGTTGGTCGATATTTTAATGACTCTTTAAGCAACTGGCTATTCGGTAATGTACTATCAAAGCCACTAAGAAGACGATTGGCTAAACATGACTAAGTCCAGGTAAAGACCTGCCATCCGGTGAACGGAAGAGAGCTCAATTTTCTCGTCGATCTGGTGGGCTTCCCTGTCGTCGCCGGGCCCCCAGATGACATAGGGAATCTTCAGTGTCGGCGTGACGCGGCCGGCGTCGGTGAAAAACAGCAATCCTCTGAGTGAACTGTTGAACCCTCCGGCACTGCACACACGCTGGACGCGCCGGACAAACGGGTGATCCTCAGGCGTGCTGTTTGCTTCATGACGGCTGAGCACGGTAATATCAACCTTCAGGCGCGGTTCCTGTTTTTCAAGTTCCCGCTTCGCCTCGAATGCTTCGTCGAGAAAGACATGAGTCGGCTGTCCAGGCAGCATCCGGATGTCGATTTCACACCATGCTTCTCCCGGGATGACATTGGTCATGACCCCTCCGTGCATCTGTGTCATTGCCGCTGTCGTCCGGCCGAGAAGCGGATCGGCCGGCCCGAAATCAATGCGCTCAATCAGCCGATGATAAAACTCGAAGGCCTTATCCAATGCATTGACAGCGATGGCCGGGTTGGAGCTGTGCGATTGTACGCCCCGGATGCTGACACGCATCCAAAGCGCTCCTTTCTCCCTGACACCGATGCGTTCAGCGCTCGGTTCACAGAAGACTCCGCATTCCAACTCCCGTATCCACGGCAGATCAAGCAGACTCGCGGCGCCGGTCCCTCCCTTTTCTTCATCCGCGGTGAAACAGAGATAGACAGGTTTGGGCGGCATAGTACCGGATTCGAGAAGGCAGAGCGCCATTTCAAGCATCGCGGCCGCTCCGCCTTTCATGTCGGCCGTCCCCCGCCCATACATCACCCCATTCCGGATCACCGCGCTCAGCGGCTCATCTGTCCAAATGGCTTCATCGCCAAACGCGACGGTATCGAGGTGGGCAAAGAACCCGATACCCCCGTCCGGACAAACGCCCGGGAGTTTCACGACCAGAGAACTTCTCTCCTCGCTGTGGTCTATACGCCGAGTCTCGACATCGAACCCCGCGAATATCCGCTCGATATAATCCGTCAGCCGGCGCTCTCTCCCTTCCGGCTGCCGCGTATCCGTGGCCACCAGCTCGCGCAGGATGGAAACACAACGGTCTGGTTTGGGTTTATTCATGATACAGACGCTTTCATAAAATGATTTTTAAAACAGTGAGATACTTTGCCATCGCGCTGGCAGTCAATGCTATTTTCGCACCAATTCGATTCATCCGCAAATGATTTCCGCGACTGCGATAATAAGTATCAAACTAGTGTCACAAGAAGTCGAAAGCCCCAAACAAGGGGCTTTCAAGGATATCTGGTGCGGACAACAGGACTCGAACCTGCATGGTTTCCCACTGGAACCTAAATCCAGCGTGTCTGCCAATTCCACCATGTCCGCGTATCGTTCAGCCGTATCGGACATCCCGCTAAGTGGCACTATCATACACTAAAACGGCCGGTCTAGTTATCACTCAGGCGGAGCACACTCATAAATGCTTCCTGCGGAACTTCAACGCTTCCGACCTGGCGCATGCGCTTCTTCCCTTCTTTCTGTTTCTCGAGGAGTTTCTTTTTCCTTGTAATATCGCCGCCGTAACATTTCGCCGTCACGTCCTTGCGATACGCGCGGACTGTTTCGCGCGCGATGATGCGCCCTCCGACGCACGCCTGAATCGGAATCTCGAATTGCTGACGCGGGATATTGTCGCGCAGTTTCTCCGCCATGGCGCGGCCGCGGCGGTAAGCGTCGTTCTTGTGAAGAATAAAGGTCAGCGCATCCACCTGCTCGTTGTTGATCATGATATCGAGCTTGACAAGCTCTGATACCTGCCAGCCTTTGAACTCGTAGTCGAGTGACGCGTACCCCTTCGAATTCGATTTCAGCGCGTCAAAGAAATCGTAGATAATCTCATTCAGCGGCATGTCAAAGTGCATATTGACGCGTTTGTCATCGACATACTGTGTGTTGACGTACAGACCTCTGTAGTTGTGGCAGAGTTCCATCACATTCCCGATGTATTCCTTCGGCGTCATGATAGAGGCGGCGACAACGGGCTCCTCAATACTCGCGATGCGGTCGGGCGGAGGCATATTCGTCGGGTTTTCCAGCATGACCGAACTGCCGTCCGCCATATTAAGTTTGTAGGCGACGGAGGGGGCGGTCGATATAATATCGAGGTCAAATTCACGCTCCAGGCGTTCCTGAACGATCTCATAGTGGAGCAGGCCGAGGAAACCGCAGCGGAAACCAAAGCCGAGTGCCGTCGATGTCTCCGGTTCAAAAGAGAGCGCCGCGTCATTTAGCTGAAGCCGCTCGAGCGCGTCGCGCAGATCGGGATAATCGGCGCCATCGACCGGATACATCCCGCAGAAAACCATCTGCCGCACAGGCTTATACCCCGGAAGCGGTTCATCGGCGGGATTCTCCGCCCATGTGATCGTATCGCCGGGCGCCGTGTCGCTGACACTTTTGATACTCGCGGTGACATAGCCGACGTCGCCGGCAAAGAGCGTCTCCGCCGGCTGCAGTGAAGTCGGAGAGAATGTGCCGAGAGATGTCACCGTAAACTCTTTCATCGAGTGCATGAGCAGGATGGCGTCCCCTTTTGACAGCTTCCCTTCGCGGATGTTGACATGCGTAATAACACCCAAGTACGCGTCGTAGATGGAGTCAAATACCAGCGCGCGCAAGGGTTTCTTGTCGTCACCCTTCGGTGGCGGCAAAAACACGGCGATTTTCTCGAGGACTTCTTCAATGTTGATATCGTCTTTCGCCGAAATCAGCGGCGCCTCTGACGCGTCCAGTCCGACAACATCTTCAATCTCACGGCGCACTTCTTCAGGACGCGCTGATGGGAGATCGATCTTGTTGATAACAGGCAGAATTTCCAGTCCCGCGTCGATCGCCAGGTACGCGTTGGCGAGCGTCTGAGCTTCAACCCCCTGCGAAGCATCAACAATCAGGATCGCTCCGTCGCAGGCGGCAAGCGAGCGGGAAACTTCATAGTTGAAATCGACATGGCCGGGCGTATCAATCAAATTGTAAATATACTTCCGGCCGTCGCGCGCCTTATACTCCATCCGGACAGCGCGCGCCTTGATCGTAATGCCGCGCTCCCGCTCAATATCCATGTTGTCGAGAACCTGATGCTGCATGGTGCGCGAAGAAAGAGCACCTGTGTGCTCAATCAGACGGTCTGCCAGGGTTGATTTACCGTGGTCGATATGCGCGATAACACAGAAATTGCGAATGAACTCCGCCGGAACTCTTTCCATGAAAACGATGTCAAACCTTTCGTCGTTGTCTATGCTTTCGTTGCTAAAGCTCTTATGGTTTCCCAAACTTACTGAAAGGATACAGACGCAGAATGAGCTTGCCCTCGATCTCTGAACGAGCCACCGGACCGATATCCCGGCTGTCCCGGCTGTTCGTCCGATTATCTCCGAGCAGGAAATACTGGTCTTTCCCCAGTGTCACATCGGCGTACACCGCGTTGTGAGGCGCGGTGCGCACCCCCTCCGCGAGATATGGTTCTTCCAGAAGCACCCCGTCGATGTACACGCCCCCCTCTTTGATCGTAATTCGCTCGCCGGGAAGGCCGATCACGCGTTTGATAATGATCACCTCATCACCTTTCGGCGTTTTCTCGTGCATATCCGCCGTCACGATATCCCCGCGTTTGAGTCCGGATTCAAAGAGCCTCGATATCTTCTCGACAAAAACCTCATCCCGGTCAGAAAGTGTCGGAACCATAGAGGATCCGATTACCGTATTGCGCTGAATCACAAAACGGGTCAGCAGCAGCGCGAGCGCTACGCCGATCGCGACGGTGACTATAAATTCGAGAACCCGGCGGACTAACGATCGTTTCGGTCTGTCTTTTGCGGGTTTGCCCGCGGACGCTTTCGATGAGAAATAATCTTCCAGGCTCACATTGGACGAATCCTGATGATACGGGTCCATCTTCCTCACACGTGTGTCTTCATAGTCAGCGGCACGAGGAGTCTGACCCTGACAGTCAAATCGGGAAGTCATCGGCTTTATCCCTCGGAGGACTCCCCGACTGTATGCGAACCGCTCACAATCGCGAGTCCCAGCTCCTCCAGCTGATGATCCGCGACTACATCGGGCGCCTCTGTCATCAGACAAGATGAGTTCTGAACTTTCGGAAACGCGATCACTTCCCGGATACTCTCTTCACCAGTCAGCAGCATCACGATACGGTCCAGGCCGTAAGCGAGGCCGCCGTGAGGAGGCACGCCGTAGCGGAAAGCGCTGAGCAGAAAACCGAATTGGCGCTGGGCCTGCTCATCGCTGAATCCGAGAAGCCTGAACATACGCTGCTGCAAATCCTGTTGGTGGATACGAATACTGCCGCCGCCCAATTCTGTTCCGTTCAGAACAATATCATAGGCGCGCGCCCGCACTTCACCGGGGTTCGTGTCCAGCATGGCGATATCTTCATCCATCGGCGCCGTAAACGGGTGGTGTTTCGCGACATAGCGCCCGTCGTCTTCCGACCACTCGAGGAGAGGGAACTCCGTGACCCAGCAAAATTCAAAGCGGCCTTCCGGGATCAATCCGCGGCGTTTTGCCATCTCGATGCGCAAATCGCCAAGTGCCTCGAGAACTGTCATCTGATCGGCGTCTGAGACAATTAGCAGCTGCGCCGACTCCTCTTCTCCCGCTCTTTTTAACGCCTCGCGGACGAAATCCGCGTCGAAGAACCTTGCAACAGAACCGCGGCTGGCGCCGTCACTGAGGCTCAGCCAGGCGAGCCCTTTTGCTCTCGTGTTCCCTTTCACATATGTGGCGAGATCATCGAGTTCACGGCGCGACATGTCGGAACCGCCCGGCACCGCGATCGCAGCGACCATACCGCCTGCTTCCACCGCTTCTGCAAAGACCTTGAACGCCCCGTCCGCCACAAGATCAGACAGGTCGATCAGTTCCATGCCATAGCGCAAATCAGGCTTATCTGTACCGTAGCGTCTCATCGCTTCGCGCCACGTGATCCTCCTGATCGGCCGATCAATCTCGATTCCCTTAAATTCCCTCATCAGGGCCGCGAGATAACCTTCATTGGCCGCCATCACGTCGTCTTCTCCGACGAACGCCATCTCGATATCGACCTGTGTGAACTCAGGCTGCCGGTCGGCGCGGAGATCTTCATCGCGATAACAGCGGGCAATCTGCATGTACTTGTTATAGCCGGCCAGCATCAGGAGCTGCTTGAATAACTGCGGTGACTGGGGAAGAGCGAAGAATTTTCCCGGGAAAACGCGCGATGGAACCAGATAATCCCGGGCGCCTTCCGGCGTACTCTTAATGAGTGTCGGTGTCTCCACATCAATAAATCCCTCTTTGTCGAAATACTCGCGCGTGATCCTCGTAATACGGTGGCGCGCCAGCATTTTGCGCTGCATGTCGGGGCGGCGGAGATCGAGAAAGCGGTATTTCAGGCGGACCGACTCATTGACATCGATGTCCTCCTCGATATAGATCGGCGGCGTTTCTGACGGGGAAAGGATGCGGAGCTCCTGTGCGTGCAGTTCAACAAGGCCTGTCTTCATTTCGGGGTTGATCGCGGCGCGCCGGCGAAGCGTACCCCGACAGGCGAGAACATACTCCCCGCGCACTGTTTTCGCTTTCTCGCGCACCTCGTCCGGAGAATCCCCGTCGACAACAAGCTGTACTTCCCCGGCAATATCCCGCAGCGTCATGAATAGCACTCCGCCGAGGTCGCGCTGCTTGTGGCACCACCCCATCAGCGTCAATTCCAGGCCGATCATCTCTTCTGTGACGTCACCGCATAGAGAACTGCGTCTCCATTCTCCCATCGATTCACTCATAAATCCCTCCATGGATTTTTCCTGTTATTTATAAAAAAGATATCGTGTTTATTTGTCATCAAGCCTCCCGGCGCGAAAAAGCGTATCTCTTCGCTGCCGAAAGCCGAATACTTACAGTTTAAACAAAGTACTTTGACGGTCGTTTTCCTTCGCGCTCGCCAGCTTCTTCCGGTAATCGTGAAGCAGCGTTCCCACAGCGGTCAGAGGGACATCCTGTTCGCTTCCGTCAGATAAGCGGCGCAGTTTCCCTCTCGAGAGCGATACCTCCGTGTCGCCCAGAACGAGCACATAGTGCGCTTCCATTCTGTCCGCCGCTTTGAACTGCGCTTTCAGGCTGCGGTCCATGACGTCTGTCTCAACCTTCAGGCCGGAACGGATCAGCGACTGCGCCAGATCGAGCGCGTTCGCCGCTGTCGACGGAAACGACGCGATATAAAGGTCGGGCCTCGCCGCCTTGCCGAATGGAATGCCCTGCGCGTCAAGCTCCAGAAGAAGCCGTTCCACACCCAGCGCGAAACCGACACCGGGAACATCAATGTTCCCGATCTCCCGGATGAGACCGTCATAGCGGCCGCCGCCGCAGATTGTCCCCTGCGTCCCCACATGCGAAGACACAAATTCGAATACCGTCCTCGTGTAGTAATCGAGGCCGCGGACAAGGCGCGGATTCAGATTATAGGGGATCTCCATCATCGAGAGATACGATTTCACTTTGTCAAAATGCTCTTTGCAATCATCACATAAATAATCCAGCTGAGCCGGCGCCTCCTCCGCCAGGGAGTGACAATACGCCTCTTTGCAGTCGAGCATACGGAGCGGGTTTTTCTCGAACCGCTCATGGCAGTCATCGCACATATCTTTCAGCTTCGGCGCGTAATAGTCGCGCAGCGCCTGGTGGTAGGCGGCGCGGCACGCGGGACATCCGATGCTGTTGATCTCGAGATTGACCTCGTCGAGTCCAAGATCATCAAAAAACGTCACCAGCATGCCGATGAGCTGCGCATCAGCCTGCGGACAAGCGCTTCCGAAGATCTCACAGCCGAGCTGCCAGAACTCGCGGTACCGCCCCTTCTGCATTTTTTCGTACCGGAACATGTTCATGTTATACCAGAGCTTCACCGGCGCAGGCCAGGATGACATCCCCTGCTCGATATAAGCCCGCGCAACACCCGCCGTCCCCTCAGGACGCAATGTCAGGCTGCGGTCGCCCTTGTCGAGGAAAGTGTACATCTCCTTGCGGACGATATCGCTCGCGTCGCCGACACCGCGTACAAACAGCTCCGTATGTTCAAACGTGGGAACGCGGATCTCTCCGAATCCATACCTTTCGCAGACTTCCGCAAACGTGCGCTCAAGCGCGCGCCTTCGCTCGGCTTCTTCCGGTAAAATATCTTTTGTCCCGCGCGGGGCGTTGAGGTTCATGGCAGCCTCCTTTTTCTATGCGTTTCATCAATCGCGGCAGACAGCATCGTATCAGAATATTCTAACACAGACACGACTGGCGCTTCCTCTGTTCAACCAATGAATCTGCGTCAATCTGTTCACGTTCCCGACGGTATAGAATAGAGAACGATGCGTATGGTGCGATACGCCGCTTTATGTATCCCGCATCCCGCCGCCTTTGAGAAAACTTGACGGAAGCTGACCCAACCTGCTAACCTGTTTAGTGTCAATGAAGTGATTATCAGCTGGGTTGACACATCATTTCTCACGTGAGGTCTATCAACGAATGAACAGCTAAGGACTTGGAAGAAAAAACCTGATCGATCTGCCGGTAACTGGCAGTCTTTCAATGATTGGAGTCCTTATGCTGCAAGTCAATCACCTCACCGTCACGCAGAACCGCGACCGAAAAACGCTTATAGCCGACCTCAGCTTCAGCCTGCAAAAACGCGACAAGCTCGCTGTGATAGGCGCGGAAGGAAACGGGAAAACCGCCCTTCTCCGCATTATCTGCCGCCCTGATATCGCCTCGCGCTACCTGAGTTGGGAGGGATTTGTTGATTACGCCCCTTACCAGCTTGGCTACCTTGAACAGGAATGCCCTTCCCCGCTGCTGGATAAATCACCGGCAGAACTCACACAGCCATTCATCGAGGACAGCGATTTGTACCGCGCGGCGGACACCCTCAGCCTCCGATCGGATCTTCTCTTCACCACGCGCCCCCTGAGAACACTCTCTGGGGGGGAACGGATGAAACTGCGTTTTCTGTTAATCCGCCTGGCGCGGCCGGACATCTTCGTTCTGGACGAACCGGCCAATGATCTGGATCTCGAGGGAATCGGTGTGGTTGAATCGTTCATACGCGATTGTCCGGAACCTGTTCTCTTCGTCTCTCATGACGAGACGCTACTGGAACGCACCGCCACAAAAATACTGCATATCGAACAGATATGGAGGCGGACAGAGCCGCGGGCGACATTCAGCGGCCTCGGATTCCGCGATTACATGGAACAGTTTTCCCGCCGCATTGACCGGCAGAATCAGCTCGCGGCGAAGGAGGAAAAGGACTATCAGGATAAGAGGCGCCGCCATCTGGAAATTCAGGAGAAAGTGCACCGCGCGCAGGAGAACATCTCGCGGAAAGATCCCGCGGGAGCACGCCTTCTCAAAAAGAAAATGCATTCTGTGAAATCGACAGGGAGGAGACTGGAGCGCGAGCACGACGAGATGACAAAAAAGACGGACCGGGAAGATGATATCGGTTTTTTCCTCGCGGATATGCCCGGCATCCCCCATAACAAACAGGTCCTGGACATCTATATGCCTCATCTGAGCACAGGGGACAGAGTCCTGGCGCGAAACATCATTCTCCTCGTCCGCGGCCCGGAGCGCGTGGCAATCACCGGGGAGAACGGCTGCGGCAAGAGCACGCTTCTTCGTTTTATCCGCTCAACCCTGCGGGAGAGAAACGATCTCACGGTCTTTTATCTGCCGCAGGACTGGAAAGAACTTCCCGATACGGGTGGAAGTGCTCTCGATTACCTCGCCGCGGGCTGCGGATCGAGCGTCCGCCAGGAGGCGTCCGACCTTCTGGGAAGCCTGAACTTCTCGCGGGAAGAGATGATCCGTCCGTTCGAGACGCTTTCCGGCGGCCAAAAGGTGAAGCTGGTTTTTGCCAGACTGCGCCTGATCAAGCCCCATATCCTGCTTCTCGACGAACCGAGCCGCCACCTCTCTCCCCTGAGCAACCCCGCCTTCCGCGAAAGCATCGCAGAGTACCCCGGCTGCGTGATCAGCATTTCACATGACCGCTCATTCCTGCGCGCCGTCTGTACGCGCGTCCTCCGACTGACCGAAGACGGCCTTCGCGAGGAGGATCGGCGTCTCTACAGAGAAATGAACAGCGATCAACGGTGAAGCAGCGGACTAAGTTTCTTATAGATCAGGCCGACGAGCACGGATACCACTGTCCCTTTCAGAATGTTGAAAGGAACAAAAACCCATAGAATCAACGAAGGCAGATCGTTGACGAGCGTATTCCCGGCTGTTTTCGTCATGCCGATGATTGCGTCCATTGAGAACCCCATCACTGCGATATAGAACGGGATCGTAAAAAAATAATTGATAAGCGCGCCCGAGACAGTGAGAGAGACAGTTCCCGCCGCCATCGCCAGCAGCGCCCCTTTTCTCGTCTTCATCCGGCGGTAGAACAGCCCCGCGACACCGACGAAGAAGCTGCCCATCACAAAGTTGGCCAATTCGCCGACCATCATTGTGTTTGTCGCGGGAAGATGAACTAAGTTTCTGACAAATTGAACAGCGATGCCTGCCCACGGTCCCATGGAAAAAGCGGCCAACAGCGCCGGAATATCCGCGAAATCAAATTTCAGGAAAGCCGGGAACAGCGGAAGGGCAAATTCAAAATACATAAGAGCGATCGCGGCTGCCGACAGAATCCCGGCTTTCGCAATCCACACGGCGCCTGCCGAGCGCTTGTTCCTGACGCAGTGGAGGGCACTTTCGCCCACTGCTTTTTGTTCATTCATCTGTACATTCCTCACAATTCTCCGGAACAAAAAAGCCCCGTATACTCGGGGCGAAGACCATCATCAGAAGATCTCTGTTCCCTCCCATTCAGACTATACTGCCGGCCCGGGATTCTCACCCAGTCATGCGGAACGCTCGCGGGCTTGTCCTCCAATGAGGCATCACCGCCGATCGGGAATCACACCCCGCCCCGGAAACACATCTATTGTATCACAATACAAAACAGTATAATAAATCACCCGCTGATGGCCTCTCCCAATGCGTCGATCACATCCTCCGGCGTGACAACGGTCTCCGATGAGAGCTTCTCCGCGGCGATATCCGCTGCCAGACCGTGGAGGTACACAGCCCGCGTCACCGCCCCGCCGATCGAATCAGATTGAGCTGCGAGTCCGGCGATCATCCCTGTCAGAACATCGCCTGAACCGCCTTTGGCGAGTCCCACATTACCGCTGGTATTGATGTAGGCGTCGCCATCCGGCATCGCGATGACAGTCGCCATCCCCTTCAAAACAATGATTGACTGTGTTTCTTCCGCCAGGGTGCGCGCCGCCTCTAAGCGATTTTCACGAAGAAGCTGCGCCCGTTCAGGAGCAAGACGCAAAAACTCTCCCGGGTGCGGTGTCAAAACTGCCGGAGGGAATCCGTTTCTGCTGCGGCTGCGCAGAAGATCATAAGCCTCCGGCATGCCTGCGAGCGCGTTCAGGCCTTCTGCGTCTATAATCACAGAAACACTCAGCTGAAGCACATGGCTGATGGCTTTTTTGACCCAGGGATCCTTCCCCGCGCCCGTGCCGATGGCAATGACAGAGGGCTTCGGGAGGTCTTTTTTGACTTCCCCACCCTCTTCCGGCACAGCTGACAGGAGCGCGGACGGAATCGCCGAGGCGATCACAGGCAGTGAGGCTTCCGGAGCACGCACCATCGTATAACCGGCGCCCGTCTTTTCACTCGCGCGCGCCGCGAGGATGAGAGCGCCTGCCATACCCTCCGCGCCGCCGATCAGCAGCACGCGGCCAAATTGCCCTTTGTGCCCGTCTTTTGCGCGGTCGCAGCCGGCGCAGCCGTCCGCCCCTTCTTCCAGTACGCGGACACGGGGGCCCTCACCCAGCACATCATCGATGAACCGATCCGTCATACTGATCGGATACACGATCACTTCACCCGCCATCATACAGCCGGGATGCGTGACATTCCCAATCTTACGCCGGCCGAAAGTACAGGTAATATCCGCCGCCACAGCTTCCTCCGCGGCGCATCCCGTATTGGCGTCAACACCGCTCGGGATATCGCAGGCAATCACCAGCGCGCCGTTCTCTTTCATCGCGCTGATCGCGCCGAGGGCTTCTTTAGCAGGTCCGGCAAGCGGCCTTTTGGCTTCGAAGCCGGTTCCATAAACCGCGTCAATGACAACACGCGCTTTTTTGCCGGGCAGGAGAGCCGGATCAGTGATCACCTCACCTCCGAGTCTGCGGTAAGCCTCGCGATTGATCGCGGCGTCTCCGGATAGTTCCCTGTCCGGGTATACGTCAAAGACTGCCACGCGATAACCGCTCGCCATCAATTGTCTCGCGCTCGCCCATCCATCTCCGCCATTGTTCCCCGCGCCTGTGAAATAGACAGCATCATACGCAACCCTTTCATCATCAAACGCGTTCACTATTTCGGCGATCATCCCGGACATGCCCGATGCCGCCTGCTCCATTAAAAGAACCGACGGAAGCCCTGTCAACGTACAGAACCGGCCGTCGAGCGTCTTCTGCTGTTCTCTCGTGAGTAACCGTGTCATCTTCTCTCTCCTCAGGCTCTGTGATCAATGGAAACTGCCACAGGCACAGATCATCTGTCTGGAAGACGAAAGTTCTGTGCCTGCGGCCACTGTTGTCCTGGCTGGCGCATTTACGCCGCCGCTAATACCAAAAAAACCCACGCATTCCATCAGGTCCGCGTGGGTTTGTCACATTTCGTCTGACAGTCAGTCGATATAATTATCGAGAATCTTTGCGATCTCCTCATACGGACGCGCACCGACGATTTGCTTGACAACCTTTCCGTCTTTAAAGAAGAACATGGTGGGAATACTGAATACACGGTACTCCTGGGCGAGCGCGCGCTCTTCATCGACATTCACTTTCCCGACGAGCGCCTTCCCCTCATAGTTCTTTGCCAGTTCATCAATCACTGGCGTAAGCGTTTTACAGGGACCGCACCAGACTGCCCAAAAATCGACGAGAGCCGGTTTATCTCCTTGGATAACCATCTCCTGGAAATTTTGTTTTGTTAATGTCGTAGCCATTCGCTTGTTCTCCTATTCGTTTCATTGTGTTACGCCTTTGATTTTCCCGGCGCGCTTTGGTTGCATGATAGAGCAAATTCCGTCTCACCGTAGTTTCACGCGTTACCGCGGTACCGGTTCTTTTGCCGCCTTCACGGTTCCTGTCAGGCTCCACCTGCTGGGAGAAAGGGGATCAGATAAACTCCTGAAGTATGGAGTCTTCCGGGACAAAAGAGGGATCCGCTGTCGGCAGCTGCTCGCAGACATATGAGAGGCGGACCGCTTCCTTGACCGCTCTTTTGAGATCGGAGTGTTCGGCTCCGTTGATCACGTAGCGTGACGGTGGGAGATCGCCCTGAAAAAAGAGATCCAGAGATTTCTCAATCTCCGACCGCGCCATCGGCGCGATCACCGCAAACTCATACATCAGAACGGAATTGATATAGAAATCAGCCGCTTCAAGATAGCGGGGGATAAAATCGCGCTCCGACTGGTCGATCATCGGCCAGTAATCGATCGTGTCAATCGCTGTCGTCGCGCGTTTGCGGACATCGCGGCTGATCCGCCGCAGAATTCTGATATCACTTCCGGACAGCATGCGCCTGTCCGAAAGCACGCGCGCGTGGGGCATGATGAAATAGCTGAGCCGTTGATCGCGCGGTACTTTGTTCATGACTACATCAGACAGGCCATGAAGCCCTTCGACCAGAAGCACATCATTAGCGGTGAGCTTAAGCCTCTTTTCCGGATCAAAGCGCCGTTCTCTCACCTTGAAATCGAATGTCGGGATCGCGACTTCTTCTCCCGCGAACAGGCGCTCCAGATCGCTTCCGAGCAGTTCAAGGTCAATGGTGTCGATGCTCTCAAAGTCGGGACGCCCGTCTTTGTCGTAACGCAGTTCTGCCGGCCGGTAATAGTCGTCGAGTTCCAGATGGTGCGCCTGAAGCCCCGCGTCCGTTAACCGGCGCGTCATCAGTTTCGTTGATGTCGTTTTCCCTGAGGACGTTGGCCCGGAAATAAAGATCGCCCGGATCGAAGGGTGAGACAGTATGTGATTCGCAATCTTTGTCACCTGGTCAACAAAGAACGCCTCGGATTTACTCACAAACTCGCGAAATTTCGCGGCTCCGAGATTTCCCTCAAGATCATCAACCGTTAATACAATCAGGTCTGAAAACTCTGCCATCTGATTATCCCCCGAAAGTCTCCGCGCGCGAAGCCATTACCAGCCGCCGGACGCGCCGCCTCCTCCGGACGAACCGCCGCCGAAGCCGCCGCCCGATGAGCCGCTGCTGTGGCCTCCCCAGGATGAACCGCCGCTGCCGCTGCCCCCGCCGAGAGAGCCTCCGCCTGAGCTGCCCCTTCTTAGCCAGCCTACTACAGCGAGGATAATGAGGAAAGGTACGAAACAAGCCAGATACACGTAATACTTCTCCATATCATCGGAAGGCAGTCGTTTCTGCACATAGCCGTCCGCGTCAACCTTCAGATCATACTCTTTCGCAATAAGCGTGATGATCGCGTTAAAACCGTCCAGAACGCCGCGGTCATAATCATCTTCCTTAAAACGGGGCGCGATGATTTCGCGGATAATGCGGCCGGCAGCGGCGTCGGTGATCGCGCCTTCCAGTCCGTAGCCGACCTCAATTCTCATCTTTCTGTCTTCCTTCGCGACAAGCAGCAGCACGCCGTTATTCTTCTCCCGGCTCCCGATCCCCCATGTTCGGAAAATCTCGTTCGCCGCGTCCTCGATACTGTCACTTCCGAGCGTCGGGATGACGGCAACCACTACCTGCGCTCCTGAAGGAGCGATCTGGCGGTTCGTCTCCCGGATGGTGCGGCGCGTTGACTCAGAGAGCGTCGCTGTCGTGTCAAAAGCGAAATCGTCGCCTGGATTGCGCGGAACATCAAACGCCATCAGCAGCGGCACAGTTAACAACAGCGCCGCTATCGCGATCAGTGCCCGCCATCGGCCGGAATAACCTTCCGCTCCAATCATGGGAACCTCTAGAAACTGACAGTCGGGGGCGTATCGGTTCCGGGCTGCGCTTCAAACATCGGCCGCGGGGCGAATCCGAAGAGGCCGGCGAACCATTTCCCCGGGATTGTCCGCACGGAGTGATTGTAACTCGCGACGGCTGTATTGTAATCGCGTCTCGCCACGGCGATGCGATTCTCTGTGCCGGCCAGTTCGTCCTGAAGCGCCAGGAAGTTCTGATTCGCTTTCAGATCCGGGTACGCTTCCACCGCGACATTGATCGCCGCCCGCAGCTCGCGATCCACAGCTTCAAGCTCCTCCGGCGTAGAGGCCTGCTGGTGTCTTGAACGGAGCGCAGTCAGATCCGTCAGGATCTTCGCTTCATGCGCGGCATACCCTTTGACTGTATTTACCAGATTGGGGATGAGATCGGCACGGCGCTGATACTGGGTTTGAACCTGCCCCCACGCCGCGTTTATCTTTTCATCGGACCTGACAAAACTGTTGTGATACATAATGAATGAACCGCCGATGAGTAGAGCGATCACGACGATTGCAATAATCGCGATAAATATCGGGCTCCGGCGTTTTTGTTCAGGCATATAACTCTCCTTTGATCCGCAGTATAACCGCGTGATATATTTGATTGATAAAATTCTTCATAAGGCGCCATCCGCCCTCTTCGAACAGCAAACCGGCTGTTAAGGCTGATCTGTATTGGACGCCTGCCCCTCCTCGTCATCCTCCTGCCCTATCTCTTCATTCTCCTCGTTCTCCCCGTGGAGAGCGGAATCACCCTCCGTCGGCAGCGTTATCCGCGGATGAACGATGAATTCCCGA
Source organism: Bacillota bacterium (assembly GCA_029570375.1). Classification (GTDB taxonomy): domain Bacteria; phylum Bacillota; class Clostridia; order Saccharofermentanales; family DTU023; genus UBA4923. Next base: position 10,571 of record JAKPXB010000038.1, on the reverse strand, counting down.
TAGCCGGGCGGCTCAGTTGGCATCTCTTTGACTGCTTTCAGCTTGCCATGAAGCAGCACAGCGAAAACGGCAATCACAATTAAGGAGAGAACCATGAGCGTCAGATAAATGAAACGAACTCTCTGGCGCATAAGCGTAATCCCTTGAGGACTATGTCCCGCCTCTCCGGGCGATTGTTCCGGCCGTTTGTTTGTCCGCATTCCCCCCGGAACCGCCTTCCGATCAACCGCACGGGTTCTTCTGCTTTGATCCAGAGGAGCCGGTCCGCCCGATCCGTTCACCGCCGACCGTGCTCCCGATTCAGGTTTCCGGATGATTCGATCCCTTTCGCCTCGGACGCTCTGCCCCGGGCACGGAGCACAGCCACGCTCCGTGGATGTGCCATCCACCCCTTCCTGTGCGATGGTGTGATTCCTGACCTTTGGCGGGCATCGGTGCTCTCTCTCCGGAGAAGAGATAAAACCCGGGTGATCATCGTGAGGTGACATCAGTCTAATTATTATCATGAGTGCTCCTCTCCCGTCAACAGAATACGGTTTGGGATATAAAGGTGGATATGCATGTCGTCCGCGATCCGCATCAGGCCACGGTTAATCTCGCTCCTCGTCTTCCATGATTCCTCGTAGAGAGGGCCCGTGAAATAACGCACAAACAGCTCCATTCCCTCCGGTTTGAGTTCCTGCAGCTCAATAAGCTGAACAGAGCTGATCGCTTCACATTCTTCAAGCATCAAGGCAGCGCGTTCGCGAAATTCGTCAAACTGCTCTGACGTGACATCCCACGGAAGGGTCAGGGTGAATTCGGTGCGCCGCAACTCGCGGTTCGAGTGATTTGTGATTACGGCGCTTGCCAGTTCCTTATTGGGCATCGAAAGGAGGGCGCCGTCCAACGAACGCAGTTTACTGGAACGGAGTCCGATTTCCTCGACCACTCCTTCGCCGCCGGTCGTCGAAATCCAGTCGCCTACTTTAAACGGCTCATCGAGCAACAGCGCCAGACTTCCGAGAAAGTTTGCAAGCGTATCCTGCGCGGCGAGCGATATCGCGAGACCGCCGATGCCAAGGCCTGTCACTAGACCGGTGACATTCTTCACCCAGAGGGACAGGAGAACAAAGATACCGATGACGACAATTGAAACACGGATCATCGACACAACAAACTTCGCTCCGGTGACACCAATCGGCATATCGGTCTTAGCCTGCCGGCGCATGACAAGCACACCGGTAAACATCGCTGTTTTATAGAGAAGCCAGAAAGCGACAGCCGTCGTCAGCGAATCGGTCAGACGGATAAGAAAGGTGATCCACGGATCCGGGATAAAAACCGCCAGCCTGGCGGCAATCGAGAGGAGCACAGTCGGAAACAGCATACCTAACGGACGGATCATCTCCGAACACATGAGATCGTACGCGTGGGGATGGCGCCGTTTGGTTCCTGCGAGAAAAATACGCAGCAGAGCTTTGGCTATCGGCCTTCTGATAAAAAACACGATGAGCCCAAGCCCGAGGAAGACAGCGCTCGGCAGCCAGTCCTCGAATATCCACGGATCAGCCATCGCCAGTTTGCTCCCGAGTTCAGCGGCGGCTAAACCGGGAGGAAGCATGGCGGCAGCCTTATCGCTCATCAAAGGTATGGATAACTGAAATAGCATGCGCCTCCTTACCGACCGTTTAAAATGCAGTCATACGATCAGTTAAGTATATACTAAACTTGCGAAAAGGCGTTACCGGCCATTGAACCGGGCGCGGGAATATCAGGCGGGATTATCAGGCTCAGAAGAAAAAAGCCTGCGCCGGATTTCGACGCGTATCCGGCCAACCTGCGCCAGCTGTTCTTCGCTGAGATACGCATCGGCTATCTCGTTCCGCGGACGCATGCGGGCGTCATGAGGCACTCCGACCGATGGCCACAGCGTAGCGGCAGGCCCCTGCGTCATTACATAGACGCGGTCAGATAGAGCGATCGCCTCCTCGATGTCGTGCGTGATGAGCAGGATCGACATCCCCAGCGTCTCCTGATGGCTTAGAAGCCATTGATAAAGTTGTTCCCTCGTGATCGCATCGAGCCCGGAAAAAGGTTCATCCAGAAGCATCAGATCCCGCGAATAAAGATAGGTGCGCAGGAGTGCGGCGCGCTGCCGCTGCCCTCCTGAAATCGTGGCGGGATAGCGGTGAGCAAGTCCTGTGAGACCGAATGTCTCAAGGTAGGCGCCGGCCTGGGATCGCGCTTCTTTTCTGCCGGTTCCCTTGAGAAGGAGCGGAAGCGCGATGTTATCGATCACGCGCTTCCATGGGAGCAGCAAGTCTTTTTGCAGCATATAGCCGACGCGCAAAGGACGTGACACCTCTCCGCTGAAATCGCTTTCCAACCCGGCGAGAATATTGAACAGCGTTGTTTTGCCGCTGCCACTCTGTCCGAGGACGGAGACGATTTCCCCTCTTTTCAATGTCAGATGGACATCCCGAAGAATCAGGTCGTCGCCATAACGTTTATTGATCGCATTGCAGGATAAAACATTTTCCCTGCCGGCTGCCATGTCATCCATTCCCAAACCCTGCCTGTTGATCACATCTGCCATCCGCCGGAATCCAAAGAGACAAACCGGAGCCTCATGGCAAAAAGCTCGTGTCAAATGCGTCCGCGGGATCAATGCGGTGATTAAGCAGTCCATGCTCTTCCATCCACGCCGCAAATCCTTCCCAGACGCGGCTCTCCATATCCCCCCAGCGTGGCGCGTCGGACATATAGCGTTGGTTCAAGTATTTCTGGCTTTCCGCGACGAGTTTCCGATCGAGCTCGGGAGCCACCTTCATCAGGCTTTCGACTGCCGCCTCAGGGTCACTGATCGCGAGCGTGTAACCTTTGGCCGTCGCCCTCAGAAAACGCCTGACGAGATCAGGATTTTCCTCAATCGTTTTTTCGTTCGTGATAATCAGCGGAGAGTAAAAATCGAGCCTTTCGTCGATATCCTGCAGGAGGATAAAGTTGATCCCGAAACCGGATGTTTCACAACTGACGCCGTCCCATCCATAATAGATCCAGGCAAAATCCGCTTCCGTCTCCATACTCGCCATGAAGTTGCTCGCTGACTGATTGATGATTTTCACTTTGCTGAAGTCAGCCCCCTCTTTTTGCATGAGCGTTTTCATAATCGCGAGTTCAAGCTCAGTTCCCCAACCGCTGTACGTTTTCCCTTCGAAATCTTTGGGTGACCGGATGCCGCGCGCCTCCGGTGAAGCGAAACCGGATGTGTTATGCTGCAATATGGCCGCGATCGCAACGATCGGTATTTTCGCGTCGGAAGCGCGCGCCTGAAGAACCTGTTCCTGCGCGGCAATGCCAAACGCGGCGGTCCCGTTGGCGACCATCTCAATAAAATTCATATCGGATTCCTGAAAATCGACCTCCATCGATTCGGCGGCGTAGTACCCTTTATCCTTCGCCAGAAAGAGGCCCGAATGGTTCGTGTTGGGCGTCCAGTCAAGCGCGAATACGACCTCGTCCCTGTTGTCATTTGCCGGCGGATTGTCTCCGCCTTGATGATTCCCGCCGCACGCTGCCAGCATTCCGGCCGCGAGAACGAGAATGATAACGATAGACCGTATTAAAGAATTTCTGTTCCTTACGTTTTTGTTCTTTTTCATGGGATGTTCCCCTTTCCTTTTCTGGCAGCGCCGTTTAACCCGGCGGCTGTTTCGATCCGTGTATGTTTATGCCCGCGCGGGGCGGGCCTTCTTTTCTGACTGCCGATTCCCACGGCATACACACGTATTCGAGCGCGAGCGCCGAAACATAAAAGAGCAGACTCAGGATGACAATCCAGATGATCGAAGCGAACATCGCGTCGAACCGGAAGGACCTTTTCGTCCGCAGCATGTAGATCCCGAGGCCATCCCCCCCGCCTGCCCATTCAGCCAGCACCACCGCCATCACGGAGTATGTCGCGGAGATGCGCAGTCCCGAGAAGAATGAGGGAAGGCTGCCGGGTATTTTGACATGACGGAGGATCTCCCGTCTCGAAGCCCCCATTGACTGCATGAGGCGGATGGTATCGGGATCGATCATTTTGAGCCCTTGGTACAGGCTGATTGTAATAGGGAAAAAGCACGTCAGGATCACAACGAACAGGCGCGGTATATCGCCGTAACCGAAAATCAGAACGATCACAGGCGTGATGATCAGTGTGGGAATGGTTTGCGTAATGACGATCAGAGGATAAAAAGCGCGGTAAAGGATGGTAAATCGATCCATCAACAAAGCGAACGCGATACCGGTCAGCGTGCTCAGAAAATACCCGACCAGCGCAATTCTCAGCGTATGAAAGAGATGCGTCTTCATCTCGCGCGTATCGTGTATAAGAGACTGCGCGACTTCGGAAGGCGCGGGCAGGATAAAACGGCGGATGATCCCCGCGTCGGACAGCCACTGCACGGCCAGAAGAAGCATCATAATAAGAAGCAGAGGTGACAGAATTCTTGCCGCCATCTGACGCCCCGCGCTCAGATAGAGCTGTCTTTGTGTACGAGAAAAACGACGCAAGCTGTACTCCCTTCGCCAGCATGACCTGGATCAGGTTCAAGGGTCGACATCTGTCCTCTCAGCCGCCCGCGGCGGCTCCCCTGACGCCTCTGAGTATAACGACCGACGGTCGGAATTGTCAAACAAACCTAGGTGTTCTTCATGAGAACATGCTCAATCTCTTCGCTGACATCTTCGAATTCATCGCAGCAGCCCTCAAGCCGCCGGAAAATCTCGGTCCAGGCGATAACAGCGATGGGGTCCTCATCTTCGAGATACACCCTTCGGATCGCGCGCACATAGATCGCGTCACCCTCTTCTTCGAGATTGTTCAGCTCGATAATATATTTACGGATATCGTTCGAACGCCTGAAATGAGCGAATTCCGTCATGATCTTTAACAAGACTTCGGAACTTTTAATAATCACCGCGGCAAAATCAAAGGCTTCCTCGCGGATCGCCTGGATATTGAACATATACAGGCGCATCAGGACATCTTCAATGGAATCCGTCACATCGTCGATCTGATCCGCTATGGACATGATGTCCTGCCGCTCGATGGGTGTGATAAATTCACGGACGAGTTTGGCCGTGAGTTCATGGAGTGCCAGATCTGCCGAATGCTCAATATCGTGCATCTTCTCAAGCGAGTGCGGCAAAAACTCTACCTTGTAATCATTCATTGTCTCACTGAGAAAACCCGCCGCTTTCTGAACATAATCGACAAGTTCCCGCAACGACTCAAAATAATCCGTCTTCTTTTTCCTTTTCATCCCATCCGCTCCTCAAACGATCTGATCGGCGCCATACCTTTTTGGGGCGCACGCGTTCCTAAAAAATCGCCATAAACAACTTTGTCATGCCATATCCGATCAGGCCGCAGCACGGGAATGTCAGCACCCAGCTCGCCACCATGTCACCGACGATTCGCCATTTGACGCTTGAAAGACGCCCGGAAGCCCCGACGCCGACAATCGCCATCGTTTTTGTCTGGGTGGTGCTCACAGGCAGCCCGAAGATCTGCGCCAGCAGGAGGCTGACGCTCGCGCCCATATCGGCGGCAAAACCCTGATATGGTTCGAGTTTTACCATATCCATCCCAACTGATTTAATAATGCGGTATCCGCCGATCGAAGTTCCGAGCGCCATGATGACTGAAGACAGCAGCATCATCCACACAGGAACAGTAAACGCGTGCGTGGCCGTCTGGCCCTTGTTGAGCATAATCCCGAGCATAAAAACGGCCATGAACTTCTGGCCATCCTGCGCGCCGTGCATAAACGCCATGCCGGCCGCCGCGCCGATCTGCGCTTTTCGGAAGCCGTTCGCCAGAGGACGTCTGTACCCGCCGCAAAAAAGAACAGCGATGATTTTTGTGGTGATGTATCCAAAACCGAATCCGAGGATGGAAGAGAGGATAAGCCCATACACGACTTTTACCCATTCCGCGCCATTGATACCCGCCAGGCTGCCATGCATCCCGATAGCCGCGCCGGACAACCCGGCGATCAGCGCGTGGCTTTCACTTGTGGGAATGCCGAAGTATGAAGCCCCGGAAGCCCAAACGACGATAGCCACCATCGCGGCGCAGAGGGCGACAATGCTGTCATATGCGTTGCCGCCAAAATCAACCATATGGAAAATCGTCTCGGCCACTGTCGCGCTGATCATCGTCATCATGAAAACGCCGAGAAAATTCATAACGGCCGCCAGGATAATGGCGGAACGGACGGACAGAGCGCGCGTCGATACTGCCGTGGCGATCGCGTTGGGTGAATCGGTCCAGCCGTTTACAAGAATGACACCGAATGTCAGGAGGACGGTTACCGCTAGAAGCGGGTTTGAAGCGGTATCTCGTACAAATGACAGGAAATCCATATCACAATCGATTCTATCTTATAGGCTGCCCGTTCGCGCGGCCGGACCGGATGAGTTGGTATCGCGCTTCGGCATCCCGCCACGCATGGCTTCAAAGAGCGATTTATCGGTCATCGATACGTTGATCGACGAGATGAACTGATCGTTATCGCGCGTTTTCATCAGGAGTCCGAGCATCGTCTCCGTCACAGCGGCTGTCTCAAGCTGTGAGAATGTCTTGCGCAGAATCCACACGGCGTCGAGTTCTTTCTCCGTCAGGAGAAGTTCTTCGCGGCGCGTCCCGGAGCGCGTGATGTCGATCGCGGGGAAAATGCGCTTGTCAGCGAGCTTCCGGTCGAGGATGACTTCCATATTGCCGGTGCCCTTGAATTCTTCGAAGATGACTTCATCCATACGCGAACCCGTCTCGATCAGCGCCGTCGCGATGATTGTCAGGCTTCCGCCGTGCTCAATATTTCTCGCCGCTCCGAAAAACCTCTTCGGCCCGTAGAGTGCGCCGGGATCCAGGCCGCCCGAAAGGGTCCGCCCCGTCGGGTTGATCGTCAGGTTATACGCCCGACCCATGCGCGTGATGCTGTCGAGAAGGATAACGACATCCTTGCCGAGTTCCACAAGGCGCATGGCGCGTTCCAAAACGAGCTCTGTGATGCGGACGTGGTTCTCGGGTGTTTTGTCGAAAGTAGAATAGACGACTTCTCCCTCGATTGAACGCTGCATATCCGTCACTTCCTCGGGGCGCTCGTCGATGAGAAGAACGATTAATTTCGTGTCCGGGTTGTTGACAGTAATCGCGTTCGCTATTTTCTGAAGAAAAATCGTCTTTCCGGCTTTCGGAGGCGAAACGATCATCCCCCGCTGTCCTTTTCCTATCGGGCAGATCAGGTCGACGATACGCGTAGACAGTTCTTCGCGCGTAGTCTCCAGTGTATAGCGCTCCCTCGGGTAAATAGGCGTCAGGCGGTCAAAATGAGGCCGGCGGATCATCTTATCGGGTGTTTCGCCATTGACTTCGCGGATATAAAAGAGCGCTTTATAGCGGTCATTGTCGCGCTGCTGCCGCACGGGACCTGTGACGAGATCGCCCGTGCGCAGATTAAAACGGCGGATATACTGGGGAGGTACGTAGATATCGCGACCGCTCTGAATGTAATTGTCGACGCGGAGGAAGCCGTATCCCTCCGGCATCACTTCCAGCACGCCAGTGGCGATCTCCTGGGGCTTCTCCTCAGTTTTCTCATCCGCTTTCTCATCTGTTTCAGGACTCGCCTCACCTGCAAAATCCTCAGAAACTCCGTTCTCTCCTGCCCGCGGTGTCGTCTCGGCTGCGGGAGTGACCACTCCGGCGTCTTCCTGTTCCGCCGCCTCAGGAACAGCCGCCCCGTCATCGGACTTGTGCTTATCGTCCGCTTTCGCCGACGCCGCTTTTTTGACCTGGCGGACAGTTTTGGCGCTCGCCTTCTTTCCTTCTTCCGGTTCCGTTTTCTTGGTCTTCGGTACCCGTGGTTTACGCGCCGCTGTCGTCTTCGCCTTCTTTGGCGATGGTTCGGCTTCTGTTGCTGTCTCCTGTTTTGAGTCCGCGCTGGCCGATCCGTCCGTTTCCGATTCTTTGGCATCGGTTTCTTTCGCTTTTACTTCCGCGCGCGGTTTAGGCTGTTTCTTGCCCGTGACTTGAAGGCGATCTGCGCTCTCCGTTTTTATATCGGATACAATCGCAGTGCTCTCCGCGTCCTGCGCGACGCTCGTCAGGTAATCGAGCAGCTGCTGTTTCGTCATGCGGCTGGTATCGGCCGGTGTCAGCAGCCCGGAAATGTGGGCGATGGCGGCGAGGTCTTTTTTCGTTTTGCCGCGAAGATCAGGCTGTGCCATATTAGCTCCTCTATTTATCTTGAACGTGCAGTGCCCCCGGCACTTATCCACGTTTTACGTTCCCCTTAACTTTTGTTTCACTGGAGATCGAAGTAGACTTTGATTGATTCCCTCGATACGACAGCCCACAAGGCTGAAAATGTTTATGAACAACACAGCTTGGGAATCAACGCAAGTATAAAACAAGCCTCTCGAATCCGTCAACTGTTTTCTCGTTATAAACAAACATGAGATACGCCGCTCTACAATCCTGCCAGGTCAGAGAATTTGTCCATGATATTGAGCGCGATACCGGTTCCGATCGCCACACAAGAGACAGGATCCTCCGCGACAATCACCTCAATGCCGACGCGTGTCGCGAGCATTCTGTCAAGACCGTAGAGAAGCGAGCCTCCCCCCGTCATGACAATTCCCCGCTGGCTCAAATCCGCCATGAGTTCCGGAGGAGTCTGTTCGAGGACAGAGTGAATGGCCTCGAAGATCGCGCTCACCGGCTCCTCAAGCGCTTCGAGCATTTCCGTCGAACTGATCGTCAGGATAGCGGGCATCCCGGTGATGAGATTGCGCCCCCGCACCTCCATGGTGAGCTCCTCTTCACGCGGGTAAGCGCACCCGATGTTGATTTTCAATTCCTCCGCCGTCTGCTCGCCGATCAGGACATTGTGCTTCCGCCGGACATAGCGGACAATCGCTTCGTCAAATCTATCCCCGGCGACTTTTATCGAAGCATCAACAACAGGGCGGCACAGGGAAATCACCGCAATATCCGTCGTCCCCCCGCCGATATCGATAATCATGCTTCCACTCGCCTGGGTGATATCGATCCCGGCGCCGATCGCTGCCGCGATCGGTTCGCGGATCAGAAAAACCTGGCGTGCGCCTGCGTGACGGCAGGCATCCTCGACGGCTTTCTGCTCTACAGGCGTAATGACACCGGGAACGGAGACGACGATCGTCGGTTTGAAATAGCGGGAAAGAAAGCCGGTATTGATGCGGTTAATGAATTCCTTCAACATGATCTCCGTCACCTGGAAATCGGAGATAACACCTTCGCGGAGAGGGCGGACAGCTTTCACAATATCAGGCGTGCGACCCAGCATAAGACTGGCGCGTTCACCGACAGCGAGTACCCTGCCGGTTCTGGTATTGACCGCCACGACAGAGGGTTCCCTCAACACAATACCTCTGCCGTGAACGTAAACTAGTACGGTGGCTGTTCCCAAATCAATTCCAATATTCAGACCAAAACCCATGTAAAACTTCCATTTATCTACTCTGACAGGACGGATTCACCGAGCGATGCCGCGATAGCCGGAGCACCGGAAACGCGTACCTCACAAAGTCACCTGAATCGATGTCATCCGGGCGTTCAGATTGTTTGACATACGAGGTCATGATACAATAGTTCGCAGGCATGGGCAAGGAAATTTCACTTGTTCGGACCGGAAAAACAACCGACCTTTCGCGCCTGAACGGCTGCTTGTTTTTTATGTGACTGTGTAATTTCCCGTCTGAAGGAGCGTGTTGTGCTAAAGCTTGTCGGATATTTTCTGACAATTTTCTATATGACGGGCGTCTTTTTCCCCGCTCTTCTCCCTGCGATGATCCTCTTGATTTCACAGATGGCAGGACACGCGGCGTTTGCCCTTTTTGCACTCCTTATCGCCCGGGGGATGAGGAGAAGCACCAATCATTTCCTTTATTTCATCCGCCTTGTCATAGCCGCTTTTGCGTCGGAAATCATTGCTGTCATTGCCGCCTGGCAGCTTCGTATCGCGTTTATTGAAAGAAATGCACTTTTTACATACGCCGCTTCTCTGGCGATGCTCGCCGGACTGTCCATGATGGTCGGTTGTTACCGGGATCTCGTGGCACACGTCATCCCGGCGGATGGCAAGTGGGATCAAAAACCTTTGTTCGGCGTCCCCGTCAATCCCGGGAACTACCGAATGTCCCCTGTCGTTGGAATCGTCATCGGTCTGCTCACCGTTGGACTCTCTGTCTTTGTCACTCTGTTCTTCCATTTTTCTCACGGGGTGTTCGGACTGCTTTTTGTAACGGCAGCGTTTCTCGCGATGGGTGGAAAAGAAGATCAGCCGAACACTCGTTTTCGACACTCACTTTTCGCCAGCCCTACATGGCTGCTTCGCACTTTACTTTACGTCGTTGCACTCGTGCTTGTCTTTGCTCTTGTGGACATTATTGTCTACCGATCCGGTTCCGCATACACATTTACCCGGTTAGCCGTCCTGCTGTCCGTCCCCCTCGCTGTCGTGCTGCCTGAGCCGTCAAAACCGCCCAAGGCACTT
>JAKPXB010000051.1 GCA_029570375.1 Bacillota bacterium | reverse complement strand
GTGAGATGATACTCACTCTTTTCTTCCACATTGCGGGTAAATTCAGCCGAAGCACTCCCGTTAGCTGAATAACTTGAGGCGAGCGCCTGGAACAACGGTGTCACCCCTTCTGCTTTGAAAATCAGCGTGATAGTGATGTCTTCCGTTGGAGCAGAGTAGGGTCCAAATACAATGGAAAACATCACCGGGGTTTTCGCTACAAATGTGTCAATTGTATTGCTGGGATCGCGCGAGTCCGGCAACTTGAGAACGGTATGTGGTGAACCTAGCTCAATATCATCAAAATAATACGCGCTTTCAAGTCCTCCCGTAATCGAGAAACCGATCAGCCCTTCCGGCCAATTATCATGGCGCCAAGAGACAAACATTCTATTATTTTCTAACTTATCTAACGCCGCCCCATCTGATGAAATATATCTATCGCTTGATGATATTAATTTTGAAATTGCATCGGCTCGTTTTGAACCATCCGGATCATTTTCTGATGTGAACCATACTTGATAATACGTGCCATCAAAAGCCTTAACGTCAGACAACAGCGATGGCAGCAATGATAAACACATGATCGCGGCAACAATAAGGACAACGATCTTGTTGACAAACAACCTTTTCATAAAACAAAGGAGGGCAAACGCTGGATTGCCCTCCTCTCCGACCGGTACAGAGGGCGGTCAGCTGGCGCGTCTGCCCTCTGTACCTCCTTTAGCGTGTATTTTTACTTATTTGAATTAAGATCTGCGGATCTGCGCCTGGCCTTCTTCGTCAGGCTGGTGTTTTCAGGCCTGCGCGGGGATGGACGGCTTTCGCTCCCGCGCAACCATGACTTCCGGTCCATTCTGTATCAAAGCCAATTGTTCCCCTTGCTCCTTTCCGCGGCGAATCCGACCGCTTCAACTGACAGGTTCCCTCGAATGCCGCGGGCGCGGCGTTCGCCCCGATGTGTGTTCTGCCGCCTCCCCTTCTTCCGGTCGGTGAAAATCATTCCCAAACAAAAAGCACACGTGCTATCCTTCGAAAAACAGCGCGTGTGCCGTATAGACAAAACACCGCTCCGATCGAGGGAAGCTTCGGTTCCAATCCGTATCTGACTTATCGGCTTCGGTTATCACCTCACCGCATCACAGTGACCCGCTCGTAGGGATTCTCACCCTGTTCCGGACGCGACGGCCTGAGCCGTCGCTGCATAAAATATATTGTGCTTTACTAATAGCATAATCCGTGAATGTTGTCAATTTTCTTTACATTTTCTTCACCAATTATTCGTTAAATTGTATCTATATAATCGTATCTATCAATCGCCGGTCCATTAAAAACAAGTTTTTCCCTTAAAGCTGAATGCCAGAATAACTGGATGGAAATGCGCCACTGGGGCATTAAAACATGTGGTGGCGCACCATTTTCCCGCGCTTTTCCAGCGCCTTTTCTATGATGCGCAGCGCTTCCTTGCGCGGGCGGATGCCGAGCTGTTTGAAAAGCTGCATCTGATGCGCCTCATTTTGCGCGGTTCCCTCGTAGAGATCGATGACATCTGCTTTAAGGAGCATACGCGTCAAAATCTCCGGTGTTGTGTCGCCGGAAATCGTGTCAAGGCCGGCAGTAATCAGGTTGGCAGCCTGGTTCAGAACGAGCGCGCCTTCCGTGACGAGGTCAGCGCCCTCTAAAGTGTAACGTGGCGGGGACTGCAGTCCGTCACCCTTTGATAAAAGCCTGACGGACGTGTGAAGTTCGCGCGCAAAAAGACCGCTTGTTGACGAACCGCAGATGACGCGCGTTCCTGATGCCTTCCGGAAAGCGTCGACGTAATCCGCGTCGCGTTCCCGCGTTCCCGGCGGCCCGGAGAAAAGACTGAGACGGGTGGCCTCGACGGTCTGAATGATAAGCGCCGTCGCGTCGTCTTCGTGCCGGAAACCGGAAATCTTCCGGCAATGCTCCAATATGGCGTCTGCGGCATCCCCGGGTGTATGTTCGTTCAGAAGAGGTTCCAGCATGGAAGCCGCGCCGTGTTCGCTCCATCCGAGCACATATCCTCTTCCAAGACCGGCCTGGCTGACACCGTCGCTTATCAGGCAGACGAGATCGCCGCAGTCCACATCAAACTTCGACTCGCCGATGATCTCGTAACCCGCCGTGTAAAAACGCGGTTCCATGACCTGAATGACCCCGGCGCGGCGGATAATAGGTTTAGGCGCTTCGTATGTGTACACGAGCGCGTTGCCGTGGCGCGTCAGCATGAGCGCGTTGAATGCCGTGAACGGTGCTTGGCCGCTTCGCGCCCTGTTCATATCGGCGGCGATGGTTTCACAGGTTTCCGTAAGCGACAGTCCTTCGTGAATCATCGTGCGCCAGCGGCATCCGCTGCCGATAGCGGCGAGATTGGCGTAGACGCCTGATCCGATCCCGTCGAACACGCCGAAATAGTAGCTGTCCTTGAAGCTGAAAAATTCGACATGATCGCCGCACACGGTGTGCCCGTCCTTGATGCGCTGACGTATGACGGTATCGTAGTGAAGCATGGTGTTATTCCTTTTCCTCATAAAAGTCGATCATACGTTTGAGAAGTGCTTCGCTTTCTGCCGTGCTCTCACCCAGATACTGTGCCATATTCTGCGCAAATTCAACCTGATGGTTCAAGAGTGTTTTCGCCTGGTCGATTGTCTGTTGGCGGATAAGATTCATCTGGCTGCCGTCGAGTTTGATTTTGGAAAGATTCATGTAAAAGCCGATGTACTGTTTTCGGTCTTCAGAGCGGTAGACAATTTCCTGATAACGTTTTCCATATTTCGACCGCACAGCCTCAACCGCATCTTCTGCGCCTTCGGCCGCCTTTTCGTAGCTGATCGGGCTGATAAGGTAACTGATCTCCCTTCCGATGACGCGGTCGGTGCAGAGAAACATCTCACGGAAAGCCGGATTCATCTGTACGATGTGAAGGTCTTCGTCGAGGACAACGACACCTGTAGGGGACAGCTCGATAATCTGGTCAATTTTGCGTTCCGCGAGCCGGCGCATCTGAGGAATGCACATCGAAGCTTCCGCCATGCCGAGCGCGACGGCCGCCGCTTTCTCGCGGCAACTGTTGTAGCCGCACGCGCCGCAGTTGAGGCGCTGGCTCTTGTCAGCTTTCCCCGTGGCCGCGAGGATGCATTCAATCTCCGTTTCGCTGACATCATCTATGGAAAGTGAGCGCTTTTTGTGTTCGAAAAATACCTCGAGATCGACGTCGTCGGGAATTGACGACGGTTTGCCGAGTTGTTTTTTACGGACATAGCTGAGTACCTGCCGGCGGCGCTGATAGATATTGGTATCATTGGGGAATCCCGGTCCGCCGATGCAGCCTCCGTCGCAGAAAAGTGGTTCCGCCGCGCGGAATGACCACGCCGACGGCGGGCTATGAAACAGTTCGCGTACAGCGTGCGGACCGCATGGATGGATGATGTCGTCTATCGCGGCGTCGGCTGAAATGCCACATGTTTTCAGCATACCGCCCTCAAGCGGAAACAGCCGCGCGACATCGTATCCACCCTCTCCGTCAAACGGCGTTTCCGGACAGTGGCGAAGATCGATTCCGGCTTCCTCAAACCATTCGCATAGTTCGCTAAACGTCAGCGCGGCATCGACGTTTCCATTGTTTTCGAAACGCTTAATTTCTTGTTTTTTAGCGGCGCAGGGGCCGATAAAGACGATTCTGATGTCGTCGCCGAGCCGTTTGCGCAGAATACGGGCGTGGCCGATCATCGGTGACGCGACACGGATCAGCCTGTCAATGAATTCGGGATGTTCCTGCTCAATATAACGTACGACGACGGGACACGCCGTGAAGATGCTTCCGTCTTCCAGATGTTTCAGCGATTCGCGTGAAATAGCCTCAGCGCCTTCGGCTGTCTCCCCGACGTAACAAAAGCCGAGCCTGCGGAGAGCCGAAGGCAGGCGGGTACTCCGCCAGTCGGGAAAAACAGCGGGAAACGAAGGCGCGACACTCGCTGCGACACGCTCGCCCGAAGCGATCATAGCTTTGACTTCAGCAAGCGAACCCGCGATAAGTTTGGCGTGCTGCGGGCATTCGCGCACGCAGCGTCCACACTGAATGCAGAGCTCAGCTTCGACGCGCGCATAACCGCCTGTGACGCGGATGGCCTTGACAGGACACGCGCGCACACAGCGGTAGCAGTCCATACAGTTGGCCGGGTTTGTCTTGATGACGTTGTCGTCCTGTTCCGCGGGATCTGTGAATACTTCTGCCATTTTGTCGTTTTCCTTTTTATCCGCCGCGCAGGCTTTTCAGTTCAGACGCGCTGAGCAGGTTTTTTTCGCGCGAGGATTTTATGTATAGCGTCCATCGCTTTTTCTTCCGTACAGTGATCGATGACTTCGTTGTTTACCGTGAGGACGGGACCGTTTTTGCAGCGTTCTCCGCAGAAGGACGCCCGAATGGCGCAAAATTCACCTATTCCCTCTTCCTCGATGGCCTTGAGTACATTGTTGTACAGCTTTTGCGCGCCGCGCACATAGCAGCTTGTTCCGAAGCAGAAATTCAGCTCGACGGTATTCTCCGGATCGCTGTCGGAAAGCAGGACATCGTCAAGCGCGACGCGCTTGCGGTTCTGATATGTTGTATGCAGCAGATGATGCGCGCGTGTTTCATCCAGCCGGTCGCTGTACATTTTCTGAAGATAGGGGTTTTCATCGGAGACATGAAGCTGCAGCATGCGGTCGTTGTTGTAAAGCCCCTGTGAGCGCCGATATACCGTGTCGCGCGTTTTGGAAACAGGCTGGCCGCCTCCGTTGACGCATCCGCCCGGGCAGGCCATGACTTCGATCAGGTCATAGTGCGCGTCGCCGCTCCGGATCCGATCGATCAGCCTGCGCGCGTTGGCGAGCCCGCTCACGACGGCGAGACGGAGCGTTGCGCCGCCGATTTCTATTTCGGTCACGCGGGTACCTTCGCTTCCGCGAAGCTGGGTAAAGGTCTGGTCGCCGTTCTCGCCGAGCGCGGACGCGGCGTACCTCAGGACGGCCTCGGAGACACCGCCCGACGCGCCAAAAATGACACCCGCGCCCGTGTTGAAGCCGAATGGCATATCAAAGGAACCCGGAGACAGTTTTGAGAAATCAATGCCGACCTCCTGAATCATACGCGTCAGTTCGCGCGTCGTGAGAACAAAGTCCACATCGGGATTGCCGTCGACGGCAAATTCGGGACGGCGCGCCTCAAACTTTTTTGCCGTGCATGGCATGACGGAGACAACAACGATGTCCTCGCGCGGGATACCCAGTGTGTCCGACAGCTGGTCTTTGGCAAGCGATCCAAACATCTGCTGAGGCGAACGACAGGAAGAGAGAAGTGAAAGAACGTCGGGACAATACTGCTCCGCGAATTTTACCCAGGCGGGGCAGCATGATGTGAACTGCGGTAGATCGCGGTTTTCCCTGTATCGTTTCAGGAATTCGCTCCCCTCCTCGATCACGGTAACATCGGCGCCGTAAGCCGTATCGAACACTTTATCAAATCCGACCATGCGGAGCGCCGTGATCATCTGTCCCGTTGTGATCTGCCCGGAGTCGAGGCCGAACTGTTCGCCTATGGCGACGCGCGTGGCAGGAGCGATCTGGACGACGACGGTTTTCGAAGTGTCATCAATGGCTTCAAAAACACGGTCAATCTCGGATTTGATGGTCAGCGCGCCGACAGGGCAGACCTTAACGCACTGACCGCAGTTGACGCATTCGATCTCACCCATACCCTTATCGTAGCAGGCAACTACGCGCGCGTCCGCGCCGCGGTCCGCAAAGTCAAGAACGCCCACCGACTGGATCTCGTTGCAGACGCGGACACAGTCGCCGCAGAGAACGCACTTGCTCGGATCGCGCACGATGGCGTCACTCGTCGTGTCAACCGGAGCGAATTCTTTTTTCTGCTTAAAGCGCACCTCGCGGACGCCGAGCTGTTTGGCGATTGCCTGTAAACGGCAGTCGTTGCTGGTGTCGCACGTCGTGCATGACTGGTTATGGCTCGCGAGCATAAGCTCGATGATGATTTTCCGCATTTTCCGCAGGCGTTTTGTGTTCGTATGGACAACCATGCCTTCACGGACCGGCGTCGAGCACGCGGGTACCGTGCCCTGCCCCTCGACTTCAACCATGCAGAGACGGCATGCGCCGTAGACGCTGATTTCGCTGTGATAGCAAAAAGTGGGAAGGTCGATGTTGGCTTTGCGGATAACTTCGAGTAGATTTTTTTCTCCCTCGTAGGGCACCTGGCACTGATCAATCGTAATCGAAAATCGTTCCATGGTCATTCTCCTTATGCGGTCTTGATGGCCTTAAATCGGCAGTTCGCGGCACACGCACCGCATCGTATACATTTCTCCGGCTGTATGGCGTAACCTTCCTCGCGGGATCCGCTGATCGCGTTTACAGGACATTTTCTGGCGCAAAGTCCGCAGCGTTTGCACGTATCGTTATCAATCGAATAACGCGCGAGCGCTTTGCAGGCGTTTGCCGGGCAGTGACGTTTTTCCACGTGGGCGAGATACTCGTCGCGGAAATAGCGGAGCGTGGACAACACGGGATTGGGCGCCGTTTTTCCGAGACCGCACAGCGAACCGATACTCACCGTTTCCGCAAGATCTTCCAGGAGTTCGAGTGTCTCCATCGTCGCGCGCCCTTCGATGATATCGTCGAGGAGATTCAGCATCTGCTTCGTCCCTTCCCGGCAAACTGTGCATTTTCCGCATGATTCATTTTGCGTGAACTGCATGAAGAAGCGTGCGATCTGAACCATACACGTGTTCTGATTCATGACGACGAGACCGCCGGAACCGACCATGGCACCGATGGAGCGGAGCGTCTCGTAGTCGAGCGGCATGTCAAGGTGTTTCCATGTGAGGCAGCCTCCGGATGGCCCGCCGATCTGAACGGCCTTGAAGTCGAGTCCGACATTCTCGCCGTCGCAGATAACACCTCCGCCGATTTCGCCGATGATTTCACGGAGTGTCGTGCCCAGAGGGACTTCAATGAGACCGGTGTTGGCGACGTGGCCGGTGAGCGCAAAGGTTTTTGTTCCGGGAGACGCTTCCGTTCCACGTTTCGCGTACGCTTCCGGTCCCATGCGAAGAATGACGGGAACGGACGACAGCGTTTCAACGTTGTTGATGATGGTGGGTCTGCCAAAGAGACCGGACAATGCGGGAAATGGCGGCTTTGGCATGGGCATGCCGCGCTTTCCCTCGATGGACGCGATCAGCGCCGTCTCCTCGCCGCAGACGAATGCGCCCGCTCCCTCGAAAACATGAATGAAGAACGCCCGGTCTGATCCGAAGATGGATTCGCCGAGGAACCCGTGTGTCTCCGCTTCTTTGACGGCGAGACGGAGTCTTTTCACAGCAAGCGGATATTCCGTGCGGACATAAATATAGCCCTCGTCGGCGCCGATCGCCTGTGCGGCGATGGTCATGCCCTCGATGATGCTGTGAGGGTTGCCTTCCATCAGACACCGGTCCATGAAGGCGCCCGGATCTCCCTCGTCACCGTTGCAGATGATGTATTTTTTATCCGACACATTGCGCCGGGCAAACTCCCATTTTTTCCCGGTCGGAAATCCGCCGCCTCCGCGTCCGCGAAGACCGGAATCTGTCATAGCCTGGCAGATGTCTTCCGGCGACATCTCCAGCACGGCTTTCGCCGCGGCCTCGTAACCGCCGCGCGCGGCGTATTCGCCGATGTCCGTGGCGTCGATTGATCCGCAGAACGCAAGCGTCGTCCGCTGCTGGCGCGCATAGAACGGAATGTCCTTCTGCCGCGGGATCGGGGCGCCATCGGCGTCGTGGAACGTAAGTCGATCGACGACTTCTCCCCTTATCAATGTCTTCTCGACGATTTCGGGAACATCTTCAGGTTTAACGTGCGTGTAGCAGTACCCTTCGGGATATATTTCAACAAGCGGTCCTTTCTGGCAGAAGCCCTGGCACCCGCTGTGTTTCAGAAGCCCTTTCGCTTCTTCTTTTTTCATCGCTACGGTGAGCGGGTATCTGTTTTTTGCGGCATAATCAAGAAACGCCTCATAGACTTCGCCCGAACCGTTCGCAAGACAGCCTGTTCCCGCGCAGACGACGATGGTGCGTTCATAGCATGCCGTTTCTTTTCTGTAACGTTCTGCCAAATCGGCCAGCGGTTTGTAGGTCATGCGGTCGCCTCCTGTTCACGGTCGCTCTCACGTATGGCTTCAATCAGTGCGACGGCGGTATCCGGAGTCATCTGTCCGTGCGCTTTTTCATCGACAACGATGACTGGCGCGAGTCCGCACGCGCCGAGACAGGCGACTGTTTCAAGTGTAAAAATGCCATCGTCCGTCGTTCTCTTTTTGTCGCTCAGGTTGAGATGCTTCATCACGGCCTCGAGTATTTCACCCGAGCGGTTGACATGGCACGCCGTTCCATCGCAGATTTTGATGACGTGAAGTCCTTTAGGCGTCAGCGTGAAGTGTGTGAAAAAAGTGGCGACGCCGTATATCCGCGAAGGTGAGATTTTGAGCGCTGTCGAGATATACGTCATGATGTCCTCGGGAAGATAGCCGTATACCTCCTGAATGGCTTGCAGAATCGGAATCAGAGCGCTCGATTTGTGTTCGTAGCGGTCAAGAATATCACAGACACATCTGAATTTCTGATTAGAAACGCTGGAATTCATCCAAAGTCCTCCTGTATGCTCTTTTTTGTTTTGTTATTTATTATTTCCGGTAGAAAGATATTCGCTCAGCACAGCAAGCGAAGCCGCCATATTTTCATTCCGGACGATGACATTGTCCGGCACGTTCAGCATCACCTGCGAGAAGTTCCAGATCGCCCGGATACCTGCCGCGACAAGTTCGTCGCAGACGGCCTGCGCGTTTTCGCTGTTTACGGTGAGAATCGCCATTTTTACGTTCAGGCGCGGGATCAGGTTTTTGAGACGGTCCGATGAAAATACGGGTGTCTCGTTGACCCAGATCTCGTCCTCAACTTGCAGATCAAAACCGGCGACGATGCGCAGTCCTAATTCTCTGAACCCTTTGTAGTTAATGAGCGCCGTGCCGAGATGGCCGACGCCGACGATAACGGCTTCATCCATGCGCCCGAAGCCGAGCGCTTCACGTATGTCACGAATGAGCGGTTTGCGCTCGAATCCTCTGCGCGGCCGGCCTGCTTTGCTGCTGACAGCGGCAAGATCCTTGCGAACCTGGACTTCGTTCAGCCCGAGTGCGTTTGCCAGATCTCTCGACGAGACATCTTCCGTTTCGCGTGATTCCATGTAGTGAAGATAATAGGGAAGCCTTTCAAGCGTTTGAATCGTAAATGATCGTATTTCCACAGGGTATCCTCCTTTTGCGCATGTGTTTGCGGCAGGCGTGGAGCAACTTTTAATCGATATTATGATATCGATATCTCGCTACTCTGTCAACAGGCTGTATCGCCCGGCCGATAATACCGCCCCCCTTATGGCATTTGGCGACAGTTTGACGCTGCCTGAACGGGAGACATATAATACTTCTGAATTAGGGAATTTCTGCGTATGCCTGAGTATATCAGCATACGTATCTTCGGCGGAGCGGGAGGCTATTATGATTTTTCGCCGTCTGATGACAATCCAGTGGAAAAATGTATTCGGGATGTCGAGAGCGCTCGCGAAGCGAAGCGGACGATCTTCCGCGTCTGTTTTTTTTGATTTTGTCGACTGTTACCGTAAACGCGGGGCGACGTGGTTCAATTACATGAATTTCGCTTTTGATTTGAAAAGGGATCCCGCGATCCGCGATACCTACGCGACAGAATATAAGGATAACGGGGTGATGTTCCGGTGCAACGCACCCGAAATCATTGAATCGATCCGGGATAAGGGACTTTTCAACGCGGCGTACCGCGAGTTTATCGGCCGGGATTATATCGATCTCCGCAAGACTGACCGCGAGGATTATGAGCGTTTCATCGCGCGGTTCGACGAGGTCTTCGCCAAGCCTGCGCTCGGCTGCGGCGGGGATGGGATCGAGAGACTGACGCGGGATGAAGCAAAAGGCCAATACGACCGCCTCGTCCGGGAAGGCCGGGTCGTCGTCGAAGAGGTCGTCAGACAGCACAGCGCTTTGAACGCTGTCAACGCAAGCTCGGTCAACACGATACGCACCTGCACATGCATCAATGATCAGGGCGATGTCACCGTGCTCTATATGGTGTTCCGCATTGGACGCAAAAGCTCTTTTGTCGACAACATGAGCGCGGGAGGACTTTACACAAAACTCTCTGACGATGGACGCATCATTCACCCCTGTTACAGTGCCGTCGGATTCGGGACTGTCTATACACACCACCCCGACACCAATCTTCCTTTCGTGGGCATTCAGCTCCCGATGATCGATCAGGTCAAAGAGCTCGTCATCCGAGCGGCGAAAAAGAATCCGGGCACGCGCTATATCGGATGGGATGTCGCCATTACGCCCGATGGTCCGGTCATTATCGAGGCCAATGAGCGGCCGGGCTGCGACCTCCCTCAGACATTCGCGCATTCCGACACGGGGCGCGGGCTCGTCGACGCGTACGAAAAAGCGCTGTCCATCAAGCTCCGGTAGCGAGACGAAATATTCTCCGGGAAACCGCGGCTGAAAAGCGCCTTCGGATGATCAGAGCCGGACGGCGCAGAAAGGCTTCTCCCTCACCCCGCGCCGCGGCTGAGGAACGCCCCCACATGGGTGGATCTCAGCCGGCGGAAGCTACTTTCTCCAGTAGGAAGGGTGCACATCCCCCGGATGGAGATCGACAAGCTCGCTGACCGTAACGAATTTGTAGCCGCGTTCGATTAACACAGGCAGCGCGCGAAGAAACCCGTCGACAGATGTCGGATAGGTGTCGTGCAGCAACAGCGTATGGCCTGCTTTGACATTCTTGAGGATATAGTCACAGATGTAATTGGCGTTCCTGTATTTCCAATCGACAGGGCTCGGCGACCAGAGAATCAGCGCCAGACCCTGCTGTTTGGCTAACCCCGTCACGCGGCTGTTGAACGCTCCGTACGGCGGGCGCATGACTTCCGGATTTTTCCCTGTAATCCCCGCGATCAGCCGGTTCGTTCTCACGAGCTGGGCCGTCACGTCCGCGTCCGAAAGCTTCCGCAGATCGGGATGGCTGAAGGTGTGGTTCCCTACCTCATGCCCTTCATTCACCATACGCCGAATCAGTCCTTTGCCGCCGTTCACTCTATTCCCCACCAGAAAAAAAGTCGCCCTCACGTTGTATTTCTTCAGTGCGTCCAGAAGACGCGCGGTGTTTGGACTCGGCCCGTCGTCAAAAGTAACCGCAATCGCGCCTTTTACTTTAGGCTGTGTCGCGGGAGGTTTTGTTGTGCGCTCTCTTGTCCGTGTTGTTCGAGCGCTCGTCGTTTTCGTTTTCGCTGTTTTTGTCGCGTCTGGTTTTGTGGTATGGGCAGGGGAAGAGGCGGATCCGGAGACAGTGGCGCTGTCTGTACCCGATGAAGCACCCGTATGCCCCGCTGAAGTCGCCGTGTCCGGAGATGACTCTCCTGAAGGCCGGGAATCCCCGGGAAAAGTCGACATGCCGGCTGAAGACGCCTCTTCGCGGGATGTGGTGCTCGCGGACGCCGTTTTCACAGAGTGATCAGCCCGGGACGGCGGAGGGGAGGTCTCTGCTGTCTGATCCGTTCCGGCTGGGCGCGTTTCCGCCCGAACTGTCCCACCGGTCGATCCGCTCATCGGCGCCGCCGCACTCTCCGATTCAAGCGGATAGAGCGGATGGAAGAGTTCTGTACTCATCATAAGAAGAACGGCAAAGACGGCGACCATAATGATCGATAGAGCACGCTTTCCATGAATGTTATTCATATCTGATCCCTCTGTAAAAAGATTTCCTCCTGATATATTTATCATATCACGTCTCCTATCTGCCGCTTAGGCAAAATCGCCGTGGCCATCGCGGTCAATCTGAAACAAAGGGCACAGAACAGGCGTTACACGCTGCTCCGTGCGGAGAGGAGCGTATAATAAACACCATCAACCATCTGTCTCAACCAGCTCTCCCACGGGAGCCTTTGAGAAATGAACTGAGCCCTGCAAGATAAAGGGTAAGGAGGATACAGAAAATGCTGACTAAAAAAAGCAGTGTCTTGATCGTGCTCCTGCTGATACTTTCGCTGATCGCGTCAGGCTGCGCGCCGAACAGCCCTGCGGAAACGACTGAAGAAACACCTGATCTGACATCATCCGCGACGCCGGAACATACCACAACACCGGGATCCGGTGAGACAACGCCCCTTTCCGATCCGACGCGCGTCCACTTTAAACTCGCCGGATTAAAAGGCCCGACGAGCATGGGGCTCGCCCCGCTGGTCGTCGACGCGAAAAAAGGGACGGAGGCTTTTGACCTCACGTTTGAACTTGTCGCTTCACCGGAAGAGATTGTCCCGATGATTATCCGCGGCGATGTCGACCTCGCGGCGGTTCCGGCCAATCTCGCCTCTGTTCTCTACAATAAAACAGAAGGGAAAATCGCCGTTGTCGCCATCAATACGCTTGGCATCCTCAATATCGTCGAGAGAGGGAATACCGTTCAGTCGCTCAAGGATCTCGCCGGGAAAACAGTGTACGCCTCCGGCAAAGGCTCTGTCCCGGAATACGCGATCCGGCTTCTGCTTGAGAAAAACGGTATCGACCCGGACAAAGATGTCAAGCTTGAGTGGCTGAGCGATCACTCCGCAGTCGTCGCCCAGGCGGCGAAAGAAGAAGGATCGGTCGCTCTCATGCCGCAGCCTTTTGTGACGGTGGCCCAGCAGCAGCTGAAAGATCTCAGACTGGCGATCGATCTGAATACTGAATGGGAACGCGCCATTGCGGACGCCGGCCTTATCATGGGCGTGCTGGTGGCGCGCAAAGAGGTCGTCGAAAAGGACCCCGAAATGCTGGAAGCATTTCTCAACCAGTACGAAACGAGTATCAATTTCGTAAACGAAAAACCGGAGGAGGCTTCCGCGCTGATCGAGGAACTCGATATTTTCAAAGGGGCGATCGCGAAGAAAGCGATTCCTTTCTGCAACATCCGCTACATTTCCGGCGCCGAGATGTATAAACAGCTGTCCGGGTTCCTCAAGCTTATGATGGAAGCGAACCCGCAGTCGGTAGGCGGCAAACTCCCCGGGGACGAGTTCTATTTCGGTGGAAAGTAAGAGCCGGAAGACACTTTATTCGATTGGAGGAGCGCTGCTGCTGCTGTTGCTGTGGCAGCTCCTCTCCACCCTCGGAAACTCGGGGTTTTTACTCCCGCCTCCTCATCGCGTTCTGAGTACTCTTTTCAGGATGTTCTCACGAGGAGAAAGCTGGCTCATCGTCGCCTCCTCGACGTCCCGCATTGTTCTCAGCATACTCGCGGCGACATTCGCCGCCATTCTTTTTGCCTGGTGCGCGTCGCGGTTGCGAGGCTTCCGTTTCGTCATGATTCCTCTCGTCCAGGTCATGAAAGCGGTGCCCATTGTCTCTTTTATTCTGATCGCGATGTTTTTTATGGGGGAGACAGTTCTTACCCTCTTTATCTCAGGGCTTGTGGTATTCCCCATGATTTACAACCACCTCCTCTCCGCCTTTATCCATGTCGATAAAAAACTTCTGGAGATGGCGCGCGTCTTCGCCTTCAGAAAAAGGGAGATCCTGCGCTATATCATCATCCCGCAGTCGCGTGAGGAATTCCTGGCGGCTTCCAGCGTGGCGATCGGTATGGCGTGGAAGGCCGGCGTTGCCGCCGAGGTGCTCGCGTTCTCAAAGGGAACCATCGGGCGGCATATGTACGACGCGAAACTTTACCTCGATATGGAGAAGCTGCTCGCGTGGACACTGGTGCTGGTGGCCGCCTCCTTCCTGGTCGAGAAGCTGATTGTCGGTTTTTCCCGCCTCACGCTTACATGGATTGGCGGGAAGCTGCCCGGACCGCGTATGAACAAAACGCCCTTACCTTCACGCGGGAACGCAGGCTGCCAGACTGATGGCAAGGCTGATGGAAACGGGAACGAGGTGAAAACCATTGCCATTCGCGGTTTAAGCAAACAATTCGACGAATCCGCCGTATTTAAAGATTTCAACGCTGTCTTGCGTCTCGACAGGCCCGTCATTCTGACAGGCGCATCCGGTTCAGGCAAGACGACGCTGCTCCGGCTCATCGCGGGACTTGAAAAGCCGGACGAGGGAACCATCACCGGCGTGCCGGAACGCGGGGTGTTTGTCTTCCAGGATAACCGGCTTCTTCCGCAGCTGTCGGCGCGTGACAATATCCGAATCGTTCTCCCCGGTTATGACGGGAACAGAGCGGATATGCTGCTCGAACAGCTTGGCCTGGCTTCCGTAAAGAATCAGCCGGCGTCTACACTTTCCGGAGGAGAACAGCGCCGGCTCGCTCTCGCGCGGGCGCTCGCGCCGGATTCAGAGATTCTCTATCTCGACGAGGCTTTCAGGGAGCTCGACGAGGTATCGGAAGAAAAGTCGCGCGCACTTGTCTGTCAGATCGCGGGCAAAATACCTATGATCCTGTCTTCCCATGACCATACGCTGATCGGCCGCCTCGACGCCTCCTCCATGGCGATCTCAAAGTGCGGCTCCAAAACAAACAGCATCTGATTTGACATACAGAATCTCAATAATGCTGACACCCGGACTGCCGGCTCCTGGCCGACTGAGACGGACTGACCGGAACAGGTCGCCGGTTCTGTCGTTCAGACCGTGCGCCCTTGCTCTTTCTCTTTGATGGTTCCAAGGCTGAAAGCCTGAATCAGATCCCGAAGCTCCCCGATTCTCACGGCAATTTCTTTGCCGTCATCTGTGTCCTTCTCCTGCAGACGCCGCTCCATCGGCTCAACGATAAAGACACGGGGCGTATAGCTCCCCATATCGCTTTCTATCATCTCAAAATCGTGGTGTTCCGCGAGAGCGAGATGGTGTGAGTTAAAAATCAACGTATAGCCGTTGATGCCGGTCCGCTGCTGATAGGCCTTGGCGAGACCGCCGTCGATCACGAAGAGTTTGCCGTTGGCTTTGATCGGGCGCTCGCCGTCTTTTGATTTGACGGGCACGTGGCCGTTGACGATGCGCGATGTCTCCGGGTCTAATCCAAAATTCTCCAGTATCTTTTTACACGTATCTTCATGCTGTGAAAATTCGTAGTACGGATTGTACGTTTCGCGGCGGACAAGAGGGTCGGCGACGAAGAAGTTCTCGAAAGTCGACATCTGGCTCTTCCCGTAGAGCGGCGAGAGGGCGCCGCACCAGAGGTACAGCATATAGTCGCGGGCTTCTCTCCGCTCCGGCGCGCTTTCGGGCTGAAAATACGCGTTATGAATCACAACATTCAGTTGGTCGAATAGCTCGCGGCCGCTGCACGTCCTGCCGGCCACAGGCACCGCCCGGAAAGAGCCGTCTTTGTTCATCGGCACGCAGCCGTGAAACAGGAGGTTCTTATTGACGCAGCGGTAGGTTGAACCGTTGGCATATAAAAAACGGATATGGCGGTGCAGCGGTTCGCTGTTTCTGAACGACGCTTCGAGGCTGCGGACGAGGTCTTCCTCCGCCTCTGTCAGCCGCAGCGGATCATTCGGATCGACCGTCGGGAAAACAGTGTCCAGCAGAGGATATTCGACGCCGCCGTGCCGATAGACGCCGCGCGCGAAATCGATCTTCTTCAGTACATCGCGATTCTCCATCTGCCAGGCGGGGTATTGCTCAATCAGCTGTCCTTCCAGCTTAAACTGGATGATGGAGATCGCTTTGTGCATCTTCGCCGCCTGCTGATCGTCAATAAAACCGAATTCGGAGATATCGTAACGGTGCGTCTTGAACCGCGTGCAGGGATCATCGGCGTACACTTTCGCCGCGAAGGAAGAGAGAGGTCTCAGGTTGATGCCATAACCCTCTTCCAGAAAATCAAAAGAACTGTAGCTGATCCCGATGCGGATGACATTGGCCATGCAGGCCGTGTTGCCGGCCGCCGCGCCCATCCAGACGATATCGTGATTCCCCCACTGGATATCGACACGCGGGAAATTCATAAGTTCCTCCATGATACGGTGAGGTCCCGGGCCCCTGTCATAGATATCTCCGATCACATGCAGCGTGTTGACACAGATATTCTGGATCATCTCGCAGAGCGCGCTGATGAAGGCCCATGCCGCTTCCTCTTCAATGATGAAATGGATGATGCTGTTCAGATAATTCTTCTTGTTTTCCTCGTAAGAAGAGAAGAGCAGTTCTGTGATGATATCCCTGAACGCTTCGGGAATCTTCGATGAAATCGCATTCCATGAGTATTTGACACTGATGTATTTGCTCAGGCTGACGAGACGGTAAATCGTGATCGCGAGCCAGTCGTTCGTGATGCGCCCCGAGTCTCTGAGAATAGACAGAACGCGTTTCGGGTCGTAGACGAGGTTGGCGAGCTGATTCTGTGCGTCATGCGTCAGCTCATAGGCGTACAGTTCAGAAATCTTCTGGCGGATATTCCCCGAGGCGCTCCGCAGGAGATGGATAAACCCTGTGTCTTCGCCGTGCAGGTCGCTGAAGAAATACTCCGTCCCTTTGGGGAGCTCATTCCCCGCTCTGAGACGGATAATCTCTGTCCGCGCCGACGGCGCGTTCGGGAACTGTTTCGCCAGCAAACTGAGGTATTTTAAATCGCTCATATGTCTCTCCTGTCCGCGGAATGTACTCTCGTCCGGTTGGCCGGTTGAGGGATCATGCCCTGCGCGTCATTCGTTCTTCCCGGCGCTTGATTGACGCCTGATCATTTTCATTATAGTCTGAAAAGTACCGTTCCATGTGTCTTTTTAACCATGTTATGTTGATTAGGGGAAAAAGGATGATACCGAAAGCATGAAGCTGATTTTAGCCAGCCAGTCTCCACGCAGATATGAATTGTTATCCATGACGGGGTTCCCCTTCGAGGCGGTCCCTCCGCCGTGCGATGAGGAGCAGGTTTTCTCCCGGCTCATGCGCGATATTCCAGACCTTGACGAGCGGCGTCTGGTCGAGAAGCTCGCCCTCGCAAAGGGGATGGCGTCGCTCAAAGAGCACCCCGGCTGCCTGATCCTCGCCGCCGACACGATCGTCACACTCGATGGAACCGTATACGGAAAGCCGAAGGACAAAGACGACGCGAGAAGCATGCTTCGGACCCTTTCCGGCCGAACGCATGTGGTCGATACAGGGGTCGCTATTCTGACATCCTCCTCAACCGAACTCTTTTCAAGCGTCTCGCATGTAACTTTCCAGCCGCTCTCGCCCGCGACGGAGGCGCTTATCGATCGATACGCGGAAAGCGGATTACCCCTCGACAAAGCAGGGGGCTATGGAATACAGGAACGGGGCGGTCTGTTGATCTCACACATCGAAGGGGATTACTTCTCCGTCATGGGATTACCGGTCTCAGAAGTCTTCAGGCGGCTCTCCGCGTACGAAATAGACTGATAACGAATGGGAAATAATACGTCAAAAACGGAAACCGGGAAGAAAAAAGTAACGCTCGGCGATGTCCTGTGGAACCGCCGATGCGGTTTTATCATCTATATCGTCGCCGCATTCCTCCCGATCTTTCAGGAACTGAGCCAGCAGGCTCTATTCAGCTATTCATTCGGACTCATTGACGCCTCCACGCGAAAAGAAGTGTTAGTGAAAATCGCCGTTCTTTTCATCGGCCTTCTGGCTCCGGCTGTGTTCCACTATGTCTCCCGCCGCATGCGCATCGGCTTTATGCGCGATATTCTGCTCGATATCCGAAAACTCAGTTTCCGCCGCATCATTGAACTTCCGGTGCAGTTATTCGCCCGCCGGTCGAGGGACGCTTATCTTTCAAACCTGATCAACGACATCAATATCATTGAAAACGATTTTTTTCTGTCGTTTCTGAACGTCATCTTCAACAGCGGCACCGCTTTTTTCGGTCTGCTGATCCTCTTTCTCATCGATTGGCGTTTCGCGCTTGTCATCCTTGTGCTGACTTTTGTCGTCGGTTTTCTCGGCAAATTATTCGAAGGAAGACTCGTAAGGCTCAAGGCGGAAGAATCGGAAGCGAATAAGAATTTTTCGCAGCAGATGTCCAATATTTTCAGCGGTCTGGAGATACTGAAACTGAATCAGGTGGAAGACCGGTTCCGGAAAAATTCGAACGAATTGATCGCGGCGCTTGAGCGGATCAAAATCCGATTCAACATTTTCGACAGTTTCCAGGGGGGCTTCATGGAGACAATGGGGACGATTTTTACCGTTCTGTCGTTGTTCTACGTAGGGCTCAGGATATCGCAGGGTCAGCTCACGCTTGTCCGTGGCATGCTGATCGCTCAAATCACGCAGAATTGCCTGTTCAGCATGGTGCGTCTCTTTCCTCACCGCAATAAACTGGCCGCGTCACGCGGCATTTTTGATAAAATCGTCAACGGTGAACCGGACGAAACCATGGACCTCGCGGCGGGCGATGAACCTTTCTCCTTTAATCGGGAATTGAACGTCGAGGCACTCTCTTTCTCCCATGACGACAAGACAGTGCTTCGCCACGTCACGTTTTCCGTCGCGCCGGGCGAGAAAGTGCTGCTGAAGGGCGTCTCAGGTGCGGGAAAGACCACTCTTCTGAATCTTCTGGCCGGCGTGTTCACCGATTACGAGGGCTCCATCCGCTATGACGGCACTGAGCTGCGGTCTGTCAATCCAGCCTCCCAAAACAGTCAGATGGCGGAGATTTATCAGGATGTCTTCCTGTTCGAAGATACGCTCCGCAACAACATCGCTCTCTATAAGGACTACACAGATGCGCAGATGACGGACGCTGTCGAAAAAGCGGGGTTGTCCGATCTCGTTGATCGCCTTCCCGCCGGACTCGACACCATGCTCGAAGAAAACGGCCGGAATCTGTCGGGGGGTGAACGCCAGCGCGTTTCCATCGCGCGCGCCGTCATCAAGGGAGCTTCGCTCATTCTTGCCGACGAAGCGACTTCAAATCTCGATGAGCGCTACGGCCGTCATATCGAACAGACGCTTCTGTCGCTCGACGCGACCGTAATCGCGATTTCGCACCGGTATTACGAGGGCGTCACAGAGGGATACGACACCGTGCTTGAGATAAAATCCGGTACGGTGATCCCCTGGAGTATCGGCGATTACTTCAAAGAGGTGGTGTAATGATGAAAAAACATGTGAAACCACCCCGCCGGCCGTTGCCGGACGACCTTCGGAAAACAATCCGGAAAGCGCTGATGATGCTCCTCCCCGCCGCCCTCCCCGTCGCGGCCAATCGCGGCTTGAACATTTATCTGATGATTCTGCTCCAACGGATGATCGACGCGGCGCTCGCGGGACAGTCGGCGTACATATCCGGAATTATGCTCCCGTTCTTTCTGGCGCTGTCGCTGTTTATCCCCTCCGACCTGCTGCAGGCACTGATGGAGGGACAATACATCCGCAGGGCGAACACGCTGATGAAACAGCGGTATATCGGCCGCGTCTTCGAGAAAAACATCAACGAGTTTCAAAGTGAGAACAACGCGCTCTACCTCTCGAACATCACCAATGACATGAATTCTGTCGAGCAGCGCTACTTTCTCCCCATCTTCCAGGTTCTTTCCTCTTCATTCCAGGTGCTGGGCGGGATTGTGGTCATTTCTTTCGTCAACTGGTGGGTACTGCTGATCGCCATAGCCATCGGTCTCATCATCTTTTTTACCGGGCTGCGTTCAGGCAGATCCCTCGAAAAGCACGAAGATGAGCGCTCCGGTTTCCTCAAACGATACACAGTCTATGTCATGGAGATCCTCTCCGCGTTCCGCATCGTCAGGAGCAACAACCTGGAGGCGAAGACAAAAGCCGACTTTGAGAGCAGAAGCGCGGATGTGCAAATGAAACGCTATGAGCTCGATAAAAAAGAGACGGTAGTCCAGGTGCTCAACAACGCGATGTTCGGCTTGCTGGTCGCGGGGACACTGACATGGGCGATGCTCTCCGTCCGCGGAGGATATATCGGGGTAGGGGGTATCCTGCTCGCGATTAACGGATTCGGCACCGTGATGGGAGCCTTCAACCGGCTCGCCGAATCACTCCCGACAATCGCGTCGGAACGCCCGATTTTCTTCCGCATGGAAGAAAATCTCGAGAACAGGGAGCTGAGCATCGAGACCGACGTATGCGAGGGACTGGAGCGGGAGCTCGCGTTCGACCATGTCTCTTTCTCCTACGGCGACAATAAAGTCCTCGACGGCGCCTGCTTCAAATTGAACAAAGGCGGCAAATACCTGATGATCGGGCCTTCCGGCGGAGGCAAGTCAACCGTTCTCCGTCTGCTGCGCAAATACTTCAATCCGGATGAGGGGGCTGTCCTTCTCGATGGGAAGAATCTGCGCGCGATCCGCCGCGACTCCTATTACCGGCATATCGCCAATGTCGAACAGCATGTTTTCCTCTTCGACGATACGCTGCGAAATAATCTGACGCTCTACAGGGACTACAGCGATGCGGAGATCATACGGGCGGTTGAAGGCGCCGGCCTCACCGATTATCTCGCCGGCCTGCCGGATGGATTGGATCACGTCCTGCGGGACAACGGCAAGAATCTCTCCGGAGGGGAACGCGCCCGCGTGGCGGTCGCGCGCGGCCTGATCGCGCACGCAGACCTGCTGCTGCTTGACGAAGCGTTCGCGAGCCTCGATGAGGATGTCGCGAGAAGCATTGAGAAGACACTCTTCTCACTTGACGATGTGACAGTCGTCTCTGTCAGTCACGTCATCTTCACGGATACGGCGCCTCTTTACGACGCTGTTTTTGAAGTCAAGCGCGGAAAAGTGACCTTGTCCGGCACTGGCAATGGAATCGAAACCGCCTTCGGCGGCCCCTCCGTCCGTGATAACGGGAACTGTTCAGGCGGATAACACGTGCTATAGTTTGTACGGAGCCTTGCCGGGCCGCCCGGCCTGGATCCCGATAAGATATATGAAGTAGAAATGAGATATGCCATGCTTACAAAAGTCACAACTATTTACGATTACAGGAACATAGAAATCCCGAAACCGTTTATCGAATTGCAGCTTCCCGACGTAGAGGCCTTTGTCGACGCGCAATGCCGGACGCTCGCCTTGAAACACAGCGGGCAGGATCTGCCGGAGGACGCGGAGCCGGCGCTCACCGATGAGATGGTCCAGGCAGAGGAACTGCCTGGCGTTACGACAGTTGACACCTACCGCGAAACGATCCGGCGCGAGCTCCCGCTCGCCGCCGCTTCCGAGCAATCGCACATGATACTCATGAACTACGTCATGCCTCAGGTCGTACAGCGCAGCACATTTGAGATTAACGACGAAGAAGCGACGCGCGAGAGCAGGCGGCGGCTTGAAGCTTTCGAGGAGAACGCGAAAAAACAGGGTCTCACACTCGAAGAACTCGGGCAAAGGGAGTTCGGCCTCCCGGGGATGGACGAAGGCGCCATCCGTCAGCACATCCTTTACCTTGGGAGGAATTCATTCCTGTTCCGCGTGCTGGCGAAAGAATACCTGAAACAGAAGGGGCAGGTCTTCGATGTCGCGTCCTACGCAGGCTATGTCAAAGATCTTGAGGGGGCGTCCGGGATGTCAGAAGATAAAATCCGCGAACTCGTCCCTATCCATATTTATATGGAAGAAGTGCCGACACTCGTCATGCTCGATGAAATAACCGCCTGGATTGAACCGCAGCTCATCATTCCCGCTTAGCCGCATAACAGGGGCGGTTCTCTCGCCTTCCGCATAACAGGGACAGTTCTTTCGCCGTCTAGGCGAAAGAGCCGTCCCCGCTCATTTCTGCTCGTTCTTCTTGTTTAGCGACTATGCCAGTTTGATCTTCAGGTGCTCCAGCATATCGGCTGTCATCGAGGCGAGATCGTAATCCGGTTTCCAGTCCCACTCCTGACGGGCACAGCTGTCGTCCATTGAGTTCGGCCATGAATCGGCAATCGCCTGGCGGACAGGGTCGACATGGTAAACGAGCTCGAAATCCGGGAGATGCTTCCTGATCTCCGCGGCGATGTCTTCAGGCGCGAAGCTCATCGCGGCAATATTGAATGCGTTCCGGTGCACAAGGCGGGCAGGGTCAGCTTCGAGCAGCGTGATGAACGCTTTCACGCAGTCAGGCATATACATCATATCCATCCGCGTACCCGGGCCGATATAGCTCTCATAGCGGTTGTGCAGAATGGCGTCGTAGTAGATATGGACGGCGTAATCAGTTGTCCCTCCTCCGGGAAGAGCCGTATAGGAGATAAGGCCGGGAAGCCTTACACCGCGCGTATCGACGCCAAAACGCGTGTAGTAATAATCGCAGAGCAGCTCGCCGGCGACTTTAGTGACACCGTAAATCGTATTAGGCCGTTGAATCGTATCCTGCGGGGTGTTGTCGGGAGGGGTCGACGGGCCGAACGCCGCGATCGAACTCGGGGTAAATACCTGAATCTTTTTTTCTCTCGCGACCTCGAGGACGTTATACAGTCCACTCAAATTGACATTGAAAGCGAGCTGCGGTTTTTCCTCGCCGACAGCGGACAGGATCGCGGCGAGGTGAATAATGGTATCGATCTTGTGTTGCGAGCATATGGCAGCCAACCGCCCGGCATCCAGGACATCGAGCTGTTCGAAACAGCCGCCGTCGATGACCGCGGGAACATCTTTTTTAATCAAATCCGACGCGATCACATTCGCGTCGCCGTATACCTTCCGAAAACTGAGCGTTAATTCCGTGCCGATTTGACCGAGACAGCCGGTGACCAAAATCTTTCTCATAATCCCCCTCATGACCTGTAGCTATATGGTGTAATTGTTATTCATTTGCGAGTGCTGCCGCAAATGTCTCTTCACCTTTACAATCTTATCACAGCATTTAAACACATGGCGCCTTACCATTCCGCCTATTCGGGAACCTTGTTTGCTTTTTCTCCGGAAACGTCATAAAATATCGCTACAAGAAGTGATGAATCTTCTGTTTTGTGTTTGAAAGGAAGCAAATGCGGCGCAGACGTAACCTGGACGCTATGTTAATGACGACTACCCTCATATTAGTGGCAGCCGTTCTTGTCGTGCTTTCCGTGCGTATCATCACAAACTCTGATGTCCGGGATCAGGCGGTCTTCGTTCCGTTTGGCGACCTGACGAAACCGGACACGATTTTCAGCGGTCAGTCAGGCTCCTCAGACGAGGCAGACGCGCTGATCGACCGCCGCTACTTCCGCGTCGATGATATGGTATCTTCGGACATCGATGCCGCGTCCGCCGAGACGGAAGTGACAACGACAGAAGAATCCGCCGAGACGACGGCGCCGACCACGGAAGAGTCCGCCGCGACAGATGCCACGGAACCTGCGACAACCGCGGCAACAGTTAAACCCACGTCCGGCACAACGACAACAGCCGCGACCACTTCCAAGACGACGACTACGCGCGACCCTGAGGCTTTCGAATCCGTTGATATACGCTATTACGCGAACTCTGAGAACGGTCTGAACCTGCGCGAGAAGCCTTCTACAAAAGCTCCTGTCCTGAGAAAACTCGATTACGGGACGCCGCTGCGCGTCATCGGCCTGAACAGCGAATGGGCCAAAGTGAGGCTGGCGGGCTACGAGATCGGCTATGTCTCCCGCGACTTCATCACGAAGTACCGGCCGGTGACAGAACCTCCGACCACAACGACAACAACCGCGAAGACGACGACCACGACGAAACGCACAACAGGAACCACAACAAAAACAACGACAAAAACGACCAAAATAACGACGGCGCCAACGACAACCACCCCGCCGGCTACGACAGTCCCGCCTTCGGCGACAACGACGGCGCCCCCGTCATCACAGTCATCCCTGACGACGAAATTAAACGGCGTATTCCAACGGGGCTACGCGGCGGAAGTGCTGCGGCTTGTCAATGAGAAACGCGCGGCGGCGGGGCTTAACCCCCTGTCACTCAATCAGAGTCTCACTCAATCTGCCGAGGTGCGCTCCACGGAACTCCCTATAAAAATCGGCCATTACAGACCGGACGGGAGCTATTACCGGACAGCGATCAAGATTCCCTACCGGCGCTGCAGCGAGATCATCGCCTGGGGGTATACAACCCCGGAGAGAGTCGTGAACGGGTGGTACAACTCAAGCGCGCACCGCCGCAACATGATGAGAGATATTTTTACGGAGACGGGCGTCTCCTGCTATGTCGTCAACGGTTATCATTACTGGGTGATGCATTTCATACAGCCTTAAGCCGACAATACGAACAGAATGACGGACAGCACTGACAAGTCAGGGATGTCAGCGGTCGGCTTTTTTTGGAAGATCCTCGATCCTGCTCCCCATAAATGCCTCAATCGTCGGCCTGATCCCGTGATTCACGCGCTTGACATGGTCGTAATACTGATAGAAATCGAAACTCCCCCAAGGATTCGCCTCGATGACGCACGGTCCCGTTTCGGAGACAGCGACATCCCAGCCCATATGGCCGTACTCGTCTTCTCCTTCCGTAATCTCCATCATCATATCGACCATTTCCCTGAAGAACGGAACCTTGAAACTGCCATCGGAGAGGGCGACGCCTGTCATCGGATGGCGATCGTAAATCGTATCAAACGCGGGGTCAAAGACGGCATCATTGACAACCGCCGGAGAAATGAAACGCCCCTCTTCGTCAACGGCAACACAGGAAGAGCTCTGTCCAACCTTGATGATGTCAACATCGTCCCAGAGCGCGATCCGGACGGACAGCGGGAGCATCAGAATTTTTCCCTTGTCTTTCAGGATCGTGAAGCGAAAGCTTGCGAGAGCGCTCGGCGAAACGGTATCGAGGAGCGGGTGCTGCTTGATCTCTTCCTCGAGCATGTCGAATTTCTCACGCACGCGCGCGAGAATCGCGTCCGCGTGATCCGGGTCATATTTGATTTTCACGACATCACGTCCCGCGTAGCTCATCGCGACCTTCGCGAAGACCGTGCCGTGCTTTTCAAGGAACGCCAGGATTTCGCTGTCGGTCGACTCCGCGACGATCAGCACATCCCGGAAGAAGTACTTTTTATACCGCTTATACCCGATCACCTTATCCTGGACAAAGCCGGGGGAATCCTTAGGGGGGTTAAGGCTGTTAACCAGCTGGACCCATTCCTTCGCGAAAATGTAATCATGGCGCATGGCCGGGTCGGTATATTCCATAAAATTGAACAGAAGATAATCGCTGATCGCGCTGCCGTACTTAAACTTACAGCGCATGATGTCTGTGAAGAGATCGGGAAAAGAGCGGTTTGTCCTCTTCGCCTGTTTTTTCGCGGCGCGCCAGGCATTCCGGATATACGGCCATCCGTTGCGAATTTTCATGGTTATTCCCCCTCGCCCGCGACCGGTCTGACAAAGCGGACACGCGTCATCACGGGAGGTTCCACCGGGCGATCCTGAAAGCCCGTCCGCAGCGCCGCGATCCGGTCGACTTCCTCCATGCCGGCGACCACAGCGCCAAAGGCGGCGTACAGGCCGTCGAGGAAAGAACTCGATGCATGGCAGATAAAAAACTGTGAACTCGCGGAGTTCGGATCGTTCGTCCGCGCCATGGAGACCGCGCCTCTCTTATGCGGGAGGTCGTTATCGACACCATTCTGGCGGAATTCGCCTTTGATTGCATCTTTCGAACCGCCCATGCCGGTCCCGTCCGGATCGCCGCCCTGAATCATAAAGCCGCTGATAATGCGGTGAAAAATCAGTCCGTCATAAAAATTCTCACTGACGAGTTTCTGAAAATTGGCGACCGTCAGAGGCGCTTTGTCGGGTCTTAACCTGATCACGATTGAGTTCCCGCTGTCCATGACGATTTCAATATAATCTGTCTTATCTTCCGTACGCTCATAACCGCTTGCCGCATTGTCTGCCATGGTCACTTCACTTCCTTCTATTCTTTCACTCTTTTTATCGGTTCATCTCCGATCAGCTTTCTGAACTGTCCTGCCGCCCGTCCCGCTGCCGCGGAATGCCGGCAGAAGCGGACGCCGCGCCGAAGGTGCGGTAGTTTATCTGATTATAATCTTTCTTGTCGTTCTTTTCCGTGGTCTCTTGTTTCTCACCCGCCGACGGCAGGTTCACCGGATCCTCCGCATTTACCGCTGAGGATCGGCAGGGACCATTCAGGTCTGGCAGAGATAGATCTCCGCGTTCTCAAGCAGGAGAAACTCTCCATTGGCGACATCGATGTCGGTAAAACTACCGGCACTCGTTTCATAAGAACGTACGGGGTTCCCCTGCAGAGAGTGGGCGTCGGCATAGACTTTGCAGCTCGGTTTTCCTTCTTCGCCAGAGTCCAGACCCCGAACCAGATGGTGTCCCTCCGCCAGATCCGCGCCAACCATGAAGAAGCCATTGCGGGGAGTCGGCTTCGATACGGCGAGCTGCGCTCTCCTTTCCTCTTCGGTAAAGAGTTTCGCCCGGAGAATGAGAAGCTGCTCGCCCTCTTTGACTTCTACCCACGCGCCGGTATCAAATGACTGCGAACGGATGAGATAGGCGCTGTCTCCGTGCGGCTCAATAAGATTGAACAGCCCTTCTTCATTGGGATCAGCCACGGCGCAATAGAGCCCCGGCCTGATCTCACACTCATTCGCAGGTTCCGCTGTGACGTCGTA
Source organism: Bacillota bacterium (assembly GCA_029570375.1). Lineage (GTDB taxonomy): Bacteria > Bacillota > Clostridia > Saccharofermentanales > DTU023 > UBA4923. The sequence continues at coordinate 31,591 of JAKPXB010000051.1, read as the reverse complement.
TTCCAAATCGTACCGCATGGGTACCACCTTCGGCCGGCAGCCCATGACAGCGAACCCAAAGAGCAAGGCTGACACCATGACACCGATCGATTTCATCGCTTTACCGCGTTTCATTGAGACCACCACCTTATTTTCGGGATTGGCGTTACCCGTTAATCCGCGCGTTCAGTCTTTTGCCACACGCCTTTCATACCAGCGGGCGAGGGGCGTGGCCAGCAGAAAAGCCACCAACGCGTAGAGGATGCCGCCGGGGATATCGAGTACAACGTGCTGTTTCGTCGTCACCGTCGTCACGGCGATCAACGCAAAGTAAAAAGTAACGAGGATTTTCAACCACTTCGGAGCGTCTTCAGACATCCAGATAAAGATAATCGTGAGCGTGCACTGAATAACATGAATCGAAGGAAACCCGCAGTAATGATTGTCGTTCCGATACGTAATCGCGAGCATTTTGGAGAATATATCTGTCCCCGCGTAGACTTGTTCGTAGGGCCTCGGGATGATCGTCTGGAAAAAAGGGAAAGTCGCCCATGCCATCATCTGCCCGATCTGCATCGTCCAGAAATACCGCCGCATGTGCGTCCGGTCACAGAAAAAGTAATAGAGGAGAATAACGATAATCGTCGGCGCCCAGCTGTTATAGACAATAACCGTCCAGGGAATCAGCGGGATCCGGTCATCGAGCGGGATGGCGATGCTTCTGACAGTCCCCATCGGTCTGTTCAATAATTCCATCCCCCACAAGGACAGGAAGAACAGCGCCACCAAAAGCAAGTCCCTCCAGTGGTTCCTGGCGTAAGCGGTATAGCAGGCTTTTGTCCGCGGCGGCCGCACGGCGGCCACCGAACATGTTTTAGATCCCTGATTCATCATCACGCCGGAAGCCCCTGCCTTTTCGCACTTATCCTGTTCAAGCCGCGCCCGAACGCGTAAAGCAGGAGAATCATGGCTTCATACCCGATGAGCATGATGGCGTAAAAGACATACGGCGGGAACGACAATGCCAGGTTTGTCAGAGGCGCCGGCGGCAGAACCATATACCCGTAATTGAAGAGGAGATCGGCCGAAGCTGTGAATGTCCCGTTGCAGGCGGCGTTGAAGAAAATCAGTCCTATGTTATACGCCAGCGTGACGATCAGTACGAGCCTGAGTCCTTTTTTATCGAATTGGTAATTGAGAACAAAGACGGCGTAACATATCATCCATCCGAGGAGCAGATGGACAATGAAAAACTGAAAATTCGTGTAATGCGGGAAATCAAACCGGTAGAGATCCATAAAGGCCATCGCGAAGAGGGATCCGAGGGCTCCCCAGTAAATCCAGATTGACCGCAGGATCTTCACTCCGAAGATCACATCAAGAATAATCAAGGGCACAGCGATCCTGCAATGATATAGAGGAAGGCTCATCTGGACATTGAAATAACCCGAGAACACCTGCCAGCTGTACAGGACGATCTGGTCGACAAACAGGACAATCGCGCCGATTCGCGCGAGCAGGAATGGATTTTCCCGCGCCATCAGGCGTTTCCGATTGATAAAAATCATCACCATGACGCCGAGCCACAACAGCAGCAGCGCTATCCTGAGTATCGACGGGATCGCCAGAGGCTCCGCTCTCTCTACGCCATAAAAGAAACTTCGAAAAAAAGACACATATCCCCCCTGATGGTCTGATAATGATCGTATTATACAGAATTTACGCGGCCGTTTCACGCGCGTATCGTCATCTACCCTTCATCCGCTTCCACCGTGATGAAGTCAAACTTCGTCACATCGAAAAGGCCCCTATCTGTCAGTTTGAGTTCCGGAATGACAGGCAGCGACATGAAACACAGCGTCATGACCGGTTCGACATCACCTTCCACCCCGAGTTCATGCCATGCCGTATCGTGGATATCAATCAGCCGCTGCATGACCCACTCGCCGGATTGGTCGCTCATAATTCCTCCGACCGGCAGGGGAAGAGAGGTCAGCACTTTCCCGTCGGCGGCAAGCACGACGCCGCCTCCCAGTGCGATCAGCTCTTCAACGGCGAAGGCCATATCGGCGTCATTCGTGCCGGCCGTGATAATATTGTGCGAATCGTGCGCGATAGAGAGCGCGACGGCGCCGCGCCTGATTCCGTAGCCGCGAAGCAGCGCCACGGCGACATTTCCCGTCTCCTGATGTCTCTCGACAACGGCGATCTTCACGATATCCTGATCAGGCGAATAGACAAACTCACCATTCTCATCGAGCGTCACGCGCGCGACGCCCTTCCCCGTCACGACGCCGCCGGGCAGAATATCGATGACGTGGACGCGGTCATTTTTCAGACGGAGTTTCAGCTTTTCGGCTGAAAAATCCCTGACATGCATGCTGCTTTTAACGGCCGAGTAATCGGCGCGCTTCACTTCCGGGAGATAGCGGCCGCCGCGCGCCACCTCCACGCCGTCGATGAAGACGCGCTCCGCGCGGAAATCCCGCAGGTTGTTCACGAGGTTGATATCCGCGCGGCGGCCGGGGAACAGCGCCCCGCGGTCACGGAAGCCGAACGCTTCCGCCGCGTTTAAGGTCGCCATCTGGACGGCTGTCACCGGATCAATCCCAAACCGGACACAGCGGCGGAGGTGATCGTCGAGGTGTCCTTCCGTCAGAATCGTCTTCGGCTGGCGGTCGTCGGAGCAGAGAAGGCAGCGCCGGCTGTTGAGCGGTGTGACAACGGGCAGCAGATCCTCAAGGTTATGACACGCGGAACCCTGGCGCATGAGGACATACATCCCATTCGACAGCCTTTCCCGCATCTCCTCCGCTGTCGAGCACTCGTGATCAGCGAGAATACCGGCGCTCGCGTATGCGCAGAGTTCGCGCCCCGCGAGTCCGGGACAGTGGCCGTCAATCGGTTTCCCCGACTTCCTGCCTGCGATGAGCTTATCCAGTACCCGGCTATCACCGTACACAACACCCGGGAAATTCATGAATTCTCCCAGCCCCAGGATGCGTTCATCGGCGAGCGGCGCTTCCATATCCTCCGCATCGATAACAGCGCCGGCGTGCTCGAAAGGAGTCGCAGGCACACAGGAGGGCAGCATGAACTCAATGTGCAGCGCTGCTTCCGCCGCGGTGTCGAGCATGTAGGCGAGACCGTCCAGACCGGCGACATTCACGATCTCATGCGGATCGGCGATAATCGTCGACGTTCCGTACGGTACGAGCAGGCGGCTCACCTCCTCGGGCGTGACAAACGCGGATTCAATATGGATATGGCTGTCAATCAGCCCCGGAAGCGCGTAGAGCCCTCCCGCGTCAATTTCTTTCTCTCCTTCATACGAGCCGGTTCCGGCGATCAGACCGTCCGCGACCGCGATGTCACCGTCCCGGATGACACCCGCTCCGACATCGACAATCCGGCAATTCCTGATGACGAGATCAGCCGGGACCCGCCCCGCCGCGACATCGATCAAATGTTTCAACTGATTGTGTTCCATGGCATTCTCCCTCTCTTCGATCAATCACTTACCCGATTCAGAAAAACAGACGACGGTCCCCCGCCATTCCCGCGGCAGGCTCCGCATCCGGTCAGAAGACCCTCTCTCCTCAGCCTCCTGATCAACAAACGCCTCTCTGTCTGTCCGGACAAAGAGGTCCGCTTCAGTCAGACCAGTCGAGTGAACGCGCCACCGCCTTCTTCCATCCGCTCATTTTCTCCTGACGCGCCGCTTCCGTCATCGAGGGCTCAAAAACGCGGTCGATGCGCCCGTTATTTCTCAGGGCTTCCGTACTCTCCCAGAAACCAACCGCCAGTCCCGCGAGATAAGCCGCCCCCAGCGCTGTCGTCTCCACGCACGCGGGCCGGTACACAGGCGCGTTGATGATATCCGACTGAAACTGCATCAGAAAGTCATTCTTCGCCGCCCCGCCGTCGGCTTTCAGCGCCGACAAGGTGAGTCCCGCATCGTCCTGCATAGCGGCGAGGACATCCGCCGTCTGATAGGCGATCGATTCAAGCACGGCGCGGACGAGATGTTTCCGGTTGACGCCGCGCGTCAGGCCGACCAGACACCCGCGGGCGTGCTGGTTCCAATAGGGCGCGCCAAGTCCGGTAAACGCGGGGACGAGGTAGCAGCCGCACGTATCTTCCACCTGCGCCGCCAGCGTCTCGGATTCAGCGGCCGTCTCTATGACTTTCAGTTCGTCCCGCAGCCACTGCACGGCAGCCCCCGCGACGAAAATGGATCCCTCCAGCGCGTAACAGACACGGCCGCCGATCCCCCACGCGATCGTCGTGACAAGGCCGTTCCTGCTGAACACAGGAGACTCCCCTGTATTCATCAGAAGAAAGCATCCTGTCCCGTAGGTGTTTTTCGCTTCTCCCGCGGAAAAGCCCGCTTCTCCGAACAACGCCGCCTGCTGGTCTCCCGCCGCGCCGGCGATGAGGATCGGGGCGCCGAAGAATATTTCATCCGCCGCTCCGAAGAGCTGGCTTGAGGGAACCGGTGTCGGGAGAATAGAAGGCGGGATATTGAGTTTCTCGAGAATCTCATGATCCCAGGTCAGCGTTCGGATGTTAAACAGCATTGTGCGCGACGCATTGGAGTAATCCGTGACATGGACTTTACCGCGTGTGAGCTTCCAGATCAGCCACGTCTCGACGGTACCGAAGAGAATCTCCCCCCGTTTCGCTTTTTCACGCACGCCCGGTATATTTTCGAGGATCCACATGATCTTTGTGGCGCTGAAATACGCGTCGATAACGAGGCCTGTTTTCTCCCGGAACCACGGCGCCAGGCCCTGTTCCCGCAAGCGGTCGCAGATCGCGGATGTCCGGCGGCACTGCCAGACAATGGCGCGGCAGACCGGTTCACCCGTCGCCTTGTCCCAGAGTATGGTTGTCTCGCGCTGATTCGTAATGCCGATCGCTGCGATATCTTCCGCTCCCGCGCCGATTGCCTGCATAGCTTCAACGGCGACACCCAGCTGCGTCGACCAGATTTCATGTGCGTCATGTTCGACCCATCCCGGCTGTGGGAAGTACTGCCGGAATTCTTTCTGGGCGACGGAACAGACGCCGCCCTTCTCATCAAAGAGAACACAGCGGTTGCTTGTCGTCCCCGCGTCCAGCGCCATGACATACTTTGCCATTCCTCACCTCCCTGTACCGTGGATGGGCCGGCGGCTTCCGCCGTCTGTTCCCGCTATCCTTTTATCTGTCCCGGCTTCCGCCCGGTTCGCGCCTCTGCGCTTATTCGTCGATATCGCGTGTCGAGATAAAATTCGTCCCGCTCCCAAAGAGCGACGCGATGACGATATCACCCCGCCGCACAGGAGGAATGAGTTCCACTTCATCGAGCAGGCGTATCGCCTCTCCCATATCTTCTTTGCCGATCGGCTTGTCTGTTTTAACAGGACAGCGCGGGTGGACAGCGCTCCTGACGCGGACGGTCGACGTCACAATACGCGTCGGATGCTTGGCTTCCCCGCGCCCATACGCTTCGCCCCGGAGACAGCTGTTACCCGAAACGGCGTAATCGTTCTCCTCATCCACGGAGAGATGACAGCCTCGCGGACAGACGACGCAGATGTATTCCTTCACTTCTTTTCTCCTTCAACCCGGCGCCCGCCGATGTATTCGCCCTTCCCGCCTGTGTCAGACCGGCCGCTTCGCCCCCTGACCCGCTCCCGCCTGTATGATCCGATCCGCACGAACCGGTCGGCATCCGCAGGCGGCGTGAACACGCCGCCGCGCTAACTGATCTCTTCCACAGAAACCGTCAGGTGATCGCCCCGCACGCCATCGAGCAGCGCACGCTTCAGAACGACATGTTCCATCTCCCCCGGCGCCATGTATGGGCGCCGGAAGGACGCCACAATGCGGCGCTCCCCGTCGCGGAAAACGATCTGCTTCGGCGTCTTGTAAGGGGCTTTCACGCGGAAATAAACGCGGACGACGTTATCGACGCAGGCAGGCCGAATCCGCTGCGGCACCGTATATGCGATCGTTTGATCGGGGACAAGTGAAAAACAGGACGCCTGCCGCGGATCACCGGACTTCCCGGTGTGGTCCTCGTCCCTTCCCCTGACTTTATCCGTATCGGAGCGCCGGAGAACATAGGCGGCTGCCGCTTCCCCCGCGCTTTCGCTTTCTTCTGTCACGAAATCGACGAGATCGTGCACATGCAGCACATTCCCGCAAGCGAAGATGCCGGGGATGCTCGTCTCCCTGTTCTCATAGACAACCGGCCCGGAAGTCTTCGGATCAATCTCTACGCCGGCCGCTCGGCTCAGTTCGTTCTCCGGGATAAGGCCGACGGACAGAAGGACGGTATCGACATCGTAATACATTTCCGTCCCGTCGATCGGCCGGAAGTTCTCATCAACCTGCTGGACTGTCACCCTTTTGACCCGGTCTTTTCCCTCGATTTTTGTGATGGTATGCGAAAGAAAGAGGGGGATATTGAAGTCCTGGAGGCACTGCACAATATTGCGGGTCAACCCGCCCGAATAAGGGAGGAGTTCCACGCAGGCGAGGACTTCGGCGCCTTCGAGCGTCATGCGCCTGGCCATGATGAGCCCGATATCCCCTGACCCCAGAATGATGACGCGCCTGCCCACCATGCAGCCTTCTATATTGACATATCTCTGCGCCGTTCCCGCGGTGAAAATCCCCGCCGCCCGCGTTCCCGGTATCTGGATCGCGCCGCGCGTCCGCTCGCGGCAGCCCATCGCGAGCACCACCGCTTCACAGGTCACGAGGCGGTAACCGGCATCCGCGCTGACGAGCCGGAGCGAATGTTCCTGTTCCCCCGGCATAATCTCAAGGGCCATGGCGTCACACAGAATATCAATCCCGAGGCCGGCAAGGCGGTCGATAAGGCGTCCGGCGTATTCAGGCCCTGTCAGCTCCTCGCCGAAATAGTGCAGGCCGAAGCCGTTGTGTATACATTGGTTCAGTATACCGCCGAGCTCGACATCGCGCTCGACGATCAGAATGTGATCGAGCCCGCCCCGGCGCGCGCTGAAAGCGGCTCCGAGCCCCGCAGGACCTCCCCCGATCACGATTAACTGGTAATGGTCACGCATTTATAATTCCCGCATTCCTTTGCCCGCGCCACCGGCACGGCCTCTTTCGTCTCACTCGGAAAGATCGCGTCCCGGATCCGCATTCTTCCCCGCCCCACCGGTTCATTCTCTCCGAACCGCTTTCTTTGTTTCGCTGACAAGCACCCTGCTGCCGGCACCGTCTTCTTCAATCGACAGGGGATCCCGTCCCGATTCGCGCGCGATGATCCCGAGGACACGCGGTCCGCAAAAGCCGCCCTGGCAGCGTCCCATCCCCGTCCCGGCACGCCTTTTGACGCCGTCGATCGAAACAGGGGGAATCTCACGCTTCATCGAGGCGACAATTTCTCCTTCCGTGATCGTCTCGCATCGGCAGATCACCCGTCCGTACAGCGGATGGTCGCGGACAAAGGCCGCCCTCTCTTCTTCCGGTATTTCCTTGAAGCGGACAACACGCCGACCGCCCCGCCAGTCCGCTTTCCGCTCAGAAAGCCATCCGTCTTCGCGCAGAATATCCAACGCGGCGCGCGCGATGGCAGGGGCACAGGTGAGACCGGGGGACTTGATCGCCGCCAGATCGAGAAAATTCTCCGCCGCTTTCCCGATGACAAAATCGCCGCAGGTGCTGTTCGCGCGCACGCCGGCAAAATTCCGGATACTCGTCCGGGGATTGAAATCCGGCACCATCCGGCACGCTTTCCGCGCGATATCATCCAGCGCGGCACGTGTGACGGCTGTGTCATCCCTGTCATCGATCACTTCAGCATTCGGTCCTACGAGGAAGTTGTCATGAATCGTCGGCGAAAAAGTGACGCCTTTGCCGGCGGCGGATGGACAGGCGAAAATAACCGACTTGACAAGAGGACCCACCGTCCGGTCCAGGAGATAATACTCACCCCTTGTCGGAACGATCTCAAAAGAGGGGGGCGCCACCATATTGTGGATGGTATCGCTCTCCACGCCGGCCGCGTTGATCAGATAACGGGCGCGTATCATGGTTTTGCCGCGCTCCCCGCCTGTTGTTGGCTGTTCTCCCGTACCCCGGGCGGAGCCGGCCGCCGCATACGGCTCGGCATCCCTGTCGAGAGGCTCGAAGCTTTCCCGCGTATCGGCCGCGCCGATCACATAGTGATCACCCTCCCAGGCGATGTCACATACGCGCGTGTTTGGCATAAAAGAGACGCCGTTCCGGACGGCTACTTCCGCCATCGCCAGAGCGAATTCCCACGGGTTGATGACACCGGATTCGGGGACCCAGAGGGCGGCCGCCACATCCTCTGTCAGGTGCGGCTCGCGCGCGCGGCAGGCATCGCCGTCGATTATCTCAAGGCCTTCGCAGCCGTTGGCAACCCCCTGCTCAAGCAGAATTTTCAGCGTCTCTGTCTGCTCATCTTCGAGCGCGATCACATAGGAACCGGTTTTTCTGCATTCGACGTCCAGCTCCTCGCAAAGCTCAAAGCAGCGGCGCATCCCCTCCACATTCAGCCTGGCCATCCACGTGCCCGGAACCGGATCATATCCGCCGTGGATGATCGCTGTATTGGCGCGCGACGCCCCCATCGCGACATCGTTCTCTCTTTCGAGCAAAGCCGTCTTGAGTTCATATTGAGAAAGATAATAGGAGACGGCGCACCCTACGACGCCCGCTCCGATAATGGCAACATCAAAGATCATGGTAGGCCTCCGAAGACATTATACCGTGATAAATGCCGCCGTCAGCCGCGATTTAAGAATAATCCATATAAAGGGCGGGCGCCTTCGCCGGGGCCGCGCCGGTTTCTCCGGGATACCACGCCGGAAGACACCCGCTCCTTCCTGAGGATTCAATCAGATTCGGAACGCTTCTCCGATGTAAGCATTGAGCGCCCGCAGCTCCGCTTCTTTTTTCTCGTTGTAAATAGCCTTTTGCTGCTCAAACAGATTATTTCCCTGCGCGTCGATCGACACGAGCAATGGTCCGAAGTTCTCCACTTCCATCACCCACATCGCTTCCGGCATACCCAGCTCCAGCCAGTGGACTTCACGGACTTCGCGAACCAGAGAGGCGGCGAGTACCGCACATCCTCCCGGGAAAACAGCGTGCAGACATCCGTGGGCGGCGCAGGCTTCTTCCGTCCGGCGTCCCATGCCGCCTTTTCCGACGATGAGGCGGAGGCCCGTCTGCTCGATAAACTCTTTTTCATACCGCTCCATCCGCATACTTGTGGTCGGTCCGATCGAGATCACTTCATAGCGCCCCGGCCGGTCCTTCGACGCGGCCATGATGGGACCGGCGTGGAAAATAGCGCCGTCGCGAAGATCGATCGGAAGAGAATCCTGCTGTTTCACAAGCCGCAGATGCACGTCATCGCGCGCCGTCACCAGCGTTCCCGAAAGGAAAATGAGGTCACCTGTCCTGATCCTGCGGATTTCTTCTTCTTTTATCGGTGTTTTCAGGTGATGAATACTCATAACTGCGCTCCTTGATGTGTAGGCATTTCCCAACTCAGATCAGGATGGATGATGATGTGAGCGCGCCGGTGAGCCCAACAGGCGGTTGAGAGGCCGACCGCGAGTGTGGCCGGATGACGGCCCGCCTGCTCGACATGAACGCCGAGCAGCGATTTCGCGCCGCCGGTTCCGCCGGGGCCGATGCCGATCGCGTTGACCGCCTCTTCGATTTTCACCTCGAGCGCGTGGCCGCGCTCGTTCCCGTTCGCCGAGCCGATCGGCCGCAGAAGCGCTTTCTTCGACAGTTTCGCCGCGACTTCGGCCGATCCCGCGATGCCGATTCCCAGGAGCAACGGCGGACACGCGTTGATGCCGTACGAGGTCACCTGGTCAAACACAAACCGCAGCACTCCCTCGTAGCCTTCGAGCGGCATCAGAACTTTCGAGGCGCCCGGGAGGCTGCAGCCGCCTCCGGCAAGATAAATGTATATCGAGAGATCCTGATTGTCCGGGATCACCTGCCAGTCAATCCAGGGAATTCTCGTCCCTGTATTATCTCCTGTATTTTTCTCGTCGAACACTTCCACACAGTTGTGCCGCAGGGGCGTTCTGTCTGTCGCTAAAACCACCGCCTGCCGCAGCGCGTCCTCCAACAGGTCGAGATAGGGAGACTTGCTCCCGGCTTCAACAAAGTATTGGATAATACCGGTATCCTGACAGCAGGGCCTCATGAGAGAGCTGGCCATATCGAGATCAGCCAGCATCGCATCGTAGAAAAAACGCGCCCGTTCAGATGTTTCGCTCCCGGATAATTCGTGAAGTTTCCGCAGCACGTCATCGGGCAGCCGGATAGACGACAGCCTCGTAAACTGTGCCAGGAGGTCGACTAGTTTTTCTTTCACATCATTCATCAGCTGACTCCTTTATGGCGCGATGTCCTTTCAGAACATCTCAAGCCGATCGCGTTCTCCTGTGAGAACCGGTTCTCATCTTTTTTGCACCATGGCGTCGATCAGCGGGAGCGTTTTCCCCGCCATAAAGCGAACCATGGCGCCGCCTGCCGTACAGACATAGTCGATCCCGTCCATTCCAAAGCGCTGACCAGCTGTCACGGAATCGCCGCCGCCCAGAACACTGTACGCGCTCGATTGTGCTATTTTTCCCCAGATCGCTTTTGTCCCTTTTTCAAAGCGGCTGTCTTCATACATCCCCATGGGGCCATTGACAAAGACGCTCCCGGCTGACTCGATCAAATCCTCATACAAGTGAATGGTTTTTGTCCCTATGTCGGCCAGCAGTGCGTCTTCCGCGGGCAGCGCGTCCCGGCTGATCTCGACGCGCCTGTCACCGTCGGCATACGCGAGGTCAAACGGATAATAGACGCGATCCCGATAATCCTCCAGATAGCGACGGGCAGGGTCGATAAAGCGTTCAAGCGATCGATCTCTGATCCACTGTTCTGTTTTCGCGCCGAGTGAAAATCCGGCTGCGAGAAGGAAAATATTGCCGGTGACACCGCCTGTCAGAATGCGGTCAGCCGTTCCATTCTTCAGGACGCCTTCGAGCATGCCGAAGGCGTCGGATATCTTCGCTCCGCCCAGTATGAATGTCGCCGGCCGGATGGGCTTATGCAGCAGCTTGTTGAGCGCCTCGTATTCTTCGAAAAAAACCCTCCCCGCGGCAGACGGCAGACAGCGCTGGAAAGCGACCTGCGACGGACAATTTCTGTGCGCGGCTGAAAAAGCCTCGTTGACATAAAAGTCGAAAAGAGGGGCAAGCGTCCTCACCAGCCAGGTCTTTTCCATCGCCTCCGGCGTCAGTTTGACATCGTTCTCGAAGGTCGACACTTCTTCACAGAGATACCGGAGATTGCCCAGGAGCACGACATCCCCGCTTTTCATGGCGCGGATAAGCCCGACAGCCGCCGGCCCGCACACATCATCGATGTAGCGGACGGGGTGACCGAGCCGTTCAGCGAGTCGAACCGCATGCTTTTCGAGAGGGATGAGATTATGGTAGTCAAGCGTATCCCCCTGATGCGCGAGGATGGCAATCTTCGCGTTCTGGCTGAGCAAATGCCTGATCGTCGGCAGCGAACGGACAATCCGCTCATCGTTGACGATCGCGCCCGTTTCGCGGTCGATCGGGCAATTGATATCCAGCCTCAGCAGCACGAGGGCATCGGAGTAATCAAAAGCATCCAGAGAGTTCATCATTTTTTCCATCTCGCCATTCCCAGGTATTTGTTCGTCAGCTGTGTGGCGCTCGCCGAATCCGGCTGGAGTTCCAGCGCCGCGCGCACCGCGTCAATCGTCTCCGGGATGGAAACGGACTCCTGCGGGATATTGATCGCGAACATGAGGTCGTCTCCTGTTTCGACGATGCTGTCGCGCCAGATGGCGATCTCATACATGTCGCCGCGCGGGTTCCCGAGCGCACGCGCGTAGCGGAACAGCGACGCGTTGCCGAGGAATCCCTCGTCGATGCTGACGAGGCGGATGCGGTCGTGCGACTCAAAGGCGCGAAGCGCGCCCTCCGCACTTATCTTTTTCTTCCCGTGAACGACAACGGTAATGATATGGCCGTGCGTCACAGGCGTGTGAACGAGAATACCGGTCGCTTCGATATGGGGCATGATTGTCATGAGGTCGACAGCCTGATGGCTGGGCGCTTTATCGATCTGCAGAGCGTTTGTCAGGCCTCGGTGATAGTCGCCGGGATCAGCGACGCGGCGGATAATCGTGATCGCCACACGTTCGACGCCGAACGCCCGGTCCAGGCAGTCGACAGCGCGGATCAGGCCCGTTGTATTGCACGATGTCAGCTTCAGATAATCTTTCCCGAGCCCCTTCTCATAATTGGCATAGCCGTGAAAGAAACAATCCGCGATGTCGTTTTTTTCACCGCCCTGGAAAATCGCTTTGCGGTTTTTCGACATGTACAGTTCTTTGTTTTTCTTGCCGACGCCGCCGGGCGAGGCGTCAAGCATGATGTCGACTTTATCGACCAGCTCGCTGAAAGTCCCCGCGACAGGAATCCCCAGCTTCTTAAACGCTTCCTCGTCAGCCCCCTCCACAAGGTATAAATCCACAGGCATCCCTTTCTCTTTGAGCGCCCGGATGGCCAGAGTGGGAGCTAAATCCGCCACCCCGACAAGTTCCATATCCTCTTGCAGAAGGACGCCGTCTACGAGCCGCTGTCCGATGACACCAAATCCTGCTACTCCGACTTTTATCATTTTCTTTCTCCTATCCGTTTATTTTTTGAATTTCTCTATGCGTTTCTTTGCAATCATGTTTTCTCCGCTCAGCGCGGCTTCTGGGCAGGCGCATTCGCCGATTTCCCGCGGCAGTCGTGAGCCGCTTCGAGAATAATCTCACTTACGGTCGGATGAGGATGAACCGTGGTTCCAAGCTCATCCACCGTGCCTTCACACTCCATCACGGCGGCTATTTCCGCCACAAGATCCGTCGCGTGCGGCCCCCATATATGACAGCCGAGGATCTCGCCGTTCGTCTTATCGAAGACAATCTTGATCATGCCTTCGTTCTCACCGATGGCCAGCGCTTTCCCGTTCCCGGCGATATTGAAAGCGCCGGTGCCGATCTCCCTTCCCGCGGCGCGCGCTTTCTCCTCTGTCATCCCGACCATTGCCAGCTCCGGGTGGCAGTACACACAGGAGGGAATGCGGTTTCCATGGATCGCCCGGCGGGGAATTCCGGCAATCAGATCGGCCACCATCAGTCCCTGCGCGGACGCCGCGTGCGCGAGCAGCATCTTCCCGTTTAGGTCTCCGATCGCGTAAATATTCGGTATATTCGTACGGCAAAGTCCGTCCGTCTCGACAAATCCTCCCCGCGTCATGCGGAGACCGGCCTGCTCAAAGCCCATGCCCCGGCTGTTCGCCTGCCTTCCGCCGGCCACAAGGACGAGGTCTCCCCGGACGCTGCCGCCCGCCCCCTTTTTTCTGTCGGTATAGCGGACCGTCAATCCCTCCGCGATGGATTCGACGCGGGCATTCACCACGACGCTCACACCCTGTTCTTCGAGCTTGCCCGAGACAAGACGGGCGAGCTCTTTGTCGAATGGCTCAAGAATACGATCCAGCATCTCCAGTATGGTAACTTTCACGCCGAGACGGCTGTAAAAGGTCGCAAATTCCACACCGATCACACCGCCTCCAATGATAATGATGTGCTGAGGACAGGTTGTTATATCTAATAGAGCGGTGGAATCGACGACACCGGGAAGATCCGTTCCCGGAATAGGCAGGGCCGACGGCAGCGATCCCGTCGCGAGAACAATATGCGCCGCTTCCAGCTCCTCGCCGTTGGACAGGCTGACGCGCCGCGTTCCCGACAGAACGGCGCGGGCCTGTATGACCTCAACGCCGTGGCTTTTCTCGAGAAAAGCCACGCCATTTCTCAGTTTTTTTGTGATTGCGTTCTTGCGCTGGATGATCTTCGCGTAATCAAAGGTGACCTTGTCAGCGAAGACACCGCACGCGTCTGCATTTCTGGCCTTGTCATACACATCGGCGGAATGCAGGAGCGCTTTGGTCGGAATACAGCCGCGATTGAGACATGTCCCGCCGAGCTCGCACTCTTCCACGAGCGCCGTCTTCTTTCCGTTCTGGGCGAGACGGATCGCGCATTCGTACCCGCCCGGACCTGCGCCGATAACGACCGCGTCATACTTAAGCATCGCTTTTTCCTCCTCAGATGAGTAATGCGGGCGACTGCAGGTAGAGCTTCAGCCGGCGCAGGAATTGCGCGCTGACAGCGCCGTCAATAATGCGGTGATCGTAGCTCAGGCAGAATGTGCATACAGGCCTGATGACGATCACGTCCTCCCCCTTTTCATTTGTCTCAACGACTGGTTGTTTCGCGATTTTACCGACAGATAAAATGGCTGATTCCGGCGGGTTTATGATGGCCACAAAATCATCGATATCAAACATGCCGAGAGACGTCACCGTGAAAGTCCCGCCGTGGTATTCCTCTTCCGCCAGCTTCCCTGACCGGGCTTTGTCGACAAGCGCAGATGATACCGCCGCGATCTTCTCAAGGCTGAGACAATCGGCGTCTTTAATCACGGGAACAATCAGGCCGTTCGGTACGGCGACCGCTGTGCCGATATGGACGTAATCGTGATAAATAATATGATCTCCCTCGACGCTCGCGTTGACGATCGGGAATTCCTGCAGCACCCTGGCACAGGTCCGGATGATAATATCGTTGAACGAAATACTCTTATTCAGTTTTTTGTACAGGTTTCTGAGGGTGGTAACCTCTGTCATATCGACGGAGATTCTATGAAAAGCCTGCGCGTTGTTGTCTTTGCTTTCGAGCATGTTTTTGCAGATCATCCGGCGCATCATGCTCATCGGTTCCTTCCGCGTACCGCGCGCTCGCGAAACCTCAGGCGCAAAAGCGGCCGCTGCCGGTTCCTTTTCCCCGGCCTGACAGAGATCGCCCACCGTTATTTTACCGGCAGGTCCGGATCCTGAGACGGCCGCGAGGTCGATTCCTCTCATGGCGGCTTCTCTGGAAGCCAGCGGGGTGACGGGTATTTTACGCGCCAGGGACAGGTCAATATCGCGGTCAATAATGAGTCCCTCCGGTCCGGAACCGCTGATTTTTGTGTAATCCAGCCCCTCTTCCTCCGCACGGCGTTTCGCGCGCGGCGAAATAAAAACTCTCCCCGGCTGCGCCTCACCTGACTCGGCCTGCGGGGCAGTGAAAGCAGGAGTTTCCTGGTTCGATGATCCGGCAGCCTTTTCCTCATCCTCGCGCGGCCCGGATGATGACAGAGAAGAGAGAAGCGCCGCGATGTCCTCTCCCGGCTCCCCGACGACCGCGATTGGTTTCGTAATGGGAACGATATTTCCGGCAGGCTCCAGGATCTTGAGCAATGTACCGGTAGCCGTGGAATCCATCGTGATCGTCAGCTTATCCGTTTCCATTTCGAACAGCGGTGAACCTTCTTCTGTGCGCCCGCCTTCTTTGACAAGCCACTCCGTAATATGACCTTCCTCCATCATGAGCCCCTGCTTGGGCATAATTATGATCTGCGCCATCGTACGTCCTCCTTCCGGTGTTCAACGGTATGAGACGGCGTGACAGGCATCGACGATATCTTTCACGCTCGGGATCACGGCTTGTTCAAGCGCCAGGTTGAAGGGCAGCGGACAGCTCTTCGCTCCCAGATGAATGGGCGCGGCGTCGAGATAGCGGAAAGCTCTCTTCCCGACTTCGGTAATCACCTGCGCTCCCCAGCCGTTCACCTGATGGGCTTCGTGGACGACGACAAGCCTGCCTGTCTTTCTGACGCTTTCTTCGACTGTTTCATAATCAAACGGCACGAGCGTCCGCGGATCGATCACTTCGGCGGATATCCCGTCTTTCGCGAGCTCATCCGCGGCCTCGAGAGCGCGGCTCACATAGAGAAGGTTTGCGACAATCGTCACATCCGATCCTTCGCGCCTGATAACCGCTTCTCCGAACGGAATCGAAAACTCGGGGTCGTCGGGCACTTCACCCTTGGTGATATACAGAGCCTTGTGCTCGAAAAAACAGACCGGATTGTCGTCGCGGATAGCGGTGCGAAGAAGCCCCGCCGCGTCCGCGGGCGTCGCCGGGCAAGCGACTTTGACGCCCGGAATATGCATGAAAATACTCTCAACGCTCTGCGAGTGCGTGGCGGCATTCCCTCGGCCCGTCCCCTGCTGTCCTCTGATCACCAGAGGAATGATGGCGTTGCCGCCGAAGACGTAGCGCGTTTTACAAACCTGATTAAAAATCTGATCAGCGCATACAAAAGCAAAATCCCAATACATCAGCTCCGCAATGGGGCGCATGCCCGCGCATGCCGCGCCGAGTCCCGCTCCCACAATCGCCGATTCCGAGATCGGCGTATTCCTGATGCGGTCTGTTCCGAATTCCTTGAACAGGTCGCGGCTCGTGCCGAAAACCCCGCCGAGTTTCTCGACATCTTCACCCATGAGAAAGACGCGCTCGTCACGCCGCATTTCCTCCGCTATTACCTTGCGTATCGCCTGAGCGTATGATATTACAGCCATGTCCATTACCCTCCCTAACCTTCGTAAAACACATCGTCCATTACATGGGCCGCATCGGGCTCAGGACTGCTCTCGGCAAATTCAACAGCCTTTCGCATTTCTTCCGCCACAGCCGTGTCGACCGCGTCGAGCGCGGCATCGGACACGAGATTCCGCGCCTTCAGACAGGTTCTGAATAGGCTGATGGGATCCCTCTTCTCTCTCCACTCTTCAGTGACTTCACGGTCTCTGTAGGTTTCCGGATCACCTGTCCAGTGGCCTCTCCAACGGTATGTCTTGCACTCAATCAGCGTCGGGCCGTCGCCTCGCAGCGCCCTCTCTTTCGCGCGCGCGAAGGCGTCGAAGACGGCCTCGACATCATTGCCGTCTACTGTCTCGCCGGGAATTCCGTATCCCTTTGCCCGATCGGAAATATTCCTGACCGACGTGGACTGCGAGACGGGGACGGTCATGCCAAACTCATTGTTTTCACAGACGTATATCACCGGCAGCTTCCATACGGATGCCAGATTAATCGACTCATGGAACGTCCCCTGATTTGACGCGCCGTCACCGAAGAAACAAACTGTCACGTGATTTTTTTTCTGCATTTTCTGCGCCAGCGCGGCGCCGGTTGCAATAGGGAGGCCGCCGCCGACTATCGCGTTCGCTCCCAGATTGCCTTTATTGAAATCCGCGATATGCATGGAACCGCTTCTGCCTTTGCAGTAGCCTGTCGCCTTGCCCATCAGTTCTGCCAGAGCGAAATCGAGCCGCGCCCCTTTGGCGATACAGTGGCCGTGCCCTCTGTGTGTTGAAGTAATATAATCTTCATCGGTGAGCTGAGAGCATATGGCTGCCGCCACAGCCTCCTGGCCTGTATACAGGTGAACAGAACCTCTCAGTTTGTTTTCTGTGAACAGTGTCCAGGCGGTCTCTTCGAATTCTCTGATCTCCTTCATCGTTTTGTAGATCCACAGCGCTTTTTTTTCGTCAATCATCACAAAACCTCCGTCACTGGTTATCGATTCTAGATAGAATGATCATAACATTAAAATTATCAATTATCAAATATATATTATTAATAATCAATTTTATTTGCGTTTTTTCCGGTATTCTTTTCATCATCCGCTGGCGCACGTCATACGCGATTTGATTTTGAAGCGGTCGTTGCTTATTATTTGAATCAATAATAAATAGTCGATCATCGCACTTGCACCCTATTGAATGGAGGCGGCCGCCCCTGCTAACAATGCGGCGGCGCCAAATGTCAGATGGACAGATATCGACGCATCATGACCGGTGAGGAACGTATATGACAGCAGATAAACCGCGCAGACAGGTATTCCGCCAAGAGATCCGCGATCGAATCCGTGACGCCATTTTTTCCGGGGAGTTAAAACCGGGCGACCGGATTATCGAGACATTCTGGGCCAAGGAGCTGGGAGTCTCCCAGGGTCCTGTGCGTGAAGCGATACGGGATCTTGAGGCGCTCGGCCTGGTCGAGACCATTCCTTTCAAAGGCTCCAGAGTAAGAAAGCTGTCAAGAAAAGATGTCATCGATAATTACGAAGTGCGCATCTGTCTCGAATCCAAGAGCATCCGGGACGCGATCCAGATTCTGTCTGACACCGATCTGGCGAACCTCTCCGATCATCTTCAGCAGGTTCTTCACGAGATGGATCGCTGCGCTGAACAGGCTGATCTGATACATTTCACCGAATCGGACGCCGCGTTTCATCAGTCCATCATCGACGCGACCGGCAATGTCGTGCTTAAGAGACTCTGGAAGCAGTGCAATATGCGCAATTGGTTCACCGTTTCGAAGCTGGCTGACGCGGAAAATCTGAAGCGGCTCCAGAAGGAACACCAGCGCATTCTCAATGCTATACGCGTTCGGGACATTGAAGAAGCGACCATAACGCTTGAAGAGCACCTGACAAACCTGATGATGAGTTTCATGGACGATTGAAATGCGCCGTGCTTCTCAGCGGATCATCCGTTTGACATACTCTGTCGGCGACATCCCCATGTGTTTCCTGAATAGCGAACTGAAGTAGTTCGGATCGTGGATCCCCACCTGTTCCGCGATATCGTAGAATTTCAGATTTCCATCGCGCAACAAAGCACAGGCTTTTTCAATCCGCCTTCTGTTGACATATGCCGAAACGGAAGCTCATCTCAGGAAAACCAACTCAGACGCTCCGCCTGCCGTGTCCACGCGGCACAGGGAACAGCCGCCTTCGGCTTACGCGCACCGCTCCCCCGGGACACTTCTCCGCTATTTTCCTCCGGGCGGGTGTTTCCTGAAAGACACCACTGAAGGTCGCCGCGTTCTTGACAACCATCCTCACGAACCGCTATATTATCCTCGTGGTAATACCACAGAGGCGACCGATCGGAAGGAGTGTTCCCCGTGGTGAAACGTGCCGATCTGACATCACTTTTTGTTTCTCAGGTCGAAAGAGAGATCTTTTCCGGGCAGTATCAGGCGGGCGATAAACTCCCGCCGCTCCGTGAAATCGCCCGTTCAACGGGGTTCAGCCGTTCCGTCATCAACGCGGGGGTCGTCGAGCTCCGAAACAAAGGCCTTGTGAACGTCTATCCGCGGCAGGGCGTGATCGTCGCAGACTGGCGAAAACAGGGCACGCTCTCCGCTCTCGACGCCATGATCGCGCACGACCTTCTCGATTTACCCACGCTGACCAACCTCCTCGACGCGCGCCGTTTTATCGAATGCGAGTGCGCGGGACTCGCCGCCGTCAACGCGGGCGAAGCGGACATCCGCGCGCTGAAAGAAATTCTCGCACTCGAAGAACAAGCGGCTTCGATCGACGATAAGGTGCGGAATGACTGGCTCTTTCACGTCAATCTCTGCGCGGCGGGCGGCAATATCACTTATGTCATTATTATCAATTCGATGCGGACGATGATCGATACCCTCGTCCGTCGATTCTACGAACAGCCGGACGTTTACTCTTTCGTCACGGCGATGCACAGAGACATCGTGACCGCCATTGAACGCGCCGATGAAAGCCGGGCATCCCTTCTGACGCTCAGGCTTCTGCGGCACGGCGAAAACGCGATACTGGAACAGTTCGAGCCCGCAGGCCAGGCATAGTGGCCCGCGCGTTCTCTCTTTTTCGGAAGAATACGGCGGCAGCCCGGCGATGCGCACTGAACAGGCAGGCAAACAAAACAAGCCGCTGCGCGGTCAGCCGTACCCGGAACAGACAAGGATCGCCGCTACGCGGTCAACCTTATCCGGAATGAACTAAGAGCTCTGATACGCGACCAACCGTATCCGAACAGACTAAGAGCGCCGATACGATAAGCGGCGCGGGGAGGCCGATATGTCCGAACCGAAATACACCGATTGCATTAAAAAGCCCGGCTCGCTGTCACCGCGCGTGAAATGGCTGCGGGACTATTACTTCCAGGGAACAGCGCGGCGCTGGAACAACGAGTACTGCGCCTACACGAACGGTACACCGTGGGATGTCCAGTTCGATGAAATCACGTATTTTATTGTCCCGGAGACATACGCCTTTCTGAAACCCTTCGTCGCCTCCTGTCGGCAGAGCGCACAGAAAGTCGCCATCCCCGATGATTTCTTCGATCAGTCCATCCCGGAGCGAAAAGCCTGGTTCACAAAAGAGGTGGTCACCCGGCACCTGCCGGTGGAAATCCTCCCCCACGATCTTTTATGCGGCGCGCAGTTCAACGTCCAGTACTCGATGTGCCTCAACAGGAAAGAACAGATGAGGCGGAACAGGCTCGTCTCCCGCGCCCGCGAGGCCGTTTTCTTCCTCCACAATCACGGGTACGGGAACTGCGGCGCGACGAGCGGCCATCTCATCCCCGACTACGCGAAGATCCTGCGGCACGGCTTCCGCAAAGAGCTGGAAGCGCTCGAAGCCCGCTACGATTCGCTGTCCGCCGAAGAAAAAAACGGACGCAAAGGCGGGGTCCTCCGCGCCATGATGACAGCGTGCCTCATGCCGAAGGAACTCGCGGCCAAATACGCCGACACATGCGAGAGGCTGGCGGCGAAGGAGACAGACGCCGGACGAAAAGAAGAACTCCTCAAGATGGCGGCCAACATGCGCGTCGTCCCCTGGAACGGCGC
The DNA here is from genome assembly GCA_029570375.1 of Bacillota bacterium. GTDB lineage: Bacteria > Bacillota > Clostridia > Saccharofermentanales > DTU023 > UBA4923. The sequence goes on along the minus strand of JAKPXB010000051.1, from coordinate 10,932 downwards.
GGAGAATTTCTACCAGGCGGTGCAGTCTCTCTGGTTCACGCACATGCTGATCATGGCGGACGAGAAATACCCGGGGCCGGGCGTCTCCTTCGGGAGGCTCGACCAGTATCTGTACCATTATTACAAAAAATCCGTTGACGAGGGCATGACCGAAGACGAGATGAAAGACATTCTCGGCTGTTTCTGGTTCCACTGCAATACCGCGTACGACGCGCAGATGCGCGTGGGCGGCAACCAGGGGATCACGGCGGGATTCGGACAGCTGTTCTGCCTCTCCGGGCTCGGAAAAGACGGCGCGGACATGACGAATGAGCTGACCTACCTCCTCCTCGACGTGATCGACGACATGAGTCCGATCCTCGAACCGAAGCCGAATGTACGCCTGCACAGACACAGCCCCGACCGCCTGATGGACAAAGTCGTCGACATGCTCTCCGCGAGCCAGGGCGCGCCGTTCCTTCTCAATTTCGACGACCGCTCCATCGCGGGGATGCTCCTCCAGGGCGAGCGCTCCGGCGCCTCCTCGCTCATCCGCGAGGACAACGCGTTCGAGTACGCGCCTGTCGGCTGCCTCGAAAACACGATGGTCGGGAACGACCGCTCCGGCACGGTCGACAACAACCTCAATCTCCTGAAAGCGATGGAACTCGTGTACGGAAACGGATGCGATATGCTCCCCTTCCGCGATCCCATGACGGGAAAAACAAGCAAAATCAAACAGGAAGGCCCGCGCACGGGAACGCTCGCGGAACTCGACACGTGGGAAAAGTTCTTTGACGCATACGCGGAACAGACGCGGTTCATCATCCGTAAGATGGTCGAAACATACGAGATGAGCGAATCCATCCGCGCCGCATATAATCCGACGCCTTACCTCTCTATCCTCGTCAAAGGCTGCGCGGAGAAAGGCCTCGACATTACGCAGGGCGGCGCGGAACTCTCTTACACGACAATGGAAGGCGTGACCTTCGCCACGACGGTCGATTCGCTTCTCGCCGTCAAATATCTCGTCTACGACGAAAAGGAATGTACGCTGGAAGAGCTCGTCGCCGCCCTCAAGGCCGACTGGAAGGGCTACGAAATCCTGCAGTCGAAAGCGCTCCACCGCGCGCCGAAGTACGGTCGCGACGACACGGAGAGCGACCTGTTCGCACAGAAAGTCATGGCGCTCTGGTCCGATGAGGTCTGGAAATACAAGACGCAGTCGACGAACAGACAATTCCGGCCAGGGATGCTCTCGTGGAATTACTGGATCGGCTCCGGCTACGTCCTGAAGGCGAGCGCCAATGGGAGAAATGAAAACCAGTTCCTGTCCAACGCCATCTGCCCCTCAAACGGCGCGGATCTGAACGGTCCGACAGCCAACAGCAACTCTGTCGGAACCGCGCTCGGCGGCAGGCGCGAAGACGGGACGCCGGTCAACGTCCTTCCGAACGGCGCGAGCCATACGATCACGTTCAACACATCGCTCCTCCGTTCGCCCGGCCACAAGGCGAAGCTGAAATCGTTCCTCCGCGGGTACGCCGAGAACGGCGGAACGGCGCTGCAGATCAATATGCTCGACCCCGCCGTGCTCCGCGAAGCGCAGGCGCACCCGGGCGACTACCGCCATCTGCTCGTGCGCGTCACCGGCTACAACGCGTACTTCACCTCGATCGGACGCGAGCTCCAGGATGAGATCATCGCCCGCGAGAGCCACCTGCGGTATTGACGGGCGGACGGCTGAAAAGGGCTGAGAGCGCAAGGGACAGCGAAACAAAACGGCCGAAAGCCGGGAAAGCCAGCGTGCGGAACGCCGGAAAAAGAAGGGACAGCCAATGCGGATACTGAACATCCAGCGCATGTCGACGGAAGACGGGCCCGGACTTCGCACCACCCTGTTCGCGAAGGGCTGTCCGCTCCGCTGCGCCTGGTGCCACAACCCGGAGAGCATGGCCCCTTTCCCCGAGATCGAATGGCTGGGAGAGCGCTGCATCGGCTGCCGGACCTGCATAAAGGTCTGCCCGGCGGGAGCGCTCGCATTCGGCAGCGAGGGTCTTGCCATCGACCGGAGCACCTGTGACCGCTGCCTTCTCTGTACCGGCGCCTGTCCGGCGCGCGCGCTCGAACAGAGGGGGGAGGAGCGCGCTGTCTCCGACCTCTTCGGGGAACTGATCAAAGACCGGGCCTATTTCGGCGAAGACGGCGGCATCACCCTCTCGGGGGGAGAAATCATGGCGCTGGCGGAAGAAGCCGCAGAACTCCTGCGGATGCTGAAAGAACACGGGATCGGTACGGCGGTTGACACCTGCGGGTACTGCCGGCAGGAGGATTTTGAACACGTCCTTCCGTGGACAGATATCGTCCTCTACGACCTGAAGATCGCCGACAGCGACCGCCACCGCCGCTGGACCGGCGTCGGCAACAGCCGGATCCTCGCCAATTTCGAATACATCGCCGACAGAAGAAAAGCGCTCGGCCTCACTCTCTGGATCCGTACGCCGGTCATCCCGGGCGCGACAGACCGTGAAGACAATATACGGGCGCTTGCCCGCCTCATCGCGGGCCGGGCCGACCGCTGGGAGCTGCTCGCTTTCAACAACCTCGGCAGAGATAAGTACAAGCGTCTCGGCCGGACGTGGCCTTTCGCCGAGACGCCGCTGATGACAAAAGAGCGCATGGAAACGCTGGTCGGGATCGCGCATGACGTAGGCTGCACGTGCGCGCAGTTCACCGGCATGACCGCGCTGGAATCATAAAAGTCCGCAGTTTCAGAGAAAAAGCAGACCGACCGTCGAAGAAGAGGAGATGACAATGAACCGAATCAATATGGAAAGAGACGCCAAAGATTTCTCGAATCCTTACAAAGTCGCGCTGGTCGCCTGCCACGATGAACAGGGCGACGTCCATATCACGCTGCTCTCCTCTTTGATGAACCGCGGAGAAGACGAGATGGTCGTCGGCGAGTTCGTGGAAGGCCTTAGCAAACGCTTCTTTCACGAAAGGCCGGAGGCGGGTTTTCTAATCATGAATCTCTCCATGCGTCTCTGGACGGGAACCATGGACTTCTATGACAGCAAAACGGAGGGCGGGGAGTACATCGCCTACAACCAGATGCCCCTCTACCGCTTCAACACGTACTGCGGCATCAGCCGCGTCCACTACGCCAGACTGCGCGAAATTTCCGACAGGAAACGCCTGCGCCTCGGGGGGATCGCCGCGAACATGCCGCGCGTTCTCCTCGCCGCGCCTTTTCTGAAAGGAGAGACGCGGGACGTGTTCAACGCGTGGACGCGCGCGCATACAAAAAAGATGGGAACGCTGCTATTCCTCGGCTTTACGGATCCGGACGGATACCCCCGCATCGTGCCGGTCATTCAGGGAAAATCCGTCTCCTCCGGCCGCGTCCTCTTCACCCTGGCCCCTTACAAAAGCGCGCTCCGCGCCCTCGCGGACGGAAGCCGCGCGTCCGTTTTCGCGCTGAATCTCGATATGGAAGCCGTCCTTTTGAAAGGGACATTCCGCCGAAAAGGATGCTTCGGCGCCGTCGATGTCGACCGCGTGTACAACTGCATGCCGCCGATCCACCGCTACATCTATCCGGAGACGCCGTGGGAGACAGTCGAAGCGTTCTAGACTTCCTCGCCTGCCGGAACTTATTTTTTTACAGGAAGGATCGCCGGGGAAACGTCATTTTTGGCCACAGACGCCGCCGGAACCCCCGGAACTGTCCGGAATTTACACCTTTGAAAAAGAACGGCTGCAAAAGCGTCATTTTTAGCCATCTCCACTACAGTCTTCCCAGCCATACAAGTATGCGGAGAAGCCGCGGGGAGAGTTTCCCACCGCTCAGCCTGGAGAGTGCGCGCAGTGGCATGCTCAGGACAGCCTGTCTGTTGAGCTCTCTGTCTCCCGGCATGGCGTCCGCCTGCGCGATCGCCATGCGATGAAACAGAGGGCGAAGGGGGCCGCGCAGAGCCGATAGCGGCGCGTCCACGCCGGAGGCCGGAGAAGGATCCGGCAGGCGGCGGCCGAGAAGCCGCTCAAACTCTTCTTCTGTCACGGGGCGGTTCATCGTTTTGTAAATTGCGGGAATGCCCTTCTCCTCCGTCAGGCCGGCGAAAAGCAGATGGCGCCGACGAATATTGGCGGCCGAAGATTCAGAGGATTCGGATGTTTCCCCGATTACCGTGTCTCTCTCCTCCGCTTCGCCCGCGACCGCTTCATTCCGCGCCACTATCCTGTTTCCGCCATGCGCACTGGCCACTTTATTCGCTGCTTTCATCGCGGTTCCGCCATGCGCGACGGCCACCTCATTCGCCGCCTTCATCGCGGTTCCGCCATGCGCGCTGTCCGCCTCGAGAACAAGACCGGCGGAGAGCGTGAAATCCCTGCAGTTCGGACCGCAGAGGAAATAGTACTGGCCGTTCTCGAAGATCTTCTCCCCACGGGGCGTATAGGAGCGAAGCCGCTCAAACGGAATCTTCAGCACCAATTCTCGCGTTTCGCCGGACTGCAGTTCCGCTTTTTCCCACGCTTTCAGTTCGATGAACGGACGAAGCAGAGAGCTGCCGGGGCAGGCCACATAGATCTGGACGACTTCTTTCGCCCTTCGCTTCCCCGTGTTGGTCAGACGGACGGTCACATACACGCTGTCTCCGATACGCTCGGCTTCCATGCGTTCGTACAGGAAGCGGCCGTACGTGAGACCGTATCCGAACGGATAAGCGACTGGCCTGTCAAATGTCGTATAGTAGCGGTAGCCGACAAAGACGCTCTCCCGGTACTGTGCCTGCCGCGGATACTTCAGGTAATACGGTTCAGAAGGAATGTCTTCCCGGGAAAGCGGCCATGACGCGCAGAGCCTGCCGGAAGGGCTCTGAACCCCGTACAGGATCGACTGCAGCGCTTCATACGCGCCTTCTCCCGCATAGTGCATCAGCAAAATGGCGTCTGCAGGCACATCGCCCAGGATAAGCGGCGCACCCGTCTGCAAGATCAGAACGATTTTTAATCCTCTGTCTTTCAGCCGCGCGATCTCCGCCCGGTCTTCCGCCGTCAACTCAAGGGATTGTCGGTCGTATCCTTCCGCGTCAGTCGGAAGCTTCGCGAAATAAAGACAGACGCGGCCATCCCGGGCGTCGCGGGCATCGTCGGCATCCCAGGCATCGCGGGCGTCGCGGCCATCCCGGGCATTCCGGGCATTGCAGACACCACGGCCTTCACGGACATCACAGCTCTCCCGGGAATTCCGGGCGTCACTGCTTTCCTGAGCAATGGAGAAAGAATATCGGCTGTTTTGCCACTGCGCGAGCGGTGTCGTCGTGATAAGCGGCTCGACACGCGAGGAACCGAGGCCCTGCACCTGCGTTTCCCCGACAGCGCCCGCCAGCATTACTGTTTCCGCCGGATTGAGCGGCAGTAGGCCACCGTCATTTTTCAAAAGTACCATACACTCGATGGCGGCCAGAACAGCAGTTTCATAATGGCCGAGATGTGACGACCCTTTCGCCGAACCCGCGCGTTTCTCCAGTCCGCGGATATGAGCGAGGCTGCGGTCGAGCAGATCTTCGTCGAGTATGCCGCGCCGATACGCTGTGGCTAGGAACGCGCCTGATGGACTTGACCCGCCCGGCATTTCGAGATCCATCCCCGCCTCAAGGCCGGAAAGGCGATCCTCGACACTGCCCCAGTCGCTCATCACGCATCCGCCGTAGCGCCATTCCTCCCGCAAAATGCCGAACAGCCTTTTGTTTTCGCCGGTATTCTGTCCTTCGAAGCGGTTGTAGGAAGTCATCACCGCCCAGGGATCCCCCTCGCGCACGGCGATTTCGAACGGCAGCAGATAGAGTTCGCGCAGCGCCCGCTCGTCGACGATGCTGTCCGACACAAAGCGCTCCGTCTCCTGCGAATTAAGCGCGAAATGCTTCAGCGTGGCGGCGACTTTTCGCGATTGAACGCCGCGGATATAGGCGGCGGCCATCTTGCCGCTGAGAAGCGGATCCTCGCCAAAATACTCAAAATTGCGGCCGCACGCGGGATGGCGCTGAAGATTGACGCCCGGGCCGAGCAGCACGTCGACGTCCAGCGCGACGCACTCTGTCCCGAGCGATTCGCCGACAAGCGCCGCTATATTCTCATCCCAGCTCGAGGCGATGGCCGACGCCGTAGGGAAACACGTCGCGCGCTCTGTTCCGTGCGGCGTCTCTTTTCTCACGCCGTGCGGTCCGTCGGACAAGCGGAGACGCGAGTCTTTGATGTGCCAGAACCCGTCCCCTTCGATCGCTTTTATCTTATTTTTCCACCGCATCGCCATGCTCTCATCCGTTGCATAAAAAGGTCCGCATCCCCGCGAAGGGCGGGAGCAACCGCCGACCGGGGAATACGGATTTTCGCCGCTTGCATCGCCCGCATCCCCGCGAAGTGCGGGAACAACGCGGGCCGTGCCAGCAACTAATTCAGCTTCAGAACGGCTGCTTCAATGCGATCCATCGCCTCGATCAGATTCTCCATCGAGTTGGAGTACGTCAGCCGGATTGCGGAAGGTGCCTCAAAAGCGTTCCCCGGCACAAGCGCGACGCCCGCTTCGTCGAGCAGATAACCGGCAAGAGCCGGCGCGTCGGTGATCACGCGGCTTCCGGCGCGTTTGCCGAATGTCCCCGAAACGTCCGGGAACAGGTAGAAAGCGCCGTCCGGGAAAGGACAGCGGAAGCCGGGCAGCTTCCTGACGCGTTCGAACATGTAATCGCGCCGTTCCTCGAAGGCCCTGCGCATATTCTCCACATACGCGCCGCACTCTTCAAGCGCGGTAATCGCCGCCCATTGAACAAAAGATGTGCTGTTCGACGTCGTATGCCCCTGAATCGCGGAAATGCCCTTAATCAATTCGCGCGGACCGGCCGCGTAGCCGATGCGCCACCCCGTCATCGCGTATGCTTTCGAAAACGCGTTAACGGTCAGTGTCCGCTCCCATACTTCCGGGGAAAAAGACGCGATGCTGATATGCGGCGTCGTCCCATAGATCAGTTTTTCGTAAACCTCGTCGGTAATGATATAGCAGTCGTGCGCGACGGCAAGCTCCGCCACGCGCCGCAGGCTCTCTTCCGTATAGACGGCGCCCGTCGGGTTGTTCGGCGTATTGATCAGGATCACGCGTGTTTTCGGCGTGATCGCGCGCTCAATCGCTCCCGCGTCAAGCCTATTATCCTCCGCCACAGGAACAAGAACGGGGATCGCGCCGGCGAGCTTGACCATCTCCACATAACTCACCCAGCACGGCGTCGGGATAATCACTTCGTCGCCCGGATTGCACATCACCTGAAAGGCATTCGCGAGCGCGAATTTCGCGCCCGTCGAGACGATGATCTCATTCGGCGCGTACTCGATCTTATTCTCCCGCCGCAGCTTGCGCGCGATCGCCTCGCGGAGCGGCAGGATGCCCGGTGTCTGCGTGTACTTTGTCTTTCCCTCGAGCATGGCGCGGTGCGAGGCTTCAATGATGGGCGCCGGCGTGTTGAAATCCGGTTCGCCGCTGTTGAGAGCGATGATGCTCTTCCCCGCGGCGCGCAGCTCCGCGACTTTCGCGTTCAGTTCAAGCGTCTGCGATGGAGCCATTTGCTGGATACGGTCTGAAATCATACGTTTTCCTTTCAAAAATCCATGTCGGCAATTTCCGGGTTCGCGCAGGATTCGGATCTCCCTGGACGCCGCAGTGCGGCGGGCTTTCTGATTCCCTGACGACAGATTGATTATTCGCATTCATCATATCATGAGATGAAACGAATCCGTCTGCTTGCATGGCCTTCCGCGGAGGACAGGGCTTGAATCGCATTCCCGAGCGGTTATTCGCGCATGACTGGAACGGCGATTTTATTGTTTGCCCGCCGGGCGAATCGTGCTTACTCACTTTCCAGCCCCAAAAGCCACTCCGAGGCAGGGATGACACGGATTTCTTTTCCTTTGTTTGTGATGAGGTTTTTTTCTGAACGAGTGATAATCAGGCGATTATCCGCACTCAGGAAATCGGCCGCTTTTGTCAATGAAGAGATTTCCCGATCGGCGGTATCGCTACGGCCAAGAGAATAGCACACCTGAATGGCGAGACTTTTGGAAGGAACATAAAAATCAAGTTCAACATTCTTTTTGTAGTAGAAAACTTGGTCGATACCGTAGCGCCGAATCAGGTTAACCGCTACAAGATTCTCCAGTAAAGCTGCGTCCGGATCAACCAGGAACAGATTTAACAGCCCGTTATCAATAAAATAATACTTGGGCTCCGACTCCCTTTCGACAAACCTCGCCCTATAGTTTTCAACCCGCAGAATCAGGAAGGATTCCTGCGCGCATTCAATATAGCGAATCACTGTACTCTTGCCCACCGGAATTCCGATTGATTTGACGATATTCGTCAGCCTGGAGAACGAAATCGGATGACATACACTTTCCGCAATCTTCTTGATGAGTATTTCCAGAGCCTTCGGATTTGAAATACCATGCCGCATACCGATGTCCGCCAGATAGATTTTCTGATAAATACTGCTTAAATAATCGCGTTTCAGCTGTAAATTGATAAGCTCGGGAAAGCCCCCGGTTCTGAAATAGTCTGAGAAGCAGCGTTCGAGTTCCGCCCTGCCTTTGGTCGAGAATAGAACCGGTTCAGAAAGATCAACCCCGTTCGCGGCCAGATATTCCGGGAAATGATAGGGATAAATCTCCTTTATCAAATATCTGCCTCCAAGCGTTGAACTCATCTCTTTGCTTAGCATCCTGGCGTTGCTGCCAGTGATATAGACCTGCCTTTTTTCATCCGCCAGCCGTCTCGCGAATTTTTCCCATCCATCGACAATCTGAATCTCATCGAAAAAACAGATGACCTCTTTCTGATATAAAGTGTAATGGGCCTGCAGAAGCGAATTAAAATCTTCAGAGGAAAACGCTGTCAGCCGCTCGTCTTCAAAATTAATATAGAGAAAATCTTCCCAGGAGAAGCCTTTTCGAGCAAGATTATGCATAATCTGATAAAGAACGAACGATTTCCCGGCGCGCCTTACGCCAGTTAATATGTACGGCATATTTTCTTCAAGCCTTATCGCGCGCTCATGACAGGTGAGTTTCTTAATTGACGAGATACTGTCAACAATCACTGTTTTTAAAATATCGGGATTGATCGCCATATCGCCGCTCCATCTTGTCTGTGAAAAAGCGTGCCGTCTGTTTTAGCAGCGAGACAACGCAAGGCTAGTCGTCTTATGTGTAAGACAATAATACGCTCAGATCGTCTTTCCGACAGAACAGACTTGCGCAAATTCTGTCCTATTTACAAGACAATTATATAACGTTATCGTCCTATTCGCAAGACAGTCTGACAGTTTTTGTCTCATTTCGCGTTCTCGGACGTTTGACAGTTAGCTGAAGCATCGAAAAGAAGAAAGCCCGCGTACTTGCCATTAGGTGTTCTTTTTTTGTCAAATGTGAGAGATTGGGGTCCGCTTCATCGCATCGACAGATCGTGTTACACTATGAGACAGAAGCTCCAGGACATAAGTATCACAAAGAAGGCAATGGAAGTATCTTTAAGTCGAAGATAGGCTGTTTTGTCGTCTGCCGGACGGCGCGGCAAAGCGCGTGTGAATACCGGAGGGGGTAATCTATGGTTAAGCACAAGAAACTGTTGGAATGGGTGGAAGAGATGGCGGCGCTGCTCGAACCGGACGCGATTCACTGGTGCGACGGCTCGGAGGAGGAGAACAAACGGCTCCTGGAGGAGAATGTCGCGCGCGGCGCGGCGGTCAGGCTCGATCAGGAGAAACGCCCCGGCTGTTATCTGTTCCGCAGTGACCCGTCCGATGTCGCGCGCGTCGAGGGGCGCACCTTCATCGCTTCCGAAAGCGAGGAGGACGCAGGCCCGACCAACAACTGGATCGATCCCCATGAACTGCGCGAGACGATGCGCAGCCTGTATCGCGGCGCGATGCGCGGGCGCACGATGTATGTCATTCCTTTCAGCATGGGGCCGCTCGGGTCACCGGCCGCCAAGATCGGCATTGAGCTGACCGACAGCTCTTACGTAGTATGCAACATGAAAATCATGACGCGCATGGGACAGGAGGTGCTCGATCTCCTCGGCGAGGACGGCGCGTTTGTCCCCTGCCTCCACTCCATCGGCGCACCGCTTGGACCGGGAGAAAAGGATGTTGCCTGGCCATGCGCCCCGATGGAAAAGAAATACATCAGCCATTTTCCCGAGACGCGCGAGATCTGGTCGTACGGGTCGGGCTACGGCGGCAACGCGCTCCTCGGCAAGAAATGCTTCGCGCTCCGGATCGCCTCCGCGCTCGCGCGCGACGAAGGATGGCTCGCCGAACATATGCTGATCCTGAAATTAACCTCGCCGGAAGGCAAGGTCCACTATGTCTGCGGCGCGTTCCCTTCCGCCTGCGGCAAGACGAACCTCGCGATGCTGCGGCCGACCGTCCCAGGCTGGACCGTTGAGACCGTCGGCGACGATATCGCGTGGATGCGCTTCGGCGAAGACGGACGCCTGTACGCGATCAATCCCGAGGCCGGTTTCTTCGGCGTCGCGCCGGGGACTTCCTATCAATCGAATCCGAACGCCATGGAGTCGATCAAGAAAAACACCATCTTCACAAACGTCGCGCTGACAGACGACGGCGATGTGTGGTGGGAGGGGATCGACGACCCCGCTCCGGAACACCTGGTCGACTGGCACGCGAAGGACTGGACGCCGGATACAGCGGAGAAAGCCGCCCATCCGAACGCGCGCTTCACGGCGCCGGCGGTCAACTGCCCGTCCATCGCTCCGAATTGGGACGATCCCGCGGGCGTCCCCATCGACGCGATCCTCGTCGGCGGACGCCGCCCGTCCACCATCCCGCTTGTTTATCAGAGCCTCAGCTGGGAGCACGGCATCTTCCTGGGCGCCGTCATGGGCTC
>JAKPXB010000033.1 GCA_029570375.1 Bacillota bacterium | reverse complement strand
CTTTTTTGTCTCTCTTCTTCCGTAGTCATAACTGAAGAGAGGGGCCAGTCCCTGGGCTACCCCTGTCATGGTGACCTGGGCAAAGATAGAGATATAGGAGATAACCGTATAGACGATGATGCCTTCCTGTCCCAGCACCCGGTAGATTGTTGTGTTGAACAAAAACACCGTATAGCCGATGGATACTTCAGAGATAGCATCGCCGACACCCAGCGGGAGCACTTTTTTCAGCTCACGCGGATTGATCTCTCTGACGAGCCACAGTCTTCCCCTCTTCCGCGCGAAATGGCATAAAAGCAGCAGCGTGCTGACGACCTGCGCTATCCCCGTCGCCAGTCCCGCGCCGAGAACTCCCATCCCCAAGGGGACTATAAAGACATAGTCGAGAATCAGGTTGGTCACCGCCGCGGTGAGGACAGAGAGAGCAGCGATGTTGGGAAAGCCGTCCAACCTTGTGAGCACTTCAAGCTGGTAGGTGCTCATAAAAAAGACTCCGAACGGAAGAACCGCCAGGAGATACGTTCTCACGGCGCTTTCCGTGAATTCTCGCGCTCCGAGGAAGTGCACTGTTGTGCCGAGGAAGACAAAGATCAACAGCGAATACAGCAAACCGACAATTATAAGGCTGATAAAACTTGTCGTAAATATTTTCTTCGCCCGCTGATCATCGCCGCGCCCGAGATAAAATCCCGCTCTGGCCTGCGTTCCTATGCTGAAAAGAATGCCGATGGCAAAGAAGCTCGTAAGAACCGGCATGGAGATATTTATCGCGGAGAACTCATTTTCCCCCACATAGTTCGCGACAAAGAACGCGTCGATCATCGTATAGAGCGCGAACACCCACATGGAAATGATCGACGGAATCGTGTATTTGAAAAATCGTTTCATGAAATCAGTTTATCCTGACAACAGCAAGGCGGATACAGCCGTTTCTCCGCGGTGTGCGCTGTGTTTTTTTCGTCTTTTGCTCTCTTATTACCCTGCCTATCATATCACGACGCGTTCCGCATGATGTATCCGTGCATAAATTTAATAATTAATGTATAATAGAACAGGCTAATGGCGTTAAGTAAATGATGACGTACATTTTTGGCAAAAAGATTAAAAGGAGGGAAACAATGGCAGGCTGTGCAAGACCCGTAGCGCAGGTGGAACAGGCGTGTGAATTCAATCCGATGCAGGAACAGGCTGCTCGGGGAGAGGAAAAGAAAATGGTTCTGGTTGGGAAGCGTGCCCCGGTGTTTAAAGCGCCGGCTTTTCATGATGGCGCATTTACAGAGATTGATTTGGAGGATTACAGAGGTCAATGGGTGATGCTTTGCTTCTACCCCGGTGACTTTACTTTTGTCTGAGCGACAGAAGTAGCAGCAGTTGCTGCCCAGAATGAGAAATTTCAGGAAATCGGTGTTCAGGTTCTGTCCATATCGGTTGACAGCCAGTTTGTTCACAAAGTATGGAACGATCAGGAATTGAAAATCATGGCGGGTAAAGATGTGCCATTCCCGATGCTGTCAGATTCATCGGGTGCCATAGGCGAGCTATACGGTGTTTATGACAGGGAAGCGGGCGTGAATGTGCGCGGCCGCTTTATTATTGATCCGGACGGTATTGTACAGGCGATGGAAGTTCTCACTCCCCCTGTCGGACGGAACGTCACGGAAGCGCTGCGCCAGCTGAAAGCGTTCCAGCTGGTTCGCCGGACGGGTGGAAGTGAAGTCACGCCTTCGGGCTGGCAGGAAGGCGGGAAGACGCTGAAACCCGGTATTGGCCTTGTGGGAAAAGTATGGGAGCAGTGGACCGTTAAGGACGCGTACAAATAATCTTGTATCTTCATAGCTGGAAAGAAGCCTGAAAAAGAGCCGGCAGCTGAGATGAAGTCAGCTGCCGGTGTTGTTTTTCTGTTCAGTGCGGACGACGCCGACACTTGTTTTCTACAGTTCGCATGTTAATGTAACATAAGTAAGGGCGTGTCAGCCGGGTCATTTGTTAAACTTTAATCATAATAATAAGACCAATTGTGTCTGGAGGAGGACCATCCCATGAGACAAAAGCGGATTATTTCTTTCGTGCTGCTACTGTTCATCGTCTTTTCAATCAGCGCCTGTCAGGGCGGCGGATCAGCTGAGAAGACGAAGCCTGAAGACAGCCAGTCCATGGCGGTGACGGATCCTTCGACAGGAGAGACGGTCGGTGAGGCGCCGGAGGCTGATCTCGCGGTGACGCCGGAAGAGAACGCCGAAGGCTGGAAGGCGCATCCGGATGTCGGCTTCAAGTACAGACTTCCCGTCGACTGGCTGGAGCTCCAGGATTATATTGATATTTATAACGATGGCGATCCGGATAATCCCGAAGGGCCTCTCCACAACGCCATCATTTATGATTTTCTGGAGACCTCTCTGATCAAACGCGCCGAAGAGATTATCGGAGACGATGCGCTGTCCGACGATGAAAAATTTGAGAAATTCGCGGAGGAAATCTGGCCAAAAACACTGAAGCTCATGGCCATGCAGCTCTTCCGCCGCGACGCGTTCGATAAGGCCGAGAATGTGGAGAAACTGACCGCTTTCCCGCACAATCGTGTGGTTGCCGCGGGGCAAGACTATGTTCATATCGTCTCCTGGGCGGATAAGGATTCCGGCAGGAATCTTCCCGCGGAGGATCGCGGGAATTACAACAGATTGCTGGACGGCGCGGAGGCGATCGTCGGAAGTGTTCAGACCGCGAAGCCTGCCTCCCCGGCGGAGTCGCTTGAGAAGATTAAGAATCTGACATTCAATACAGTCAGCCTCGACGGGAAGCCGGTCGACGAATCAATTTTCAGTGAAGCGAAACTCACTATGGTCAATGTCTGGGCCACGTGGTGCGGACCCTGTGGGCAGGAAATTCCCGAAATCGGTGAGCTCGCGAAGAAAGAATTTGCGGATCGGGACGTCCAGGTGCTCGGCATCGTGACCGACGTTGTTGTCAGCGCAGAAGATGAAGACGCCGCCGAAACAGCCAGGGAAATTCTTTCAAATTCAGGCGCGTCTTATGTGAATGTCAAGCTCAATCCAGAGAATATGAACGATTCGCTCATGCGTCATATCCAGGTGTTCCCGACGACCTTTTTTGTCAACCGCACGGGCAGTGTTGTCGGATCGGTTATTTTCGGGATGCGCTCGAAAGCTCAATTCCTTGCAGAGGCCGACTCAAGACTGGAAATGTTGGGAGAGTGAGACAGGGACACGGGGAAAAGCTTTGCTCAGACGCGTGGGGAGGCACGGCGACCTTATGGGATGCTCCGTTTCTGTTCGTATTTTAATGCTTTTATCGATCATTCATTCAAAAAGGAAAAACCGGGCTTAACAGTGTCTGTGTTATAATTCTTACGGATTACCCACCAGCCAGTGAATGTGGCGGCGTTTGATTCGGGAGTTTTTATGCGTTGTCATCAATGCGGACAGAAGGTTAAACCGGACGAGCCGTACTGCAGCTTTTGCGGCGCAGAACAATCCGCCGGCGCGGACGGAAAGGCTGATCCGCCTGCCGGGGAGCATGCACCCGAAACGATGTATGCAGAAAACTCTTTTTTCACGGGAGAGGAGAAACTTTTCCCTTCTGACATTGACGCGCCGGATGACCCTGACGACGATTTCTACCCGTATTTCGAAAAGAGGCCGGTACACTGGCTGCCAATTGCCGTTTCTCTCTTCTCCGTTCTCGTACTGATCGGTGTGGTGATCGGGATATGGCTTCAGTTTTTTTCACCGAAAAAGAAAGAGATCGAGTTCTCCGACCCTTCAAAGACGGTGTACCGGTTGGATTTTCCGGGAACAACTGAAGTGACTTCTCATTCTCCGTCGATATCACAGACTGAAGAACCCCCGGGCACTCTGTCGCCTTCTTCGACAGCGGCCGCTACGGACACCGACACACCAGCTTCGGAGGAGACGCCGGCTGCGACGACCGCTTCGGAGTCTCTGTATGTGGTCGTTGTGACAGATGAGTCTGTTCCTTCTGAGGCGAAGCCGCCTCAGACTATTCCCACCACGAATGCCGCACCCCCTTCCACTGTCTATGAAGGGACGGCGTCCGCGGGTTCGGCATCCACAATCGCGCAGCCGTCGTATACAGAGGGATCTGCCTCTTCATCCAGTCCGGCGGCAGAGCAGACGACATCGAGCACCGCACCGCCTTCGGTATCGGAAACCTCCACATCCGAAGAGAGCAGCACAGCGACAACACCGACGTATCCGAACGGATTCCTTTCGATCGACAATGTTTATGTGGAGATGTGGCCAGAGGTCAGGATCTATTATTCCTATCTGGCGCCGCCTGTGAGTGAGCCGTCTATCCCTGTTGTGCCCGGCGAAGGAACGCTTCCCGGCGAAGGTACGCTTCCCGGCGATGGAACGCTTCCCGGTGAGGAAACGCTTCCCGGTGAGGAAACGCTTCCCGGTGAGGAAACGCTTCCCGGTGAGGA
>JAKPXB010000050.1 GCA_029570375.1 Bacillota bacterium | reverse complement strand
TCATTCATCTGACCGAAGACGAGAACCGTCTTATCGAGAACACCGGAGGATTTCATTTCATTCCACAGGTCGTTCCCTTCGCGCGAGCGCTCCCCGACACCCGTGAAAACGGAATAACCGGCGTGCACCGTCGCGATATTGCGGATCAGCTCGAGGATCAGCACTGTCTTGCCCACGCCGGCCCCTCCGAAAAGCCCGATCTTCCCCCCGCGCGCAAACGGGATGAGAAGATCAATGACCTTGATCCCTGTCTCCAGGATGCCGGCGCTCGGTTCCTGCTCCAGAAAGCCCGGCGGATCGCGGTGAATCGGCATGCGCTGATCCGTCTGCACGGGCCCCAGCTCGTCGATGGGTTCGCCGAGGACATTAAAGAGCCGTCCGAGGCAGGCTTCTCCCACAGGGACACGCAGACATCCCCCCGGAGCGGCCGCCGGCAGCCCCCTCGACAGCCCTTCGGTCGAACCGAAGGTCAGAACGCGGACCTGGCCGCCCCCGAGATCCTGCATGACTTCGCCGCCAATCACGGTCCCCTCCGGATCGCCCGTGAGAATCTCGATATAATCGCCGATATTCGGCGTCTGCCCGTCATCAAAACCGAGCACCACCACGGGGCCTAACACTTGTCTGACTCGACCTTCGACTGCCATTCTCTCTTTCTCCATCCTCTGCTGTACAGGTATCCATCCGGCTGCCGCATGACTCGCCGTCCGGCGCTTTTCCTCCCGGCGCCGGTATCTTTCCGGGAAGAGCCTGTCCTCACACGGCGCGATCACCACCGGCAGGGCGGGGGCGTTCGACAGCGACCGACGCGTCAACATACCGCATCGCCTCGACACTCGCCGACATGCCGATTAACTCGCCGGTAATCGCGTTCTGCCTCAGTCTGTTCCTCTTGTGGAGCAGCTCCGTCATCAGCCTGGCGCTGTTCCGCGACGCGTTATCCATGGACATCATGCGCGCCGTCTGTTCGCTCGCGTAGGCTTCGACGAGCGCGCCGTAAATGACACCGCTCAGGTAAGTGTTGAACAGATAATCCATCAGGGTGTCGACATCGCCGGAAAAATCGAACGGTACAGACGGCGGTTCTCCCGGGAAATCAGGGGGGAGCGCGATCCGGACATCCGGGTCGTCGCACGCGATATCGATGATCTTCTGCAGCCCCCGCAGATCGGCGGGCATCAGTCGAAAGTACAGGGGTGCGCTCGAAACGAGTGTCGTCATCATCGAAAAGATCATCAACGACTCATCGGCATACCCCTGCTGATAGTCGAGGAAAATCCGCTCCGCGAGATCGACCGCCTGGACATATTTCGGTTCTTTGAACGAGTAGTAAAACGACTCATCGACCGACCACCCGCTGCTTTTCAACTCCTCGCGCCCTCTCGTGCCCGCGAGGCAGAGCGTCGTCTCGGGGACATACCCCCGGCTCTCAATCTCCCGGACGCGCCTGGTGAGAATCTTCTCGGTCGCGGCGACCACATCGGCATTGTACGTCCCGTCAAAGCCCCGGTCGCCGGTCAGCACGTAGACAGCGAGTTTCCATGTATCCCCCTTTTCTTTCTCACGAAAATGAGTGTAGGGCGATTGGAGATCCGGCGCTGTCAGCAGCACGCGCTCCATTGTCCGCATACAGTGCATGGAGAACGGAAGCGCTTCAGCGAGGAGACGTTTCGACTGACGCATTCTGACACCGCTGATCAACTGCATCGCGCGCGTCATCTTGCTGATCATGCCGACTGAATCCATTCTCTTTCTCAGCTCTATATACCCGGGCATCTCACACTCTCCGCCGGCCTGTTACAACGGCCCGCCCTGCTGCCAGAGACATCGCTCCGGCGCAGGTCCGCTGACGCGGCCGCTCCTACAACGGCTGCCTCCCACTCTCAAAATCCGACAGGAATGAGGTCCAGCAGCGCTGCACTCTCTCATGGGCCGCCTCATCCAGCTTCGATCCGGTTTCCAGCGCTTTGACAAGGTCCGGATCGAGCGAGGGAAGCGCATCCATGAAAAATTTCGCCATGCGCGGGAGGTCGGTTTCCGCCACATCCAGGAAAGAATCGCGCGTTCCGAGATCGAGAATGACCAGCGATTTCACGAGAGACCGCATCTGCAGCGGATTTTGTTTCAGAAGCAGCATCAGGCGGTCGCCTTTCGCGATCTGACGCCGCGTCGCGTCATCGAGATCGGCGCCGTACCGGGCGAACGCCTTCTTCTCCCTGTACTGCGCGAGCGCGATTCTGAGCGGCCCCGCGATCTGGCGCATCGCCGGCAGCTGCGCGTCTCCGCCGACGCGGGAGACAGATAATCCGACATTCATCGCGGGGCGCTGCCCGGCAAAGAACAGATCAGCTTCAAGATAGATCTGGCCGTCTGTAATCGAAATGATGTTTGTCGGAATATAGGCGGAGATATCGCCCGCCTGCGTTTCAACGATGGGGAGAGCCGTCATGGAACCGCCCCCGTGCGCCTCATTGAGACGGGCGGCGCGTTCCAATAGACGCGAGTGCAGATAGAAGACATCCCCCGGGAACGCTTCGCGCCCCGGCGGCCGGCGCAGCAGAAGAGAAATCGCGCGGTAGGCCTGCGCGTGTTTCGTCAGATCGTCGTAGACCACAAGGGTATCCTTCCCCCCGTACATGAAAGATTCCGCCATCGCGCAGCCCGCGAACGGCGCGAGGTACTGGACGCCTGCCGTGTCGGACGCGGAGGCGGCAATGATCGTCGTGTATTCAAGCGCGCCGGTCCGTTTGAATAAATGGCAGATATCGGCGATGGTCGACATCTTCTGTCCGATCGCGACATAGAAACAGTAGACGCCTTTGCCCTTCTGATTGATAATCGCATCGGTCGCGATTGTCGTCTTTCCCGTCTGCCGGTCGCCGATAATCAGTTCGCGCTGGCCGCGGCCGATCGGCACCATCGCGTCAATCGCCGTGATACCCGTCTCGAGAGGAACACTCACCAGCTTTCTCGCCAGAATCGACGCCGCCGGGTATTCGATGGGACGGACGGGTGTCGAGTCGGGAAATGGCGGTCCTCCGTCGAGCGGCTTCCCCAGCGGGGAGACAACGCGACCGAGAAGCGCTTCGCCGGCGGGCACGTGGACGGTTTCGCCGCTGCTGAAACAGGCGTCGCCCGACTTCAGACGGTCGCCCGACAGCATCATCACCCCGACAGAATCAGCGCCGAGATTCATGGCGATGCCGTACTGCTCTCCGGTAAAACGGACGATCTCGCCATACATGCAGCCGGGCAGCCCGGACACCTGCACGATACTGTCAGCGACCGACAGGACTTCACCGCTCTCGCGGGGGAGTCTTTCGCGGTACTCCGCCCGCGTCCTGACTTCCCTTTTCTGCAGGAGATCTTCCCGCACCAATCGCAGCGTTTCCTGTTTCTCAAGCTCAGGCTTCAAGACCGGCCTCCCCCGGGAGATTCACGCTATCCCGAATCGTGCGCTCCAAAGCAGTCTGTTCTTCGGCTTTGACCGGGCGGTCCTCCAGCCGGCCGACCGCCTCGACAGCGAGTTCCACCGCCTGCCGGTAGAGGCGTTCTCCTTCTCTGGCGCGCTTTAGCTCGATTTCACGGTCGGCTTCGGCGAGCCGGGCATCTGCCTGCGCCTGGGCATCCGCGAGGATTTTCTCGCGCTCCTGCTTCAACTGACGGAGAGTTTCCTCCTTCTGCTCCGTGAGGATCTCCTGCTGTTTCTTCTCTTGTTCCAGAAGCGCCGCTTCGCGCCCGCTGAGCTCTTTTTCGCGTTCCTCATGAGCGCTGATCGACTCGTCCGCCTCGCGCTGGCGTTCGCTGATCACCTGGCGGAGCGGCTTATAGAGAATCTTCCTGAGAACAAGAACGGTGATAAGCAGGCCGACGACCGCGAGCACCCCTGTCGCGAGATAGCCCGCCAGGACTTCAGGAGAAGTGAAATCTATCGCTTTTTCAGCGAAGAAATGGCACATGACTCCGCCCTCTCACTAAAATACGAAAATGAGGAGCAGCGACACGACGAGCGCGTAAATCGCGCAGGTCTCGATGAAAACCACGGCGATCGTGAGTGATGTCTGAATCCTCGGCGCGACCTCCGGCTGTTTCGCCATCGAATCGAATGCCTTCCCCGCCATGCGTCCGATTGTGAAAGCCGCGATGCTTCCGACGACTCCGATGGCGAGCGCTGCGGCTAACGCTATTAAACCTTTGTCCATAATTGTACCTATGCTTTCTTTTCCTGTAATGATTGTCTTTTCTGAGCGATGCGCTCAGCCGTGCTGTTCGATTTTTCGACTACCTCTCCGATGTAGGAAGTCGTGAGATACATGAAGATGACGCCCTGGATCACACCGTCCGCCACATCGAACCACAACCCGAGAATGGATGGCAGGACGAGGGGCATCACCGTCTTGACAAAACCCAGAAGGATAAACGCCCCGAACACATTGCCAAAGAGGCGGAGCGCCAGGGAGACCGGCTTGATCAGATAGTCGAGCAGGTTGAACGGCAGGAGTCCGGGAATCGGGTCGATCAGCGAATACCAGAAATTCTTCAAGCCGAGGAGACGCAGTCCCATCGCGATAATCAGGAAAAGAGCGAAGATCGCGAGGGAAAACGGGACAGCCGGATTCACCGCGGACGCGGGCAGCTCCGCGACAGCCACGGCATTGCTGAAGAAGATATAGAGTCCGAGCGTCAGCGTCCAGGGGAGAACGGTTTCCGCCTGCTCCCGGTTCATCCCGAAGCTTTCGCAGAGGCGGATCACGGTGAGATAGAGCTTCTCCGCGAGCGCCTGTTTCCCCGTTATCCGGTATTTCCGGATGCCGCGCCTGAGCCAGAATCCCATCGCGATGAGGATCACGACACTCAGCGCGAGCGAGATCATCGCCCCAGTCACAGGAATCGACCAGTCCCCGATACGGATATACCAGCGCGGAGCGAAGTTGATGGATGAGCGGATTGTCTCCCCGAGATCGCGGCCGCCCGGCCGCAGGTGTTCCCATAATGTCCTGAAAAACTTCTGTGAAAAGTCTTCCCCCATATCTCATCCTCTCTCGAATCCATACACGCGCCGATCCGATGGCAGCTTCGTTCAATGCCCCTATTCTAGTTCGGACGCCCGCGTTTGTAAACTGCTGCAGTGGGCGGTTCTTCCGCCTCTTACCTGCGACGGGGGAAAAGGTCATTGACATCAGTTCGCGGGCAGTTCTCTTTCGTCTCAACGATGAAAATGGCAAAGATGAAAATTCCTTCCTCTCCCTGGCACATTTGCTTTTTCTGTGGTAAGATACAATTCGAAAGTTAGTTAAAGCTAACTATCTGCATCAACACGAGGACAGGTTACGCCATGAACACTCAGATCGATCACGTCAATAAATCGTACGGACAGGGAGAAAGCCGCTCACGTGTGCTTAAAAAAATTTCTCTCACGATAGAGGAAGGTTCTATCTGCTGTCTACTTGGTCCTTCCGGTTCTGGGAAGTCGACACTGCTCAACATTCTGGGGGGAATTGACCGGGCGGATTCCGGGCGCGTTCAGGTCGGAAACATTCGCGTTGACGCGCTGACGGCGAGGCAGCAGATTGACTACCGCCGCACACATGTCGGGTTTATTTTCCAGTTTTATAACCTCATCCCTAATCTTACGCTGAGAGAAAACATCGAATCGGGCGCGTACCTCAGCCGCCACCCTCTTGACCTGGACGAAATGGTCGCCACGCTGGGACTCAGAGACCACCAGCAGAAGTTCCCGAATCAGGTGTCGGGCGGACAGCAGCAGCGAGCGGGCATCGGCCGCGCGCTGATCAAACGGCCTTCCCTTCTCCTCTGTGATGAGCCGACAGGCGCGCTCGATTACCAGACGGCGAAGGAAGTACTCCTGTTGCTGCAGAAGATCAACAGACTCTACGGAACGACAATGATCATCGCCACGCACAATCAGGCATTGGCCAGAATATCCCATGAAGTGATCCGGCTACACGACGGAGGCGTCAAGGATCACATGCGGAATACTGCCGTCGAAGAGGCCGGCTCGCTGAATTGGTAGGACGCGTATGAGAACACCGATTTCAAAACGAATCTGCCGGGATTTCCGCTCCAATTTCATCCGCTATGCCGCTATCTTCACGATTATTTTCTGCGGCATCGCCCTCGGTTCCGGTTTTTTTGTCGTACAAAAGTCCGTTCTCCAGGTCTACGAAGCGAGTCTCATCGACGGAAATGCCGAAGACGGACAGATAAGCGTCGCCTTTCCTCTCAATGAACAGGGGTTAAACGCGCTCCGACACCGTACGAAAGAGGCGGAAAAAATCTTTTCGAAAGAAATCGCCTATACACAGGAAAAAACAGTCCGGGCTTTTGTCAACAGAAAAACGATCAATACAGCCGCCTACTACGAGGGCAGGCCGCCTGACAGTGCCAGCGAGGTCAGCATAGACAGGCTTTTCGCCGAGGCGAATAATTGGCGCGTCGGCGATCACGTGGCGTTTGGCGGGAAATCCTATGTGATCGTCGGCGTCATGGCGCTGCCCGACTACAGCACGATGTTGAAACAACGCGGCGATATCATGGCGGACGATACCCATTTCGGCTCCGCTCTTTTCTCGCAAGAGGGGTTCGACGCGCTCGGAGAGGATGCGCTTACTTACACGTACAGTTTCCGCTGGACACTGCCGCTATCCGACAAAGAATCACTGGAGGAATTGACGAGGCTGACGGAAAGCCTTATCCGTGAAGGCCATACGGTGACAGATGCTGTCATCCGGCCGCTGAACACGAATATTTCCTATTTCAGGGACGATATGGGCGGAGATGTGCCGATGATCCTCACTCTGCTCGTCATGATCTTCCTGCTTATGGCGTTTCTCTTCACCGTCATCATCAAGTCGACTATTGAAGAGGAAGCGCCTGTGATCGGCACGCTGCTTTCCCTCGGGTACCGCCGGGGCGAACTCATCCGCTATTACATGAGCCTCCCGCTGCTGATCACACTGGCGGCGGCACTCTTCGGCAATGTCTTCGGCTACACGGTCATGAAAGATATTTTCCTCGATCTGTACTACAGCCACTACAGTCTCTTCCCGTTCCGGCTGACGCTGGATGCCGGAGCGTTCATTCTCACGTCTTCTCTGCCGCTCGTCCTCATCGCCGCCGTCAACTTTCTCGCGCTGAGGCAAAAGCTGCGTTTCTCGCCTCTGCGTTTCCTTCGCAGAGACCTGAAGAAACGCGGTGTCAGAAAGGCATTCCGACTGCCGGTTCTTCCGTTCCTTTCCCGCTTCCGCCTCCGCGTCCTGCTGCAGAATAAGGTACTGTTCCTCGTGATGTTTGTCGGACTTTTGCTGGCCAATCTGCTTCTCCTGTACGGGGTGTCAGCGGCGCCGATCATCGACCGGTATACGGCACAATTGGGCGAATCGATGCCCGCTCGTTACGAATACCATCTCCGGGGTCCCATCGGCTCATCTTTCGGCGGAGAATTCACCGTCTACAGCGTACAAAGTGAGAAGAACTACGGCGGACGCCGGTTGATGATCACGCTCTACGGCTATGAAAACGAGATGCCCTACCTGAGAGAATACCCTGTCACGCCGGGGGCTCCAGAGGCTTACGCTTCAAGAGGCATCATGGAAAAAATGAAACTCCGGGTTGGCGACACCATTGATTTGTATGACAAATATCAGGGGCGCCCTATCCGTCTGAAGCTGATCGGTCAGACGGATGACGCGAATCTCAATCTTCACATGAGCCGGGAAGCGCTAAATCAGCTGATGCAGCGGGACAGCGGTTATTACAACGGAATCTTCTCCGACGAAAAACTGGATATCGACGAACGGATGATTGTCAGGGTGCTGGACTCAGACAAAATGGAGGAAGCGGGAAGAAGCCTGACCTTGTTTGTGAGAAAAATCATTCCTCCGGTGCTTGTCGTTTCTGTCGCCATTTTCCTTGTCGTCGTCCTCGTATTGAGCCATGTCATTGTACAGCGCTCCGCGCATTCGATCTGCTGTCTGCGCGTATTCGGTTACACGCGGCAGGAGATCGGGAAAATCTATCTCGGCGTCACGGATCTCGCGCTCATCGTCTTCGAGCTGGTATCCATCCCCGCCGGCGCTTATCTTTTAAAAGTGAGCATGACATTCGCGATGTCAAAATTCAATGCCTATATCCACCCCGTCGCTCCCTGGCCGTATTATTTCATCCCGGCAGCTGTTGGCATCCTTCTGTATCAGCTGGGCAAAGCTTTGCAGATGCGCCGGCTGGAGCGGGCCGACCTGTCGGAAGCGCTGAAAGAAAATTTCGGATAAACGGAGACGAGAACCGTCGATGCCGGCGGGCTGTTGCTTTTCTCGCCCTTCAGCGATCATTAGGCGGATATGCATGTACAGAAAAAGGGACATCGAGACGGCTGTCAGGATGTCCCTCGTTAAACGAGTGATTGTTGTTTTCTCTCCGGCGCGGCCTCGCGGCGCTGGAGAGCGGATTACACTCCGGCTTTCGCGTCTTCTCCGGCGACGTAGAGGAGCAGGTCGATCGTGCGCTCAGAATATCCCCACTCGTTGTCATACCAGGCGACGATCTTGAAGAAGCGATTCTCGCCGGGGAGATTGTTCTTCAACGTGGCTTCGGAATCGTAGACAGAAGAGTGCGACTCGTGGATGACATCGGTTGAGACGATCGGATCTTTCGTGTATTTGAGGATACCTTTCAGGTATGTTTCGGAGGCTTCCTTCATCATCGCGTCGATCGCTTCGATGGAGGACTCGTTCTTCAGAAGGACGGTTAGGTCGACGACGGAACCTGTCGGAGTCGGCACGCGGAACGCCATGCCCGTCATGATTCCCTTGACGGCCGGGAGGACCTGTCCGACGGCTTTCGCGGCGCCCGTCGTGGTCGGGATGATGTTATCCGCGGCGGTGCGGCCGAGGCGCCAGTTCTTGAGCGATGTGCCGTCCAGCACTTTCTGCGTGGAGGTGTAAGCGTGGATCGTTGTCATAAGACCTTTCTCGATCTCCAGGCCGTTCTTCAGCAGCACATGGACGACCGGCGCGAGACAGTTGGTCGTGCACGACGCGTTCGAGATAACCACATCTTCTCCGGCGTTGTACTCGCCTTCATTGACACCCATGACGATCGTGCGCACGGGGCCTTTTCCGGGGGCGGTCAGGATCACCTTCTTCGCGCCGACCTGCACGTGGCCGATCGCTTTATCGTAGTCATTAAATTTACCTGAGCTGTCGATCACGTAGTCGACACCGAGGCTCTTCCAATCGAGATCGGACGGCGACGCGCCGGCGAGAACACATTTCACTCTGTGTTTGCCGTCGATCACGAGGACGTTGTTCTCTTCCTGATCAGGATCGGACTTCTCAGCGGTGATGTCGCGCTCCCAGCGGTGCTGTGTGGAGTCATATTTCAACTGGTAAACAAAATAATCAGCTTTCGTGTTTCTGGCGACGATGGCGACGAGCTCCACGCCGTTGTCCAGAAGTCCCCTCTCGACGATTCCTTTGAAGACGAGACGCCCGATGCGCCCGAATCCATTGATCGCTACTTTAATGGCCATATCATTCATTTCCTTTCTCGGGGAAGTGTGAGAACACTCTCAACCGCTTCCGGCATAATAGCTTCAGTGACGCTCGGAACAAGGTGTTGCGGCGTGCCCGGGAAAAACCGCGTATGCGCGCGTCTCAGCCCCCTGTCACGCCATGATCCCGCGTCGATAGTATTCTAGCATAGAGACCAAAAGCCTGATATCGTCGTTTGCACAGCGATATCAGGCTTTTCTGGTATCTTCAGCGACAGGTTCAAGGCTTCACTTCGCGCTAAACAAGTGAGTGAAACGCGCGATTGTGCTGAACCCGGCTGGCAGATAAATGAAAGAGTGATCTCGTCTAAACGCGTCAACCGGTCATGTGCATCGCGGACCGGGAGAAACAGAAGCCGACAGAACCGGACGTTGGAGATCCATCCGGTTCTGTCGCGTGGTTCAATTGCTTCCCATTGCAGGCACCACACCCATTCGCGAGGAAAACGACCAACAACAAGATGTGCAATTGCGTTGTTTTCATTATTTCTCCCCGCGCAACAGCAGAGTGGCACATGTTTGTCAGCAGACGCATTGAAAACGAAAAACCGCGCTTCCCTTCTCTTCGGAGGAACGCGCGGTCCGTATTCACTGCATGCGTATTGACAATATGTAACGCACAATATACCGTTGCGCTGTTACTTCTTCACTGCAGGCAGGTCTTCTGGCTCACGAGGCGAATTGTGTTTCCGTTCTTTCCGCCTTCCCGATTTCTCAGTGGCTGATCAACATCAAGAAAGAACACTCGCTTACAGCGGCGGTACCGCACAGGTTTCGCACCTGTTTCCCTTCTCCCGGCAGTTGTATTAACTTATGGATTCATGATAGACAGAATTGACGTAAATGTCAAATCAAATCTGCCCTTCTCACCGGCAGGGAGCTCTGTACACGCCGGCGAGCAAGGGCACGCTGTTCTCAGAATCGGTGAGACAGAAGATGAACGGGCGGTCGAACACCGCCTCCAGCGTCATCCGCCCGACAGCGTCCGGGCCCTGATCATCCGTCCCCCGCACATCGCCGTCCAGCATGAAATCAATCTGCTGAATGATCAGCGGCACCGAGATTTCACTACCCTTCAGCCAGGTAAACCGCAGCGGCTTGCCGACAAATGACCGAAGTTCGGAGAATCCCTGCGCGCCGACGAGATTGTGAACGCTGCTGAATTTCAGCACCGGGAAACGCGCGACCGCGTGTTCTCCGGCAGGTTCCGCTGAGAGTAACGCTGTGAAAAAATGATCCTGTCGCAGCAGATCCTCCGGGGTCAGCCCTTCGTCCGGCAGGATGAGATACAGTCTCCCTGACAGGAGCGGGAGTTCGCAGGCGACAGCTCCCGGAAGCGCATAGTGGCGCAGAGAAGCGTCGTCGGCATCGCGGTACATCACATCGCGGGGCGTGCCGTCGGCGGCATGAAAAACCCCCTCGCTTTTGCTCACTTTGATCAGATCGCGTGACCATCCGGTATGCAGGCAGAATGGCGTGACGAACAGCAGCTCTTCCGCAGGATCCCACAGCCATCTGAAACTGCCGAATGATATATCCGCTTTTCCCCCGTCCCGGCCATGTGTCTCCTGACTGTTTTTCGCGTCCGCCTGACTCGGATAAAGATCAGTCATGAACGCACCCCCGACTGACGCCAAACGGTTCTGATCACTTCTGTTCCACAAATCTTTCCCTAAAATCAGGGCATTGCCGGGGTCATACCTGCCGGCTGTCTCCTGTTCCGACAGCCCAAACCACGCCAAACGCCCGCCGTACAGATGGTCGGGAAATCCGCCGATTATTTTTTCATAGGAGGCGCGCTGACTGTCCTCCAGACTGTTCCCCAGGAACGCCATCACCTGGTAGAGACTGACCGGTGAGTAAACCGCATTTCCTTCCGATGATGCCAGGATATCGAGGGCTGACCGATCTGCCAGGCTGGTGATTTGACGCGCGATCTTTTCCACGTTCCCGTCGGATGCCGGGCTTTTATCATCCATTTTCCTGTTCCAAACCGCTTTTTCAGCTTTCGCCTGGGTCAGGATATGATTTAAGAAGGATTTCTCCTCGCATGGTTCAAAATACGTCGGCTGGTTTTCAGGCGAAAGGATATGGTCTTGGAAGTCTTCGTTCGCGCCGCTATTCATGCAGTTTCGCATATCCTCTGAGCTTCCGCGGTCCACCTTCTCCCGGGCGGTGTTCCAGACCAGCATAAATCCCACAGCGAGCACAACGCAGGCGGCCGCGACGGCGATCGGGACCCAGTTCTTCCTTCTCCCCGTCTTCCGCCCGGCGCCCGCTCCCGCGCGGCGGATTGCTATGCCTTTATCTTTCCGGGGGGACGGTTCAGCGCCGCGGACGCCCGCAGGCATGACATCAACCAGAAGATCGTCGTCCACCTCCGAGATGCCGCGCATCAGCCGGTCCAGATGTTCCTGCCTGTCATTCATCGCCGTACCCTTCCCTCTCAAATACACCTTTCAGTTCGATCCGCATCCGGTGCAAAAGCGCCTTTACAGCCCCTTCTGTCATATTGTGCTCTTCCGCTATCTCGCGCAGCCCGGAGGCGTAGAAATACCGCTGGACAAAGATCACGCGCCGCTGATCCGGCTGGCAGCGCAGATACCCGCTGATCACGCCGCCAATCTCGGCCGTCTCAAGGTCTCTCACCGTATTGGCGCCGGACGCGAGCGTTTCACTCAGCTCGTCCAGAAGAAGGTGCGCCTGTCCCCCTCCGCGCTTGCTCCTCATCTTCTCCTTCACCCTGTCCAGGGCAAAGTTCCGCGCAATCCTGCAAAGGTAAGCCTTGAGATACAACGGGCGCTCCGGAGGAATGGCATTCCATATGGCCAGATAAGTATCGCTCAGGCATTCTTCAACGTCTTCGGCGTCTTCGAGGATATTCCAGGCGAGCTTCCGCAACAGCGCGCCGTATTTATCCATGGTCCATTGAATCGCATCTTCGGAGCGTTCAAAGAAGAGTTCGATGATGGATTCGTCCGTCCTGTGGCCTGAGCTCATGTCCGGCTGTGATCTCCCTTCTCCGGGGTGAAAGAGGCTGTGGGGGGCAATGCCGATCCTTTACGCCTCTTCCCTGGAAAAATTGTATCACGCCGGAGCGGTTCCTTACCTTTCACACTCTGAGACGACAAAACGGCCGACAGGTTACGCCATGATCGAACGAATCCGGCGCTCTATCGCCACTTTTCTGCTAAGATATTCGATAAGGAATACAGAGGGACTTAGCATCATGCTGCAAGATGACATCCATTCAATTTATCTGAAACTCAAACTGTATTATTACCGGCGTATTTTTCGGAAGATGGACACAGCCGCCGATGATTCGCTGACCGCTCTTGAGACATTCTGCGCCGAAGCCATCTACGGACTCGGTTCCCCGACTTTGTCCGAGTTCGCGGAATTTATCAACGTATCGCAGCCGAATGCCGCTTATAAAATTGCGAATCTTGAGAAAAAGGGATTTGTGCGCAAACTCCGCTCCGAAGAAGACGGGCGCGTTGTCTTCCTGCAGGTCACAGAGAAATTCCTGGCATTCTACGGCACAAGCCAGCGCTACGCTTCGATACTGGTAAAACGGATTCAGCGGCGTTTTACGGAAGAAGAAGTGGAGATATTCCACCGCGTGATGCATACGCTCTCCGAAGAATTGATGAAAGAAGTCAACCAGTACCTCGTCCGGCGGGCCAATCTCCCCAAAGGCGTTCTCGATGAACACGCCAACCCCCTGTCAGGCGCGGTCGGTACGGCGAAGCGCTTCTCCGCGGGCGAAGAAGAGAAAACCGAACCATAGCCCGGCAGTCCGTCTTTACCTGAAGTACTTTCACCCGTGCGCTTTCGCACGGGCTGATGTTACCAGATCCACATCAGAATTTTGTAAATGATGAATAAGCTGATGAGAAAGATCAGGACATAGGGCAGGACTGTCGCCAGCACCGCGAGGATCATCGCTTTCAGATCCCCCTTTTCGAGGTCAAGCTTCTCCGGTTCAGCCGGCGCGTCGTCATGACGCGCCGGCTCCCGGCGATTGGCTTCCAGAATACGCTTTGCGTCCTCTCTCGACTTCCTGTCTATCCCGAACATGGATGTCCCCGCCGCCTAATGACCGGAGGCGCTGATCTTTCCGCTCGCCA
Organism: Bacillota bacterium; assembly: GCA_029570375.1. Classification (GTDB taxonomy): domain Bacteria; phylum Bacillota; class Clostridia; order Saccharofermentanales; family DTU023; genus UBA4923. Next base: position 28,493 of record JAKPXB010000050.1, on the reverse strand, counting down.
TGTGGCAGCGCACGCGATGGCCGGGCTCCACCTCTATGTCCTCCGGCGACTCGATCGAACAGAGCTCCTGCGCGAAGGGACACCGCGTATGGAAACGGCACCCGGAAGGAGGATTGACCGGCGAAGGGATATCGCCCTTCAGAATGATGCGCTTGCGCGTGCGCAGTTCTGCGAAATCGAATGTCGGCGCTGCTGACAGGAGCGCTTCCGTGTAGGGATGCCTGGGGGTGTTGAAGATCTGGTTTTTCTCTCCGTATTCTACAAGCTCGCCCAGATACATGACGCCCACCTGGTCGCTGATGAAGCGCACGACACTGAGATCGTGGCTGATGAATAGGTAGGTCAGGCCGAGGTGTTCCTGCATTTCCTTCAACAGGTTGATGATCTGGCTTTGAATGGACACATCCAGCGCGGAAACAGTCTCGTCGCAGACGACAAACTCAGGATTCAGCACGAGCGCGCGGGCGATACAGATACGCTGGCGCTGGCCGCCGGAGAACTGATGCGGATAACGGCATGCCTGTTCCGGGAACAAGCCGCACTTCTCAATGATGTCGATCACACGGTCCATCATCTCCGATTTATTCTTCACCATGCCGTGCTGCACAAGGGCCTCACCGATGATCTCATTGACCGGCAGCCGGGGATTCAGCGAACTGTAAGGGTCCTGAAATATAATCTGCATCTTTGTGCGAAGCTTCAGAAGATTTCCTTTTCCCTGCTCAAAGATATCCTTGTCTTTGAAAAACACCTTGCCGGCTGTACGCGGCGTCAGGCGCAGTACCGTGCGTCCGAGGGTCGTTTTTCCACAGCCTGACTCTCCGACTATGCCGAGCACCTTGCCTCTTTCGATTTCGAAGGAAACATGGTCCACGGCGCGTACATGCGATTTCACCTGTTTGAACAGACCGCCTCTTATGGGGAAATGCTTCACAAGGTCATCGACGCGTAACAATACTTCGTGTTTTGTGGCCGTATCACTCATTCTTCATTCCCTCCTCTTGAAACTCCTTCCAGCAGGCGATCTTGCGTGAAGAACTCAGATCGCGGAGATCAGGCGCCTTTTCCCTGCAGATATCCATGGCGTAGGGGCAGCGCGGGTGAAAGGCGCAGCCTGTGGGCAGCTGATTCAGGTTCGGTACGTTGCCCTGAATTACCGTAAGTCGGTCGCCGGTTGTTTTCATATCCGGTTTTGACTTCATCAGGCCGATAGTGTAAGGATGCATCGGTTCCGTAAAAAGTTCTTCCACATCCGCCAGTTCTACCACCTTGCCGGCATACATGACCATGACACGATCCGACATTTCGGCGATAACACCGAGGTCATGCGTAATAAAGATCACCGATGTCTTGTAATCTTTCTTCAGATCGTTCATGAGCTGGAGCACCTGGGCTTGAATGGTCACATCGAGCGCCGTTGTCGGTTCATCCGCGATAAGAATTTTCGGTTTACAGGCTAAGGCCATCGCGATCATGACGCGTTGGCGCATGCCGCCGGAGAGAGAGAACGGATAATCCTTCGCGACACGTTCCGGATTGGGAATCCCGACCTTGCCGAGCATCAGAACAGCTTCCTCCCTGGCTTCCTTCTTCGATATTTTCTGGTGGATCATGATCGCCTCAGCAATCTGATCCGCTACGCGGAAGACGGGGTTCAGGCTTGTCATGGGTTCCTGGAAGATCATGGAAATCTTGTTGCCGCGGATCTCCATGATCTGCTTTTTTGACGCCTTCATGATGTCGATCCCATCGAAAATGATTTCGCCGCCTTCGTATTTGCCGGGGGGTGTTTCGATCAGCTGCATGATGGACATGCATGTGATGCTCTTGCCGCAGCCTGACTCCCCGACGATGCCCAGCGTCTCTTCGGGATAGACTTCAAAGCTGACGTCATCCGCCGCCTTGACGGTACCCGAATCGGAGTAGAAATATGTCTTGAGGTTCTTTACTTCCAGTATGGGCTTCTCTTTCATCCTTGCCACCTACCTCTTCATTTTGGGATCGACCGCATCGCGCAGCGCGTCGCCAATAATGTTCCAGCACATGACCGTCAGGAAAATCGCCACGCCGGAAGGGACCCAGTACCACCAGTATTTATCGAGAACGGCAGGGTTGCGCGCCGCCTGAATCAGGTTGCCCCAGGTCGGTATAGGGAATCGAATGCCCATTCCCAGGAAGGACAGGCTCGTCTCCGTGAGGATAGTCCCGGCAATACCGAGTGTCGCGTAAACGATGACGTACGCCATCACGTTGGGAAGCAGGTGCCTGAACATGCGCCTGGAATCACTGATCCCCAGCGCTTCACACGCTTCCATGTATTCGAGTTCGCGCAGCGACAGGATCTGAGCGCGCACAATACGGGCGATCGACGGCCACGACAGCACGGCCAGGGTGACGATGAGCGTCACGGGGCCGCTGGAGAATATGGACACAATCGTGATACAGATGATGAGAAACGGGAAACAGAGAAAAATATCGGCGATTCGCATGATCAACCCATCAACGAAACCACCGTAATAACCGGCCAGTGTCCCGAGCAGTATGCCGATCACACACTCCAGCGCGACGACGGCCAGCGAGATTCCCAGTGAAATCCGGCCTCCCACGAATAGCCGGGTAAAAAGGTCGCGGCCGATATCATCGGTCCCAAACCAGTGCGCGGCAGAAGGCGGCAGGGATTTTTCCTGCATATTGGTCTGTTCCATCGTGTATGGCGAAAAAATGGGAACAAAGATACACGCGAGGATAATGACCAGCAGAACATAAAAACTGACAACAGCGAGCTTGTTCTTCCTGAACTGTTTAAAAATACTGCTCCAGAAAGATTCAACCTGTTTGTCTTTCCTTCCGGTCAGGCACTTAGATACAGTTGTATTCGATGTCATAAGCCCCCCCTAATCGTAACGGATACGCGGATCGGCCGTCGCGTACAGAAGATCAGCGATAAGCGCCGATAGCAGCGTGACGATCGACAGCATGGCGTTGATTCCGAGGATGAGCGGATAATTGCGCTGTCCGACCGCTTCAACTGAAATCTTGCCAAGGCCGGGCAGCGAAAAAATAGTCTCTGTCATCAGCGCACCGGAGATCAAGCCGGGGATAGAGAATCCGAGAAGAGTGATAATCGGAATCATCGCGTTCCGGAAAGCGTGTTTGTAAATGACAACCTTGTCCCTGAGCCCTTTGGCGCGCGCTGTGCGGACATAATCCTGGCGGATCACCTCCAGCATGGAAGAACGCGTATAACGCATGAATGACGCGGCTTGTGTCAACCCCAGCACTGTGACGGGCAGGACAAGGTGGTGCGCTTTGTCGATCGCGCGGACAATCCAGTCCGCTTTGCGCAGCAGCGGGTTGGTCAGGCCAAAGATCGGGAACCACGGCAGCTCAACGGCGAATATTTTCAGCAGCAGAAGTCCGAAGAAGAACGCCGGGAGACTGACACCGATCAGAGAAAAGATGGTCGTTCCGTAATCGACAGCGGAATACTGTTTCGTCGCGGAAACTATACCAATAGGAACCCCTATAAAGAGGCCGACGAGCAGGGATACAATCGCCAGGAGGAATGTATTCCCGATGAAATCCTTGATGACCTCCACAACGGGTTTTTTGTGTGTGATGGAATTGCCGAAATTGCCTTTCGCGGCATCGGCCATCCAGCTGATAAATTTTTCGTAGAACGGCTTGTTCTCGCCGTACTTCTCTGCCAGTTCCTGCTTCTGTTCAGCCGACATGCGCGGATCCATCAGCATCCCGGTAGGCCCGCCCGGTGCCAGCTGCAATAACAAAAACAGGATAAGCATAATACCGAGGAAAACTGGTACCATCTGCGCTAACCGGCGAATGATATACGTGCGCATTCTCCCACCTCAATTCTCCTATAATCAGCGTGCCGGAGGGTACAATTCCCTCCGGCACATTGTTTTACAAAATCATTTGCACGTGACGGATCTTAGTCTGTCAGCTCAATGTCGTGGATAAACGCTGTCCACTTGAGGTAGGTGCTGACGTCGAGATTCTTGACCCGGTTGTTAACGGCCCAGAGTTCATAGCGGTACGCTACGATTGCTGTCGCCACTTCGTCGTTCAGAATCTTGGCGAGTTCCGCGTAGATCTTAACGCGTTCGGCCTGATCAAAGGTCGTTCTGCCTTTGGCGATCAGTTCCTGAACATGCTCGTCGCGGAATCCGGAGGCGTTGAAGCCGCCCTTTTCACCCGCGTCGGCGTCAAAGAGCGCGCCTTTGAGGTCGGGGTCGACGGAGAGGCTGAAGCCCATGGTATAGACGTCAAAGTTTTTGGGTCTCTCTGCCGGGTCCGCGTCCATTGTTTTCTCCGCGACGGTATTGAAGTCCATCAGGTCGATAATGAGGTCAACGCCGATCTGCTTCCATGTATCGGCCGCGAGACCGGAAAGCGTCTGGGTCCATGTTGACTCAGTGTAAACGAGCCACCGGACGGTCAGTTTCTCGCCGTCCTTGTAGCGGAATCCGTCTTCTTTCATCTCCCAGCCGGCTTTGTCGAGAAGCTCATTCGCCTTGTTGAGGTCGAAATCGTAGGGGTTGAGGCCTTCATCGGGGAACGCCCAGCTTGTCGGAGAGAGGGGCGCCATACCGACGGAAGCGAGTTCTTCCGATTTGTACTCGGCCTTGATGAACTCTTTGCGGTTAAGCGCGTACAGCATCGCCTGGCGGACTTCCTTCTGGTCGAACGGAGGCGTGGTCGTCTCAAAGCACATGAATGTATAGCCGTTGCCGAGGAACGGAACCGCGGTGACATTAGGCATTTCGTTGATCTTATCGAGGTTGTCTTTATTCGTCTGCGGCTGCGCGTGGTCGATTTGTCCGGATTCGAGTGCCGCCAGAATAGTCTCTTCTGTGACCTCGCTGATCAGTACGCCGTCGATCTTCGGAACGCGCGCAGTATCCCAGTACTCTTTGTTTGTTTCAAGCAGGATATGCTGTTTCGGCGCAAAATCTTCGAGCAGCATCGGGCCTGATCCCATCGGTTTGCCGATCAGCTCTTTGAATGTATCGAAGTTATCTCCGAAGGCGTAATATTCTTTGCTAAGAATACCGTAGCCGAAGTTCTCGATATTGGACACAACCGCTTCTTTAAACGTGAAAGCAATCGTCTTCTCATCTTTGACTTCAATACCGGCAAATTCAGCGGACGTTCCCTTGTGGTATTCATCGTATCCGACCATACCGTCAACCGCGTACGCGCGGGGTCCATCATACTTGGGATCCGCTATGGTGCGGTAAGTAAACGCGACGTCTTCAGCCGTCAGCGGCGTTCCGTCGGAGAACTTAATCCCGTCTTTCAGCGTAAAGGTATACGTCTTCTTATCCTCGGAGACTTCCCAGGTAGCCAGCATCGGGATGTAGTTGCCTTCTTTGTCCAGCTGGACGAGGGCTTCAAAGATCAGATCGCAGACATAAGCGTCATAGACATTGCTGCTCATGATGGGGTTGAATACGCCGTCATAGCCGCTGCCGCCGATCTTAAGGATATTATCCTTCGCCTTGGGGGCTTCAGTCTGTGCGCTGTCGGGTTCTGTTGAATCTCCGGTAGCAGCCGGTGCCGATGGATCTGTCTTTTGGGGATCATCCTTTCCGGGGCCGCAGGCCACCAGCGAAAAGATCATCACAAGCGCCAAAAGCAGCATCAGAATCTTCTTCGTTGTCATAATTTCCTCCTTACAATTTCTTGCCATTGGCCTTCGGTATGGATATACTTCATTACCGAATTTTTATACTGTACGACAGAACAAATGCCTATTCTGCGGCCAATAACCAGTTATTGATTTATGATTATAGGGTAGTGAAACATTTAAGTCAATTATTGATTTGCCTTGAATAGGGAGATAATTAAAAAAAATTCTTTAAAGGACCTTCTGGTATACGCGTCTTGATGGTATAGCTCCGGGCCTTTGTCCGGCGCATTTTCCTGACCCAAATCTCAATTTGACCGTGCTCCTCACACACAGCCGCGGAAAACCATATTTTATCCGGTTTGACATTTTGCCAGCCGCAGCCCCCGCTTGCCGGAAGAAGGCGCAGTTCTTTTTGACAGGCAGGACATACAAACGCGCGGTTCTTCAGGGCCGTCAGCAAATCCCCGCCTTTTTCGAGCTCTATCCTATCTTCTCTCTGCCTCGTCAGGAAAGGGTCGTAAACATACGGCCGGATAAGCGTTTCGACGGTCGCGTCCGGCTGCTTTGCGAGCTCCTGCTCAAGTGTGCGCCCCAGAATGCGCGCCGCGTAGACAGCGTCGGAGAGCGCTTCATGGAACGGGAGGTCTTTCGGGAGATTCAGATAATCCAGCGCGTACTCGACTGAGCGCTGCTCACCTGCGGAGACTCCTTCGGCGAATCCGGAAAAGAACGCCTGCGCATTAAGCGCCAGGAATCGAAACTCACCGCATTTTTCGTGAAACTGAAAATTAGAGATCAAGACCTCCGGATCAGCGGTTCCCCAGGAGACCAGAACGGGATTCTCCCCCGTGAAACGAATCAATTCATCCGCGGCCTGAGGAAATAAGACGCCGTTCTTCAAACTTTGCTGCGTCCGCTTTGTCACAGCCGCGATATGGTATTGAATTCTCTTGTACACGACAGGTTTCACATAGCGGTGAAAATGCCCGCCTGTCTGGAAACCGTCTTTCATCTGAACGGCGCCGATTTCGATTATTTCAAACATCATGCCGGCTGCCGGCCATGAATCTGCCTTCTGTGACCTCGTCGCCGTATTCCACTCCAGATCGATCACAATCAGATTCATTGTGAAGGATTGCCTTTCAGCGTGTCGCGCACACGCTCGAAGAACCCGCGGCGCTTCGCGTAATGCTGATCAGAACACAGGGCGTCAAACGACCGGAGCAGCTCTTTCTGTTCCTGTGACAGATTGCGGGGCACTTCCAGTACAACCCGGAACTGATGATCGCCGCGGACATTCGGCCGCCCTATATAGGGAATACCTTTGCCGCGTATGGTGAATATTTCTCCCGGCTGCGTCCCTTCCCGGAGTTTATATTTATACTGTCCGTCGATTGTCGGGACGTCAATCTCGTTACCGAGCGCTGCCTGCGCGTATGTGATCGGCACCTCGCAGAATGTCATGTTTCCTTCACGCGTAAACACGGGATGCGGTCTGATCAGAATCTGTATAAAAAGGTCGCCGAACGGTCCGCCATTGCGCCCCGGCTCCCCTTCTCCGCGAAGTGTCAGCATCTCGCCTTCGTTAATTCCGGCGGGGACAGTCACCAGGAGCTTCTTGTCGCGCATGACGGTTCCCTCGCCCTGGCATACGGGGCAGGGGTTCGCGATAATCTGGCCAGAACCGCCGCAGCGCGAACAAGGCCTGGATGTCATCATCGACCCGAAAAGCGTCTGCTGCTGCGTGTGTTCCTGGCCGGTTCCATTGCAGACAGGACAAACAGCAGGATCCGATCCATCGGCTGTGCCCTTTCCCCCACACTTCCCGCAGCGATCCGCTTTGCGGATGGAGATTTCGCGCTCCACACCGAAAGCCGCTTCCCCGAAGTCGAGGTTCATGCGGTAACGCAGATTCGCACCGCGCGCCGGGCCGGTTCGGCGCCTGGCCTGTTGGCTTCCGAATCCGCCGAAACCGCCAAATCCGCCGAAACTCCCAAAAAGAGACGAGAAAAGGTCATCGAGGTTGATGTTGTAGGCGCCTCCGGCAAACCCATCATAGGCTGACGCGTCCACCCCCGCATGGCCGTATTGGTCATAATTGGCTCTTTTTTCGGAATCGGAGAGAACTTCATATGCTTCATTCGCTTCCTTGAACTTCTCTTCCGCCTCTTTGTCACCCGGGTTGACATCCGGGTGATACTGTTTGGCAAGTTTCCAGAAAGCTTTTTTTATTTCACTCTCGTCCGCTTCACGGGAAACGCCGAGCACATCATAATAATCGCGTTTAGCCGCCAATTCTGACCTCCTGTGCGGCGCAACCGGCGCCGCCCGTCTATCTTACCACGTCAGAGAGCGGGTGCGAGGCCCGCTCTCATCAGATTCAACTGCACCGACCGGAAAGACGCTTTCACAAAGCGTGGCGGCGCCTTTCGAAACACTCTTTTACTGAGCGTCTCCTCCTACATCCTTAAAGTCGGCTTCATACGTGCCGGGACCGGCGCCGGAACCGCCCGCCTGCTCTGACGGACCGCCCTGCGGCGGCTGTTGCTGCGCCTGCTGGTAGAGCTTCTCTGAAGCTTTGTAGACAGCCTGGCTCAGTGACTCCATGTCCTGCTTCATACCCTCTGAATCGCCGCGCGAATGGCTGTCGCGCAGTTTGGCGAGGTGTTCTTCGACGGCCTGCTTGTCGGCGCTGTCGAATTTGTCGCCTGTCTCCTTCAGGAGTTTTTCCGTTTCGTAGATCGTCGTCTCCGCCCTGTTCTTCGTGTCGACTTCGTCTTTCTTCCGGCGGTCTTCCTCGGCGAAACGCTCCGCGTCTTTCACCGCCTGATCGATTTCGCTGTCGGACAGATTCGTGCTCGCCGTGATGGTAATGTGCTGCTCGCGGTTCGTACCCTTATCGATCGCCGAAACATTGACGATGCCGTTGGCGTCGATATCGAAGCTGACTTCAATCTGCGGAATGCCGCGGGGCGCCGGGGCGATGCCGTCGAGGATGAAGCGGCCGAGCGACTTGTTGCCCGCCGCCATCTCGCGCTCACCCTGGAGCACGTGGACTTCTACCTGTGTCTGTCCGTCGGCGGCTGTCGAGAAGACGCGCTTTTTGCTGGTCGGGATCCGCGTGTTGCGGTCGATCATCCGTGTCATGACGCCACCGAGCGTCTCGATGCCGAGCGTCAGCGGCGTGACATCGATCAGCACCATGTCGTCGATGTCTCCGGCGAGGATCCCGCCCTGGATCGCCGCGCCCATCGCGACGCATTCGTCCGGGTTGATACCTTTGAACGGTTCTTTTCCGAAGAACTGGCGGACCATCTCCTGCACGGCGGGAATTCTTGTCGAACCGCCGACCAGCAGAATCTTGTCGATGTCCGCCGGCTTGAGGTTGGCGTCGGCCATCGCGGCTTTGAGAGGCTGCTTGGTCTTTTCGACGAGATCGGATGTCATTTCGTCGAAGCGGGCGCGCGTCAGCGAGAGATCCAGGTGTTTGGCCCCGTGCTGGTCCGCGGAAATAAAGGGCAGGTTGATGCTCGTCGTCAGAACGTTGGAGAGCTCAATCTTCGCCTTTTCGGCCGCCTCGCGGAGGCGCTGCATCGCCAGGCGGTCGCCGGAGAGATCGAGTCCCTGCTCTCTCTTCATCTCGCTGACCATCCAGTCGACGATTTTTTTATCGAAATCATCACCGCCGAGCCGTGTGTTGCCGGATGTCGCCTTCACTTCGAAAACGCCGTCGCCGATCTCCAGAATGGAGACGTCGAATGTTCCGCCGCCGAGGTCGAAGATCAGGATCTTCTGGTCGGCTTCTTTGTCGAGGCCGTAGGCGAGAGACGCCGCGGTCGGTTCATTGATGATCCGGTCAACCGTCAGACCGGCAATGTGACCGGCGTCTTTTGTCGCCTGGCGCTGAGAGTCGGAGAAGTACGCGGGCACCGTGACGACAGCGTGTGTCACGCTCTCGCCGAGGTACGCCTCCGCGTCCTGCTTCAGTTTCTGCAGAATCATCGCCGAAATCTCCTGCGGCGAATACGATTTGCCGTCGATGGTCGTGCGATGGTCGCTTCCCATCTCGCGCTTAATCGACATAATCGTGCGCTCGGGATTCTTCTGCGCCTGGTTCTTCGCGATTTGTCCGACAAGGCGCTCCCCTGACGTTGTGAACGCGACGACGGACGGAGTCGTCCGGCTTCCCTCCGCGTTCGGGATTACGACGGGCTCCCCGCCTTCCATAACGGATACAACCGAATTGGTCGTTCCCAAGTCAATACCGATAATCTTTCCCATGATAGCTTCCTCTTTTCGTTATTAATCGTTTGTTCGCCACGGCCTGACTCAGCGCGCGTCTCCGCGGCAAAAACGCGCGCACGCCTGATATCTCTAGTTGACGACTTTGACCATGCTGTGCCGGATCACGCGGTCTCCCTTCCGGTAGCCTTTCCGGAAAACCTCCGTCACACAGTTCTCGGGGCCGCCTTCTTCTTCTATGTGCATCACAGCCTGGTGCACATTGGGATCAAATGCCGATCCTTCCCCTTCGATCTCGACAACGCCGAGCTTTCGGAATGACTCGTTGAGCTGCTGGCTTATCAGGACGATACCCGCCGCGATCTCACGCGCTTCTTCCGTTTCCCATTGCTCCGACGCTTTGATCGCGCTGTCGACGCTGTCGATCACAGGCAGCAGCGCGCGGACCGAATCCATGACGCCTTCCTCATAACTCGCCGCCTGATCCTGTCTCGTCCTGCGGCGGAAATTGTCAAAGTCGGCGCAGATACGCAGATAGCGCTGGTTGAGTTCGCGCAGTTTGTCCTGATCCGTCTCTTCGGGCTCAGTTGCTTCTGCGCCAGGCTCTTCTTCCTCTGCGGTTTCCGGTAAACCTTCCGGCTTCTCGCAGACTGCCTCCTCCGCTGTCCGCTTGTTCTTTTTTCTCTTTGCTTTCGCTTCTTCGTGTCGTTCGCTCATCGCTTCTTACACTCCTTAATCTCTCCTCTTCCTGTTCCCGTCATCGGGCGCCGGACACTCACCGCGGCCGTAATGATCTTTTGCCACGTCCGACAGCGCTCTGTTGACGAAACTGATCTGCGAGATAATGTTTCCATATTGCATACGTTTCGGCCCGATCACGCCGATTTGGCCCGTGATCTGCTGTCCGATACGATAGGTGGTCGTTATAAATGACATATCTTCCATCCCGTTCAGCGCTATTTCCTGCCCGATCCGCACCATGTACGCCGGTTTCTTCTGCTGAACGGCAAGAGAACTGGGTTCGTCCCCGATCTTCTCGAGGCAGTCGAGGTCCCATTCGCACTCCGCGAACGCCTTGCCTTCCTCTTCGTGCTCCATTTCCCGCATGTATCCCGCGACCATATGCTCCTGCTGCATCGCGTCATAGAAACGGCTTGCCCGGTCGACGTCGCGGAATTCCGGGTGCTTCAGCAGCTGATACTTCCCGTCGATGTAGACTTCGATTTTCTCCGTCTGCTTGATGGCGATATACGCCTCATACAGAACCTGGTTGACGAGTGCCTCCGGCAGTTCCGAGGCTTCCGCCGCGGAGGATATGGTGACAAGCGTGATGTCGTCGAGGCGCTTGCCGGCGAGACAGCGCTCGACCGCCCGGCCAATCTCATTGAGATCTTTCTCCTCAATCAGCGCGGGGATTCTGATCAGCCTGTCGTGCACGATCCCGGGCGAAAGAACGAGGACAACGATCGCTCTTCCTGGTTCAATCATCATGATTTTGATCTGTTCCAGACTCGTATCCGAGAACTGGGGGGAGAGCACGACGGAGAGATAATTCGTCTTCTCCGCTAAATACTCCGCTGTCCGCTCGATCATCTCCTTGGCTTCGCTGAGATTCTCGGTCAGATAATTCCTGATCGCCGCGGCTTCTTCGGGAGAAATCTTCGGCAAAGAGAGCAGGTTATCGACATACGCCCGGTACCCTTTATCGGAAGGCATGCGGCCCGCCGACGTGTGCGGCTTTTCGAGATACCCCATCTCCTCCAGTTCGGCCATTTCATTCCGGATGGTCGCCGATGAGTACTTCAGGTTATGCCGCTTGACAAGCGACTTTGACCCGACGGGTTCACATGTTTCCACGTAATCGTCGACTATCGCCTTTAGAATGATCTTCTTGCGTTCGTCCATATCGCTTGTCCTTTCAAATATTGGCACTCGATCGCCTCGAGTGCCAATAAGAAGATAACACCTTCGCCGGAGAGTGTCAATCAACACAGCGTGTCGAAGGTGACAACGCGGTGAACAATTGAGAAGAAATACTAAACCTGAAGTTTCAGAGAAACTCGCGGGCGGCGACATCCGCGAAATCAAGCCCTTTCCCGGATAAACGGACGCGGTCAGGATGGCGTTCGATGAGGCCGGCGCCCTCAAGCCGCGCGAGCTCCCCGCCAAAGATTGCGTCATAATCGACGCCGTGCCGGCGGCAGAAGCGTTCGCGCGAGACGCCTTCCATCAGCCTGAGGCCGAGGATCATCGTCTCGACGCGGGCGGACGGTTCGTCGACGGTTTCTTCGATGATCGCCTCTCCGAAAGGCCCTTGCGCGGGGTCTCTGACGTTGGCAAGCCAGGAGCCGATCGATGCCGGGTTACACCGACGGACGCCGGCCGTATAGCTCGCGGCAGCAGGCCCCGCCGCGATATAAGGATCCGCATGCCAATACACGAGGTTGTGTTCAGAGACCGCTCCGCCGCGCGCGAAATTGCTGATTTCATAATGATCGAAAGAGAGATCCCGAAGTCCATCCGTCAGTCGGCTGTTCATCTGGCGCTCCGCCTCATCTCCCGGGAACTGTTCCGGATTTGCCCGCCATCGGGTATAAAAGGGAGTCCCTTTCGCGATCGACAGCGCATAGGTGGAGACATGGTTAATCGGGAGCTGTTTAACGAGTTCCAGCGCCTTTTCTATATCCTCCATTGTCTGCGTCGGAAGCCCCGTCATCAGATCGACGGAGATATCGCGGATCCCCCCCTCGTGGGCGAGACAGACCGCCTGAACAGCCTGTGCGGCGCTGTGGCGCCGCCCGGCGATCCGAAGGAGCGCGTCAGTGGCGGACTGAACGCCGAAGCTGACCCGGTTTACGCCGGCTTCGCGCCACCGGAGGACGGCTTCACCTGACGCGTTTCCGCTTCCGGCGGGGGACGCCGGGACAATCGATTCAGGATTGGCTTCCAGCGTGATATCGCAAGCCGGTGCGAATCCGAACAGGGACCGCGCGCGGCCGAGAATGGACGAAATAATGTCCGGGTCGAGATAGGACGGTGTTCCGCCGCCCCAATAGATCGTTTCAAGGGGCCCCAGCGGGACATGATGCGAAGAAGCCTCCCCCTCGATGCGCCCAAGTTCGGACAGGACCCCTTCGTGCCAGGCGCTGACGAGCTCTACGTCCGGACATGGAACAGAGAAAAAATCACAGTAGCCGCATGTGCCGTGGCAGAAAGGCACATGAAAATAAAGCGAGGTGACCGGCCGCCTCGCCGCATAAGTCACCTCGCCCCTGCTGTCATCCTGTGTCATTCCGCGGGCAGTTCCGGCACCGGAAATGGCGCCCTTACGAACGATCGGCCACTCCCTGATGCGGCTTCTCGCTCGTGTCGATATTCGAGTCGCTCATCAGCTCTTTGAATGAAACGGCCAATCCCGCTAGACTTTGAAGATTGGACGGAATAATGATTTTGGTGGCGCGCCCGTCGGCGACAGTGGCCATTGTCTCCAGGCTCTTCAGCGCGATCAGCGCTTCATCGGCGCCCACTTCTTTGATCATGCGCAAGCCCTGGGCGGTCGCGTTCTGAATGGTAAGAATCGCTTCAGCTTTACCCTGCGACTCACGGATCGCCTGCTCTTTTTTCGCGTCAGCGCGCAGGATCGCGGCTTCCTTCTCCCCTTCGGCCACGCGGATCAGCGCTTCTTTCTGCCCTTCCGATATCAGGATATTCTCACGTTTCTCACGCTCCGCCTTCATCTGGCGCTCCATGGCCGTCTGAATCTCTCTCGGAGGGATGATGTTCTTGAGCTCCACGCGGTTGACTTTGATTCCCCACGGATCTGTCGCTTCGTCGAGCGTCTGGCGCATGCGCGTATTAATCACGTCGCGCGAAGTCAGCGTTTCGTCGAGCTCCAGGTCGCCGATTAAGTTACGCAGTGTTGTCGCGGACAAGTTCTCGATCGCCACAATCGGGTTTTCAATGCCATAGCAGTAGAGAACCGGGTCAACAATCTGGTAGAAGACAACCGTATCGATCTGCATGGTGACATTGTCCCGTGTAATCACTGCCTGCGGGGGAAAGTCCGCCACTCTCTCCTTCAGAGAGACCCGGCGCTCGATCTTGTCGAGGAAGGGTACTTTCGCGTGAATACCTGTCTTCCACGTTGTCCGGTAGGTGCCAAGCCGCTCAATGACAAATGCCTGCGCCTGCGGAACAACGCGTATATTCCTGATAAACAGGACCAGAACGGCAAGCGCGATCACCCCCAGTACGATATAACCCCACGGTATGGCGGATGCCGCCAATACAAATAAGCTCATAGATTCCTCCTAATATTCTTTTGATACGTTAATCTCTCAAATGCCTGCGTCCGGTCATTCGACCGGAAGAACCGCCGGTCTTCCCCCGGATGACTTCTGTTACTCCAGCGGCTGAACACTGCCGTCCAGAGGTTCAACGATGGCCTTTACACCGGTGATGCCGAGAACATTCACCAGTTCTCCTTCGGGGATGATCCCCTCTGTCTCTGTCTTCGCGCTCCAGATCTGTCCCTGCACTTTGATCTGCCCCGAACCCGTCAAAGAGTGAATGGTTTCGATGACAACCCCTTCTTTGCCGATGATCCGGTCAGCGTTCGTCGCTTTGACTTCCTGTCTGACCAGTTTCGGTTTGACAATAAAGAAGAAAACAAGGAACCCGATACCGGACAGCGAAAAAAAGATCGTGAATTGCAAGGCAACTGAAGCGCCGGCGAGAGCCGCGATCAGCGATCCGACCGCGCCGAATATAAACCACAGCGACACTAAATTCAACGTCGCCAGTTCCGCGACCGCCGCTATCGCGAGCACGATTCCCCAGAACAATAAATCCGAAACGCCTACGATGCTGTAAGCTGCCACAAGATTCGCCATTTCTCCGTATCCTTTCTGCTTCCGCCTCACCCGCGCCAAACGCGGAGGCCTATGTTCATCCTATGCACCGTCGAACTCATAATCAAGCGGACCTTTTCTTGCGAGCTGCACGAGCACAAAGGCTGTATTGTTGACACGCATCGGCATGCGCGGCTGACGCCGGCCGTGTTCAACGATGTCGCTTTCGTCCGGCTGCTCCTGTTCATCGTCCTGATTCATCCAGTCAAGCGGCAATGTCTGCCGCGCCGCCTGCTCTTCCATATCCTTAAAAAGGTCTTCGAGCGTCCTGGTCCGGTCGAATGATGTTCCGGAAATGACACCGGCCGACGAGATAAACAGCGGATTCTTGCTCTCAAGACCCACTTCGTCAATGGATTTGATTCTGTATTCACCTGATTCAATAAACACCACGGGGATGCCCGCTTCATCAAAAGGCGTATGGTCTGAAAGCTTAGTTGTCCACTCGCGGAAAATACCGTCTTTCCCGTTGGGGAGACCGGCTGTAAAGGAAGCCTGATTCGTGTAAATCGCGTAACCGTTCTTCGTATTGAGTTTGAAGTCAAAAAAGATGTCCGTGGCCTGGTAGAGTTTTCTTCTCTTCGCGTAATCCTTGTACTGCCCCCCGATGACGGAATTCTGGCCTGCGTGCGCGTATACTTTGTCGCCCGCGAAAATCGGCCCCACGTTGATCATCGCGTCAACGCGCGAACGCTCGCTGTCCGTCAGCGACTGCAAGAAATGCTTCGCGCCCGCATAGGAGTCGGTTCCCGCGCCGAAGAAGACAAAAATGACATCGTATCCCGGTTTAACATCGCGCATGACTCTCGCCGCTGTCATCACAGCCGCGACGCCGGACGCGTTGTTGTGAATACCGTCAGCTTCGATGATTTCCGTAACCCCTTCCTCCCGGGGCGCCTCTCTGACCGCCGGCGTATCGTAGTGGGCGCCGATTATCATGATGAGATTGTCGTACCGCTCGGGAGAGGCCTGACCGCCGGACTCTTTTGTTTTCGGCGCGTAGTGGAAACCGGATCCCTTCAGCCGCGCGATCACGTTGCGCGATGTTCCCGTGCTCCCATCGGCGGCGGTTGCGCTGAATTCCTGTATCTCCGTCTGATAGCCGTACTGACTCAGCTGATTCGAGATAAACGCGGACGCGTCTTTCTCCTGTGAGGAGAACGGCTCGCGGCGCGGATACTGGGCAGCCAGTCTGCGCGCGAAATCAGCGCCGCTGTTCCCGTAATCAGCGATCGAATCATTCGTATTGTTTGAATGTTTCGAACAGGAAGCGGCGGATAAAAGCAGCATGACAGCCAGCGCGGAGACGACGAGACGAAGACAGAAAGATGACACACACGATGTCTTCCCTGCCCGTCCGCGGCGTTTTGTTCTGTCTGAAGTTTTCCTTTTAGACCATTCACAGTACATGTTTTGCCCAACTTTCATCGGGTCGATTATACCATATTCACTGTCTTATCCCGGTAACGCGGCGGCCTCATATGGTATGATCTGGGCATGAGAAGGACGGGCATTTTATCGGTACTAAACGGATCTGCCGGCGCGCCGGTCAAGGGCGCTGCCTGTGTTGTTCTGCTCTCTATTCTGCTCGTTTTCGTGTTGAATATCTCCCCTTCCCGGGCGGCTCCGCGCCTCTCCGGCGCCGGGGAGAATACGCCGGCGATTCAAATGAGCGACGGTTTCGATCCTGCTGTCAAACTGCCCGCCGCGCTCGTCCTCGATACGTCGCTCCGATCCGAACTTTACAAACGGAACATCGATCTCGTCCTGGAAATACCGGCCGTATCGCGGCTGATGACACTCTATCTCGTGTCGGAACGCCTGTCGGCCGACGATATGATCCCGATAACCCGAGAAGCCGCGTATCTCGCCCAAGCGGAGACGGATATAACCATTCCGCTCCGGGAAGGTGATTTGCTTCCTGTCAGGTATCTCCTCCTCCGGATGATGTTCCAGAACTCTGACGCGGCGGCGGCGGCATTCGCCGAGAAAATCGCGGGAACGAAACAGCAGTTTATCGCGGAGATGCAGAAAACAGCCTCCATGCTCGGCATGAATCAAACGGTTTTCTTCGCGTTGGATGTGGCGAAAGCGGAACGCGATTCAGACATTCCGTACGCTGTCACGAAAGCGATCACCGTGCTGGACAGCCATAACGAGCAGGATAGCGCCGGAGCGCCGCCGCTCCCCGAAGCCGACAGCACCGTCTCTACTGCGGCGACAACACTTCACGATCTCGCGCGTCTGTTCGCGGCTATCCAGGCCAACGCAAGGGCAAAGAACATCCTCGCGACTCAAGAGGAGCTGATCCAGATCTCCTTATCCACGAATGTGCACGTAGTGGCGATGCGTTCTCCCTCGAGCCGCCTTTGGACGCTCTCGGAGAATCGGATTACGGGAGCCTGGCAGATGATGTCCAACCGGTATTCGCTGGCGGTCAGCGTCGGCACTACCCCTGACGGCATTTCCATGATGGCGCTGACAGCGTCCCTCCGCCAGGCCAATATGACGCAGACGATGCTTCAGCTCTACCAGAAAGTCAATCAGTTCTACACGAAATCCGTGCTGACGCGTGCGGGAGATAAGTATCGGGGAGCTCCGGAAGAAGCCGAAAACGGTGAGCTTTTCTCCCTGGTCTATCTCGATTCCATTGATTACGTCCACCCGAAAACGGATCATTTCCTGCTGCCGAAACTCGACTATCATGGCAACGCGCCCTATCCCCTTCCAATTCTCAAAGGCGCGATGACGGGACAAGTTATTTTCACGCTGAAAGACGGCACGCGCATCCCTGTCCGCGTCGGCGCCGAATCGGATATTCTCGCGAGCAACAATATACTGAGCAGGGGAATCCAGCAAATGGCCAGGAATCCGAATCTCGCTTACAGCATCGTCCTGGTGGCCGGGATTCTCACGCTCTCTCTCCTGATTGTGATCGTGAGGGAGCTGAAGAGGCTGCTGTACTGGCGGCGCCTCAGGATCCTTGAAGATACTGTTCAATCGGCGCACGCGATTCTCGTCGGCGAGCGTACAAGAGAAGAATAACAACAGTCTGCCGCGCGAAAAGGGAGAGAGCCGGTCACTCTCGTTCTTTTTTATACTATCCATACATGATTGCGGATCCCCCGGAACGAGGAGAAAGAACCGCCCAATCGAGTGGAAAAGGTTTCGCGCCTGCGGTGATATCACCAGCGTCGCTTCACCCAGGGCGAGATTCTGTCCAGATAAAACTGCTCAAAAACTCTCAGAATGTAAAAATAAACAAACAGGAAAAGCTGCAGCGCGGCCATCGCGAGAATAACGACCACAAGTGTTGACGACTTGAATTGTTTCAGGGCAAACCGGTCCACTCCGATGATGAAAAGAGCGAGCAGCGTGAAACAGGACATAACGATATGCGTAACCAGCCGCGTCACCAGCATCCCGGTGCGCACGCGCAAAAATGTGATCATCAGCGGCATCAGACCGAAACACAGAGCGAATGTCACACCGGAAAACACACCAGGCCAGATAAACGCAAGAACTGCCGCGGCCAGATAGACAAGGGCGGCGTCACGCTGACCAAGTTCCAGGTAGGCCACCACGATCACCAGAGACGCCAGCGTTAAGACGAAGAACCGCCCGGTGGGCAAAACACCGGACAGAATAAGAAAAAGCCAGCAGAGCGCGGCGAGTATGCCTCCCAGCGCCAACCGGGCTGTTCTGAATGAGCGTGAATGCGTTCCCCCCGCCATGCGCCTCTTCAGCAGCAGGGACAGAGGTCGCCGCCAAAGCATTCACAGCAGGAATCGGCACAGCAGAGACAGGCGAGGGATTGGCAGCAGGAACTGTCATTGCCGTTTGAACGGTAATAGGGAGATTGGTTCTGCGTGTTCCCTCTGTAGGATGTCTGGTTGTGTGTCCACCGCTGCCCGCCGGAGCCGTAAGATCCCCAATCGGAACCGGCGCGCGCCGCCTGCTGCGTGTTGCCGAGTGTGATCTGGTCATAGGCTGCGTTTATCTCGCGCATTTTCGCCTCAGCCAGCTCCTTCGCCCGCGCGTCCTGGAACTGATCAGGATGGTATTTGCGGACGAGCTCGCGATATGCCCCGCGGACTTCTTCTTCAGACGCTCCCGGCGAAACACCGAGGACAGCATAAGGATTTGTGCTCATCAAATACTCCCTTGAAAGACTTCAGTCATTCATAAAAAACATCAGACAATCAATCAAACGGCCGCCTCTGGCACGGCGTCCGGCCGCTACACTCTGGGGAGGCGTTCCCCTGCCATAATGCGGCCGCGCGCTGCGGGCAGACCGATTGCAACAATATTATACACAAGACTCCCAAACCGCTCATACGTCAGGAGCGCGAGATTCCTGTCGACCGCTTCCTCCGCCTCAATTAAAAGTGCCTCCGCGGTGCCCCCTGCGTCATCTTGTCCCGCCAAAGGGTTCCAGCTGCCGCTCGCCCTATCTTCGTTAAGGTCATCGAGCGCGTCCATCAGGTAGACCCATCGTCCGAGCGCGCATCCCGCCTCGCGGAGCAATATCGTGTAGAGATCGGGGAAATCCTCACGGCTGTACCAGGCCTGATCCTCCGCTTTCTCACCCGGTTCTTCTCCCCCCGCTCTGATGCCCGGCTCATTTCCCTCCATGCCGCTCCCCGGATCGTCTCTTTCCGCGTTTGCGGCCGCCGCCTTTTCGTCGGACAGTAAAAAGGTGAAACCGTCCTCGAAAAGCCCGCCGAGCATCGCCCCGAAACAATCCGCGGCGTCAAGCGACGGCGGTCCCTCTTCCATCGCGCTGAGCCTTTCCAGCCCTTCGCTGACAATCAGGGCGGCCGAAGGCCTCGCTTCAGCCGCTTTTCTCGCGGAACGGTAAAATAGAGAGGATACGAGGCGCCCCCTTACGGGTTTGTCATCCCTCGCGTCGTCCCGCGACGACTCATACGCGAGCAGACACGACAGATCGGCCGCGTAGTCAAGCAGGGGATGTGCCGCCACGGGTTTCTTTTTTACGGGATTCAGGATACACGCTTCCCGGACAATCACAGGTTCAACTGTCGAGAACGCGAGGAGAAGGAGCGACAGGAACGTCATGTCATAGGTAAGGGAGAGGCGGGGCAGCTGGCCGTATCGTCGGCCGATCGCCTTGCAAAGGCCGCAGTAGACGGCTCTGTATAGCGTGAAGTCCCGCATCAGGAGTTCCTGTTTCTCCGGTCTCACATAGCCAAACACGCGCGATGATTCCCCTTTTCTATTCTTTCCGTGCGAGCGGTTCGATCTTATTATGATATCATTTAAAAGATTACGTTCCCGCGGAGTTTATTCACCGAAACGGATGCCCTGAGGCTCATTTTCGGTCCGCGGGCGTACATCTTGAGGGGAAGAAAGATGCCGAAACTTACGAAAACACGTTTTGCGCCCAGTCCGACCGGTATTATGCATATCGGGAACCTGCGGTCCGCGCTTTATGAGTACTTAATCGCACGGTCGGAGGGAGGAAAATTCCTGCTCCGCATCGAAGACACAGACCGCGAACGCTATGTCGAAGGCGCGGTCAGCGCGATTTACCGCACACTCGAAACATGCGGCCTTTTCCACGATGAAGGGCCGGACATCGGGGGACCGAACGGCCCTTACGTTCAGAGCGAACGCCTCCGCTTTTACAGGCAATACGCCGAAGAGCTTGTCAGGTCAGGGCACGCGTATCCCTGTTTCTGCACAGTTGAACGGTTATCCGGTCTCCGCGAAGGTGAAGAGGGCGAATTCTCCGGTTATGACCGCCGCTGCCGCGGCATCGATCCCGCGGAGGCCGCCCGCCGCGTCGAAGCGGGGGAACCGCATGTCATTCGCCAGAAGATGCCGCTCGACGGAGAAACGACGTTTACAGACGCTGTCTACGGCACTATCACTGTTCAGAATAAGGAACTCGAAGATCAGATTCTTCTCAAAACAGACGGTTACCCCACTTATAATTTCGCCAATGTGATCGATGACCACTTAATGGAAGTGACGCATGTCGTCCGCGGTTCCGAATACCTGTCCTCGACGCCGAAGTACTGCATCCTGTACGATGCGCTCGGATGGGAAAAACCTGCGTTTGTCCACCTGCCCCTCATTGTCGGAGAAGACGGAAAGAAACTTTCCAAGCGCCACGGTTCCACAAGCTTCGGGGATCTTCTGAAAGACGGATACCTGCCGGAGGCGATTATCAACATGATCGCGTTTCTCGGGTGGGCGCCCGGCGACGATACAAGAGAAATTTTCTCCCTCGCCGAACTGGAAAAAATCTTCTCAGTGAAAGGCATCAACAAAGCGCCGGCTGTTTTTTCGTACAGCAAACTCGATTGGATGAATGAACAGTATATCCGCGGCCTTTCACACGATGTCTGGCGCGAAATGATCAGAAAGATCGCCGATCCGCTCTTCGGGGACCGGCCGTATGAGGCCGATATGCTCGCGCGTGTCCTCCAGCCGCGCGTGACAAAGCTCGGCGATATCGGGGAAATGATCCGGTTCCTGACAGAACGGCTGCCCTATGACCGCGAACTCTTCTCGAATAAGCGGGCGAAACTGGATGCCAGCCTGGCTCTCGACATCCTGCGGGATCTGCAGCCGAAGCTGGAGTCCCTGCCGGACTGGACGGAGGAATCACTCCCCGCTTTACTCGAGCGGACATGCGAAGAGACAGGCAGAAAAAAAGGACAGGTGATGGGATCGCTCCGGGTCGCTTTAGCCGCCCAGCAGGTGACGCCCGGCGGAGCGACGGAAACAGCGGTCATCCTCGGACGGAGCGAGTCGCTCGCCCGGCTGGAAAAAGCGCTCGCATTCCTGAACGGCTGACCGCGGCAGAATATCCGGCGTCACCCGCGCCTGATTCCGCAGAATCATCCTCCTGACCGGCGCCGCCGGCAGACTGAAAGAAGCGGACAGAGTTTAGACAAATACGTCTGATGGAGAGGACTTTACGATGGATAAGACAGATCATGGTGAGAGAAAATGCCTTCCGGGTGTCGTGGCAGGCATCACGCCAAAGGAAGAGACGGAGACCGGAAATAAAATATCTCATTTTATTCTCGATTTCATTGATGAGGACATGGCGCCCGGAGGACGCACCGAAGGACGGAAAGTCCACACGCGTTTTCCACCTGAGCCCAACGGTTATCTCCACATCGGCCACGCCAAAGCCATTGTGATCGATTTTGGCACAGCTGAGCTCTACGGCGGCCTCTGCAATCTCCGCATGGATGACACCAATCCGGAAAAAGAAGATGTCGAATACGTCAATTCCATCAAAGAGGACATCCACTGGCTCGGATACGACTGGGGCGACCGCTTTTATTACGCGTCCGATTACTTTGAAGAGATGTACCGCTGCGCGGAGGAACTGATCGAAAAGGATCTCGCCTTCGTCTGTGAACAGTCCCCGGAGGAGATGCGCGCCGCGCGCGGCACGCTGACAACACCTGGAACGGAGAGCCCGTGGCGGTACCGCGCCAAAGAAGAGAGTCTGGATCTCTTCCGCCGGATGCGCGCGGGGGAATTCCCGGACGGCGCCTACACGCTGCGTGCGAAAATCGACATGTCGTCGGGAAACATCAATATGCGCGATCCCGTCATCTACCGCATTCAGCACGAGTCGCACCACCGGACGGGCAACGACTGGTGTATTTATCCGATGTACGACTTCGCGCACCCGCTTGAAGATGCGATTGAACACATCACGCACTCTCTCTGTTCGCTGGAATTTGAGGATCACCGCCCCCTTTACGACTGGTTCATCGAGCATTGCTCCGTCCCCTCCAAACCCCGGCAGATCGAGTTCGCCCGGCTCAACATCAACTACACTGTGATGAGCAAACGCAAGCTTCGTACGCTCGTGGAAGAAGGGATCGTCGACGGCTGGGACGACCCGCGCCTGCCGACGCTTTCGGGGCTCCGCCGACGCGGGTATACCCCGCGGTCCATCCGCGATTTCTCCGAACGAAACGGCGTCTCCAAGGTGGACAGCACCGTCGATATCAAATTCCTTGAGCACTGCCTGCGAGAGGATCTGAATGAGCGCGCGCCGCGCGCGATGGCGGTCCTTGATCCGATCAGGCTGACGATAACCAATTTCCCCGAGGGTGAATCGGAGACATTCGTCGTCGAGAATCTGCCGAACCACCCGGAATACGGATCGCATGAGATCACTTTCTCGCGCCATCTTCTGATTGAACGCGGCGACTTTATGGTCGACCCGCCCAAAAAATACTATCGCTTCTTCCCCGGCAGCCAAGTCCGCCTGAGGGGCAGTTATATCGTCCGCTGCACGGGCTGTCACGCGGATGAGAATGGACGGATCACTGAAGTCCTGGCGGAATACGACCCTGAGACGCGTGGGGGGACTGCCCGCGAAGGAGAACGCATCAGGGGCACGGTCCACTGGCTCGACGAGAAGACCGCGATTCCCGCGGAAGTGCGCCTGTATGATAATCTTTTCCTTGTTGAGAATCCGGATGCCAGCTCCCTCGACTACCACGAACTCCTGAACCCCGATTCGCTGACGGTGATCAGGAACGCCCGCGTCGAGCCGTGGCTCAGGACAGACCGCTCACATATTGGTTATCAGTTCATGCGGACAGGGTATTTCATCCACGACTGCCATGATACAACGGAGGATACCCTTGTCTTCAACCGGTCCGTTGCTCTGAAAGACACCTACAAGCCGACCGCCCAGGCTTAGAGACAACAACAGGGGTACCGGAAGCAGGATGGGGCTGCCCCCGCATGAGCACCGATAGCGGGATCAGCCCCCGCAGATACGCCAAAAGCAGGGACGGTTCTTCCCCCTTCAAAGTCGGAAGAACCGTCCCTTTGATTTAATCCTTACGCGGCTGCACTCAACCGCGTTTGATCTTCTTCGCGGTGGTCTTCGGGAATTCTTCACCGCGCAGAACAACAGAACGCACAGCCTTGTAGTTGACAAGTCTGCGGTTAATCTCTTTGACCTGCTGCTCAATCTTCGCTTTCACCCGCTCATCGGTCAGCGGCAGTCCCTTGAGCTCG
This sequence comes from Bacillota bacterium, assembly GCA_029570375.1. GTDB lineage: Bacteria > Bacillota > Clostridia > Saccharofermentanales > DTU023 > UBA4923. Next base: position 4,658 of record JAKPXB010000050.1, on the reverse strand, counting down.
GGATCCTGATCAACCGTTTCGCGGTCGGGAAAGATTTCCGCCTGAATCAGCTTATCTCCGTCATGGGTCGGGACGCCGGAAATGACGACCTCGGCGATCAGCGGCTCCTGCTGCAGCAGAAACTCGATCTCTTCCGGGAAAACATTCTTACCGTTTTTCGTGACGATCATGTTCTTCTTTCTCCCGGTGATGATCACGAAGGAATCCTTGTCGAGGTAACCGAGATCGCCCGTATGGTAATAACCTTCCTCGTCAATGGCTTCGCGTGTCGCCTCCTCATTCCGGTAATAGCCGATCATGACATTGTCGCCGCGCCCGATGATTTCTCCGATCCCCTCTTCGTCGGCGTTGATGATTTTAATATCCACGCCGGGAAGCGCGAGCCCGGCCGCTCTGTTGTTGTAATAGTCCGAGCGGTTGAGTGCGAGGATCGGGGCGCACTCCGTCAGGCCGTACCCCTGCAGGCAGTTGAAACCCATATCCTGCATACTCCGAAGCAGTTTTTCGTCGATGGCGGCTCCCCCGGCGATCAGCAGACGGAGACGGCCTCCGAAGTTCTCGTGGACCGCGTGGAATACCTTGCGCCGCAGATCGATACCGACCTTACGCAGTCCCCGCGTCAGCCTGAGACCGAAATTGAATTTCTTCAGCGTTTTCGGATCCGCTTTCACCTTCTTCATGATTCCCCGGTGAAAAGCCTCCATCATGAGCGGCACGACAAGGATGATCGTCGGCTTCGCCTCCTGAATGTTCTGGAGGATATACCGCAGCCCTTCGCTCGCAGCCACACAGCTGCCGCGGTAGAGCTGGCAGAGATATCCGCATGTGCATTCATAGGTGTGGTGCAGCGGGAGGACAGAAAGAAAGGTGTCGTACTCGTCGATATAAGTCATGGCGCACATGCCCATCAGATTTTTGCAGATATTCTTGTGACTCAGCATCACCGCTTTCGGCTTCGCGGTCGTCCCGGAGGTAAAGAGCAGGATCTGCATGGCTTCCGTGTCGATGGGAAGCGTGTCGTAAGAAAGATCCCCTTCTTCGCGCTGTTTCTCCCCTTCCTTGAGAATATCCCAGAAATAGAGATCCGTTTCCTCATCCCCCGGGAGATCGAAGTTCACATACTGTCTGACACCCGGCATCTGGTCGCGTATCTCGTCCACCACTTTCTTCTTCTGATTGGAGTAGAGCAGGATATCGGCCTCGGCATTCTGAACGAGATTGACGATCTCATTCGCCGGTTGTTCTTTATCGAGAGGCACGACAATCGCGAGCCCGTTGACCACAGCGAGATAAGAGACATACCACTCATAGCGTGTCTCAGCGAGGATGGCCACACGGCTGTTCCCGCCGATAATGCTGTTCTTCAGGCCAGTGCCGAACGCACGGACATCCGCTGCAAACTGTTTAAAGGTGACGCCGACATAGGGGCGTTTGCGGTCGATCTTCAGGTTTTTCGCTTCTTCGCTCCTCGGCGCTACCTGGCGCGTGGCGATGGGATCTTTCAGGAGATACGCGTTGCGATCCCCGTAAAGCCTTTCACTCTGCTGAATCATGTCCCGGAGATTCTCAATCTCGCGAACTTCGTAGAGAGGGTACTTATAAATTCCGTGATCCATACAAAACCTCATTCATTAAAAATATTTAACTAATTTGCATTCTATCGTGAATTCTCCGCCCGCGTCAACAAAAAGTCTATCGGCAAAGTGACGTTTTTGCCGGATCAACCGGCCTTTCTGTTCATAACGAGGAACAATTCAACTTGACAGGCAGAATCATTCTGTGCTAATTTGATCAGGCGCCACGGGGACGTAGCTCACTTGGGAGAGCGCTTGAATGGCATTCAAGAGGTAGAGGGTTCGATCCCCTTCGTCTCCACCATATAAGGTATCAGGTTTTGATAGAAAGTCTGGTACCTTTTTTTATAGGAGGCCTGAATGGACAATTTTAGGCTTTTTTAATAATGGTTGCGATAACAAATCGAATTTGAAGTTGTGGTGGTGTTAAAAACGGTTAAAGTAAAAGAAACGACTGTTGAAGATATCAATAACATTCAACGGCTTTGGGCTGATGGGGACGTTATGAAGTTCGTCGGGTTCCCGGATGGCTTACATTATTCAGATGAAGAAATGAAAAACTGGCTTCGGTGGATCGAATCGAACAGGCCCGCTCTCAATCACTATTCTATTTTTGAAGATGACAAATATTGCGGAGAATCCTTCTACAATATCGACGCAGAACACCAAACCGCTGCACTGGACATCAAGATTTTGGGCTTTGCGCGTGGACGGGGAATCGCAACGGCAGGGTTATCCCATGCGATCAAAGAAGCGTTTCGAAACGGTGCAGAAACAGTTTGGGTCGATCCTAATCCGGACAATTTGAAAGCGATTGCATTGTATAAGAGACTGGGTTTTCAAAAGAAAGACTTTCCCGAGTATCTGATAGCCGAGAACGAGGAGCCAAGTTCAATCTATATGGAGCTTCGCAAAGAGTGAAGTCAACACAATTTTCAGTTCGTAAGGATTTAATCAGCCTTTGACATGCACGCTCTCACGACATTCCCCTTGCCAGCTTCCACCCTGCAACGAGCGTGAAAACCAGCTTCTTAATGCAGGGTTATCATTAGGATAGTCTTGATACATGTGGAGTGCATAGTATGTATACAAAGGAAAATGGAGACATTATCTTGAATGTATGCACGTTTGAAATGCTTGTAGAGACGGTGGTTTTGATGTCGAGGGAAGGCTGAAAAGGCTTGAAATCAAGGGTTTTGATGGACTGGTGAGTTCGTAAAAGGCATGTCAAGAAAGCATGCTAATAAAAAATGGAGTCTGCAAAGGCAAAGTTGAGTGTACAGGTTAGATAACGAGCTTTTTTCGCTCTTGAGACTGTAGAGTAGATGTTTTTTGCTGCTGAGACAGTGGAATGGATGTTTTTTGGGGTGAAGCCTTAGGGATGGATGTTGTAATAGAAAAAAAGAATTTGTGAGGGCGAAATGACGATAGAGATTAAAGAAAATTTGAATGGTTCCATTCTTGATATCGGTGGTGGCGGTGAAGGTGTGATCGGACAGATCTATGGAGATAAAGTCATCGCAATAGACAATCAACAGGAAGAATTGGATGAGGCACCGGAATGCTGTCAGAAGCGACTTATGGACGCAACAGATTTGTTGTTTCCAGACGAAACATTCGATCATATAACCTTCTTTTATACTTTTATGTACATGACAGAAGTAACCCAGTTTAACGCAATTTGTGAAGCTGCGCGTGTCCTAAAGACTGATGGATCGATAAATATTTGGGACTGCGATATACGTGCCGCCTATCCGGAGCCTTTTACTGTTGATCTGGATATCCGATCCGGAAATAAATCGATTCACACGTCTTATGGAGTAGTAAAAAAGGATAAGCAATCTTCTGATTCAATTACTCAAGCTCTGAAACGAGCAGGACTTAAACTTGTTTTTTTGCGTGAGGAAGATGGGCACTTCCATATTCAGTGCATAAAAGAATGAGGTCAATTCCGAGTGTGTAGCACAATCGGCAAATTAACCAAGCAAAAGTCCGAAAATTCGGCTGTCATCCATCAATCCTCGCACAAGCCCCTGTCTTGAAGGTCACCTCGATTGCTTCGTCGAGAATCAGTATTTTATCTACAAACTGTCTGACCAGCTTGTCGTCAAATTCCAAAGTCTCTACGTCCTGGGTTTGGATAAACTGTTCAATAGCTTGTAGATTTTTTCTTATGATTTTCTTTTCCGGCTTCTTCTTGAATGACTCCTTCTTTCTCATCTTTAAGGGCGTAGATATTTTCAGCTTGGGTGAAAAATCGTTGAGTTGGAGATAAAAGAGGACGGTTCTTTTTCTGAGGGCTTCGAGTTCTTTTTATATACGCACATCGGCAAAAAAGATATAAAAATGCCGATGTGCGTTGACTGGCGTATAGAAGGGTGATATGCTAAATATCGGCAAAAACGCATTGGTTTTGCTGATGTGCGTGATTGGCGCAAAGGAGATGATATCATGCGGTGGTATGAAGAATTGCTTGACTGCATAGATGATAAAAAAATATATTGCCATAAAGAACTTATTGATGAACTGAGAATGCTGAAAACAGGCTTGTCTGATAATACATATCATTGGGCAATCAGTAGATTGGTCCGCAGTGGGGTGTTAACTAGACGGGGCTATGATTCGTATTCGCTAACTTCGGACTTGACCAAAGATGAATATGTGCCGATATATTCTGACACAGCCGAAGGATTGATTAGGCTTATTTCTGAAAAATATCATTATGTGCAGTTTACGGTCTTTGAAACGGTTTTAATGAACGAATTTTTAAACCACCTGATTGCGCAGAACACAGTTTTTGTTCAGGTTGAAAAGGAAAGCAGCATCTATGTCTTCCGGTTTCTTCAGGAACAAGGGATTCAGAATGTCATGTATAAACCTGGCAAAAATGATTTTAATCTGTATTGGTCAAAAGACTGTGTCGTGGTAACGGATATGATATCAGAGGCACCGATCCGTGCGGACAAGCCTCACTCTATAATGTTGGAGAAAATGCTTGTTGATATGCTGGCTGATAAGCTCATAGCCGCAGCCTTCAGTAAAGCGGAATTGCCTGATGTTATAGAACAGGCACAGAGCCGGTAT
>JAKPXB010000023.1 GCA_029570375.1 Bacillota bacterium | reverse complement strand
TTGACGTGCTGGCCGCCGGCTCCGGAGGCGCGATAGGTGTCAATCTGAAGGTCTTTCGGGTCGATCTCGAAATCAACCTCATCGACTTCCGGCAGCACCGCGACGGTCACTGCCGATGTATGAATGCGGCCGCCCGCTTCTGTCTCCGGCACGCGCTGCACACGGTGAGCGCCGCTCTCGTACTTGAGTCTGCTGTACGCGCCCTTGCCGTCGATCATAAAGACAATCTCCTTGAATCCGCCCAGTTCCGTCTCATTGAAATCGACGATTTCCGTATCCCAGCCCCGCGACTCCGCGTAGCCGGCGTACATCTGAAAGAGATCGGCGGCAAACAGGGCCGCTTCCTCCCCGCCGGTTCCCGCCCGGATTTCGATGATGACATTGCGCTCATCATTTTCATCTTTCGGTTCGATCGCCGCCATAATCGACGCCTCAATTTCCGCTTCCCGCTCTTCAAGGCCGGCAATCTCGTCGCGGGCGAGTTCCCGCAGCATCTGGTCATCCGTTTCATAGAGCAGCGAACGGTTCTCCTCAAGCTCTGCCTGAACCTTTCGCAGATCGCGGACAAGCTGAACGAGCGGTTGTAATTCCGCGTGTTCTTTGGCCAGTCGGATATATGCCTTCTGGTCCCGCATCAGCGCCGTGTCCGCAAGCATCTCCGTCAGTTCATCGTAACGCGCTTCACTCGCTGTCAATTTTGACAGTTCATTTATATCCATAAACACTCCTGATCGATTTGGCTGTTCTTACAATTCTACCAAATCGTTTGAAAAGCGAGCATACGCGTATGTCCCGCTAGATCTTTTCTTTGTCCGAATCCGCTCCACGCGCCCCGGTCCGAAAACAGCCTGACGACTTCTTCCTCCTGCCCGGCTCCTATCTCGATGAACAGGACGCCTCCATCCGCCAGAAAGCTGCCCGCCTCCGCCGCAAGCCTCCGATAGAAATCCAGGCCGTCTCTCCCTCCGTCGAGCGCGGACGCCGGCTCGTAAAGACTCACCTCGGGCATAAGGCCGGCGATCTCTTCTGTCGCGATGTAGGGGGGATTGGCCGTGATAATGTCGTAACGGCGGGGCGCAGCCGGCCAGATATCGGCGAGCTCCATATCACATGCCGCGCCCGGGATGAGACGGCGCGCATTTTGTTCCGCCACCGCGAGTGCGGGCCGTGAGATATCCGTCATCGTCAGCGTACAGGTAAGGCCCCTATCCAGCAGGCACCGCGCGATGGCAATCCCGACCGCCCCTGTCCCCGCAAACGCGTCAAGGACAGCGACAGATGAGCGGCTGTGTTCGCTCACGGGGAAAGACAGTCCGACACCGCCCTCGTCCGCCGTCTTCGACGTGGCATGGCCATCGCAAACAGAAAGTCGTCCCTGGCAGGCATCGCCCTCTCCCGCCGTCTTCGGCAGAGAACATCCACACGCATAGTCGATGGCCGCGTCGACCAGAAGCTCGCTCTCCGGGCGAGGACTGAGCGTATCCCCGGTCACGACAAAAGGGAGGCCGTAAAACCACGATTCCCCGACGATCTGGGTCAAAGGGACTCGGGCTCTCCGCTTTGCCAGCGCTTCCTCAAGTGTCATCCGCTCGCTTTCGGTCAGCCATGCATCCGGGGACGCCAGCTGGCTGGAAAGTGATATACCCGCGGCGGCGTCGAGAAGCGCACGCGCTTCATCGCGGGGGCGGTCGATACCCGCTTCGCTGAGTAAAGCAGCTGCTCTGTCGATGAATGTCCGACGGCTGATAGGCATGGGACTTCTCGATCACCAGCGATCGCGGTCAGGATTCTCAGGGATGACCGCCTCCATCGCGGCAATCGCCACTTCCAGCATCTCATCGTCCGGCTCCGCTGTCGTCAGACGCTGCAGCGCGAGCCCCGGCTTCGATACGGCCCGCGTTATGGCGTGATCATACCTTCCGGCAAACCGGATGATTTCGTAAGAAATACCCGCCACCAGCGGCAGCATAGCGATCCTGATCAGAATATTTACCCAAAGCGTATAGCGCCCGACTACCGCGAACGCCAGAATGGAGATAAACATGACGAGGAACAGAAAAGAGGTCCCGCATCGCGGATGAAACCGGCTCATCCCTCTGATGTTTTCGACGGTCAAAGGCAATCCCGCTTCATACGCGGCGATTGTCTTGTGCTCAGAACCGTGGTATTTCCAGACGCGCTTCATGTCTTTGCTGAACGAGGTCAGCCACAGGTATAAAATGAAGATGCTTATCCTCAAGAATCCCTCGATCAGCGACAGAACAAAGACAAGAGCGCCCCCCTGTTCGCCCGCTCCCAGCCCTGTCACTTTCCGGAACAGGTCTGTCAGGACGCTCGGGAGGAGAATGAAAAGCGCGACAGAGAGGCTGATCGATAATACAAGCGAAAAACCCATAATCAAGTTGGGATGGCGTGAAGCGAACCGGTCGAAACAAGATTCCTTCTTTTCTTTCCCGCTGTCCTCCGCGTTGTCTTTCATCGCGATATCGGCTGAGTAGCTGAGCGCGCGCACACCGGTTTTCAATTGCGTCACCAGCCGCACGACACCTCTCAGGAAAGGGACGTTAAATTTATTCGCAAAGGGAGGGCGATCTTTGACATCCAGGACAATCGCGCCGCCCGGTTCGCGCACCGCAATCGCCTGCTTCTCCGGCCCGAGCATCATCAGCCCTTCGATCAGCGCCTGGCCGCCGATCGTTGTCTTCTTGCAGACGCCTGTCCCTCCCACGCGGGAATCGCCCTGCTCGGTTTTCAGATCCTCGACACAGCTGTCCGGGTAATCCCTGGCACAGCTGCCCGGGGCTGTTCCATCAGACGCCGTTTCTGCCCCGTTAACCGGCGCAGAGACTTCCGGATCGGCAGACACTCCCGCGGGCGCTTCCGCAGCGGAACTCCATGCCGTATCGTCTATGCCGTTTTCTTTATCACAATCGTATGCCATGCGTTCATTATCTTTCGGGCGAAGGTTCTCCCGACCGGGGGTTACCGGAGGTTCACCGGCTCATACCATAAAGACCAGTCTTCAGTGATGCGCTAAAAAAGAGGAGCCGTTGAGCTCCTCCCCGCGGCTTACTTCTGCCGTTCCATGCGCTTTCTGAACTTGTCCACACGTCCGCCCGTATCGATCAGCTTCTGGCGACCGGTATAGAACGGGTGGCACTTCGAGCAGATATCGACGCTCAGTGTTTCCTTGGTCGCGCCCGTTTCGAATGTCTCACCACAAGCGCAGCGCACAACACATTTACCGTATTTGGGGTGTATTCCGTCTTTCATAATCTTTCACCTCTCGTGGCAATCGCGCGAAAAGCGGTCTGCCTTCGTATGCGATCCCAGAAATAAGCGCCCTTTCGGGCCGCTCGCCTGATGATTGTACAACGGTCCCGCAAAAACTGTCAACCGGCAACTTTCAACGGCATTTATTTTTTGGGCGACGTGCCCGTTATTCTCCTGTGTACCGCAGAACACCCTGCGGCGGACGAAACCGCCACAGGGTGTTTGACTTAGCGTGATCCGATGCCGGATCTGAACGTGTGCTTTTACAAGCGCTCTCTCTTCTTAATCTGTACAAGCGCCAGCGACGCCAGCATGGAAAGCCCGAACAGGCTCATCCAGACGGCCGCGGGACGGCTTTCTCCCGTGGAAGGGGGTTGGATTGGTTTCGTTTTCTCGCTCGGTTCGGTCGGCTCCGTCGGGTTCGCCGACGACGCCGGCTTCGTCAACGCGAACAGGCTGAAATGATCGGTCTCGTAGACGAAGCAGCCGTCTTTCAGTTCCGCGTTCATGTCGATCAACGCGCCGCTGCTGTCGATATGGTAGATTCTGGCTGTCTTGCCGTCATACCCTTCCGGCGCGGGAATCGAGACGGTGACTTTTCCTTCAGGCTTGATCTCCTCGTTGTTTTTCAACAGACAGATATCAAACAACAGGAAGTCGACATTCTTCTCTTTCAGCGCGGCTTTCGCCTTGTCGTAATGCTCCCCTTCCGTCAGCCGCTCAACCCAGAGCTCGACGCGGGAGGGCAGAACGCCCGGTTTGGCTGTGACGCGGACGCCCGTGCCATTCTCCAGATCTTCCAGAACGGTATCGACGGGTTCGACGTCGGGCCCGGTGTCGGGCGAAGGATTGACGTCGCTCATATCGTAGAGACGCTTGTGATTCTTCATGTAACGATCGTACGCGACAAGCGCGTACGCGGCCTGTTCGGTCGACATCCCGTTCGTCCCGTCTTTCAGCTGGTGGGAGAAGCTGCCGCCCGCCTGCGCGAATTTCAGAAGATCGCGAAGCGCGCTTGTGCCGTCCTTCGTAAACTGCGCGTGGGTGTCAGCGTCCATCCCGAGCGCCGACAGGGCGACGACGATCTGCGCGTACGTTTCGGAGGACGCGTCGCCGGGCGCCGTGCTCTTATACCAGTTCGACAGGGACGCGAGCGCGCGGTCAATCGACGCCGCGACCGCCGGGTCATCCTTATACGGCGCGAGCGCCTGCAGCGCCATCGCCGTGATGTCCGTGCCGAAGTACTCCGACCAGTCGCCCGTGACGGCGGACTGCTTGGAAAGGAGCTCGGCGATCAGGCCCTCGCGCACGCTGGCGTCGACGGCGTAGGGTTTTGAATCAAGCGCGATCAGCGCGAAGATGGTGCTGTTGACGCCCTGCGATTTCACCCATGAAAGATCGGTGAGAGGCGTGATCAGATCGCAGCCCTCGAAGTCAGAGGCGTCGATTCCCAAAGAGGACAGAGCAAGGGTGACACGCTCGTTTTCCGTGGGCTTGGCGTTGTGCAGAATGACACTGCCCTTCCCCTTTTCCGCAAGTTCCGTCTTTAAGTTGACAAGGTAGTTGTCGCGGATGCTTTGGGAGATCACGCCGCCGCGGGCGAGTGCCAGCACCGCCCATTCGCCGCCGATACTGCCCACAACCGGGGACGGCGTGTGCGCCGCGACAAACGCCAGCACATCACCCAACGCTTTGCTGTAGTCGGTCACCGCGATTTTCGCCTTTGCAAAGGCATCAACGGCCGCCTGCAGCGCGGCCACAGCCGCGTCCACTTCTTCCTGTGTGGCGTTATCGTCGCCGTTCACGTCCTGCGCCGCGCGGATGGCCGCCGCAAAGGCGTCGTAGGCCTCCTGCGGATAGGCGCCTGGCGCTGTGCCCACCGTCGCCGCGTTTTTCAGGGCGTTGGCCTCAGCTATCGCGTTCGACAGCGCCCCTTTGTCGACGGGCGTTTCTCCGCCGGTCAGGAGCAGGAGCGCCGCGTCGATCTCCTCCTGCGTGGCGTTGAGGTTTTTCATCACCTCGAGCGCGGCCGCGAGATCGTCGGCATTGCCGGTTCCGGCGGCCTTGAGCTCCGCGTACTTGCGAATCAGCATCGTCTTATCCGTTGGCGCCGGTGAGCCCGCCCAGCCGCCGTCGATGTCCTTGCCGATCTCGTCCAGCGTATTGGCGCAGGTGTACTGCCAGCGGATCACGTCGCCGGGGTTGACAATCCGCGCCCCGGCGCTCACATCCGGGAACACATTGTTGACCGTGTACATCCAGCCGGAATACTCCCCGTAGGCCTTTTCCCGCAGCCACGTGTCGGGCTGGGAATAATCGCGGATGGCCGAGATGTAGAAGCTGTCGCTGGAGAAAGAACCGGCATTTTCAACGAAACCGGCCATCGGAAGACCTTTGCTCGCCATATACCGCAGGAACGCCTGCGACACGTTTTCGCCTTCCTCGACGATCACCTGCACCGGTTCCTGAATATATTTCCCGTCCACCGCCAGTTTTTCAATGGACATGGCGACGGCCGTCTCCTTTTCGATGGGTTTATTCGGATTCTCGAGATGGACGTCGTACGTCCGCTCAAAAACAAGCGGATTCCCTTCCACGTCCTTCATTTTGACCTTTAAGGTCACGGTGTTGACGTCAGGAAAAGACTTGACGACAAATTTTATGCCAAAGACAGTCACCGTGTCAGGGTACACGTAGTCACATATAAACTGGCCGTTTTGGAGAGACATAGACGGAGATGTTTCATCTCCCATATACAGTTCGTAGTCGAAATACCTTGTCTTCAAGTAGGTCGTGTCGTCGGGAGGCACGGTCCCGTCAAACTGCAAAATATTCAGTTTCATGAGCACGGGGCCGCCGACAAGGGCAGGACCACCATCATCCATATAGTAGACGGGTGATTCAAAATCGCTGGGTTTATTGTAAATAATCTCCCATAACAGATAATCCGGATCATCCGGACCAGGACCTTCGTAAGCGCCGAAAGGACTATCGGGGCCGGCATGGAAAGCCCACAAATCGGCCTCGCGCTCATAAGGAGTTATCTTCACAACACGGAAATGGGCGCGGTAATCCGTATCTTCCGCGATGGTTACCGTGGCATTCTCACCCTGGCTGGTTGCGTCCTCGTCAGTTTCGTAGGCGGAATCATCCGCCGCAGCGGGTTTCTTCTCCCAATGGTCAAAGTTATAACCGGGGTTGGGCGCGGCGGTGAGATGATACTCACTCTTTTCTTCCACATTGCGGGTAAATTCAGCCGAAGCACTCCCGTTAGCGGAATAACTTGAGGCGAGCGCCTGGAACAACGGTGTCACCCCTTCTGCTTTGAAGATCAGCGTGATGGTGATGTCTTCCGTTGGAGCAGAGTAGCGTCCAAATACAATGGAAAAGTACACCGGGGATTTCGATACAAATGTGTCAATTGTATTGCTGGGGTCGCGCGAGTCCGGTAGCTTGAGAACGGTATATAGTTTGCCCTGCTCAATACCATCAAAATAACACGCGCTTTCAAGTCCTCCCGTAATCGAGAAACCGATCAGCCCTTCCGGCCTATTATCATGGCGCCAAGAAACCACCCTGTTTGTATCCTCTAACTTATCCAATGCCGCCCCATCGGACGAAATAAATTTTCCGCTTGAACTTGTTGTTAATTTTGAAATAGCATCGGCTCGTTTTGAACCATCCGGATCATTTTCCGATTTGAACCATACTTGATAATACGTGCCATCAAAAGCCTTAACGTCAGACGCCTGCGATGGCAGAAACGATAAACACATGATCGCGGCCACAATAAGGACAACGATCTTGTCGACAAACAGCCTTTTCATAAAACTAAGGAGGGCAAACGCTGGATTGCCCTCCTCCTCGACTGGTACAGAGGGCGGTCAGCTGGCGCGTCTGCCCTCTGTACCTCCTTTAAGTTATTTTTTCCCGCATCAACTTCTATTGATGGAAAATATACAGCGTACTGTTATCGCTGCCATAGACGATGTATCCGTTTTTCGCGGAAAAACCTTGCAGGGCGTAGTAGGAACCACCTCCATTCCATACAGACGAAGGTGATAATGTAGACATATCAAATGAATAGCAATACCCTCTGCCTGTGCTTACATTGGTAGTGAAATATATATAGTCCACATCATCATTCGTGTACACAATCGGACTCGCCTGCACGGCGTTGCCTGAATATACAGTGATCAAAGCCGATTGCGCAAAGTTGCTCACAGGAACAGCGACCACGCCGCCGCTACCTCCGGGGCCGCCGTAATACCCAGTGTAAATATACCCGTTCTGTGAAATGGCCGGGGTTGACGTTGATCCGAATGGCAATCTTACATAAACAGCATCAGGGCCACCCGGAGGAGTCGTCGGAGTCGCAGGCTGCTGTGTCAGAAGTGTCGAAATCGGTATCCGCCACAGGTATCTCCCTTGGCTGGTAAAGTAGATGTTAGCGCCGTCCTGCGAAATGGTGCAGCGTACATTGCCGGGTTCAGGAATTGCAGGCGTGGCAATACTGGTATACCTTGAAAGGTCAATTATGTTCCCTGCTGAAGCACTGCCAAAATTATTAACAGGTCTGACATAAATGTATCCGTTATCGCTTCCGAATACAACATGTTGACCCTCGTCCGGGATATCAACAAGTGTCGCGCCCGCCCAGTAATGTCTGTTTCCGCTGGCATAAGGAGTAACAACTGACGGAAGCGGTGTAGCGTTAGCGTCTAACTTCACCTGGAAATAGTTGTTTCCCGAAGCCGAGAGGATTCCATAGTACAAATAGTAGGTTCCGCTGACATTGTAGACGGATATCGGGGTACACGCCTGCCCGTTGTTGATTGAGGCAATCAGCGTAGATGAACCTCCTCCAAAGGGTACCTTGTAAACGCCAGTTCTGCGCCAGTTAAACTCGAGATGATTGAGTTGAACATTGGCGGAGTTGCTGGCGGGTGCCTCTGCAGTGACCGTGTATGTGGCATTCTGCGTCAGCGTGACACTATTGTAATGCTGGATATCCGTCCAGTTCCCGTTTTGAAGAGCTGTGTCCACATGTGATATGCCTGGGCCTGTTACCGTAAAGGTTACTTGCTGACCGGCGAGCCCCTGCGACATCTGGCGAATCAGCGAGTACAGCTGCGTTTCGTATGAACCGCTTGTCCCCGTGAATGTAAATGACTGCGAAATAGACGCGCCCGGCGTAAGCTGACACACAGTCGTCGAAGAATTCGGATCCGATGGCGTATTCGGGTCGGGCGATACGGTCGGATAAGTCACCGTCCCTGTGCCGCCAGACGACCAGCCTGTCCCCAGCGGGGTATCCGTAAACTGTGTGTTGTTGAGCAACAACGGGTTGTAATCGTTGGCGGCGACGTAGATGCCGTCAAAATCAGGATTGCCATCATTGATAACGCAGGGGCTGCCAAGCTGATACCCGCTGCTGTCCGGGAACTGATACGCCCAATCTCCCGATCCGCCTGGGTTTAGCAGATTGGTTTTGCATAGCCAGCCTCCGGATGTCAGCGTATAGGCATAGGTCGTACTGCCTTCGGTAAGCATCACTGATTCTGTCGCAATGCCGTTTCCGAGATTCTTACTCCTCTGAATTGACGGCGATGAAATCGGCGGAGCCGTGCCTGTAATCTGACCGTTGTGGTAGCCGTTGCCCTGATATTGCGGCCAGGCCGCAACCACCGCAGCCATCACTGCGAACGCCAGCACAAACGCCAGCAAAGTCAACGGTACTTTCTTTGAAAAACGTTTCATGGTTGAATGCTCCTTTCTAATTAAAAATTTAGATCTGCGCCTGCCCTTCTTCGTCAGGCTGGTGTTTTCAGGCCTACGCGGGGGTGGCCGTCTTTCGCTCCCGCGCAACCCTGACTTCCGGTCCATTCTGTATCAAAGCCAATTGTTCCCCTTGCTCCTTTCCGCGGCGAATCCGACCGCTTCAACTGACAGGTTCCCTCGAATGCCGCGGGCGCGGCGTTCGCCCCGATGTGTGTTCTGCCGCCTTTCATTCTTCCTGTCGGCGAAAATCATTCCCAAACAAAAAGCACACGTGCTATCCTTCGAAAAACAGCGCGTGTGCCGTATAGACAAAACACCGCTCCGATCGAGGGAAGCTTCGGTTCCAATCCGTATCTGACTTATCGGCTTCGGTTATCA
>JAKPXB010000019.1 GCA_029570375.1 Bacillota bacterium | reverse complement strand
AAGTTGGGAGTGATAACTCCACTCGTACTTTTGTTATTAGTCGTTTGGCTGTTCGCCGGGTGCGCCGGCACTTCCGGCAAAGAAAAAGACCGAGATGAGAAGATTATTCTTCCTCCTGTGAGGGTCGGGAAGACGCAGGCGCGATCATCGGTACTTCCTGTAGGCGATTTAGACAAGTTGTTGGAACGTACCGATGCCGTGGCCTATGTGCGTATTGGTAACTGGTTGGGAGAGAATTTGGATGAAGGCTTGACAGTTTTTGAAGCGGAAGCGATTCACGTACTCAAAGGAACTTTGCCAAAGCATTTCGCATTGCTCCAGTGGGGTTGCTCAGAATTTACGCAGCTCGGGAATCCGCTGTATACACACGGGATGGAAATGCTCATCTTTCTGACGAACAACGATCCGTGGATTAAGCTTAAGGAGTTGCGGGAATTAGCGGACGGGAAGGATCTCTATATGAGCAGCTGGGGAATGCAAGTCGTCATGCACAGTATTGGGGATGGAAAAGGAGAATACGTTTACACATTCTGGAAGGATTTTGCTGTTAACAGTCTCGGTATTGATGATGTCACCGTTGAAACGCTCAAGCGGGAGGGATACTACGACGGTCTCGCAAAGAAAATGGGAATGGACGATCCGTCTCTGACGGAAATTGAAATAGAAGAACGTACGCCGCTGGTTTTTCGCGTACAGGATATTGCCGATAGGATAAAGGATAACTGAACGAGCTGCCCGGGCGTAAATTGCACTTATGGATCAAACAATCACTATAATGTTTGTGGCACACCACAAGGAGGGGGTTCTGACTGAAATTACTACTGAGCGCAGTTCACAGAACCCACATGCCCTTGTAAGCGGTTTTTGCGAAAACGTGCGAACGTCTCAATTAGTTTCTAGAATCAGCGGGTGCTTCAGCCCCCTCCTTTCTGTTCGATGGCTTCTATCGGCGATAAAAGAGGGCAGAGCTTCCGAAACTCGCTCCGCCGCCCCTACTACTCTTTCGTAAAATGCGGGATGACAGCCGTCCAGCCGTGTGTGTCCTCTGCTTTCTGCCGTTGGAGGGATGTGAGCGTGTCGTAGAAAAACTGCGACATAGGGCCGATCTCCTTATTGTTGATGATAATTGATTCTCCCATGTACTGCAGCTCGCCAACGGGCGAGATGACAGCCGCGGTCCCCGTCCCGAACGCCTCGGTGAGCCGGCCTTCCGCATGCGCTTGATAGAGTTCGCTGACGCTGATGCGGCGCTCTTCGACTTCAATGCCGTGCTCTCTGGCCAGTGTGATCACAGAGTCGCGCGTGACGCCCGGAAGAATGGTGTCACCGAGCTCTGCGGTGAGAATTTTGTTGTCTACGACAAACATCATATTCATCGCGCCGACTTCTTCCACGTATTTCTGTTCGCGTCCGTCGAGCCAGAGTACCTGGCTGAAGCCGTCGTCCATCGCCTCTTTTGTCGCTTTAAAGCTCGCGGCGTAGTTGCCGCCTGTTTTGGCGCGGCCCATGCCGCCTTTCACAGCGCGGACATAGCGCTGCTCGATGCGTATGCGGATGGGTTTCATTCCCTCCGCGTAATAAGAGCCGGTGGGGGCGCAGATCACAAAGTAAATAAAACGGTTCGCGGAATTCGCGCCCAGACTGCACCCATCTGAGATCATCGTAGGACGGATGTACAGCGAAGTGCCTTCGCTTCCTGGAACCCAGTCGCGGTCGAGATCGACCAGTCGGGCGATGGCATCGACCTGGACATTTTCATCCAGAGGGGGCATACAGAGGCGGTCGGCACTCCGATTCATCCGGCGCGCGTTGTCTCTCAGGCGGAATGAACCGACCTCCCCATCCGCCAGTCGGTACACTTTTGTTCCCTCAAAGATTTCCTGAGCATAGTGGAAGATGGGCGACGCCGGGTCGAGGCTGAGCGGGCCGTACGGCACAATGCGCGCATCGTGCCATCCTTTGCCCTGATCATATTCAACGATAAACATGTGGTCGGTAAAAATCCGGGCAAACCCAAGTTTGCTTTCATCGGTCGGTTTTGTTTTCGGGTTTTGTGTCCTGGTAATGGTAATGTCCATGTTTTGTCCTTTCTCGAGTCAATCTCTTTGGGGGGAGAAGGCTTGCCGGCCTTCTCCTTGCAGGGAAATTGATGGGGAAACCTGCTGGCTGTGGATAAGCGCGCGGGACCCCTCACCCCGCGCGCCGCGAAGCCGTCTGACTGTTACAGCCCGGAACTGCACGCCGCTCCTCTCTGCAGAGCGATCTCGTTCAGTTCGACGAGGTGGGCTTTCTTACCGGTGAAAATATGGCGGAGCATGTTGATGACCGTTTCGAACTTCAACTGTTTTGTCGCTTCGATGTAAGCGCCGAGCATGACCATATTGGCGACGCGCATGTTGCCGAGTTCGGAGGCGATTTCGAGCGAAGGCACGTAGACAGCCCGCACATCATCGCGTCTGATGCCGCGCTCGACGATCGACTTGTTGACGAGGATAAGTCCGCCCGGTTTCACCGCCGGTTCGAATTTATCGAGTGAGGGCTGGTTCATCGCGATCAGCTCGCTCGGTTCGAGTACGATGGGTGAAATGATCTCAGAGTCGGCGATCACGACGCAGCAGTTCGCCGTTCCTCCGCGCATCTCCGGTCCGTATGAAGGCAGCCAGCTGACATTCAACCCCTGCGACATGGCGGCTTCGGCCATCGTGGTGCCTATCGACATAACGCCTTGGCCGCCGAATCCGGCGACGATTATTTCGTTATAAGCCATCTCACACCTCCTCTTTTGTGACGTCTTTAAAAACGCCAAGCGGGAATACCGGGATCATGTTCTCGTTCAGCCAATTGAGAGCGTTAACCGGTGTAAGCCCCCAGTTCGTCGGACAGGACGAGAGCACTTCGATCATCGTAAATCCACGCCCTTCCATCTGCAGCTCAAACGCTTTTTTAATGGCGCGTTTGGCCTTCATGATGTGAGACGGGGAGATGACCGTGACGCGCTCGATGTAGGCGGCTCCGTCGAGTGTCGCGAGAATTTCCGCCATGCGGATCGGCGAACCCGCGTGGTTCCGGTCGCGTCCGAGCGGCGCTGTTGTCGCGCGCTGACCGACGAGCGTTGTCGGAGCCATCTGGCCGCCGGTCATGCCATAAATGGCGTTATTGACAAAGATGGTGGTGATCTTTTCACCGCGCATGGCGGCGTGCACGATCTCTGCCGTTCCAATTGCCGCGAGGTCGCCGTCGCCCTGGTAAGTGAAGACGACATGATCGGGGAGGACACGCTTGACGCCGGTGGCGACAGCGGGAGCGCGCCCGTGGGCAGCTTCCAGCATGTCGCAGTTAAAGTAGTCGTAGGCGAACACGGAACAGCCGACGGGGGCAATTCCGACTGTTTTCTCAAGGACGCCCAGTTCCTCAAGCGATTCGGCCACGAGTTTGTGAATGATGCCATGGGTGCAGCCGGGACAATAGTGCGTCTCCGCATCCGTGAGACCTTTTGTTTTCTGATACACAATCGCCATCTCTCTTACCTCCCCAACGCTTTTCTGGCGGCATCCGCGACTTCGCGGGGCGTAGGAATGACACCGCCCGCCTGCCCGACGAAGGAAACGGGCTTGATGCCATTGACGCCGATGCGCACATCATCGACCATCTGTCCGGTACTCATTTCCACGGTGACGACAGCCCTGACACTTTCTTTCGACGCGGCTTCATGCAGCGCCTCGTACGGATAAGGCCACACGGTGATCGGGCGGAAGACCCCGGCTTTGATTCCCTCTTCTCCAAGGAGCCTCGCAGCCGCACGGGCGAGCCTGGCCGGTGTTCCGTATGCCACAAACAATACTTCTGCTTCGTCGGCGTCATTAATCTCGTAACGCTGCTCGTTTTCGATTACGCGCTGATACTTCTCTTCCAGATGGCGGTTGTGGTCGTTACAGGCGTCGGGATTGATGAAAAGAGAATTGATAATGTTCGGTCTGCGCTCCCCTTTTGTTCCCGTTGTCGCCCAAGGTTTCGCGGGGAGGTCTTCCGGCGACAGGGCAGGGCGTTTCCATTCCACAGGTTCCATCATCTGCCCGATCATGCCGTCGAGAAGCATCATGACGGGCATGCGGTATTTATCCGCGAGCTCAAATGCTTCCTGCATCAGATCGACAACTTCCTGAATGTTGGCCGGCGCGAAGACGATCAGGCGGTAGTCGCCGTTGCCGCCCCCGCGTGTTGCCTGATAGTAATCGCCCTGTGCCGGCTGAATCGTTCCAAGTCCCGGACCTCCGCGCATGACATTGACGATCACGCCCGGCAGTTCCGCGCCGCACATATAAGAGATGCCCTCCTGTTTCAGGCTGATGCCGGGCGAGGAAGACGAGGTCATCACGCGCGCGCCGGCGCCCGAGGCGCCATAAACCATATTTATAGCGGCAATTTCTGATTCCGATTGAAGAAAAACGCCGCCCGCTTCGGGCATATGCAGGGACATATATTCGGGAATCTCACTCTGCGGTGTGATAGGATAGCCGAAATAGCACCGGCAGCCGGCACGGATGGCCGCTTCCGCGATCGCTTCATTGCCTTTCCAAAGTTCTTTTGCCATATTCCCCCCTTTTACTCGCGCTCAACGGTGATGATGGAGTCCGGACACATACGGGCACAGCTGGCGCACCCGATGCACTGATCCATCTCTTTCACCGCCGCGGGGTGATACCCCTTGCGGTTCGTGATATTTTCGTCGAGAAAGATGATTTTTTTCGGACAGACCGAGACGCAGAGACCACAGCCTTTGCACCGGTCCTGCCGGAATGTCACTCTTCCAGTAGCCATGCGAAATGTCCTCCTTCTTCGCTACTCAGTTCCCATGGTTTGATCATATATATATCTATCGGGAAAAAAGGGCCTTTGAGCTGACCCTTCAATGCCTGTTCAAATCGGCGCTCGCCAACTGTGTAAATCAGGGGCAGCCCGGCGGCGCGCGCCACTTGTGCCGCGAATTCGTCACCCCGGAGGATATCATCTGCTGTCGTCTCGCGCCCGAGATGCGTATTATTGACAATTCCCGTCAAATCCTGCCGGCTCATCGCCTGCGTCTGCCGGAGATAATGGACTGTTTTCCCGACAGTCGCGTTTTCCGGGCGGTTCCTGTTGATGACAAACCAGAAATCGAAATCAGCCTCTTCGAGCTGCGGCTCGTAGAAACCGAGGACGCGCGCGCCGGCGGGATCGCCTCCGAGATCGATAACGCTCTGCCGGCTGTGGTCGATAAAAAGGGAAGCAATGTCCGGCGGAAGCGCGGGGATATCGGCTTTCCCGCGGCCCGATGTCATATAGACCTTAACGCCTGCCTTTTCGAGCTCGCGGCTCCTCTCACAGGAGCGGAAGTACGGGTTGATAATGTCGAGATCGGCCAGCGCTGTTTTCCGGCCGTCCCGCGCCATGGCGATGGCGAGATTGACGGCAAATTCAGTCTTGCCTGTTCCGTAATGGCCTGCGAGGATGGTGATTTGTTTCTCAGGCAGGTTCAACGCCGGCACTCCTTCTCGTAGACGAGGACCGGCTCGTTCCCGGTGATCGTTTCGCTGACGGCCTCGGCCAGCGCCAGCAGTTCATCTTCACCCGGGTAGACGTGGACAGGCGCGAGAAAATGCACCCGGTCGGTAATCCACTTCACAAACATCTCTCCGTAAGCGAGCCCGCCGGTCAGCAGGATGGCGTCTACATCACCGCAGAGCACGGCGGAGGCGCTGCCAATTTCTTTCGCCACCTGGTAAGCCATCGCTTCGAAGATGAGACGGGCTTTTTCGTCGCCCGCTTCAATTCTCTTTTCCACCTCGCGTCCGTCGCTCGTTCCGAGGTAAGCGGCGAGTCCGCCTTCGCCGACGAGCGTTTTCTTCAGCTCCTCTTCCGTGTACCGGCCGGAGAAGCAGAGCTCGATAAGAGAAAAAAGGGGGAGTCCGCCTGTGCGTTCGGGGGAGAAAGGACCGTCGCCTGTTAACGCGTTGTTGACATCGATGACTTTTCCTCTTCGGTGAGCGCCAACGGATATGCCGCCCCCCATATGGGCGACAATCAGATTGTAATCCTGAACCGTGGACTCTCTCTCACGCGCGAACCGGCGCGCGACGGCCTTTTGATTGAGCGCGTGGAATACAGAGATTCTCTCAATCGCGGGCCACCCTGAGATTCTCGCCAATGGTTCCATTTCATCCACAATGACGGGGTCGGCGATGTAAGCCTTCAACCCATATTGACACGCGATGTTGTGAGCCAGAATGCCGCCGAGACTGCTGGAATGCCACCCGTACCGGCAGGATTTCAGGTCTTCGATCATGGCATCGTTGACTTCGTAGACGCCTCCCTCGAGGGGATGAAGCATGCCGCCGCGTCCGACGATGGCCTCCATGCTTGCCGGATCAATGTTTTCTTCCTTTAGGATATCGAAAATCAATTGCTGCCGGACGGGGAGCTGACTTTCGAGGTCTTTCAGGTGTTCCATCTCTGCGCCGTGGCGGATGGTTCGCGTCATTACGATTTTTTCTTTGTCGTAGAGACCGATTTTCGTCGATGTCGACCCGGGATTGATGAGTAATAGCCGCGTCATTGTCTATCTCCTGATTGAGGTTCCTCTGCCGACACCTTTCTTTCTTCCGTTTCAAGCCGTTTCTTCTCGGCGGCGAGGTATAGCGCGAGGATAATCGAATGCAGTTTTGTCTCTTTGGAATCACTTCTCGATGTCAGAATGACAGGCGATTTTGCCCCTAGCACGAGACCGGCACCGGGAGCATCGCACAGAAAGGCGAGCGCCTTGTACAGGATATTCCCGGCTTCGATATTGGGCATGAGCAGTATGTCAGGATTTCCTGCGACCGGGTCAGTGATCCCTTTATGGGAGGCCGCTTCTTTGAACAGCGCGTTGTCGAGTGCGAAGGGACCGCCGACGACGCAGCCTGTCAGTTCACCGTCCGCATTCATGCGGACGAGCTCTTCTGCGTCTACCGTCGCCTGCATAGCCGGATTGACTTTCTCAAGTGCGCAGACGCACGCGACGCGCGGCTCCGGTAATCCCATCAGGTGAGCGGCCTGAACCGCGTTCTCGATAATGTGTTTTTTTGTATTGACATCAGGGGCGATGCTCATGGCGGGATCCGTGATCATGACAGGGCGGGCAGTCTTAGGAATAAAAAAGAGACCGATATGTGAAAGCAATTCTCCGTCTCTTATACCTGTCTCTCTGTTAAGAATGGCCTTGAGCACGTATGCAGTGCTGACAAGGCCTTTCATAATCGCATCGGCTTGTCCCTCTCGTATCAAGCGGACGGCAATCCTGCATGATTCAATGTCGTCTTCTTCTTCGATGATCTCGTAACCGCCGGCATTGACACCACAGCGTTCACCGGCTTTCAGAATATCGCTGCGCCTTCCGATGAGCAGAGGTTCAGCGATTCCAAGCCTGGCCGCGTTGTCGATGGAAAGCAGAACGTCGTCATCCTGAGCGGCGGCAACAGCAATCCGCTGGAGTCCCAAATCGACAATTCTATCGCCCATGCAATCGAAAGACGGAATCATGCAAAACCTCTCGTCTCATGCCTTTACGCCCTGCCGGCGTCTTCTGAGTCTTAAGTCAAACCGACGACACCTGTAAGCGCGGAGCCGGCTGTTAAGCCGCATGAACACCCTGATGATGTGTCCGCGAATACTGACGAATCAAGCCTTATACGGTCATTCACCATAAGATGAATAAGGTGATAAGTCCAATTCCAGTGTACTCTATCGAACCGCGTATGGTCAAACAGCCTGCGGGCTGAAGCTGTTTCACAGCGGGTAAAAAAGGGCGCCCATACAGCCGGGAAATGTATAAAATTAAGAGAGAAACAGATGGCAGTCAAACTCGCCCGGGGCGATATGAGGTTTGTTATTTTTGTTTTATGATAAAATATACATATTAATCCACTGGGAGAAAATAAGGTCAGGGAGATGATACGATGAAAAATCCGTGGAAGCTTTATGATGCGCTGATCGAGGGTGTCGATCCTTCCTGGAGGGTTGACCACTATTCGCTCGGCGTCACATGGTGTGAGGTCTGGTCAGGAGAACACACCGGTATTGCGATGTGTATCCGTGAGCGTGGTCCGGGGAATATGTTTCCCGCTCCTGAAGAAGGCATGTCCCTTCGCGCGATGGCTTCCATGATCAAATCGTGGAACTACCTGGAGGCGTCGCTGGGCGCGGCAGCATTGAACTGTTACTACAATACAGTCGACAGAGCGCGCGACCTCGGTGGGTTTCGCGGACTGGAGATCACGACAGGGGCCGTTGACCAGGAGAAACGGCAGGTATTGAATGCGTTTTTCGCTTTTCAGGATGAGATTACCGGCAAGAAAGTCGCTGTTATCGGCCATTTCCCGCATATCGAGAAACGATTTGGCGAACGCGCCGATATGATTGTCATCGAGAGAAATCCGATGAAAGGCGATTACCCGGACCCGGCATCGGATTATATCCTGCGCGATCAGGATTATGCCTTTATTACGGGGACGACACTGATTAATAAAACACTGCCAAAACTTCTTGAGGTCGCGGGCGATCACTGCAAGGTGAGCCTGGTTGGACCCTCCACGTGCATGGCGCCCCTTCTTTTTGATCTGGGCGTCCACAATCTGTCGGGCTACTGTGTGACAGACCAGAAGCTGGTTGACCGGTCTATCCGCCGCGGCGAAGTGTTTTCTATTTTCGACGCGGGTTATATGGTGAGCATCGACCGCCCTGAGTAGGCTGCCGGAAGCAGGCCGGCGGCTGCGGGGGCGGCTCTTTCATCTCTGCGAGAAACGGTTCCTGCTGGTGATGGAGCGACTGACATGACAACGGTTCTCATCGCGGACGATCACGCCGACATCACGAAGATTCTGGCGGATTACGCGAAGAGCGAAGGATACCGCGTGCTGATCGCGCGTGACGGAGAGGAAGCGCTTCAGCTATTCCGGGAGAATCATGTGGATCAGGTTCTCCTCGATGTTATGATGCCGAAAATAGACGGATTCGAGGTCTGTCGGACGATCCGGCGGACGTCATCCGTTCCGATTATTATGATCACTGCCAGGGGAGACGATTTTGAGCGGATTATGGGTCTCGACTACGGCGCGGACGACTATATTGTCAAACCGTTTTCTCCCGGAGAAGTCATGGCGCGCATCCGGGCGATTCAACGCAGAGCGAAGGCTAATGAAGAAGTGAAGGAAGCGCTTAAGATCCACAATCTGTCGGTCTTTCCGCTTGAAAATCTTGCTGTCATCGACGCGGATGAGATTCCTTTGACGAGAACAGAAGTCGACTTGCTTTACCTTCTGGCCTCCAACCCCGAGCGGGTCTTTACGCGTGATCAGCTGCTCGATCTCCTGTGGGGGTTCGACTACGCCGGCGATGCGAGAACAGTCGACTCACATATCAAGAGGCTGCGCGCGAAACTCATAAGCCCCCATCCCGCGTGGGATATAAAAACGGTGCGCGGCCGGGGTTACCAGTTTACTTCTGCGAAGTGAAGAGGCTGCGGCTGAATTTTCTATGCGCGGACGCCGCCATCGACTGATCGTGATAAAGCGGGAGAATGCATGCTGAAACGTTCGATTACCAAGCGCCTTATTGCCTATTTTGTGATGGTTCTGCTGTTATTTGCCTTTTTGACGTCGGGGATCTATATCTGGGTTTTCCGCCGGACGATAGTGGCGTACGCGAAGGAGAGTTTTCTCAGCCGGGGACAGCGAATCGCTCAGTTTTTGACGCATTGGCAGCGAGACGGTATAGCAATTGAACCATCCCGAGGATCAGGGGAGGAGAGCGCGGCGGAGGGGACGGCGAAAGGCAGGCAGGAAAGACGCGGTGTCAGAGGCTATCGCATGGGGCAGAGCGCCGCTCTTTCCCTGCTCAGCCAGGTGGAAGCCGGCGAACTCTGGCTTATCGATAAGAAGACGGAAACAGTTTTCTCCGCAGATGGCGGGAAGATCGCGACCGAGAACATGCCGGAAAGCATCGACGCGCTGCTCGGGGAAGTCCTGGCCGGGCAATCCGTGTACTCAGAGGATTTCGGCGCGTTTTTCGGGACGCCTTCGATGACGGCGGGGTATCCTATTTACGGAACCGGCAGCGAGGTGGTGCTCGCTTTCTTTCTCCATTCATCGATAGAGGAGGCTACGCGCGGGCTGATGGGAGTGTGGCAGGGGATGCTCTACTCCCTGCTTGCCGCGCTCGTTGTGGTCGTCTTGCTCTCGGTTATTCTGTCCCGCCATTTCGTCAAACCACTGAATGAATTGAAATTTGTCACAGCGCGTCTGGCAGATGGCGACTACGCGGCCCGGTCAGCGCTGGCTGTCCGGGATGAAATCGGCCAGCTGTCAAAAGAGATTGATATCCTGGCCGCCAAGCTTCAGGAGGCAGAAGGTGAGCGTCGGCAATCGGATCAGCTGAGACGCAAATTTCTTTCAGAAATTTCACATGAGCTCCGAACGCCGGTGACGGTGATACGCGGTTCGTTGGAGGCATTGCGCGACGGTGTCGTCAGCGAGCAGGATCTTCCCGTTTATTATCAGACGATGAGTCATTCTGCCGGATCGCTGGAGCGCCTTGTTAACGATCTTCTCGAACTGACAAGACTGGATAATCCCGAATTTACGCTTGACATGGATGATGTGAGCCTCCTCGCCGTTACGGAAGACGCGGTCAGGCAGATGCGCCAGATTGCGTCCGCCAGAGGAGTGGCGATTGATTTGACCGCTCGCGGCAGCGACTGTGTTCTGCGCGGCGATTACGGCCGTCTGCGGCAGATGTTGACGAATATTCTCAGTAACGCTGTTAAATTTTCTCCCGACGGCTCTCCTGTGAGAGTCGATTATTGCTCCGAAGCGGAGGGAGACACTGTCCGCGCTTTTTCCACTGGAAAGAACGGCACGCGCAATCGTCTAAAAGTACTGAGAAAATCTCCGGATGAAACCAGGTGCCGTGCGCTGATCCGGATTCAGGATAACGGTATCGGCATGAGCGAAGAGACGAAACGCCATCTCTTCGAGCGGTTCTATACGACCGGTTCCGCGAAAGCGGACAGTACGGGACTTGGCCTTTCGATCGCGAAGAGTATCGCGGACAGGCACCAGATTGATATAGAAGTCGAATCGCTCGAAAGAAAGGGGACGACTGTCACACTTCTGTTCAGGTAAGCCGCGCCATCCGCACCGCCCGGCTGTCATGTTTTTGAGAAAGTTTCTCATGATCCGAAAGCTTTATCCTTTCCGGCAATGCTTTTGTTCCGAAACGGAAGATGTCTGCCCGGGTCTGGCGTGATTCAGGATCCGCGGCCAATCATCCGAGAATACACCGAAAAACACAGAAAAAACACACAGCAGCCCCTCATCTGACACGCGGCCACTGTTTAATCTAATTGATGGAACAACTCGTTCTGTCCGAAGGGAGGTTATCCAATGAAAGCAAAGAAAATCAAGATGGCGATTCTGATTGTTGTGACCGTTTTATTTGTCGCGGGCGTGATCGGAGGGAGTTACCGATTTGCACAGGCGGCAGCTGCTTCCAGATGGCGAAACGCCGGGGAGAGAAGCGCTGTTTCCGAAGCCGCGGCGGATAATAAAGAAACGGGAAAGGAAGACAGTCTGGCAGGCGGGACAGAGAGGACACGCAGGCAGAATCGAAACCGCGATGGGAGCTGTGATGAAAGCGGCGACGGCTGCTGCCGCACCAACAGGGACCAAACGAAAAGCTGTGAGCGCAATAATGGTGAGAATGGCGCCTGCCCTTGCGGCGCCGGAGGGGAGAGAAGAGAAGGCGCACCGCGGCAGGCTGGAAGCCAGGGACGTGGCGTGAACAATAACGCAGGAACCTCTGAAACCGAGGGCCGCGGCCGCGGCGGAAATGGTCTCTGTGATCAATCCGCAAGACGCGCCCGCGACGGCAGCGGCGGGAAGGACTGCCGGCGGCCGCGCACTCCGTAAGCGCGATGAATCACTGCAAGGCGGCTGCTATGAACAGCCGCCGTATTTTTCCCCCAGGCGGCTTTTTTCCTCTTTTCCATTTTTTAATTTTTTAGCAAAAAAAGGTTGACACGGTGAGTCTAACGCGGTAGACTGATCACGAACTCTAACGGGTTAGACTGAAAGGGCGAAGTGATGGAAACACCGAAAATTTTTGAGAGCGAATACCGCTTCTGTCTGATTCTCTGGGAACACGAGCCGGTGAAGAGCCGTGAGCTTGTCAGGCTTTGCCGGGAGCGGCTCGGCTGGAAATCGTCTACGACCTATACCGTGATCAAACGTCTGTCCGAACGCGGCGTGATTCAGAACGAGGATACGATCGTCACCTCGCTCATCTCGCAGGAGGAGGCGCAGGCGGCGGAGATCGACGATCTGGTCGATAAACGCTTCGGCGGTTCGCTTCCCGCGTTTCTGGCGGCTTTTACGAAGCGCCGCGACCTGTCGGATAAGGAGATCGCAGAGATTCGCGCCATGATTGACGGGGAGAACAAATGATGGAAGGCGTCTTTCTGAAGCTTCTGAATATGAGCGTGACAGCGGGCTGGATTATTCTCGCCGTTACGATCCTGCGCGCTGTTCTGAAGAAAGCGCCGCGGTGGATCCGGTGCGCCCTGTGGGGAATCGCGGGGCTCCGCCTGGTGATCCCTGTTTTTTTCGAAAGCCGCGCGAGCCTTATTCCCAGTCCGGAGACCGTCAGCCCGTCTATCGTCTATTCAGAGCTGCCGGGCATCACGAGCGGCATTCCGGCAATCAATCACGCTGTCAATCCTGTCATTTCCCGCACTTTTACACCGGTTCCCCCCGGCGCGGGCGCGAATACTCTGCAGATTGTGATCAGGGCGGCGGCCATTGTCTGGCTCGCCGGCATGGCCGCGATGCTGCTCTGCGCGCTTGTCAGTTATATCCGCCTTCGCCGCCGCGTCGAAACGGCTATAAGACTCCGGGACAATATCTGGCAGTGCGAACAGGTGCAGTCCCCGTTTATTCTCGGGCTGTTCCGCCCCCGCATCTATCTTCCGTTTGATGTGAGCGACGAGGAGATGACGCTCGTTCTGGCGCACGAACACGCGCATCTGAAGCGGCGCGATCACCTGATCAAACCCCTGGCCTTTCTGCTCCTGGCCGTCTACTGGTTCAACCCCCTTGTATGGCTCGCCTATGTGCTGTTCTGCCGCGACATCGAACTCGCCTGTGATGAACGGGTGATAAAAAAGATCGGCGAGCAGGAGCGCCGCGCCTACTCGTCAACCCTTCTTTCCCGCAGCATCAGCCGGAGAAGCATCGCCGCCTGCCCGGTGGCATTTGGAGAGGTCCATGTGAAAGAGAGGATAAAAATGGCTCTGAATTACAAAAAACCGGCATTCTGGATTATCATCGCGGCTGTTGTCGTCACGGCTGCCGCTGCCGTCTGCCTGCTCACAAATCCGAAACGGAAGCCGTCTTTCTCCGCGCTGGAGAAAGCCGCGTCTCAGGCGCGGAGCATCGAGGCGGTCAGCGCCTGGCTCCGCCCGGGCATTGAAACCGACGCTATCCTTGCTCGGCCCGGTTACGCGAAGGGGAGCATTCTGGCGGACTATCTTATAAGCGCAGGCTGGACGGAGGCCGCGGCCCCGGACGCGCCGCTTTCCCGAAAAGAGTCCGCTGAGTTCACGGTGGGCGATTACAGAATCACGGTCTACAGGGAGGCCCCGTACGCATGCGTGGCGACAGAGGAAAAAGAGGATTGGTTCAAGACCGGCGAGGACGATTTCGAGAAAGCGGCGGAACTGTTCGTCAGCGGGAAATCTTTTGCTGTCTCCGGAACGAATGTGATTCCTTTGGCGCCGTTTGCGGATAACCTGTCGCTCCAGGAGATAAAAGAAAGGGTCTTCTGGCTGGAACCGCGCCAGAAGTGGATGCCCTTTGAGGTTTTCATAAACGGGCAGAGATCGGGCGGCTGGTATCACGTTTATGACGCGGAGACGTACAGACCACTGTTTGTCGTCCATCCATCGGGACTTTCTCCAGAAACCTATCTCCTGGCGGACGCGGTGAACGGGCGCTCCTATATCGTGACGTTTTACGCGGGGAACGATATGTTGTATTGTCTCGGCGTCAGAGTTCCGGAAGACGCGCTGCCTTTTCCAGGCGGGGAGGATGAGGCGAAGAAGGGCAGGAAGCTGGAACTTGTCTCGTACGCCTGTCTCTATCCCGTTTCTTCCGGGTCAGACCAGCCCTGCGACACAGGATTCATCTATCAGATAGGAGAAGATCAGTTCACAATCTTAAATAAAAACAGCGGCGAGGTCGTCGAGACCGTTTCCATTTCGCCCGTGTTCTGTCAGTGGAAAGAGTTGTCGCAATCCGACTGGAAGTCTATGTTCCCTCCGGGCAAGGCGCCCGATATAAGCAAATACAAAAGACCGATGATGCAGATCCTGCCGGAAAAATATGTTCTGTTCAACATGGACGGCGCGACGTGGCTCGGCGAGACCCGGGACGGCGGCAAGACCCTGGAAAAGTTATACGAGCTTATCTATGATCTGAAAAAAAGATAAGCTCGACGGAGACCCGGCGATACCACGCTGGCGCCGGCCATCATGGGAAGGACGGAAAGGTGACCAACACCCCCGCGGTGTTGGTCTTTCTGTTCTCTATTGACAACCCACTGTTACGGTGGCAGTCACGGGGATGCCGAGCGGTTCGTGGGAAATGACGAAGACAAAGCTGTCTTTGATGTCGCTGATCGCTTCTTCTACCCGCCTTTGGGATACCGCGTCGAGGTTGGCGAGCGGTTCGTCCAGTATGATGATCTTCGTGTTCCGCAGAAGCGCGCGAAGCAGCATGATCCGCCTCTTTTCGCCGCCCGAGTAGTGAAAATTCCTGTCTTCCAGATTGTCCAGGTTGTCAAGGCCGAGGCGTTTCAGTTCGGCGAGCAGGCTCTCGTCGTCATGTTCGCGGAACATAGTGATATTTTCCCGCAGGCTGCCCTCAAAGAAAATCGCCTCCTGCCGCATAATAGTGAAGCACTCGTTCAGATTGGATATGGAGCGGACACTCCAGCCGTCGATTTCAATCGTCCCCTTGTCCGGCGTGTAATACCCGCAGAGCAGATTCATCAGCGTGGATTTGCCGCTTCCGCTCGCTCCGGTGATGTGGTAGACGCCCGGTTTACCGAAACAATAACTGAAATCGCGGATCAGCGCGTGATGGTTGTTTTCGTGAAAGGAAAAGCTGACTCCGCGGTATTCGATTTTTTCTATCCCGGAAGGGTTCAGCTCGCACGCGTCAGCGGAGGGAATCTCCGTTTTCTCGTAGGCGGTGTGGCGCAGGATATGTTCGATGGTTCTGGCGGAGGTGTGAAACTGCTGCAAATAGTGGCTGGTAAACGCGATGCCGGACTGATCGCTGAAGATCTGTACCGCCGTGATAAAGACGCCGACGGAAACGTTGCCTTTGGCAATTTCCACGGTCGCGAGCGCGATGATGGCGATGCTGTAAAGCTGCAGCAGGAGATTGGAGAGATTGGTGGTCAGCACCATCAGCGCCGGGATTTTCCTGCTTACGTGGCGGATCGCTTCGGTCTGTTCTCTGAACTGGCGGCGAAAAGCGCTTCTGCGCCCGAAGAGGAGGATAGTGTCCAGCCCGGAGAGGTACTCATTCAATCGCGCGATGTTGGCGGCCACGCGTTCTATTTTCGCTGCCTGAAGACGGCTGATCTTTTTCTTCAGCAGATTGGGAATGAGGACGACCGGCACCGCGCCGAGAAGGTTGTAGAAAGCGAATTTCGGATAGATCGCGTACAGGATGACGAAGGTGAAAAGAAAATGCGCGATGATCTGAAGAATCCCGAAGATCGCGGTAAAGTAAGAGGTTTCAAGGGAATCGATTTCCGTTGTATAGGACGAAAGATATTGTCCTTCATCTTCCCTGATATATTCTTTGTAGTCGCGCGCGAGCAGACTGGAAAAGAGCGAATGCCTCATGGCGGCCTGGATTCTGACTCGCAGAAACTGAATCGCCAGCGAATAGAGATAGAAACAGAAGGGCATCAGCAGGGAGAGCGCGACGAGCAGGATAAAAAGCGGCGACAGGGCGCCGCTTTCGCCGCCTCTCGCCTTGTCGACGATCTGTCCGTAGACGCGCGCGATGTAGGCGACCAGTCCCTCCGACGCGAGAATGAACAAAATGAGCAGGGAGGTCCGCCCCTTATTTGCAAGCCAGTATTTTTTCATTGCGCGCTCCTTTCCCGATGCGGATTTTCCCGTCCTGCATCCTTATCTTCGTTACCTGGTTCAGGACTGCTCGTTTCTTTGACATTCTGCCGTTTCTTTTCCAGGATGACCGTCCGATCCATGCCTTCCGCGAGCGCGTCGCTTACCTGGTGGCTGATGATGATGATGGTCCGGTCTTTCAGTGAGAGGATGCTTTTTTCGATATTGGCGATATTCCGCGGGTCAATATTTGCCAGCGGCTCGTCGAGAATCAGGATCGGCTGCGCATAGACCATCGCGCGCGCGAGGCAGACGCGTTTCTTTTCGCCGCCCGACAGATTCGTGCCGTTTTCAGCGGCGTCCTCTCGTGTCAGAAGTTCGCCGATACCGCACGCGTCCACAGCATGGTTCAGCGCCTCCCTGTTCGTTTCCCCAAACAGCGTGATGTTGTTTTCGACCGAACCGTTGAAGATAAAGGCGTCCTGACGCGCGAGGCTGAAACCGCCTCCCATCGCGATCTTCCCGCCCGACGGGAGAAGCGTGCCCGTGAGGAGGTTGATGAGCGTCGTCTTGCCGCTGCCGCTCGCTCCCCTGATCAGGACTTTCTCGCCGGGATTCACGTGAAGCGAGAAATGATCGAGGATCGCTTCCTCTCCGTCCTCATACGAAAAAGACAGATCCTGTATATCAATCTCGCCCGGCTTCAGGGGGCAGCTGTCACTGCTGCCGTTGGCCGGGGCGGAACTGCCGATGGCAGCGGAGGAACTGCCGGTGGCCAGGGCGGAAGTGCAAACGGCCGGAGAGGAGCCGCCGGACAGTCTGCTCATTACGCGCAAGTCTCCCGCATGGTGGTGTTCGGTTGAAGACGAATCGATTGTGGGATCGCCGCTGTCGATGACGGCTCTGATCGCCGCGATTGCCGGTTTGCTCGAAATGACACCCTCGTAGAGTTTGGAGATCCAGTAGACCGGCGGACGGAGGATGGTGACGAGAGAGAAGATGGTCACGAACTGGCCGGCCCCGAGACGCCCTTTTGACAGCTCAACGGCGGAGAAGATCACAATCGCCGCCTGCGAGATCATGGTAATCAGAAAACTGCATCCGTTCGATACGCTGCGCGTCCTGGCCCTGTCGCCGTCTTTTGCTTTCAGTTCCTCCAGTGATTGGAGATAGCGTTTTTCAATGCTGTCCTCAACGCCGTAGTTTTTGATCGCTTCAAGCCCTTTCAAGTACCCCAGCACGGAAGAGAGATGCTTCTTGTTGGTGGTGACGAAAACGGCTTCCGCCCGGCTGAGCTTGTTTTTCAGCAGTCTGACGGCGAGCATCGGCAGGAGAAAGAAGAGGACGGCAAGAGAGGCCACCTTGTAGTTGACGAGGAAGAGAGCGCTCCCGGCCGTCAGGATTGTAACGACGTGCTCGAGCAGTTTGCTCCCCATGCTCAGATAGTCGAATTCGACTTTCCCGAGATCGGTCGTATAGCGGGCGACGACAGACGCCCGGTCGATTTCCTTGACCTGATGCGGCCGGCGTCTGAGAACCGAATCGAAAAGGTCGTTCCGGATGTCGCGGGAGATCCGGAATGTCAGGTCCGTTCGGACCATGGTGTAGATCTGGCTCAGCAGCATATAGCCGCCGTAGAACAGCGCAAAGAACAGCGTGGCGGGGAGGATGCCGCGGATGTCTTTGGCGATGGCCGACTCGAGGATTTCTCCTTTAATAAACTGCGCCCGCACGTGCAGAAGCGAGGATCCCACGACGAAGACCAGCATGAGGAAGAGAAAGAGAAGATATCGCTTGAAGTATTTCAGCATCTGGATGCTCCCGGCATTTGAGTTTCAGTTTCCGTGTTCGGTCAGGGACCAGCTCGCCGCTTTTTCGCGCGCCTGAATGAATCCGGCGTAGATTCCGGGCGTCCCGACCAGTTCGTCGTGCGTGCCGCGCTGGACAAGGCGTCCGGCGTCGATGACGAGGATCTGGTCGGCCTGGCGGACCGTCGAAAGGCGGTGCGCGATGGAGATGACGGTGTGGCCTTCGCACAGTTCGTCGATCGCGGAGAGGATCTCGTGTTCGTTTTCCGGGTCGACGGAGCTGGTCGCCTCGTCGAGCAGGATGATCGGCGCGTCTTTGAGGAGTGCGCGCGCAATGGAAATGCGCTGTCTCTCGCCTCCCGACAGGTTGCTGCCGCCTTCCCCGACAAGCGTCTCGTACCCTTGCGGCAGCTCCTGGATGAAGTCGTGGCAGCGCGCCCGTTTGGACGCGGCGATCACTTCTTCCCGTGTCGCGTCCGGTCTGGCAAAGCGGATATTGTTCTCAATCGTATCGCTGAAAAGATATACATCCTGAAAAACGAGGGAGAGGCTGCGAAGCAGCGCCGCCGTCTCGTACGAGCGGATATCCTTTCCCGCCAGCCGGATCGATCCCTCGCGGGGATCGTAGAAGCGCGCGATCAGGTTGATGATCGTCGTTTTTCCGGAGCCGGACGGGCCGACAATCGCGGTGCGGGATCCTCCCGGGATGTGAAGCGACAAGTCGCGGATGACCGGTCTGTCGTGGTCGTAGCCGAATGTCACGTGCTCGAACGCGAGCGAGTGATCCGAAGGAACTTCGCCCAGAGAGCCTTCTTCGATTTCCGGGATGTCGAGGACGCTTTCCAGGTATGCCAGATGCGCGGGATTCTTGACCAGCAGAATGGCGGAGTTCTCCAGCTGGCGAAGCCCGCCGAAAAGCATAAAGCCGGCAGCGGTCAGCGTCAGCGCGCGGACGAGGCCGACCTCTCCCTTTGTGAACAGATAACAAGCGAGGAGCGTCACCGCCAGGCTGGATAAGTTGAGAACCGTGTTGAAAAGGCGGGAATAGAGTACAAAGACTTTCTCGAAGTGCGTCTGCGCCTGAATCAGTTCCTCTGAGGAGTCCCGGAGGCGCGCGTGAACTTTCCGGACGGTGGCGCGTTCCAGCGCGGGGAAGCTTCGCAGGACAGGGATGCCGCGGATGCCGTCGACCAGGGCGTCGGTGACGTGCGCCACCGCCTCGTGTTCGACGGTGATATCCTTTTTTGCGACGCGGACGAGCTGGAAGACGCAGAGCCAGGCGAGACCAATGCAGAAAAGCGCGAGCATGCCGATCTTCGGACTCATTGAAAAGAGACCGATCAGAAGGAAGAAGCACAGCGAGATGCCGGACAGGCTGAAGTTGAACGACATCTGCGTATAGTTTTCAAGGCTCTTCATCACATTGGTAAAAGCCGCGAGGATACGCGACAGGCTCTGTTCAGAGAAGTACCCCATGGGCGCGCGCTTCAGCCTTTCGCCGATGTTGAGGCGGTAATCCTTATAGATCGTGAAGGAGACGCCCGCGATCAGGGCGTTCTGCAGCCAGCCCGAAAGGAAGTTGAAAAGCAGCGAGGCGGCCAGCACGCCGAACAGCGTCCACAGCCGCGAAGCCGTGAGATCGCGCATCCAGGTGAAGCCGAGATAGATGGCGAAGAAGTTGATCAGCATCGCCGCGTTCTGGATAAAGATGAAGAACATGCCCGCCTGCAGCCGCTGTTTGTGGCGTCCCGCCATCTTGAGTGAGCGTTTGATGAAATCCATTGTCAATCTTCCTTTCCGGCGTACTGGCGCCACAGTTTGCGGTACAGCTGGCACGATTCGATCAGCTGCGCGTGCGTTCCCTGCGCGGCGATCGTCCCTTTGTCCAGAACGATGATCTTGTGCGCCTGTTTGATTGTGTGAAGGCGGTGAGCGACAACGAGCAGGCTCTTTCCCCTGACCAGATGGGAAATGGCTTCCTGTATCAGCGCTTCGTTTTCCGGATCGGCGTACGCGGTCGCCTCGTCCAGAATGATGGTGGCGGCCGGTTTCAGGATGGCCCTGGCGAGGGTGATGCGCTGGCGTTCGCCGCCGGAGAGGGCGCCGCCGGCGTCTCCGGCGCTCGTGTCGTAGCCGTTCGGAAGTGCCATGATAAAATCGTGGCAGTGCGCGGCTTTGGCGGCCGCTTGAATCTCCTCGTCGCTCGCGTCCGGTTTGCCCATGCGGATATTGTCTTTGATGCTGCAGTCGAAGAGGAAGTTGTCCTGCGAGACGTAGGAGATCTCGCTGTACAGCTGCTCGAACGGTATCTCCCGCGTGTCGGCGCCGCCCAGTCTGATCACGCCGGACGACTGATCCCAGAATCCCGCGAGCAGCCGCGCGACCGTCGATTTGCCCCCGCCTGACGGGCCGACGAGAGCCGTCGCTTCGCCTTTCTCCGCGGTGAAGGAAATGTCGTGCAGCACCTCCGAGCCTTCCTGATAAGAGAAACAGACGTGGTCGAACGCGATGCCGAGATCGCGGTTGAGGGCGGCGTTCTGTCCTCCCGGCGGCCGCTTCTGCGGCGGCATCCCGAGGAGCGCGCGGATGGAGAGCCATGTGTTGGACGCGACCTGAAACAACTCAAAACTCTGCATGATGGCAAAACTCTGCGGGAGAATGGAGAGGGGAAGAATCAACGCCAGCAGCAGCGTGGAGACGACGATCCGGCCGTTCGCGTAAAGATAGAAAGCGACCGGCAGAGTCGCCAGCAGGGGAGACATCATCGCGGCCATCGACAGGGCGGAGCCGAACCAGCTCTGACGCCACCACTGCATGGTGGAGTGGTGGTAGAAGTTGACCGCGTCGGCGAAATGGTCGTAGGAGCGGCGATCCTGCAGAAAGGCTTTGATGACGGGGATGCCCCGCACGTACTCCGCGCTGCGGTCCGCCACGTTCGCGTAGCCGCAGAGCCAGACAAGCGAGCGCCCGCGGTAGCGGTACATCATTGCCGCCATCCCGATCAGGATGAGAGGAAGCGGCGCGAAGACCGCCAGGCCGAGACGCCAGTCGAGGACGAATAAGATAACGACGCAGAGCAGCGGGTGAAGAAGGCGGCTCGGGAGCTCCGGCATCAGATGCGCCACCCAGTCCTCCATATCGGCCACGCGATCCTGAATAATTGTCTTGATTTTGCCGACAGGGTTTTCCACGAGATAGCCGAGAGGGACTTCCCGCAGCTTCGCGAATAATCTTCCGCGCAGTCTCCCCAGAATGTTGAACGAGGTGCGGTGGGACAGCGTGGTGCTGATGCCTGTCAGCAGAAGATAGACAAGGAGCGACGCGGCGGCGGCGAGGCCGCAGCGCACAAGGGAGTCGAAGCCGGGAGGGTTGGCGCCGCCGCGTGCGATCAGCCAGGAAGCGGCGTAAGCGCTGAAAAAGTATGCCGCGAAACTGAAAAGCTCCCCGACGCAGGCCAGTATCACAGACCATCGCATGCGGCCTTTGCAGTCCGGCGCGATGGCCATCAGCTCGCGGGTTAATCCCCGCGGCGTGATCCGGATCTGGTTTTCCTTCATCCTGACCTGCTCATCGATCCGATCCATGATGTCCTGCGGTATATCCAGGTGAAGGCTCTCGATTTCCGCATGTAATCTGTCATTCATCTCGCCTGCACACATCCTTTCCTGCCGGCTTTGCGTCGTGACGGCGGGCGCACGCGCATTGTTTCGGTCAATAGTTTGTTATAACTAACTATTGACCGAATGTCAAGCGCTAAGGAGTCGATTTACATGCGGATTTTTAATTTCGTGATGATAGGTACCGGCGGCGCAATCTTTCCTGCTGTTTCGCTAATCTCAGCCGAGCCGCTCCTCTACGGCGTCGAGCTGCGCGTAGAGTTCTTTCGGCATCTTGGGGCCGTAGCTGTCAAAATGCTGGCGGATGGCTTCGAGTTCAGTCTTCCAGGCGTCGTGTTCAACGGTCGTGAGCGCGTCGAGGTCTTCTTGCGGCAGATCGAGGCCGTCGAGGTAGAGATCCTCCGCCTTGGGGAGATAGCCGATCGCCGTCTCGTTCGCGCCGACAGTTCCGTCGCAGCGCTCGACGATCCATTTCAGGACGCGGCTGTTGTCGCCGAATCCCGGCCACAGGAAATGGCCGTCCGCGCCTTTGCGGAACCAGTTGACGGCGAAGATCTTCGGCAGTCTGGCGGGATCGCCTTTGCGTCCGATCTCGAGCCAGTGGTTGAGGTAGTCGCCGACGTGGTAGCCGATGAAAGGTAGCATGGCGAAGGGATCGCGCCGCACCTGTCCGATCTTGTCGGAAATGACGGCGGCGGTGATCTCGGAGCCCATGACGGCGCCCA
>JAKPXB010000002.1 GCA_029570375.1 Bacillota bacterium | reverse complement strand
GGGGGGGGGGGGATTTTGAAGGAAATTTAGCGTGGAAGGGTGCATCGGTTATTCCGAAGGCGCATTATGCGAGAAGTTGGGAGCTATTTGATTGCACACCGTGTTGTTGTAGAAAACTATTATTGTCGCAGTTCCTCCTCTGTTTTGATATTGATTTTTCTTCCTGAGGGCTTATACGTAGGAAA
This sequence comes from Bacillota bacterium, assembly GCA_029570375.1. GTDB lineage: Bacteria > Bacillota > Clostridia > Saccharofermentanales > DTU023 > UBA4923. The sequence continues at coordinate 53,047 of JAKPXB010000002.1, read as the reverse complement.
TCGGCGGCAAGTGAAAAATGGGGCGAAATAGGGATTTGAGGTAGGCTTTAAAGGAAAGAGTTGCAAAAATACAGGATGAGCTTTTAGTGTTTGATGATGCACCCGTTATTTGCCATTTAATCCGTAATATTTTATCGTAATATCAAATGTTACCGGTATAACTTGAGAATAGCGAAGATTTTGAGTTTAATGGCAATGCAAATTCCATGAGGACCGTTGAGATGGAGGTGCGGACGAAAAGACCATTGATTCTCTCGATTTGCCCCGTCTAATGATAGCCCATTTTCTCATACAGGCGCAGATTTACTCCCCATATTAAATCTAACTTAATACCAATGGATCATTAGCGAGCAATTCTTTTATCATATCAACATAACTTAAAATATCCTTCACCTGCATTATTGATGTAATCTTCTTTCCTGCATCCTTGCTTGATGCTCCACAGTGGTACACCTTTATATCCTTCGTGTTGCAGTCGAGTATTATATAGCGATCGTGAACCTTATTTGCCGTAGTAACAAAATCAATGCTCCAAGCTGTCTCTACTCAGCAAAAACTCGTAAATATTCATGATTGTAATACCCTGCTCGTTGCGCCAGAGAGGTGTCTCATGGGCAACAACAATTATTTTTTTGAATGAATCCGGTATTTTTACAAGCGATGCCTGTTCTTGATTCATTTTTTTCAAATCCGGTATCGCGAAGGTGGATTGGATATAATATCGCTGACTCCCTCTATTAGCGACGAAATCAACTTCGAGCTGTTTGCGTGCGATCTTTCCTTCTTCGTTTTTTTCGTCGTGGGTAACAATACCTACATCCACTGAATAGCCACGTATCAAGAGCTCGTTATAAATAATGTTTTCCATCAGATGTGTTACCTCATACTGACGAAATTCAAGTCTTGCATTTCTAAGTCCGACATCGCAATAGTAGTATTTGCTTGGAGTCGAAATATATTTTTTCCCTTTAACATCGTAGCGGCTCGCCTTTGAAATCAGGAAAGCGTCGATAAGACAATCGATATAAGTTGCAATGGTCTTGTTTGATACGCCCTTATATCCATTGTTGACAAACGTGTTAGCCAATTTATTCGGATTAGTATTTGAACCTGCGGAGGAGGCTAGAATATTCACAAGAATATCCATGATGTTGTTACCGCGCAGGTTGTTGCGGCTGATGATGTCATCCAAATATACTTTCTTAAATAAATTTTTGAGAAAATTCTCCTTTTGCTCCGGTCTGCGTTGCTCAACGATTTGCGGCATTCCTCCATAAAGACTGTATTCTCTCCACGCTTCTGTTTTTGTCCCGTTGAAAACAGAGCAGAATTCCGAGAACAAAAGCGGATAAATCCTGACTTCGTCCCCTCGACTACGGAATTCTGTCAATATATCGCTCGACAAAAATCGCGAATTGCTTCCTGTGACATAGATGTCTGCGTTTTTAATGCGGTTCAAACCATTCAGTAGTTTTTCGAATCCTTCGACCAGCTGAATTTCATCCAATACAATGTAATAGGTACGTTCATCGGTGATTTTGCTCCTGACATACTCGCCAACCAGCTTTCGATCCAACAATTCCTCATTCTGCTCATCGTCAAGTCCGACCATGATGATATGGTCTTCGGAAACACCGGAATTTATCAGCTAATCACGATATATGTTAAACAACAGAAAAGATTTTCCGCACCGTCTTATTCCGGTAATGACTTTAATCATACCGTTTTGTTTTCGGTCGATCAGCCGCTGAAGAATATAGATTGTGCTCTATCAATATTTACCATTCTCCTCATATAATTGACCTATTTAGTAATAGCATTACATCACGAACAAAGATTTACCGGTGATTCAATGCTTCTCCACGGAGTATTACAGGGATGACCAGAACAGGGCGCACTAATCCATGTGATACTTACGAACTCACCACAATCTGGGCATTAATAACAGTATTTATAATAATGCTTTGTTCCTGAATGAGAATGATTCCCTGTCCAAGGAGTGGTCGCTTTTGACTACAATTCCCCCATGGAAGTCAGCGAGGTCCTGGATGAAAGTCCGGAGCTGCTGCCTACAGAAGAAATCCTTGATCTCGCCCGGCAGATGCTGCCGGCAAAACTGGAAACATGGATCGCGGACGCGGACGCCTCGGAGGTCCACATTCAGCAAATGGAACTCACCTACTGGCGAATCATCGACAAAAACAACCCCGAAAGTGCGACCGTCATACCGGTCTGGTATTTCTACGGTGCCATGAACAGCCGCTATTGCAACAGTGACGGCGAAAAATTTCTAAAATTGGAAGAAGGGCAAAACGTATCGCAAAGCATCCTGACCCTCAACGCCATCGAAGGCACCGTCGTCGACCTGGCAAGAATGAATCGCGAGAAATTTGAACGTTTTTTCAAATTGTATTTGATATTAGCGTCGTATTTTAAATCTTGTAGATCCACCACATAAATTGAACAGGTGATATCATTTCAGCTTTTTCATCATCCAGTTCCCGTCCGTATAACTTCCGTCGCTTGATTTTATAAAATCCGGGAAACGTCCATATGTCTCAAAGCCCAGCTTTTTGTAAAGGGAAATGGCAGATGAATTCGTCGAGACCACATCCAACTCAGCCTGCTCGTATCCTACTTTCTTTGCCACCTCTAGCACTGTTTTCAACAGGATCTCACCAATCCCATTGCCCCAGTATTCCTGATATAAAGCGATCGCCACATTGCAGCGGTGTTTGAGTTTTCTATAGCCACCTTTACTCATCAAGGAACAATTACCGACTAATTTGCCATTATAGGTGGCAATCAGAAATAGATCGCGTTCTGCCTCTATCTGCCTTTGAATGAATGTAATTTCCTGCTCAAGTGTAAGCTTCACTTCGTCAGGTTCCCGCAACAAAAACGGTGTTTCCGCTGATGTTTTTCTCAGGTACTCCAGCAGCATATTTGCGTCTTTAGGTTCTGCATTTCGCAATACTAATGTTCTGCCAAGTCTATCTGTGGCTTCAATCGGCTCAAAATTCATAATAAACTCCGTTCTATCTATCGGAATTTTTCTTCTTTTTCAAAGAGTAAGTGTATCTCAAATTCGTTGAAATCTCAGATATCTTTGATCGGACAAACTAATATGTCTTCGGCAAGTAAATAATATTGATCTACCTGGGCGAGAATTGTCTTTACCCCCACGTTGTAGCCTTCTGCTTTCTCAAGTACAGACATGTGGCGTGCCATTCTAATGTCAGGGATCGCTGCTTGTTTGATTTCTATAGGATAGAGGGTCCCTGACTCTTCAAGTATCAAATCAATTTCCTTTTGGTCCTTGTCTCGATAGAAATATACGGGATAATTTATAATCCCCTGATTGCTGTACGATTTAATAATTTCAGATACACAGTAGTTTTCTAAAATAACACCCGAATATGCTCCATTTTGTAAATTTTGCGCGGTCTTCCATCTACCAAGATAGGCTGCCAAACCCGTGTCAAAAAAGTAAAGAACCGGAGCTTTGGTGATTCTCTTTAAGCGATTGTTGGAAAACGTCGGGATAACGTATACAATGCCACTTGCCTCTAATATACCAATCCACGATTTAATGGTTTTTTCATCAACCCCCACCTCTTGGGCGATACTTGCGTAGTTGAGTTCCTGGCTTGTTCGCGCGGCTAATACTGTAATAAAACGGCTAAATAAATTTAAGTCCTGAATCGCGCTTAACTGCCGTACATCTCTCTGAATAAACGTAGAGACATACGATGCGTAATATGTTTCAGTATCCATATCCGGGTTGCGATGAAGCTCAGGCATTGACCCGCGATGGATCAATTCCCACAGTTTGCTGTACGAAATATCTGTTATATTCGTTCCAAGTAACTCTCTCGACGGCTTGAATGGCGCGTCTTTTCTTTCCCGCAAAATCTCACGCGTCGACAAAGGTTTCAACTCCAGGATCCCCACCCGACCCGCTAAACTCTCACTCACATTTCCCATCAGGGAAAAAGTCTGAGACCCCGTTAAAATAAACTGACCTGACTCATCTTTTTGATCAACTAATCGCTTTATCTCAATAAATAAATCCGGACAATACTGTACTTCATCTATAATCAATTTCCCCGGATGATTAATAAAAAATAACTTAGGATCCGATTGAGCCATCTGCAGCTCGTTGATATCATCTAAGGAAACATAATGATATTCATTTCTGAACAGCTCTTTAAGCATCGTTGATTTTCCAACCTGTCTGGGGCCAGTAATGAGAACAACTTTAAACGAGTCTACTAGATTTTTAACACTGGATTCTATTTCACGTCTTATATAATTCATAAAACTCGTCCTTTCCGGAATTTGATTCCATTTTAGACGAAACATTGTTTATGTTCAAGTCCTTTCAAGGTTGAAATAAAACTCTCTTTGCTCTGAGCACGTAACATATCAATCAACTTCCTTGAAACGCAATGATATTAAGGTATAAAGAAAGGACAGAGAATTGTATTCGTTTCCCTGTCCTTAGATGGAGGCACCATCCGGATTTGAACCGGAGAATAGAGGTTTTGCAGACCTCTGCCTTACCACTTGGCTATGGTGCCTTATAATACGATGACCGGTCAGAAGTCTGCCGGTCATCCTTGTTGGAGCGGGATACGAGATTCGAACTCGCGACTTTCACCTTGGCAAGGTGACACTCTACCACTGAGTTAATCCCGCGAAGTCACATTGCTCAAGTCCTCCATCGGACTAACAGCGCTCCGCTATCTTAGCAAAATCTATCCCCTTTTGTCAAATCGTGTTAGCTTTTACGACGAATTTTCTTTCTTCCAAAAATGTGCATTTCGGTTTTCAATCAGCCTTACGACGAATTTGCAGGAAAAAACAACGGGCTTATCCGAAGCCATTTTTTTCATCGGATGAAACGCGGATTGCAATAATTTTTCTACACGGAACACTTTAAAAGCTGATCGTTTCCGCCGCGGATTTCGATCGCAGATTCCTGCGCTTTTTCCCACTTTTTATGCCATAAACGCAAAAGATCCGCCTGTCGCACACGTCGGCAGCCCGATCATTTCCCTCCCGTTTTGACTGCACACTTTATCGATAATAGTTTGATGGTTCGCAATCACAGCGTGTTAGTCGAGACAGGATCCGTAAAATTCACATCATTTTCCGAGCAGATTGACCGATAAATGTGCGATCCGCCAATGCAGTACCTATTCATTCGCTTGGCTTTCGTATCATTTTTCATGCTAGAATAATAAAAACGAATGCTTTGTTGCTGGATACTGTGACTGACAGGATCGGAGATTATTTCATGCAGATTTCTAAAATTGTTCTCAGCGAGCAGATTAAAGATCAATTAATTGGAGAAATATTGGCGGGCAGCATCGTTCCCGGTGAGCGCCTGATCGAGAGCGCCTTAGCGAAACGATTCGGTGTCAGCCAATCCCCCGTTCGGGAAGCGTTAAAAGGGCTTGAGGAAATGGGGCTGGTTGTTCAGGAACCTTACAAAGGGACCACCGTAAGGGAGCTATCCGATGAGGATGTATACGAAGCCTTTACGGTTCGTGCGGCTCTGGAGTCGCTTGCCGCCGGTCTCGCCGCACAGGTCTGCACCCCTGAGGATATCGCCAATCTGGAAGAAATTGTCTTTGAGATGGAAGATGCCGCCAAAAAGGGCGATGAAAACAGGCGGATCGAAGCCAACAACGCTTTTCACAATGAGATCATCCGAATTTCAGGACATCATCTCATCGCGCGGTTGTCGAAACAACTGGTCTTTGTGAACTGGTCAAGATTAAAAGCGCTGAAACATGAAGAGCAATCCCTCTATTTTGCGAAACGGCACAGAATAATTATTGATGCGATGAAAGCTCATAACAGTGATCTCGCCGCAAAATCGATGCATGCGCATATCGTTGAAAATATGCCTCTCAAAAAAGCCTGGGAGAGGACTTCGAATGCCTCTGAATCGTAGAGCCCGAAGAATACTCCAGGCGAATACTTTTCAGTGCGCGGAAACAGGAGAGACCGTCCGAAGTGTAAGCCGGGAACCAGCAAGCTTTTCCACCACTATTGGAAAAGCTTGCGGAGCCCCGGCATTTCATTATTCGGCGACAGCCGTAAAAAGGCTTTTCTGTTGAATCCCTTCGCTGTCGGGATTTATTGCGCGTCCGGCAGGCTCCAGTTGAAGAACTTAAGATAAGGTTTGGACGCGTTCTCGCGGAACTGATCGATGTCAACATCTTCCCAGTTCAGGATACCTTTACCTGTCTTGTACCCCAGGTCCCCTTTTTCGCAGGCTTCCAGAACAAGCGGATTGGGTGAGGTTGTCGCGGACAGGTCAGGGAACAGCGTTTTTTGAATACTCAGTACCATATCCAGCCCCGCGTAATCAAAATGCTGGAATATACCGATACTGCCGTAGCGTGGCGCGAAACTCGTCATAAGCGCTCTGTCGATATCCTCCGGAGAGGCGATACCCTGTTCCACCATGTTGGCGGCTTCGCGGTACAGCGCGTGCTGGAGCCTGTTGGCGATAAACCCGGGAACGCTCTTGTGAATGATGACAGGGGCGCGCCCGCACGACTCGAGAAGCTCACAGATAAATGTCAGCGCTTCTTCCGAGGTTTTGTCCCCTTTCACAATCTCCACACACGGCACAAGATGCGGCGGATTCCATGGATGAGCAGAAGCGAATCGCTCAATAAAATCCGGTTTCGAAAACCCCCGGCTGAGGAGATTCGTATCCATCGCGGAAGACGATGACGCGATCGCACGAACCTTAAAGCCGTACTCTTCGACCTGACTGTAAACAGCTCGTTTGACCTCAAAATCCTCAATCACGCATTCGTATATGAAATCGGCATCCCGAAGCGCCGAAAAGCCTGTTTCGATGGAAAGCAGCTTTTCGCACGCGTCCGCCTGCGATTCAGTCACCAGTCCGAAGCCGATGAGATCTTTGAAATTTGTCCGGTAGCGCTCCAGCCCGTTGCGAGCATCCTGTTCATCGAACGCGATCATCGTCGTGTGGTAGCCGTTGCCCGTAAATAAGGTCGCAAGGCTTGCGCCGATCATGCCCGTCCCGATCACCGCAATCTGATTGACTCCATCAAGCTTCATCGTGATCCCCTCACCTCTAGTTGTTCATCAGGTAATTGTAGACAACCCTGACATTGTGCGTCTGAATATATTCCATCTCTTCCGCCTGCCCGATATCTACAGGGCACCGGTCCGCGAAGGAGATTCGCTGAACGCACTCCTCCTCATCCCATCCTTTCGCGACTCCGTAAGCAACCGCGGAAATCCATTCGTGCAGAAATGCCTCCTGCTGGTGGAGAGCCGCTTTACCGACGACGGGCCCGTGGCCGGGCACAATATAGTCGACATCCAGTGTGCCGAGAAAGCGGAGCGAACGGAAAAGGTCATCGAAATTCGCCGTATGGAGCCAGATCTGGCATTGGCTGAAGACCGTATCTCCGACAAATACGGTTCTTTCCTGAGGAACAAAAACACTGATATTGGCGTCTGAGTGCCCCGGCGTATAGTAGAGTCTGAAATCATGATCCCCCAGCTTGAAAAAGAGCCTGTCGCTGAACGTGACATTTGGCTTATTGAGAATATAGTCTTTTTCTGAGGGCATCAGATGGAGCGCTTCGGGATCCTGCCGGCGAATGATATCGACACTGTAATCGTATGTCGTCTGATTGAATGCCGCCGGAATCTTCCAGAATGTCTTCTCCAGGTTTTCATGCCCGATAACAGGACATTCCCCGGCAAACCAGTGATTCCCGAAAATATGGTCGATGTGTGATTCTGTGTTGATGAGCGCCCGGATCGGTCCGCGGGAAAGCGCAAACCCACGCATTTCCAGTAGTTTGCTGATCCACTGGGCGGTATCGACAAAAACGGAACCTTCATCCGTAAAAACAATACCCGGATTACACCCTCTTATCTCCGTTTCAACGTATACATGTGAAGTCAACTGCTGCATCGATATCCCTCCGTTTTTCTAAATAGAACCGTTCATTCCCAACTCAGTCATTATATGCTCAATCTCGTCGAAAACAATCTGAGGCGTCTTCCCCCGTACCAGGTAGAATGGACGCCCGGAAACGAATTCCGACACAAACGCGGCGCGCGCCTGATGCCTTTCATCCGTGTCGATAATCGGCATCGCCAGCCCCTTCTCACCGCATAACAGCTGGTTCAGGCCAAAGAAATTCATCAGGCTGTGATAACTCTGATAGCTCGCCTCAAATTGATTCATTCTCGTCACCTGTGTATCGAAATGGCCATCGATACATGGCATGATCGCGAGATGTATTTCTGAAGGCTCATATGTCAGCTTCATCTCCGGTTCCTTCTCCCAGAATTTCAATACTCCTTCATCCTGGTCGGGAATATCGCTTCGCTCCGTCCCTTTCGCCCGCTTGCGAATATAGACATTTTTGGACCCGTAGAGCGCATACCCTTTTGCGTCTGTCACCGTCGTCTCTGTGGAGAAAATGAGCGCTCCGCGGCGGCACCCCTCGAGCTGCGTCATGGACTTCCCGTGATTATTCTCGCCCCCGACAAGCAGAATCATCTGCCCCCTGTAGATAACAGAGGAAGAGTGAAAAGGATGCAGCCCCTGCTTATCCATCTCATTGGCAAGCATGGACACTAATATCTTATTCAGCTCACCCTCTTCCCATCGGCTTTTCAGAATCAGCTGATCGTCCTTAAACGCGATACCCTTTTCCGGTTCATCATAGTACCAGACAATGTCCGGCCGCAGCTTTGTGGAGCCTTGGCTCGTTTTGACTGATCCCAGCCGGTAATTCAGGAAAGTATCGTCTTCGACAATCCTGCTGCGGGGCGGACCGCCCACTACATCAAACCGGAGCTTCGCGCGGTCACTGGAAAATTCTTCTGTAAAGATACCCATTTATTCTATTCCTCCCGGAGCCGTTAAGGCTTCTCTCTATCCATCCTGTTCATTCACAACCGGTCAATGATCCGTATCGGTGTCGTGATCACTTGAGCCATTGAGGTTTTACGATAACTTTCAGTGAGTGATCGAGCCGGTTCTCAAAAACCTCCAACGCTTTCGCATACTCCGCAAGAGGGAATTCATGCGTAATCAGCATATTAATCTCGTCCATCACGTAATGAGCTACTGAAATGGCTTTTTCTAAGGTATTCGGATTGCCGCGATTCCCCACGAAATCGATTTCATCCATGACAAGGCGTTTCACAGGGATCGGCACATCCTCATTCGGGAATCCCACGCAGGAGATACAGCCTCCCCGTGCGGCCGCCACACATGCGTTTCTTATCCCCTTTGCGGAACCGGTCGTTTCAATGACTCTTTTCGCCCCAAGTCCGCCGGTAAGCTCAAGGGTTCTCGCGGCGACATCTTCCGAGCGGTAGTCAAGGGGGATCGCACCGAGTTTTTGAGCCATACGGAGGCGATGGCCGCTCCCTGCACAGATAATTTTCCCCGCTCCCATCGTTTTTGCCGCGAGGATGGCGAACCACCCCTGAGCACCGGCGCCATTGACCAGGACGGTATCTCCCGGTTCCAGACCGCTTCGCATCACGACATGGAGCGCGATGCTGAAGGTATCCATCACAGCGGCTGTATTGAAATCCATATCATCCGGTATTCTCGCGATTGACTTGATGTTCGCGGCGATGTACTCCGCGTATGCCCCGTTTGTGATGTGACCGTACATTTTGTGAACTTTTTCATTTCCGTAGTTCAGGCAGAGCGTAAACCGGCCTTCCAGGCAGTTTTTGCAGTAACCGCAGCCCACATTCGCGATGCCGCAGACACGGTCACCCTCTTCCCAGCCGAAATACCCGGATTTAGCGCCGACTTCCGTGATTACCCCGGACCATTCGTGACCCAGAACAATAGGGAAATGCTGTGGCCAGAATCCGGGGAAATGGCCGTGAATTATTTTCGGATCCGTTCCGCAAATAGAAACCGATTCCACACGGCACAGGACATCATAATCACCGATGACCGGCCGATCGATCTCTGTGTAAGTAAAATTGTTGGGTTCATGTAGAACGATTGCCTTCATCTTTTCCATAGGATCCTCCCGGGAAATACATGCTCAGCCGTTATGGCACAATCGGGCAAAAACCGCCGTGGAAACCGCGGGGCAGCGCCGATCGCGCGCTGTCCTCCAATCATCGATTCCAATGCACCATCGGCATCCCCGCGACAGGTGACCTGAAATAGGGAATTCGACTGCCGCGCAGACAACCTACATAAACATTCTTGAGGTCAGGACCGCCGAACGTGATGCTGGCCATCCAGGGCGCGATACCCTGACCGGTCGCGAACAGCTTATCCATGGTCACGCGGCTTTCATAAAACGCATCATCAAGCGCCTGGACTTTAGCCGGGTCACCCATGTCGAGCAGGATCCTGCCTTCTCCGTCGGGGGTAATTACGAAGATTTTATCTGAATAAACCATTGTTCCCCAGAGGTTCCCATAACTGTCAAACGCGATACCATCGGGATAAGCGCCCGCCCCCCAGTCAGAGGGACCGTATATTTCCTTGTCAGAGAGGCGTCCGCTCCTGTCGCACCGGAAGCGTACAATCCGTCCGCCGTTGTGGCCAACAGTTTCTACACAGTACAGATACTCTTCTTTCTCGTCAAAGCGGATCTCATTCGTGAAATGAAGTCCGTCCGCCACAATTTCGATTCCGTTCTCATCGAAACGAGCGAGATAACCGTCATCAAGATCAGGCACCAGCGCGTCCAGCCAGTCTTCCTTCATTGTCGTGACTGTTACCCAGAGTCTGTTCTTCGAGTCGCGGAGAATAAAATTCGTTTTGCCGATTTTTCTTCCTTCAATTTCATCAAAAAGGACTTCTGTTTCACCTGACCGCTTCATGATCTCGACGCAGTCGAGTCCGAAGTTTGCGATCAGGATATCCCCGTTTTCCGCAAAGGCGAGACCATTGGGAAGCGTGCCGACAAAGAAGCGCGAGGCGGCGCCTTTGTTTATATCAATCAAATCCGTGCGCTTCTGTGTGATAATTTTCTGCGTACCGTCCGGCCTGATATGCACGACTCCGCCGCGCGCGTCCGCGGACCAGAGACTTCCGTCTGCTTCCGCGAGTATGCATTCAGGCCGCTGCAGATCCTCTCCGATAAACCGAACAGCGTCGGGATCAATCTCGAAACCGTATAATGGATTATTTTTATTCACAGCTTACCCCCTCATCAAAACAGGTGTCTGGGTGAAATGCGTAGTGCGCGAGATCCGTAGCCGCCGAGAAGAAACAGGCCACTTTCATTTCTTCTTCCCCTGAGTTTCTCACCATGTGCACGCTGTTCTTCGGGAAGAGAACGGCACTCCCTTCACTGACGGGCGTTATCACCCCATCGACATAGACATGACCTCGTCCGCTGATGAAATATACCAGCTCTTCACAGTCCGGATGTGAATGAGCCGGACGGACAGTCTCCTTTGGCTGAACCCTCATCACACAGAAGGAACATTCTTCAGAGGGCAGGCCTTCCGTCCTTGAAACGACCCAGCGAAGAAACCGGCCCGGTACAGCTTTTTCAGGAACTTCTTTCTCATTGATGACAAGCATTTTTTTCTCCTTATGAATTGCCGGAGCAATTTTTATTTTCTAATAATAGTGACCTTCTGACGTTATGACAGGCTTATCTCCTTGACAGGGCTCCAGGAATGATCGTGGATACTCTTCATTCTCTGTACGCTTTACTATGTGAGGGTGATCACGTCAAAATCATCCGGCACGAAAATACGTCCACTGTAATAATGTTTCGCCTCCCTCGCGTACAATTCCTTTCTCCGCCCGTATGTCGATTCGTCTTCCGTATGCCAGATCACCAGATTCTTTGCTTTAAAACGCTCGGCGCACTCAGACGCTTCTCTCACCGTAGAATGGTTTAGTTCCGCGGGACGATAGCGACTGCGTTCGCTGTCGAGACAGTATGCTTCGGTCAGCATCCAGTCACAGGGTTCCATATAGGGCGCTGTCTCCTCGGAAAAGGGTTCGTCGCCCAGAAACACCATATGTACGCCCTTAGCTGTCTCCAGCCTGAAACCAAATTGTTTCGCTTTCTTTGAATGAATGTCAAAAAAGATCAATGTATTCCCCAGGATATCCAGCTTCTGTCCATCCCGGACCACCTCCATATGGATTCTCCTGCCGATCAGTTCAAACTGCGCCGGCTTCAAAAGCAGATTACAAATCTGATACAGCTTTGCAATGGCCACATCGTGTGAATAGACTGTAAAATCTCCTGCGTAGCGTCCCCAGTTGATCAATTCAGCAACGTAGCGCACCACCCATACCATCCCCAGCATATGATCGGTGTGCTCATGACTCAGGAACGCATAGTGAAGCCGCTGCCATTCAATGCCCGTTTGATCGAAACAGGTCAGAATCTCGTGGCCGCCTCCGCCGTCGACCAATAAATACTGGTCACCGTCATACAGCGCAAAAGCTGTATTGTGATACCGGAGACAGACAGCCTGTCCTGTTCCCAATACAATCAACCTGTCCATCGCACACCTGTGCATCCTCTCGTCCGTACGCTGTTCTTACCCTGATCAACGCGCGGTTTTCCAATCCGTGTTCTCCTGTATGATTGACGCAGCGATATGCGCTGCCGTTCTCACAACTAAAGCACAGTGGCTGTACATACCATCGGATTTCAATTCCTGGCCCGGAGAATTAATCTGCCGAAGCGTATCGCATTCGACCGCATGGAAAACGTCCTCAAAACGTGCGAGGAATTCTTTGACCGCTCTGGCTGAGGGTTCCCGCGGCGCTCCCGGTTCGACTCGTCCGAATACCCACCCGAGAGCGGCGACGGCGCCTGTAACCGCGCCGCAGACGAGACCGCGCTGCAAGCCGCCCCCGAAACCGGACATCATGGCGGTACAGCGAAGAGGAGCGTCGATTATCTCCCGTTCAATCAGAACGCGCAAAGTGCTCTCCGCACAGTTCAGACCGCCTCTGTAGAAATAGTCTTCTACCCTGGCGGGAACTTTTCTGTCGTATTCTTCCATTCGATCACAAGCCTCAGAAAAAGGGATCATCGCGCTTATTATTGGCGGAGAGCGGCTCTTTCCGCAATGGAAAGCCACCCTCCGCCGTCAGACACAAATGCAGCCCGGGAAACTCATTTTTTCTCCGCGGAAACCTTCTGGTTGAACCAGATTGTTATCCAGCCTGCCGCGAATCCGATCAGCACATACAGCAGTTCAGCCGCCCCTACAAGCATATACTGCGGGAAAGTGAAATCTTTAAATGCGCCGGCCGCCGACAGCGAAAAATACACACCTGTTCCGAGGAAGATCGCCGCCACATTGTTAATGGGGGGAACACGCTCGGCGAGCATCATCGGAATAACCAGGATGACTACGGCGAGAGGTACCGCCCACCAGGGCATGAAACCAAACGCGATGGACAGGACAAACATCAGGATCGCCGCCGCAATACCGGCGATAATTGACGTGAAAGCCTTCGTGGCACCTTTGACGTTCGCTCCAAACAGGAAGTAGGATGCCCACGAAATGAATGACACGTAGGTCAGCGGCTGACCGGCATTTGTCGGCCATCCATTCATCTGCCATGTTACAAGTGTAACGACACCCGCGAGCAAAGCGGTAAGCGCCGCGTACACCAGCAATTTCTTAAAGCTCATACTACAGCCTCCATCATTAAACTGAATTCCGGGGATACCGGGAGATCATTTTAAGGTCGTAATGGGCCGCGACTGCAGAAGATATAACTTATTATTCTCAAATGCCCATTCAATATCCTGAGGCTTCTGATAATACGCTTCCGTCTTTCGCGCCAGTTCGACCAGTTGTTTACATTCATCATCGGTTAATACCGGAGCGTTCAGGAGTTCGCCCGGCACATCAACCGTCTCCACACCTCCACATGCGTCTTTCCTGACAATCATGATTTCTTTTTCAGCGATATAGCGCGAATCGAATACGCACGTTTCTTTCTGAATGACGTAGTTATCAGGATTGACCAGTCCCTGAACCAACCCTTCCCCTAATCCCCAGGTCGCTTCAATCATGACAACGGACCGGTCATTGGTGATGGGATTGGTCGTAAACAAGACACCGGATTTTTCCGAATTTACCATTTTCTCAACGACAACAGCGATCGCGATTTCACTCTCATCGAAGCCCTTTTCCCTGCGGTAAAAGATCGCGCAGTCGTTATAGAGCGACGCCCAACAGGCTTTGATAAATTGAACAAGATTATCCTTGCCGACGACGTAGAGAAAAGTTTCCTGCTGACCGGCAAAACTGGTGTCCTCCAGGTCTTCAGCTGTTCCGCTTGACCGGACGGCCACCGGCACATCCTCACCAAACCTTGCATAGTATTGAGAAATCAATTGAATGAGGTCTTCTGACATGGGGGCGTTCATAATCCTGCTCCGCAGACGCTCGCCGGCTGACGAAAGAGAACAATCGTCCTCCCAATCGATGCTTTCTATGGTTTTCAATACTTCTTCCCAGAGTTGATTGTCTGTCATAAATTCTCTGAAGGCCTGTGAACACACCATAAATCCTTCAGCAACCGGGAAGCCGCTCTGAAAGAGAGAACACAGGCTCGCGCCCTTGCCGCCGGCCACATCACCCATATTGTCACGCTGTATTTCATCAAACCAAGCTACTAAAGCCATCTTTTTTCTCCTCAACACTACAAGTAGGTCATTTCACCCATCCATGCGGGTGTCCCCGGCCCCCTCATGACAACGAGAAGCCGGGGACGGAATTCAAACACGCATGTTACTCGAGAATTTCCACAACACCGGCATTGCCATCGACACGGACGCGGTCACCGGTTTTAATGAGTCTCGTCGCCCGGGTTGTCCCGACAACGCAGGGAATACCGAATTCCCGGGAGACAACAGCCGGGTGAGACAACGCGCCGCCGGTGTCTGTCACCAGGGCGGAGATCTTCGAGAAGCTCACAATCCATCCGGGGTTTGTCATTCTGCAGACCATAATATCTCCCTGCTGAATCTGGTCGAACTCCGCCGGCGTTGAGACAACGCGCGCAATCCCCTCCATCACACCGGCTGATCCGCCGATACCATTAATCACCGTCTTACTGATCGGCTTCTTTTCTTCCAGTTCCTTCATCTCCTTTTCGAAGATTTCCGGATAGCCCCAGAGAACCTGTTTGTAAATTTCCTCATAGAGCTGCCAGTGGTCGACCGTGCCATACCAGTAGCGGGGATTGTGCTTATACGCTTCTTCCATCGCCGCTCTGTTTTTGGCTGCGATCTCTTTTCCGGGATAATCGTCGGTAACTCCCAGACACCGGATGTCCTCATATTCGAGCATGAAGATATCTTCGGGATCATCGAGCTTTCCGGCCGCCGCATACGCCTTGCCGATTTCCAGGAACATCAGTCTCATGTGGGCGTAGATGGCCTGGTCGATGTAGAAATGGTGGTCCGGTGTCAGCGGCATCATCTTCAGGCACAGCTCAAGCTTTTCATTGAACCGCTTCAGGTCTTCGGGATTGCTGATCTTGCTTCTCGCGCGCTCGATCGCTTCCGACTGATTCTTAATGCAGCCCTCGTAATGCTCGAGATAGTTGTAATCCGTCTCGACATATCCTTTGACGGCCGCGTAGATGGGCGCGGGAGCTTCATACCATGTCGGGAAGATATACTCGTGTGAATACATCGCTTTAAAGCCATATTCATTCCGATAGGCATCAATCATATCGACGATTTCCCTGCCTCCGTCCACTGCGGGAAGCTGTTCCATGATCTCTTCTTCTTTTTTATCCAGGAACAACTGCTTCAGGGCGGGGTTCTTCATGATCGCTTCCTTGATCTGCCACAAGGCGTGAAGCGAATCCCAGTTGCGGTCATGGCTTGAAATCGTGATCTGAGGATAATCCTCATCAGGATCTTCCGGAATAAGCTCGTTATATACTGCCTGGAATTCTCCCGAAGCGGCAACTTGCGCGAGGTTCATGATCCAGTGAATCTCAAATGCGCGCTGCTGAAGATCGAGACAGTCCTCCATATGGATCAGCATTTCGGGGATCGACGCGTTTTTCCAGTCAAAATCGATCATCACTTTTCCCCACTTCTGGAGATTAGGAATATACTCCTTCTTCCATCTGTCAAGGAACTGATCCGCGTAAATCGGCAAAACTTTGTTGTAATACTCGAAGAGACCGGCGACCTGATGCGGAGCCGTCTTGGGCGGCACAATCGCCGTGTACACGTATCCGTTTATTTTCTTTGCCAGCCATTCACTGCCAATAGGAGCGCCAAAACGCCGATACATATACGCACATGTGGTTCCCCACCACCCGCCTACATCGAAATAGAGAGGCGAAATAGGATTCGGACAGTGCAGGTCATCGTAGAACCACATCAAGTCCTTCTCCTGTTCATCTTTCCATTCCACAGGGTATTCTTCATTTCCGAAGAATGTTGCATAGATTTTTCTTTCCGTGCTCATAAAGCCTCCTTTTGATTTCCCTCGAAAAAATCTTAGCGTTTTTGCAACATCAGCGCCGCTTTTTCTACTGCGTCGATGATTCTGTTGTATCCCGTACAACGACACAAATTTCCCTCTATCTCTTTCCTGATCACCTCTCGTGAAGGTGCTGGATCCCTGTCAAGAAGCGCTTTAGCGGTCATAATCATCCCCGGGGTACAAAAGCCGCACTGCACAGCGCCAGCGTCAAGAAAAGCCTGCTGGAGTGGATGGAGCTCCCCTTCCGAAACGCCTTCAATTGTCAGTACATTTTTCCCATCGGCGTGGACGGCCAGGACCAGACAGGAGTTGACCGCGACGCCGTCCAGAATGACTGTACACGCTCCGCACTCGCCTTCATTGCAGCCGATCTTTGTCCCTGTGAGAAAGAGCTCATCTCTCAGGAACTCCGCCAGCGTCATCTGTACAGGAATTGTCTTCGTGTACTCGTCTCCGTTTACATATACCGTTACATCACGCCAATCCATCTTTGTTCTCCTCCCGGACACCCCGCATCAGATGCGCTCAAAAGCTTCACGGAGTGCTTTCTCCGTCAGCGATTTCACCAGCTTAAGCCGGAATTCTTTGCTTGAACGCCAGCTTGTGCGCGGCAGCGATTCATTTTCCGCGATGGCGGCTGCTTCAGAAAACAGGCTGTCACAAGGCTTGTGGCCAATCAGCCGGCGTTCCGCTTCCCCTGCTCTGATGGGTGTAGGCCCCGCGGTAGTCAGCGCGAGGCGGGCATCCGCGATCCCGCCGCTGTCATCGAGTGCCAGATAGGCGGAAACACCCAACAAGGCCAAATCCATCGCGTTGCGGCGCGTAAATTTTATATAGCGGCTGGCGGATCGGCTCACCGGCTCGGGAAGATAAATACTCTTAAGCAATTCGCCTTTCCTCAGCGCTGTTTTTTTTGGCCCCAGATAAAACTCGCGAAGAGGGAGCGTCCTCTCATATGCCGCGCCCACAATCACGCAGACAGCATCAAAAACAAGGAGCGGACCTGCGCTGTCCGCGGAAGGAGCGCCGTTACAAAGGTTGCCCCCGATCGTTCCCCGGTTGCGGATCTGCGGGGAACCGACTTGCGCGCACCCTTCATGAATCGCGGTATAGCGTGTTTTCATCACCTGGTTGAATTCAAAATAGCGATGTGGGGTAAGCGCACCGATGAAAATCCCCTGATCGGTCTTTCGGATGTCCCGGAGCGCATCGATTTTTGCGAGACTGATCAGTGTTTCCGGGAACAGGGCGCCGCCGTGCATCGCGACAAAAATATCTGTCGCTCCGGCCAGAAACATGCCGTCCGTATCGAGCGCGATCCGACAGGCTTCCTCTATGGTGTTTGGCTCCAGGAGCTTAAAAGCGGGCAGCATATAACACTCTTTTCATTTCTTTTGTCCGGGACGCCGTCCCGAAGGCTGCCGCGTGGCGGCAGGCTGATACTGTTGACACCTCATCCCGGTTCTTGTCCTTTTCCTGCGCGGAAAAGCTTTTGTCCATATCTCACCCCGGGCGTTCCCTATTCTCTGAACAGAACATGCTCGGCTTTTACCGGAATTGACTTAAACTGGTGGCCACACGCTCTGCTTATCGCGTTAGCAATAGCGGGAGCGGTCGGAGCCATTCCCGGCTCGCCAATCCCTTTGACGCCGTAAGGGCCTGTATTATGCGGGCATTCCACAAGATCCACCATTGTCTCGAAATCGGCATCCATCGATGTGGGAATCTTATAGTCCACCATGTTGGCATTAACCAGCACGCCGTTCACATAGATCATCTCTTCCAGCAGAGCGTTGCCGACGCCCATCAGGACAGCGCCCTGTATCTGTTGTCTGCAGTTATCGGGATTGATCGCCCGGCCGACATCGTGCGCCGCGCCGATTCGGATAATTTTCGTCCTCCCTGTATCCGGATCGACTTCCACTTCAGCCGCCTGCGCCCCCATCATCCACATGATCGTCGGTCTGTCAGACTGGTGGGTATCGGGATCAGGCGGCGAAAAAATATCTTTTGTCCCGTATCGGCCGACGGCGATGATCGGCGGTTCTTCCTTCAGGTATCTGGTAAAAAAAGAAGTGTTGATATCAACACTTGCTTCGGGATCAAACAGACAGCGAATAACGCCTTTATCGTATGTAATCTCTTCAACCGGGCAATCCCAATGCCTGGCCATCAGAGCTTTCAGCTGCCGGACCATATCCCGGGCAGCGTCCATCACCGCCAGTCCCCCGTGAAAGGTTGACCGGCTGGAAGTTGTCGTCTTATCGTAGGGTGTAAAGGCTGTATCAACGGGAGACATGATGATCCGCTCTACATCGATCCCGAGAACGGAGGATGCGAGCTGCGGCAGCACGGTCTCGACTCCCTGTCCCATCTCACGGCTGCCGGAGAGAAGAGTTACTGTCCCGTCCTCGTTCATTCGAAGCATGACAGATGTGGTGGACGGCGTCCCTGTCAGCTTGATGAAGCAGGCGATACCTTTGCCGCGGAGCTTGCCTTCCGCCGTCCGCCACTGAAGAGGTCCGTCATACCATCCAACGGCCTCCGCCGCCTTCTCAAGGCACTCTGAGATACCGACGTCCTGCATCACTTCTCCCGCGACGCTCTCCTGGCCATTTCTCAGCGCATTCTTCAGGCGAAACTCCAGAGGATCGATGCCGAGCTTATTCGCAAGGGCATCCATCTGCGTTTCGTGGGCAAAAGCAACCTCCGTGATACCAAAACCTCTGTATGCGGTGCCGAGCGATTTATTCGATACAAGACAGAAACCATCCACAAAACTGTTGGGAATGTAGTAAGGACCGTTAGACGCGAAACCGGCATTATAGTTCACACGGGGGCCAAACGTCGCGTAAGCGCCTGTATCCCAATAAATATAAATTTGTTGTGCGGTGAGCTTTCCCTCTTTCGTAGCGCCTGTCTTGATCCTGAACTTAACTCCCGCGCGTGCCAGTGCCGCAGCAAATTCCTCATGCCTTTCGAAGACGAGTTTGACAGGGCGTTTCGTCCGACGGGCGAGTGCCACGCAGAGCGGTTCCAACCGCGCCTCCACTTTGCAGCCAAACGCGCCTCCGATGTCAGTACAAGTCACTCTGACGCGGTCCAGACGGTACCCGAAAGCATTGGCGATGATTTTGCGAATCATGAAAGGCGATTGGGCGGGTGAGATGATATGGCAATTATCATGGTCGGCTATGGCGATCGCCGCGTGGGTCTCGAGCGGCGCATGCTGAATCATGCTGCAGAACAGCTCATTTTCAACGACCACGTCAGCTTCGCGAAAGCCCTTTTCCACATCCCCGTGGACAAGAACAAATTCATCCACAATATTCGTTCCCGGCACAGGCGCACATCCGCCCAGCAGCTGATAGTCCGACCAGTTTTCGTGGACGAGCGTATCGGCGCGCAAGGCATCTTCTACCGTCTCTACGACAGGAAGTGGTTCGTAATCGACTTTTATTTTTCTGACCGCCAGTTTCGCGAGATGAAGGGTGTCAGCGGCGACGGCGGCAACGGGCTCGCCCCAATAACGGACTTTCTCCTGTGCCAGGACCGGCTGGTCGACGAGCATGTGCCCGAATCGCACCTTGCAGTCCTCTCCGGTCAGCACCGCCCGAACCCCTTTAATCTTCTTCGCCTCCGAAGTGTCGATCTTCCTGATAACAGCATGCGCTTCCGTACTATGCAATACCGCTGCGTACAGTTGTCCTGGAATATTGTGGTCCGCTCCGAACTTTGTCCGGCCGGTCACTTTCTCCTGCCCGTCTTTTCTGGGTAATGATTTCCCGATTATCGCAGGAAGCTCAACAGAATCGTCGGGGAAATCAAAAACATCACCCGGATCAATATTGATCTCAGGGAATAAGGGGTCTATTTTTGCTGGCCGTGTTTTAACTATATAATCCATTCTCGAAACTCCCGCGCCCATTCCTGAACGATCACACCGGAAATCTTTTTCTGTTCAGAACATTCCTGACGGCATCGATAATTCCGCCGCCTGGTTGCCACAGTCAAATGCCCGCTCCGGGAAACAATGGTAAATCCGCTTTGTCCCGCAAAAATTGGATAAATCACAATCCAGAACAATGATATCGGGATAGCTATCAGAAAAAGAAATTAGTGTACCACAGAAAGCATCCCACATTTCTCTATCTTCCATGCGCTGCGATTCCTTAATGCCTGCCACTAGTCGACACCTTCCAAACCAGCTTAACGCCTGTCCGCCGTGAACGATTCCCCTTCATCAGGATGCACCGATAAGCCTCAGCCGAATAGATTCATTCCGACTTTTTTATCTGCTCCTACTCACTCACATCAGTTCGCTCACGGTTTACTTTATATAGAACAAATGCATTATCTATTATCGATAATTGCCTTTATATTACACCACCAAAACGTCAATGTCAATGCCATTGCACAGTTTATTAACGAATAACAGACTCATTTATTCATGAGTCTGACAAAATACGGTTTTGCTGTGATTCGCGCAGGATGACCGGGAAACAAAAACCCTGTGACCAAATAGCCTCAGGGTTTCGCGGATGGTGGGATTTGCCGGACTTGAACCGACGACCCCCTGCGTGTGAAGCAGGTGCTCTCCCTGCTGAGCTAAAATCCCAAAAAATGGTGACCCGAACGGGGATCGAACCCGTGACTCCGCCGTGAAAGGGCGATGTCTTAACCACTTGACCATCGGGCCTTGAACTGGTGGCGGCAACAGGATTTGAACCTGTGACACTTCGGGTATGAACCGAATGCTCTGGCCAACTGAGCTATACCGCCATAAACCGTTGAAAAACGACGCTCAATGATCATACCTTTACTAACCGCATCTGTCAAATACATATTTCTGAAAGCGCGGCACGCGGCACGGCATGGGCGCGCGTTTCAGACCGGCGCTGCGATGCCGCTACTTGATCACCATTGAGATCCCGGCAAGCACACGGATAACCCTTGTCGCGCGCGACGCCAGCAAAAAAGCTGTTCTTCCCGCCAGCTCTCTCTCTTTTCTCTCGTCTCCTCCGAGCGGAACGACACCGGATCCCACTTCGTCCGCGATGAAGACGAGCCGGCAAGCCGGGTACAGGGTTTCAAGGCGTGCGATAAGACGGCTGACCGCCGTTTCCGGTTCGATCGGGGTTTTGCGAAGCAGCGGGGCGATCCTTTCCATATGGTTGACGATCAGCGCGTCAAGGTTCTCCCCTCCCGGGATCCCTCCCTCCACGGATTCGTTATTTCCCTGCAATTCGTCGTCTGAACCGATCTCATTCAGGAACCACGAAGAGGGAAGCGATGCCGCTTCCACGACGCAGACGCGTTTGTCTTTGAATAATGACAAAGCTTTGCGCTGCTTCCCCTGGAAGGCTCCTCCTGTAATAAAAAGAATACCGTTCTCTTCCGCCGTGTCCATATTTCGCCTTTCACCATCCATACCAGACAGGCAGCGCCCGCGTCAGCGCAAGTACAATCCACCCGCCGACCTCCAGAACGGACAGCAGGAATCCCGCGAGATCACCAGTGGCTCCTCCAAAAGCTTTCATCGAGAACCGCCTGAATGCGGCGAATGTGAGAAGAGCGGCAATGACGGCGATCAGACCGCTCCAGTGAGCGGCCGCGATCAATACCAGGCCGCTCAGGACGAGCGCGGCTGTCAGCGCCCGATTCACTGCCCTGGGCGCCTTTCGGAGGAGTGCGTGCAGCATCCCGTCTGCCCGCGCGGAAGGCAGCGTCGTACTGAAAAGTCCTGAAAGCGACCTGGCAAAAACGCCGTACAGCAGAGCCGCGAGAATCAGGAGCGTCCGGCCTGTCTCCAGGATTTCCATCCACGCGGCCAGCGCGGCTGCCAGGAGCAGAATTGTTCCGATAACAGCGAACACGCCGATATGCGGATCCTTCATGATCCGAAGCTGTTCCTTCCTGTCACGTCTGGAAAACAGCGCGTCGCACGTATCGGCAAAACCGTCGAGGTGAATCGCCCCCGACGCCATGACAATGAGCGAGACGGCGGCGACCGACCGAAGGAATAGACCTGCTTTCAGCAGATGCAGAGCATATAGCGAAAAGCCCGCGAGGGTAGCACCGAAAAATCCGGCCAGAGGAAAGAAAGCCAGTGTCAGCTCAAGAATCGACGGATCGAACGCGTACTGCGGAAAGGGCACCATGGTAAAAGTAGACATGGAAAGACAGAAGCTCGCCCATATTCCGTGCCTCCTCCGGCTCATACGATGTCCGGTACGGCTTCCCGCGCTGCGCATGTCCCGCCCCTCTGAATCTTTTTCCCGCTCATTCCCATCATCGTTCATCATAACATCCACCTTCCGCAGTCTCCTGTCGGGTCTCTCCAGACAATCGGCACACCCGCAACAGCTTCGATAACAGCCGCGTCCAGTTCCCTGACAATCGATTGAATTGTATGCCCGAGCAGTCTCCTGTACCGCTCTGTCGTTTCGTCGGAAACCGGCTCTTTAAAAACATCGGGAACAACGATGATCAGATCAGCGACTTTACCGGCGAGCTTTCGCAGAGCGCGCATGGTTTCCCTTTCGACCTGACCGCCTTCAATTTCGATCCACCGCCCATCGGCGTTTCTGACAAACATTCCCTGCGACAGCATCACACCCAGGCAATCCAGCAGAATGACCGTTCGCGCACAGGATTCGAGCGAATCGCCGAATCGGTCAAGTCTATCGGGCGAATAGATCTCAACGGTTTCAAAAGCGCACCCTTCACGCGACACCCGGTGCTTTCTGATGCGGTCGAGATTCTCCGGATCACCGCCCGGTTGAAGGGTGGCAATGTAGAGCCGCCGCGCGCACGGGCGCGACACAGCAAATCGCTCAGCAAGCCCCGACTTGCCGCTCTTCGATCCTCCTATGAAAAGCGTTACCACGTCTGATTAAATACTTCGTAAGGTTCCACGCAGCCTTCGTCAAAGGTCTGCGATTCGAGATATACCGCGCGCGCGCAATCAATGACGGGCAGGAGCATAAGTGCTCCCGTCCCCTCCCCGTGGCGCATATTCATATCCAGATATGGCGTAAGCGCGAGCTCGCGGAGCGCCACTTCCCCACCTTTTTCCGATGGCATATGCGAAGCGATCAGGACAGTACGCGCCTCAGGGGTTAGCCGCACCAGCGTCAGCGCGGCGACAAGCGTAATCAATCCGTCGAGGATCACAGGCGTTCCCGATAAAGCGGCTCCCGCGTAAAAACCAATCATGGCCGCGATATCCAGACCTCCCACTTTCTTCAGCACATCAAACGCGTTGTATCGATCCGGAGCGCGCGCCGCGAGAGCCTCTGTCAGGACCTGAATTTTCCTCTGAAGTCCCTCATCGGACAGCCCCGCGCCTCTCCCCGCCAGATCGGCCGGCGAACGCCCTGTCAGGGCAGAGAGCATCGCCGTAGATGTCGATGTGTTTCCGATTCCCATTTCACCCGCGATGAGGAGTTTATACCCTTTTGACACGGCGCTTATGGCGAGTTCCATGCCAATACGGACCGCCATCATCATCTCTTCCTCGCTCATCGCATCTTCAACCGCGAAGTTCTTTGTCCCCTTCGCCATGACGGGTGTATGGACAACACCTTCATAATCCGGCTCCAGATCCGCCACGCCAAGGTTCACAGGGATAACCGCGCAGTCCGTCTTCCGCCCGAGGATATTGATTGTGGCGAGTCCGTCCGCCATGTTGCGGACGACCTGCGCCGTCACTTCCTGCCCTGTCTGCGAGACTCCCTCAGCGACGATCCCGTTATCAGCGGAAAAAACAAAGACAGCGCGCGGCGTCAGCTGTATCTCCTCTCCCGGGGACAGTCCCGCAAAACGCGCCACAATCGTTTCCAGCGTTCCGAAGGAACCGATCGGCTTGCAAAGTGAGTTCCACCTGAACAGAGCCTTCCTCTCACGTTCGCGGTTCGGCGCGGCGATTGAACCCATCGCGCTAAAAAAGTCTTCTCTCGTGAATGTTTTCATCTTGTCATTCCATCTTTCCATTATTATCCAATGTGTATATCAGCTTATGCCTCAAACCGGCAGATACGCGCAGCTATCGCTCCTTGCATTCTCCCCCCTCGAAATCCGCCGAACGCGGAATGATTTGTATGTCAGCGCGCCGACTGACTCACCATGACTATTTCAAGCCGGACTACACCGGTGTTTTGAAAAAACCCGCCAGGGCAGCGGCCATCACAACTGCGCCGAGCGCCAGCCGATAGTAAGCGAAAACGCGGAAGCTGCGCCTGCGGATATAGCTCAATAAAAACCGGATGATCAGGATGGACACCAGATAAGCGACACCCATGCCGACAAGCACGGACAGCCATTGGATCATATTGAAATCCGCTCCCAGCTTCACGAGCTTCAACAGGCTTGCGCCGAACATCACAGGGACAGCGAGATAGAAGGTGAACGCCGCTGCGAGCGGACGGCTCATCCCGATCACGATACCGCCGAGGATGGTCGCCCCCGATCGGGAGGTCCCGGGGAATACCGCGGAAACGAGCTGAAACAGTCCAATCACAAGTGCAATCCGCCAGTCAATCTGCTCTTCCCGGATGATACCCGGAGTTCTCTTCTCTCTGGCAATCCAGCGTTCAACAACCAGGAAAGCCAGTCCGACGATAACCAGCATGGCCGCAACCGTCCACGGATTATAGAAGACGGCTTCGATTTTGTCATCGAACAGCACGCCCACAACCGCGGCGGGAACGCAGGCGATCAGTATCATGACCCACAGGCGCAGAATCCGCTTATCGATGACGAAAGGAGTTTTCGCGAGCCTGAGAGGAATGAGACAATCCGCGGATTCCGCGGGCACCGCGAATCTCTCCCGGGGAAAAGGCCACAGCTGCCGCCAGAACGTCACCACAACCGCCAGAATAGCGCCCAGCTGAATTACGATCAGAAAAAAGGAAAAAAAGTGCGCGTTTGACGCGGCGGTTTCACCTGATTGAAAAGGCAGAAGCCTTTCAAGCAGGATCAGATGCCCTGTGCTACTGACCGGCAGCCACTCTGTCACGCCTTCAATAATCCCGTAGATAACACTCTTTATCACATCAAGCCAACCCATTGACATCCTCCATGCTCCCTAAGGCGCCAGCTGCGATTCCTGCCGAAGAACCAACACGCCCCCCGGAAGAAGCGTAAAGCTGACGCGATCCGGCGCGCTTGTTCCTTCGCTGATCAGTATGCCGCGACGATCATAAAGCTCAGATAGCGTTTCCTTATTCTCAAATCCCTGGATCGCGATAATCTGCGGCTCTTCGCTGATATTGACCGCGATGGCAGTCGTTCCTTCTCTTGACCGGTATGTAAAATAATAAACAGTTTCCGGCTTCTGGTTTTCGAGACCTCCCCCGTCATCTCCGCCGCCCGCATGCTGTCCGGAGAGCAGCGGCTCAGGCTCGTCCAGCAGTACCTTCCCCGCCAGACCGCGGCATACCTGAAGCGCTCGCATCACGGTATGATCACCGGACAGGTAACGTTCTTCCGAGAGGTCAATCGACGCGAGGGCAATCGCCGAATGATTACCTAAGTCAGACACAAGAGGGAGCGCGATATCAACCAATTGAACCTCATCTCCGAGCCGCATGGTACTAACCGAGCGAATAAGTTCCGGCATGAAGCGATCGCCTGCCATACGCCGCCTTGGAATGGAATTGACCCACCGCGTGACGTTTGCTTCGACATCTTCCGCATTCCTGATCGGCCCGTCGAGGAGAAAATCGCCCGCGTGGAAATCCGCCGCCGTATGACTCCGCCCGTCATCATAGGTCATTCCGTCAATGATAAAAACCTTATTCTTCACATCGTGGTAATCTGGCGCGCCCACTATTTGTTCCATCATCCAGTGAACATAATTCGCGCGCGCGATGTCGTTTGGCAGCACCCCTTCGAGATCCGTGCATTCAAGATAGATGACATCAAAGGTATCGCTCCATCGGCCGATGGCTCCGTCCCGCGACCGCAGTTTCCCATAGGCTGAAAGCGGTGAACCCGCGAGGTATTCCACCAGATTGGCAAGTTCCCGGGCGGTCACGCGCACATCAACGACCAGCCAGGGCACGGCATTGAGGCGCTCGGTGTATTGAAGCACTGCGCCGAGGTTGTGGGTGAGCGCGGCGCCTGTCCTCCCCGCCGCGCGCCCTTCGGGCAGTGCCCACGTCTCCGAAGGGTATCTGGACCGCCCGATCGGCACACAGTCAAGCCGCACCACATCGACCGGAAGTGTCGGCCCTTTTTCCTCCGCCGTCACCAGCGATGACAGCGCGTGCGGCGCATCATCGTTCCTCCCGAACCAGATATTGTCGAGGAACAGCGTCCCCGATCCGGAAAAACCGAAATTGACCCACAGCTCGTCATCCGGCTTTACCCCCCCGGGAAAGACAAACGTCAGCCTCCGGTGTTCCCATTGGCCGGAGGAAACAGCGACCGATTCGCTCGAGTTGATATACGGCCCGGAAAACCATATTTCAATTTTCCCTTCGATATTTCCCGACGTACGGGCGTCAAATTCCAGCTGATAAAACGGATTCGAATCGCGTCTGATGAGGCGCGACGTGTCAATTTTCTGTGTCATCCTCGCGCTGAGATAGGAATGGTCAGGGTTATTAACCGCGTTCATATCAACCGTTCCGCGCGCCACAGAAAAAAGATACTCTTTCGCGGGCGTCATGACATCGCTCGCTGCCTCTTCGTCCAAATCCTTTCGGGAAACGTACGAAAGGGAGCATGAGCCGCCCGTGTCCAATCCAAGACCGCCCTTGTCAGCATCGTCGCCGTTCGCAAACGAAGCGCCGCCGGAAATCGCCCACTCGCCGGTCAAAAGCGTATCCTGACGGTATGGCTCGGTCAACTGAAGTGTATCGAGGTCATTGGCCTGCGGCAGGCTCAGAATCGCGAGATCGCCAGGAAGTACTTTTTCACCGGTGAGCTGCGGCTCAAATTTAAATTCTGCCGTCAGTTCCGCCCGCATGATATTGCCGTTATTCTGCGCGATGAAAATATTTCCGGAGCGCATCCGCTCCATTTTCGCCGCCTGACTCCCAAAAAAAGGACCTTCCAGCTTCCAGGTATTACCCTGGTCTTCGGAGTGCAGAATAATGCCGTTGTCCGTTTTGATAACGAGATGATTTGTCGTCAGGACAACAACGTCTGTCAGATGGCTTCGTCTGCCGCCGGACACGGCGTCAGGGGATGCCTCCTCCAGCGCTCTGTCAAAACCGGCCGACTCGATCCTCCTGATCGACCCTTTGTCGTACCGTAGCGCCATCTGTCCTTCCGCGCCGACAAAAAAGGCAATGCCGCCCGCGGCATCTCCCCAGAGCCATCCATATTCACTCGTAAGCGCTTCCTCGATCGCCCATGTCACGCCGTTGGCAGAAGACATCACGTGGCCGTTTAACCCCAGTGCAAAAATGACGCCGTCATCGGACACAACAAAACAGGTGACAATTTCCTCCATCATTTTCGGCAGCGGTTCGAGCCCGGCGGAGTGGCCAAAGAAAACCTCACCGGGTCCGCCGGAAGCCAGAAAAAAACCGTTTTCAAAGTCCGGCAGGGCGATGTATCGGATCGAACGGATGGGGCCGGAGGCGTTCATCGGCATCATCTGCCACACGACTCCATCGGAAGAGGTATAAAATCTGCCCGCCGAATCGCCGGCGAGAAAACCGCCCGGTCCGGCTGCGATCGATGTGAGGTCGACAGGAAAGCCAATGGCGCGGTATTCCACCTCGCCGTCACGAGGCATCCTCAGGAGAGAGCCTTTTGAACCGCACGCCACCGTCAGATCATTCAATTCCGCGAATCCGGTCCACCGCACATCTTCGGGGATCGGAGACGCCGGCTCGACCGGCCGCATGCCGGAAACCTGCCCTGCCTCATATCCTTTGATCTGACCGCTCGCGAGATGCCTCATGCCATTCTGCGTCTCGCGAAACAGCGTCAACGACGCTCCGGCAAAATACCCGTCTGCCTGCGGCACATTGTCCGGGGTATCGGATACCTTGACGCTGAATTCTCCCGACGAGCCGCTGCTCGCGAAATAGTGCGCGTGGTAATAATCGGGGCCGAAAGATCCGCCGGCGATAAGGTTCGTCGCAGGCAATCCCGCGAGGCTGCATCCGACACCGGCGATTGCCTGACGGCCACCCGTCGTGTCACGCAGCTGAACGACTTTAGCCGCCCGCCTTACACCGGTTCCAGTCGCACGCCAGACGACAGCCAGCGCCGCCGATACAACGAAAAGCAACGCGGTAATCGTCACGACCAGTATGCGCTTCCGGAGACTGAGAGGAATCCCGCGCGGCCGCAGGCTCATAGACGGCTCCCCGCGGGCTCTTCTGAGGCCAGAGACTTCGCCCGCCACCGGAAGAGGAAGATAATCCCCGCGGCCATGAAAGGAATCGCCGCGTACAGAACGTACATCATCACTGTCTCGCCTCTGTCAGAGAACCCCGCTACATGGGAAAAGATGCCCGAACCGATGAAGTTATACACAACATGCATACCAATGGGAACCAGAATGTGATCTGTCAGGTAGTAGGCGAGAGAAAGAGTGAGTCCGACAGCGAACACATACGACCCCTGTACGAAGTTTCCGTGGAATACGGCAAATAACAGGGCCGTCGCCGGAATCGCGACAGCAGCCGGAAACGCGCGTCTGAATTCATCCTGAATAATCCCGCGGAACAGCAATTCCTCGCCGACCGGAATTAAAAAGACAGTAGTGATAACCTCAAGAACAAACATCCAACCGCTTGAAGGTTCAAAAACCTCCATCAGTTTCAGATATTTTTGAAACTGCAGCCCGAGTGCGGACGACTGATCAAGCTGAGAGAGAAAAACCATCCAGATCTGCGTCAGCCCCATCGCGCCGAGAACAATGGCGCATGAAGCGAACACTTTTTTTAGGGGAAGGCTCGACCAGCCCAGCATTTGAATACCCTTTTTCCGTCTCAAACAGATATAGAAAAGATACACGGGGATGAGCACGAACATCGCGAAGAAAGATGCGTATGTCTGCGCGCCGATTTCAATCATGAACCCGATACTGTCGGCGGAATCCAGAAGCCTCTGCCGAAGCGCTTCCGCCTCAGCGGGAGAGATGGACGCGATGTGAAAAAAAACGCGGGCAAAGACCATCATATTCAGAACGGCTAAATGCAGAATCATAAAAAAAAGAGGGACAAGAAAAGTCCGCACTTTAATATGCCATCGCCCTTTTTTTGGCTGGATTTCCGGCGCGTTGACTACGCAGCCCGCCTGTTTATCATTCCGGTCGTTCATTGCAAACATGTGCCCTTTCCCATTCAAGCGTGCCTGTTGCCGGAAACAGCTTATGAGCGAATGATCGAATCGGTATAACGTTCGAAAAAGAAATCAAATACGCGGTTGAGTTCTTTTCTGCTTGTAATCGATGAAAAAGCCTGTTCCCCGCTGTCGTCTCTCCATGAGCGCATGATGACGATCTCCGGATCAGACCGGGTCCCGTCATCAGGCTCATAGTTGTACATCACAGAATACGTCCTGCCATCGAGTGTAAACACATCGATGATCGAGACATAGTATTCACGTCCGTTGCGCTCGTCCACGAGTATCGCGAGAACCTGGTCGTCCACGCTGTTCCGAAACCCGTTCACCGGCGCGTCACCTCTGCGGGATCGTTCAGTCTTCCTCGAACTCCGCTTCATCTTCTTGCTCGTCCATATACTTTTCGTATGCGGCAAAAACGCGCTCGTCTTCTTCCTCATCGAGGCCGACCAACACTTCTTCGCCATCTTCCGATTCGACAAGCTTCATGAAGAAGAGACTGACTTCCTCGTCATCAACCTCTTCCGGGTCAATAAGCACACAGAAGTTCTCGTTCTCGAATTCAAAGTTGTCCGCCATCACAAAGGAATACTCTTCACCTGTCTCCGTATCGGTCAGCACTACGTAATCTTCTTCATCAAAAACTTCGCCGACGCCTTCATCTCCACAGCAGTCCGGTTCACAGCAGCAACAGCCTTTGTCGTCCTCCGGCGCCCACATAAGCTGAATCATTGTCATTTTTACATCCTCCTTAAGGATCGTTTATTACGAAGTCCGCTCCTTGTGTTTCGCGCGGGATGCGCTGTATCAAGTGGCGAACGAACGCATTATAGCATGTTCCCGCCGGTCTTGCCCTGAGATATTCTCTATCCTTGCCCGGCATACTGTCTACCGCTTTTTATGGCCGTTCCGGAGACAATCCCCGTATCTTCCGCAGGTCGAGCCACTCCTGCAGCAAAATCTCCGCGGCGATGCGGTCGACGAGGCTTTTGTCGCGTTTTTTCCCCTTGCCTCCGGCTCCTGTCTCCGCGATAAGGCGGCTCGCAAGCATGGATGTGTAGCGTTCATCAAACATGTCCACAGACAGATTCGTCTTCTCACGGAGCGCCTCCGCGAATCGAATGGCTTCTTCCGCGATTTCCGACTTCCTTCCATCTGTGCGGAGGGGAAGACCGACGACGATCGTATCCACATCATGCTCTCTGCAGAGCGATGCGACCTGATCCACAGGCCCCGGCTCATCGCCGTGCACGCGGGTCAGTGTCTCAAGGCGGCGCGCAAAGAGACGCAGAGGATCGCTGATGGCGATTCCTACTCTCTTCGTACCGTAATCAATGCCGAGTACCCGTTTGCTCACGGCGTCAGAGCCGATCAATGTAATCTCTCAGTATGACTTCCAGCAATTCATCGCGCTCCATGCGGCGGATCACGCCGCGGGCGCCGAGATGACTCGTAATATATGTAGGATCGCCCGAGAGGAAATAGCCGACCAGCTGATTAATAGGGTCGTATCCTTTCTCCTTCATGGCCACCATTACTTCCGCCATAATCTGATGAGCTGCCAGACGCTTTTCGCTTCCAATTTCAAAACGATTTGTATCCTGTTCAATCATAGGCACCTCCGCTACTATTTTACCATTCCCGCGGCACCGCTTCACGCGCGCTCTCATAACGCATTTTCTGCAGACAATACCTCTGCGACAGCGGTCTCTCCGTCGCTCCCGACAATCTTCATCGGAACGATGGCTCCCCTCGCGGGCATATCGCCGCCGAGCGCGTCACGGTCACTCCTCCGCCGGCGCGCCACCCCTTTGACAAAGATATATTCGGGCGTGTAGCCCTCTGCTCTGCCCTTGTCATCAAATTGCTCCACCAGCACTTCGAACGACTGCCCCATACGGTCCGCGATCGCTTTGACCGCGAGTTCCGCCGCTTTGGCGCGAAGGATTTCCGACCGCTCCATTGCTATCGCGGCGGGCACCTGACCGGGCATTTTGTCAGCTAGTGTCCCCGGCCGGCGCGAAAAACGGAACACATGGATCCGCAGGAAGCCGATCTCATCAGAAAACGCGAGCGTCTCTTCGAAATCCTCTTTCGTTTCTCCCGGAAAGCCGACGATGAGATCTGTCGTAATCCCCGCGCCGGGGAATGCCGCTCTGAGTCGGGAAACCGCGTCGCGGTATGATGCGCGTGAGTCACGCCGGTTCATCGCTTTCAGTATACGGTCCGATCCGCTCTGAAGCGAAAGATGAAAAGACGGACAGAGTGGACGGATACCGCTGATTCTCTCCACAAAATCCTCTGTCATCAGTGTCGATTCCAGCGAACCGAGGCGAATTCTCCGCACTCCTTCCACCTGGCTCACGGCGTTTATCACATCGGCGAGATCAGCCGTCCGAGTGTTCTTCGCTCCTTCTGCACCGTGGAAATCAGAACCGTATAGATTGAGGTTCGTCCCCGTGAGCACGAATTCGCTGAACCCCCTGGCCGCGAGCGCCCTCGCTTCCAAAATAATGTTCTTGATTGAGCGGCTCCTCGCGCGGCCGCGCGCAAGCGAAATCGCGCAGTAGGCACACCGATTATCACAACCGTCCTGCACTTTCAGGAACGCGCGCGTCTCAGAAGGCACTGCCGGCACGCCAAGCTCTTCATACACGTCCGTTTGAAAAGCGGCCTTTTCTAACCCTCCGCGTGACCCTGTCTGCTCCAGCGCGCCGAGAATCAATTGGGGAAGCACGGACCTCCCGGCAGTTCCGATACAAATATCGGCCATTTCCCGAAGATCTGACCGTTGTGCGTAACAGCCGCAGACGACTGTCAACGCTTCACTGTTCAGCTTCCTGTACCGCCTCAGCAGCTGACGCGCTTTTCTCTCGGCTTCGGCCGTAACTGTACATGTGTTGAGAACATAGACTTCCGCCGGCTCTTTATCGTCGACTATCGTAAAACCGTGCCTTCGGAACCATTCCGCCAGCGCGTCAATCTCGTATTGATTTGTCTTGCATCCCAACGACGCTAAAGCTATGCGGTTCATCGATCGTCCTCTCAGAGAACATCTTGTTCTGTCATTCCGCCAATCGCAGGCGGGTCGATACATGCCCGCTCCTCTCAGGAAACCGGATGGTCGTCCGCGGGAAAACGCTGAAAGAAAGCCCTGCCATACACCGGCAGTCGTTCAGGATGCCTGGGAGAAACCGGGACATTCAGTAACACTATAACGAAAAAAAGAGCCTCATGGCTCTCCTTTCGACAATCCGCCGTTTCACTTCACCTTAACCGCGGCCGGTCAGCAAGTAAAGCACCATGGTAAATACGGCGAAAGCAACAGCAAAGGCGCTTGTCAGCATTCTCAAAACAGCCTGCTTGCTGCGTCCCCTCGACTTGCCATAGAAAGTATCGGCCGCTCCGCCGGATTCTCCGGCCAGAACGCCGAGCCCCTTCGATTTACTGTCCTGCAGCATCACGGTCACAATGAGTCCGATACACGCAATAACGTCCAGTATGGCAAAAATAATCTGTGCGGCTTTCATTCAGTGCCCTCCTTTTCGCGACATACGGAGGTCATGATAGCACACGTTCATATCTCTCTGCAATAAGCGATTCAGGTTTTTACCCGGTCACGTTCCGGAGGCGGCGCATATAAAAGGGAAAGATTGTGATGAGCAGCAGGCCGGCGGCGTTCGTCGTCAGTGTCAGCGACCACCAGATACCGTTGACGCCGAGCGCTGTGCCAGATAAGAAGCTGCCTAGCGGGAGGCGGGCGATCATCAGTGTCGTTACGATCACCGCCGGTATAAACGACTGGCCGAGGGCGGCAAAAGCGGAGCTCGAAAGCAGGATCAGCCCCTGCATCAACTGAGAAGCGGAGAGCACCTGAAGATAATGGCGCCCATGCTCGACAGCGACAGGGTCCGAGAAGAAAACAGCGGTGATCGGCCTGCCAAGAAAATAGAGAATCAGCGAGGTCACTGTGCATGCGGCTGAAACAAGCCAAAACCCTGCCCAGTACCCTCTTGTCACCCGGCCATGCGAGCGTGCGCCGAAATTCTGCGCCATGAAGGCGTTGACCGCGGCGCTGAAGCCGTCTACCGTCATCCAGGAAATGCTTTCGACCTGCGCGCCAAGCCGCTGGGCGGCGACCGCCAGATCCCCGAAACGCACGATCTGGCGCGAAATCAGTATGGTAACCACCGCGTGCACGGATCCTTGCACGGCAATAGGAGCGCCGAGCCTGAAAACAGGTTTCAGCAGGCTGAGGCGAATACGTTCACTTAAAATCCGAAGCTTGCTGAACAGCGGATGGCGCCGGACGAAGAAAAGCATCATGGCGTAAGCGATTGTTTCCGCGATAACTGTCGCGACCGCCGCCCCCGCGACTTCCCATCGCAGAAACACAATCAACATCGGATCAAGAACCATATTTATCGCCAGTCCGGTGACATAGATGATAAAAGGTGTGAAGCTGTTCCCCGAAGCTGTGAAAACAGCGCTGTAGAGACGGACACCCACTTTCGGGATCATCCCGACAGCGACAATTCTAATATAACTCTCCGTTCTGACAATCGTCTCCGCCTCATTAAATCGAAAAACAGCGGTCAGAACCCCTGGCATTGAAAAAAAGACCAGCATGATGACAGAGGCCATCACATACCCCAGCCGCAGGGACGCCCTGGCCCAAATGCGCGCCTCATCAGGTTCCCCCGCGCCAATGGACTGACCCACCAGCACCTGGCCGCCCACGCGGGGGATCGAAAACAGGCTGTCGACAAGCCAGAGAAGCGTCCCGCCTGTCCCTACGGCGGCTACCGCGCGCTCCCCTAACCGGGCGACCCAGAACATGTCCGTCATCGTATACGCAAGCCCGATAAATGAGCTCGCCATGATAGGCATCGCCAGCCTGATTAATTTTGGCAGGATATGCCCCTCGAGCAGATTGATTGACCTTCTCTGACGCATGAGCACTCCTTCACACGACTGATTAAAATCGATTCTAACACAGCTCTTACACGCGGAGAGCATTGAAACAATAAGGTATTAAGGATAGACTAATGAAGTACATATAGTATAGATAAGAGAAATAATTTGATAATTATACTGAAAATTTGATTTCTTATCTTAGAAAAAATGCAAAGGTTAGCGTATGAAGATGAAATGGCTTGGCTTGCCGCGGCCGATTCACCCCGCGGACAAGAAGGGAACAGCCGGTATGGCGATCAAGCCTCTCACCGGTTTCTCCCGCGTAACAATCCCCCTCGATATGCAGGTCGGACCAGGTTGCGAAGCGATTGTCGCGAAAGGCGACCACGTCGAGATCGGCGACCCTTTGGGCCATCCGATCGGCCCCTGGAGCGTACCTGTACACGCGAGTATTTCCGGAACGGTCGAATCCGTTCAGGATCAGATCTTGAGTGATGGCGGTCACGCGGAGTATGTGACAATCGTTTCCGACGATCTCAATACGATCTCAGAATGTGTCAAAGCGCCTGTTGTCACCGATCGCGAAAGCTTTCTGGAAGCTGTCCGGGCATCGGGTGTTGTCGGACTCGGAGGAGCAGCTTTCCCCACCCACATTAAGCTCAATCCCCCCCCCGGCAAGACAATCGACACGCTGATTGTGAATGCGGCTGAATGCGAACCGTATATTACCGTTGACAATATGGTCTGCGTCGAAGGCGCGGATGACTGTGTCGCCGGCGCTCTGGCAACCGCTCACTGGAGCGGCATCGACAAAATTGTTATCGGCTTGGAAGACAACAAGAAAGATGCCGCGCAGGCAATCAGAGAGGCAGTCGGGCGCGCGAGGCAAAGCGAATTCTGGCCTTCCGGCGGCATAGACATTAAAGTTCTGAAAACATCCTACCCGACAGGGGCGGAGAAAGTGCTGATCCGGCTCATCAACGGGCGTATTGTACCGGAAGGCGGTCTGCCGGCTGACGCCGGCGTCATCGTTCAGAACATAATGACACTCTGGTTTATCGCCCGGTATCTCCGTACAGGCATGCCGCTTGTAAAAAAATGGATTACCCTCGACGGTGGCGCTGTGAAGACGCCGGGCAATTTTGAAGTTCCCATCGGCAGCACGATTGAAGATGTTATTGAAAAGGCGGGAGGATTAAAAGCTGATCCGTCCAAGATCATTATGGGGGGACCGATGATGGGGGTGGCGGTCGACGATATCAAGCGCCCTATTCTCAAGCACAATAACGCGATTCTCGTTCTGACGGAGGAAGAGGCGGCGCTGCCGGAAGAGTCGGCGTGCATCCAGTGCGGCCGCTGTTTCCGCGCTTGTCCGATGCGCCTGATGCCGGCGGCACTTGACAAAGCGACGCGCGCCAACAACCCGGCAGAACTGAGTGAGCGCCACGTCCTTAACTGCATTGAATGCGGCAGCTGCACATACGTATGTCCGGCCAAACGCTATCTCGTTCAAAATATCCGCAACGGAAAATCTCTTGTCCGCGCCGCGAAAGCGGCGGCACGTGAGAAAGGAGGCAAAAGCTGATGTTACGCGTTTCTGCTTCCCCGCATATTCGTGACCGCGTGTCAACGCGTTCCGTAATGCTGCATGTGATCATCGCGCTTGTTCCGGTGATCATCGCTTCATATTTTATTTTCGGCTGGAGAGCCTTGATGCTCTTCGCCGTCAGCGCCTGTTCGGCCGTTCTCTTTGAAGCATTGTCCCGAATAGTGATGAAGAGGAAACAGACCGTGGGTGATCTTTCGGCTGTCGTCACCGGACTTCTCCTCGCGGCGAGCCTTCCGGCCACCTGTCCGGTCTGGGTTCTTCTGATCGGAAACTTTGTCGCCATAGTCGTCGTCAAACAGATGTTCGGCGGTCTGGGCGAGAACTTCGCCAATCCCGCTGTCACCGCCCGCATCGTCCTGTCCGTTTCATTTACGGCGCAGATTTCGACATTCAGCGTCCTGGGCCGGTTTATCGGTTCTGATCTCGCTTCGAGCTCAACCTATCTCGAATCAATCGGCAAAACAACGACAGATCTCGTGTCGAGTTCGACACCCCTTGCCATCGCCGCGCAGGGCCAGCCTTATCTGCCATCCGCTCTCGATTTGTTCTTTGGCCGCCATGCCGGCTGTATCGGCGAGACTTCCGTCATTGCGCTCCTGATCGGAGGTCTGTATCTCCTGATGACGGGAATCATCGATGTCTGGGCGCCGCTGACATTCATCGGAACAACGGTCCTGTTCACGTGGGCAACCGGCCAGGATGTCCTCGTCCATCTGCTCTCCGGCGCGCTCATACTGGCGGCATTCTTCATGGTGACAGATTACGTCACAACGCCTACGACGATTCCCGGGAAAATCATCTTCGGTATCGGTGCGGGGTTATTGACAGGACTCCTGCGCGTTTTCAGCGCGATGCCGGAAGGCGTTTCTTTTGCTGTATTGCTGATGAACATCCTGACCCCCCATATTGAGCGCTGGACAACACCTTTGACGATTGGAGGTGTCAAGCATGTCAAGTCATAAGAAAAACAACGAGCCGCGCCTTCCCTTTAAAGAACGGGGGCTTGTCCCCGTCATCATCCTGACGCTGGTCTGTTCCGTCTGTGTCGCTATGCTCTCTGTAACGGCGACCATCACCTCCGACGCGCGCGCGCGGCAGGCCCAGCTGATGGCGGACGCGAACAAGCGCGCCCTCTTCCCCGAAGCGGATGAATACCCGGCAGAAGCGCTCGAAGAAGCGGGAAAGAGCTTCCCTTCACAACGCGCGGTCGATCTGACGGCTGACTACCCGTCCATTGACCAGCTCTTTGTCGTCAAGAAAGGCGGGGAAGTCGTCGGAGCGATTCTCCGCGCCTCAAGCAAAGGTTACGGAGGGAAAGTCCCGGTCATGGTGGGATTCGACCTTGAGGGAAAAATCGTGGGCATCGTCCCCGACGCGTCCGGCGAGACGGCCGGCCTGGGACAGAACGTTTCCCGATCTCAGTTTACAAACCAGTTCAAAGACCGCGCGCTGACTGATCCCCTCACTGACATTGACATGGTGAGCAGCGCGACTATCTCATCCAAATCCGTGATCAGTTCTGTCAAAGCGGCCGCCGAGGCTTTCAGCGCGTTTATGCGGATAGAGGGAGGAAAATAACGATGGCCAAGAAAAACTCCATATTAAATGAATTCCTCAAAGGTATCATCAAAGAGAACCCTCTGCTCGTCCTCACCCTCGGCACGTGCCCGGCACTCGCCGTGACCACGTCGGCGTCCAATGGACTGGGCATGGGCGCTGCTTCGACAGCTGTCCTCATCTTATCCAACTCCGTCATCTCTCTGCTTCGGAAAGCGATCCCGGACAGAATCAGGATCCCCGCTTACATCACCATCATCGCGAGCCTCGTCACCGTCCTGCAATTCCTCTTGCAGGCCTATGTACCGGCGCTCAACGCGTCGCTCGGGATCTTTATTCCCCTGATCACCGTAAACTGCATCATCCTGGGGCGCGCGGAAGCCTTTGCCAACAGCCACGGTGTCGGCCGCTCGGTTCTCGACGCGCTCGGCATGGGGGCGGGATTTACGCTCGCGCTGTTCGCCATCGGATCGCTCCGCGAAATTCTCGGATTCGGAACATTCTTCGGCATTCAGATGCCCTGGATCACAGAGAACGGCCTCAGACCGATGATGATCTTCGGCCTGCCCGCAGGCGGTTTCGCCGTCTTCGGCCTTATGGTCGCCCTTATGCAGAAACTGAGCCGACGGTTCTACGCGCGCCAGCCTCAGGCGACGATGGACCGCCAGCACTATCCCGGGAGTATCAGCGCACACACAGACGCTATTTACGAAGAAAAAGAAGTGTTTGACGGACCGCGGCCTCCCCGCGTGCCCGGCGCGGACGCTGTTCCTGAAGCGATGAAAGAGCCCGGTATTCTCGCCGGAGGCAAAAACGCGGAATCAGCCGATAAGGATAAGGAGGAAGCGAAATGAAAGAAATGCTGATCATTCTGTTCAGTGTCATTCTGATTGACAACCTCGTTCTCTCAAGATTTCTGGGTGTCTGCTCCTTTATCGGGCTGACAAAAAATCTGAAGAACGCGATGGGCATGAGTGTCGCCGTCATCTTCGTGATGATGGTCGCGACGGGGATCACTTACCCCGTATACTGGTCGCTTCTGGAGCCCTTAAAACTGGGATATCTGCAGACGGTCGTCTTTATTCTCGTGATCGCTTCTGTGGTTCAGGTACTCGAGGCTATCATCCGCAAGCTGTTCCCTCCGCTCTACAAGGCGATGGGCATCTACCTTCCGCTGATTACGACGAACTGCGCGATCCTCGGCGTTATGCTGATCAACATTCAGGAAACCTACCATTTCGGCGGCGCCATGATGTCGTCATTCGGAGCGGGCGTCGGATACATGCTGGCGATGTTTTTATTCTCCGGCGTGCGGGAAAAAATGGCGAAAGCCGATATTCCAGAGTTTATGAAAGGACTCCCGATCACACTCATGGCCGCTTCTATCGTCTCTGTATCCTTTATGGGATTCAAAGGCGTGATTGAAAACCTTTTCGGCTGAGATGGGGAAATGGAGGTCTATCGATGATTAATTTCCTTTTGAGTCCTATTCTGACCGCCACCGTCATCGGGGGAGGCGTCGCCATCATTATGGGCGCTGTCATTTTGACGGTCTTCCACTACTTCAGTGTTGAGAAGGATGCCCTTCAGCAGGAACTGGAAGGCATCCTCCCCGGCGTGAACTGCGGAGGATGCGGCTATAGCGGCTGTGCCGCGTACTCGACAGCCCTTGCCGAAGGAGCCGAAAAGAATACCGGGCTTTGCACGGCGGGCGGCCAGGAGACGGCGACCGCCGTCGCGGCTGCACTCGGCGTAAAAGCCGGTGCGGTCGTCCCTCTCGTCGCGAACGTCTTCTGCCAGGGGACCCGCGAACATACACACGAGCGTTATACATACACAGGGACACCGCACTGCGCCTCAGCCAACGGGCTCTTTTCCGGGCCGAACTCCTGTACATTCGGCTGCCTCGGTTTTGGCGATTGTGTTGAAGTCTGTGAATTCCACGCCCTCTATCTCGAAGACGGCATCGCGAAAGTGAATCACAACAACTGCACCGCGTGCGGGAAATGCGTGAAGGTCTGCCCGAAACATCTGATCAGGCTGATTCCGAAACACGAACTCGCCGCCAATGCCACCTGTTCAAATCACTGGCCCGCCAAAACTGTGAGAAATGCCTGTAAAACGGGGTGCATCGCCTGCGGGCGCTGCGCGCGATCCTGTCCCGTGAAGGCGATAAAAATCGAAGACAACCTCGCCGTTGTTGACCAGTACGCCTGCATCCACTGTGGGAAATGCGCGGAGGTCTGCCCGACCAAAGCCATCCGGCGCGGCCTTCTCGGAGGTCCGCGCGCGAAGGAATCATAACGCCGGATAAATTATTGAAATAACAGATACTGCACTAACCGCAACAAACAAAAACACCTGACTCTCTGCCAGATCCGGTCTTTCACGGGGCGTCAGGTGTTTTATTTCTTGTGGAACCGACCGGCAGTCGATTACGCTCCTTAATAATTCCTTAAGCGCGTTGAACCAGGCCGCTCCTGAGGCAGCGCGTGCACACATGCATGCTCTTGGGTACGCCGTCCACAATAACGTGCACTTTCTTAACGTTCGCGCGTTGGCGGTGCAGCGCACGGCGGGAAATCTGCGAACGTGTGATTTGGATCTTTCTGCCGAAGAACATATCTTTCGAACAAATTTCGCATCTGGCCATGTTGTATCTCCTCACCTTTTCGTGGCATTAAATCGTATCGGTTGCGCAAAAGCGCAATCAAGATGATAACACAGAGATTCCAGTCGCGCAAACACTGTTTTTACCGCCGCAGCACGCGCTCAAAATCGGCGATGATATCTTCCGCGTCTTCCAGACCGACGGAGATGCGCACCAGACTCTCGGAGATCCCGGAAGCCTTCAGCTCTTCTCCGCTGTACGTCGAATGTGTCATGGTCGCCGGCTGTTCGACCAGCGTCTCGGCGTCACCGAGTGACACGGCGATCACGCAGAGCTCGAGGTTATCAATCGCGGCTGCCGTTTCGTCCCGACTCATATTGAATTCGACAGCGATCATGCCGCCGAAGCGGCGCATCTGCCGTTTCGCGGTCTCATGGCCGGGAAAGTCTTCGAATCCCGGGTAGTAAACGCGCGTCACCGCCGGATGCCCGAGAAGGTAACGCGCGATTTTTTCAGCGTTTGAACAGTGTTTTTCCATACGCAGATCGAGTGTCTTCAGGCCGCGCTCAATAAGGTACGCGTTAAAGGGGCTCATGACAGCCCCGGTCAGATCCTTCAGGCCGATCATGGTGCAATCGGCAATGAACGCCTCATCGCTTACGACGAAACCACCGATGACATCCCCGTGGCCGTTCAGGTATTTCGTCGCGCTGTGAACGATCACATCCGCCCCTGCCGCGAGCGGCGTCTGCAGATATGGCGAGCAGAACGTGTTGTCGACAAACACCTTAATCGCCGGGTTGTACGCGTGTGCAATGCCGGCAACTGACTCGATATCGATGATTTTGAGCGTCGGGTTGCAGGGTGTCTCGAAATAGACAACTTTCGTCCTTTCGGTGAGCGCATCTCTCAGATTCCCGGGATCTGAGAGATCACAAAAAGTCGTGACAATTCCGAAACGCCTGAACTGGTGCGCAAGCAGAGAATAGGTGCATCCGTACAGCGTCTCATCCGCGATAATCTCATCTCCGGACGAGAGCGCCGTCCAAAGCGAGGAAGAAATCGCGCCCATGCCGGACGCCGCCGCGAGACAGGCTTCGCCGCCCTCAAGGGAAGCTATTTTTTTCTCGACCACTTTCAGAGACGGATTCCCGAGCCTAGTGTAAATGTACCCTTCACTTTCCCCTGCGAAGCAGGCGCCTCCGTGCTTCACCGAGTCAAATTCAAAAGTTGAAGTCTGATAGATCGGTGTCGCCAGAGCGCCTTTGGGATTTTTTTCCTTACCGGCGTGAATCTGACGCGTAGCAAAACCGTGATGACTTTCGATCTTCATAATAGTTTTCCCCCTCGGATATGCGATCAAAAAAAAGCGCGAACGGTTCCTTACTGTTATTCTACCTATTGAAAGGAAAACACGCTACCCCCTCGCCTGTCGGAAGAGACACGCGGAGCATCCGCGCCGGGGAAAATCCGATGATCATAAAAAA
Source organism: Bacillota bacterium (assembly GCA_029570375.1). Classification (GTDB taxonomy): domain Bacteria; phylum Bacillota; class Clostridia; order Saccharofermentanales; family DTU023; genus UBA4923. Next base: position 11,040 of record JAKPXB010000002.1, on the reverse strand, counting down.
ACCTTTGACAAGAGCTAAGCGGATGTCTATGATTATTATATATGAACATTTGATCATATGATCTAATGTTAGACATACAGGGGTGGCCGCGCGCGGCCGGCCGGTCTGCAGAAAGGCGCATTTTATGGACGATATCAACCGAAAAGACGACTCCCTTTGCGAATTTCCCATGATCCATGAGGAGGCGGTACGAAAAGCGAGAAAAGCGATGCCGGACGAGGAATACCTGTTTGAGCTCGCTGAATTTTTCAAGGTATTCGGTGATTCTACACGGATCCGTTTATTATTCGCTCTTCACGATTCAGAGCTGTGTGTCTGTGATCTGTCGGCCATTCTTTCCATGTCTCAGTCGGCAATTTCACATCAGCTCCGCGTGCTGAAAAGTGCAAGGCTTGTCAGAAGCAGGCGTGACGGCAAAGTTGTCTACTACTCGCTCGATGACGAGCACGTCAAAGATATTCTCGATGTAGGGATGGAACACCTCAATGAAAAGTAACGCCCCCGCACACTCCTGTTCCTGCGGTCATTGCCACGGTCACCGCGCACCGGACGCGCATGCCGCCGCCAAAAACAGCCGCTTTCGTTTTCTCAGGTCAATCGTCTCCCCACGTGTCCGGCTGGCCGCCGCCGTTGTCCTCTTTATCGCCGCGTTCGCTGCGCGAGGCAGGGAACCTGAATCTTTATCTGTTGCTTTCTTTACCGCGAGCTATCTCATCGCCGGCACAGGCGTCATCCTGGAGGCTTTCGGGAACGTCGCGCGCGGCCATGTATTCACCGAACATTTCCTGATGACGGTCGCGACAATCGGAGCTTTTGTCATCGGCGAATACGCGGAAGGCTGCGCTGTGATGCTCCTCTATCTGCTCGGCTCGGAACTCGAAGACCGGGCGGTCGACAGGACACGGCGCTCGATCGAGGCGCTGCGAACCGTTCGGCCAGACATAGCGCACCTGATAACCGAAGATGGCACAGTGGATTGTGATCCCTCTCACATTCGTCCGGGAGACCGGATACTCATCTATCCGGGCGAACGGGTTCCTCTCGATTCGACACTGCTCAGCGAAAGCGCGTCTCTCGACTATTCCGCCCTGACGGGCGAGTCACAGCCGGTCGAAAAAATGACGGGCGACGATATTCTGGCGGGCGCCATCAACGGAAGCCGTGTTCTGACTTTGCTGACGCTCAGAGACGAACAACACTCGGCGGTAATGCGTATCATGAAACTCGCTGAGGAAGCGGAACAGAAAAAGACAACGATTGAATCGTTTACCGCGCGTTTTGCCCGTTTTTATACACCCGTCGTCGTCTGTCTGGCTGTTCTGCTCGCCTTTCTCCCCCCGTTGCTGATGCCCGGTCAGGACCTGCGCACCTGGGGGTACAGGGCTCTCAGCTTTCTCGTTATCTCCTGCCCGTGCGCGCTTGTCATTTCCGTGCCCCTCGCCTTTATCGCCGGCATGGGAAGCGCGTCAAAGCGCAGTATTCTCATCCGCGGGAGCCAGTACCTGGAAGCCCTCGCCGATCTCGATACGATTGTCTTTGACAAGACGGGGACGTTAACCACGGGAGACTTTTCGATCACGCGTATGGAATGGAGCGATGAATTCCCGAAAGAAGATTTCCTCCGACTCACGGCGGATCTGGAACGGCACTCCCATCATCCGCTTGCGCAAGCGGCTGCGAAACTGTGCGAAAGTGGCGGAGCAGTAACCGATTCCGCCTCCGATACTGTGCGGAACGCGGCTCGAACCGCTGATCACAGGCAGGAAGCCTCCGCGGAAGGTGCTGTCCTCACTGATATCCACGAAATCGCGGGACTGGGAATGTCCGCTGAAGTATCCGGGAAACAATTGCTCGTCGGAAACCGGCAGCTGCTTGAGAAATACGGTATTCATATCCCGGAAACATTGGCGGATCTGCCATCCGCCACATTGATCCATACCGCGTACGATCGCGCATGGATCGGGACACTGTACGCAGAAGACACCTTGCGCGAAGGGGCGGCAGATGCTGTCCGGAGGCTGCGGGACAGAGGCGTCAGAAGAATTTCGATCCTTTCCGGCGATCGGCATGGAAGTGCGGCCGCCGTGTCAGAAGAGCTGGGAGCGGATGATCTGCACGCTCAATTATTGCCGGAGGAGAAAATGCGCCACCTTGAGCAGATACTCGCGGATACCGGCGGCAGGACCGCCTTTGTCGGCGACGGGATCAATGATGCGCCTGTCCTGCGGCTGGCTGATATCGGGATCAGCATGGGCGCACTCGGTTCAGACGCCGCGGTCGAGGCGGCCGATGTCGTCATCATGACAGACGAACTTCAACTCATCCCCGACGCGGTCAGCATCGCCTCGCAGACCAGAAACCGTGTACGCGAGAATGTACTCTTTATTCTGCTTGTCAAAGGCATTCTCCTGGCGCTCGGCGCCTTTGGGATAACGACACTCTGGGCCGCTGTTTTTGCCGACACGGGCGTCATGCTGCTCGCCGTGCTGAACGCCCTGCGCGCCTCCCGCCCGCGCGGACTCGCCAGACGATAGCATCAGGAAACGCCGCACGGCTCAGATATCTGTGTCCTCCTATCCGCGGCTTCTTCGCCAGACGGTAGAAAATGATCAAGTTTACATATTGACATCCATAAATATGTTTATTACGATAAAATCACGCTTCCGGAGGAATCACCTATGGATTATCGTACCGATGTAAGGAGAATTAAAGCACTCGCCGACGAGAATCGCCTCGCGATCATGCTCGCCTTGCAGCACGGAGAGAAATGCGCCTGCCTTCTGCTCGAAGAGCTGAAAATCTCCCAGCCCACCTTATCCCATCATATGAGACTCCTCCGGGACAGCGGGCTGGTGTACGGCCGGAAGGAAGGAAAGTGGATGCATTACTCCATTTCTCCGGAGGGGACGAAGTCTTTTCGGGCGATGATCCGTTCCTACGCGCGATGCGACTGTGAAGAGGATGCGACCGGCACCTGCCCATACAAGGCGGAAGACGAATAGCCTTCTTCCCGCGCACAGGGGATGAGCATAGAGGCAGACGGCAATGGGCTGCCTTTATTTCAGACCATCAAATAGATATATTTGAATGTATCTAAACAAAGCCGCACGTACGGTGTAGAGAAAGAGCAGATCGATGATTTGGGACTTCATACAATACCAGATTCTGGGCATGAAATGGCTGAACACACTGATCGGGAGAATGCTGGAAGCGTGGGGGCTTGATCTCCATTCAAGAGTCGGCGCAAGCGTGCAGTTCTTCCTCTACGATGTCATTAAAATAACCGTTCTTCTCTGCCTTCTGATTTTCGGTATCTCTTATCTTCAGAGCTTCTTCCCTCCGGAACGAAGCCGCAAAATCATGGGGAAGTTCCGCGGCATCGGCGCGAACATCGTCGGTGCGCTTCTGGGCACCGTAACGCCTTTCTGCTCCTGTTCATCCATCCCTCTTTTTATGGGATTCACAAGTGCGGGATTGCCGCTCGGGGTAACATTCTCGTTCCTGATTTCATCGCCCATGGTGGATCTGGGAAGTCTTGTGCTTCTCATGAGTGTTTTCGGTGCGCACACCGCGGTTCTTTACGTTTTGCTCGGACTGGTCATCGCTGTCATGGGAGGAACGCTGATAGAGAAGCTTCATATGGACGATCAGGTCGCGGATTTCATTCGCAGCCACAAAGGTGTGGCCGAGATCGAGGCAGACGATCTGACTTTCAGCGATCGATTGATCTACGCGAAGGAACAGGTCTTCGCGACATTTAAAAAGGTGTTCCCGTATATCCTGATCGGCGTCGGTATCGGTGCGGTCATTCATAACTGGATCCCCGAGAACTGGATCCAGACGGTGCTGGGAAGCCGGAATCCTTTCGGCGTCATTCTCGCGACACTCGTCGGGATTCCCATGTACGCGGACATCTTCGGCACCATTCCGGTGGCGGAAGCGCTGCTCGCCAAAGGGGCAATGCTCGGGACGATCTTGAGCTTCATGATGGCGGTCACCACCCTGAGCCTGCCCTCGATGATTATGCTGAAAAGAGCGGTCAAGCCGAAACTTCTGGGGGTTTTTATCGCGATCTGCACAGCGGGAATCATCATCATCGGATATATCTTCAACGTGTTTCAACATCTGTTTATTTTTAGGAGGTAAAAAATGAGAATGCTTGAACAGTTTTTTCCAGAGTTTACGCAAAAACTGGAGGACATCGACCGTCTTTATGCGGAAAAAAGAACAATCGATGAAAAGACTTATCAGTTCATCTGTTTCGCTCTTTCCATCAAAGCCCGCTCGAAACCGTGTGTTCTCAAACATTTCAAGGGCGCCCTGGAGGCCGGGGCAACCGTTGAGGAACTGACGTATATCCTGGCGCTGACAATGCGCGAGGCTGCCGGCGCGGATGACTGCTGGACCCACGATGTCATCGGAGACTGGAAGGAAATCATCGCGGGCAATATCCAGTGTTCGTGTCAGAAGTAGTGTGGAAAGGGATTATGATGACGGTTAAAATCTTGGGAACAGGCTGCAAAAACTGCCGCACCCTCCTTGAAAACACGCGGAAAGCGGTCAGAAAGATGGGAATCGACGCAGATGTCGAATATATCACTGATCTTGAAAAAATTGTCTCCTACGGCGTTATGAAAATGCCGGCACTCATCATCAATGAGAAAGTCATGGCGATGGGCAAGGTGTTGAAACCGGAGGAAATTGAAAAGATAATACGCGGGATATAAGAGTAAGAATGATTGGGGCGGTCCTTCTTTCCCGGAAACGAAAGAACCGTCCCTTCCCCTGCTCCTACACCTCACAGGCCGATTCTGAAAGAGACCGTCTCTTTCGAAGTTCTGTTGATAAGTCCGAAAAAGGAATGTCAGAGACGGCCAGAAGAACGATCAGGTGATACATCAGGTCCGCGCTTTCTTCAACGATTTGACTTTTCCGCCCGCTTTTGGCTGCAATCACAATATCCAACGCCTGCGCGCCGAACCGATTCAAAATTTTATCAAGCCCTTTGTCGAGCAAATAATTCGTATAGGAGCCGGGCTCGGGTGATCTCGCGCGCTCCTGCACAACGGCGTAAATCTCCTCCATGATGGAATCAAGTGTCTCAGGCATTGGTTAAATCCTCCCAGGAATCCTTTTTCTAAAAAGCATACCATACAAGATGTGCCGAACCTGCCAGGATGCCGTTCCCTGACGTTTTTCTTCCCGTCTTGTCCGCCGGATCAGCCGGATAATGTCAGCATGGCTCCCTCTTCGATCGCGGATGAAATGTCTGTTGACAAGCCCATACTTCGATGGTATGATTCATCTATAGTACCGAATAAATATACGTTTCTGCTTCTTACATATGACAGCGACCGGACCCCCTCCCGGTCGTTTGTCTGTTTTCCATATAATTTTCTTACTATTTCAGCGCCGCCGCTTCCTCTCAATTAAGCGCCGCCATAACCGTTAAACGGGAATTTTCAGCGCCATATCCGCCGACTGTACCGTTGGAGACGAATTCAGTCTTTCCGAAAAACCGGCAAAAGTATGAAGCTCGCCCCGAAAACAGATCCTGCGCCGTATATGTATAGAATATGCATAATAGAGTCCGCCGGTGCACCGGTCATTCACAGAAATAACTGTTTAATCCACGAGCACACGCGACACACGCTCTTTTATACCGGTAAAGATCTCGTAATCGATCGTCCCGTATAGAGCGGCGACATCGCTCGCGTCTTTCCGGCAATATTGATCTTCCCCGAAAAATAACACTTCGTCGCGCACTCTGGCATCCGGAACGTCTGTTATATCGATGACGCAGCGATCCATGCATACACGTCCGAGTATCGGGACTTCCCTGCCTTTGTGGTAAAATACGCCTTTATTGGACAGCTGCCGGGAGAGCCCGTCCGCGTATCCTATGTCGACCACCGCGAGTCTCGAATCGCGTGCAGCTGTCCACGTTCCACCGTAACTTACACGCGTCCCCGCGACGACATCTCCGATCTGTTCGATGACGCTCTTGACTGTCATGACCGGGCGGAGTTTCGACCAGAAGGGATCTCTCGGACCTGCCTTCCCGCCATAAAGAACAATACCCGGGCGTACCATGCCGAAGTGATTCTCAGGCTGGCAGGGGATTGCCGCGCTGCTGGCGATATGGTAATTAACATGAGGAAAACCGTTTTTTTCAGCTTCCGATACAGCCGACAGGAAACGCTCCCGCTGCATCGCCAGATAGGCGGGATCGCAGTCTGCTGTCGCTAAATGCGTGTAAACACCTGTCACTTTCAGAGACGGCTCGCTGGCGATTGCTAACATCGCCGCGATGGCTTTCGTTCGGTTGGGGGGATCGACAAGAAAGCCGAAACGCGACATCCCCGTGTCGAGCTTAATATGTACAGGCAGAGGCTCTCCGCCTGCTTTCGCCGACTCCGCCGCAAACCCGCCGATTTCGTCGGCTGCCACGATCGAAGCGGTCAGACGGTAATGTTTTAAAAATGGAACGTGCTCGCACCGCGTTGTCCCGAAGATCAGTATGTCCGCTTTAGCGCCGAGCTCCCGCAGTTCAATTGCCTCGTCAATCGTAGCGACGCACAGAAAAGTCACACCCGCTTCTTCAAGGATCGGAACGATAAGGTTCGCGTAATGGCCGTATGCGTTCGCTTTCACAACCGGCGCGACGATCGCCCCGGATTCTGCCACATGCGATCGAATCACATTGAGGTTGTTGATCAGCGCGCTTCTGGAAATCTCTGCCCATGATTTTTTCGTATACCATGGGTCAATGGCTGTTTCTTTCTGCATGTCAAGTCAATGCCTTCCATCTGTTTTTTCTAATCCGCCGGTTCGCCGCACGATACCGGGCAGACTGTCCCCATCCGGGAATAAACTTCTCCTCTGCCCTGACACAACATTTGTGAGCATACGGAGAGTTCCCGTCATCATTGTAAAACTGCTTGACCTACACAAGCCTCTTGTGTACGTATGGCGAGGTCGACGCGCGCAGCAAAGCGGCGTAGTCCGGCGAAAACTCCAGAATATCGCCTACTTTCAGATCGCGGACCGCGTGCGTCACATCGAGGATCATGTGATCGCTCGAAGATCCCAGAAACCTGATATTGCTGTCCGCAGGCTGCAGTGTCCCGCATCGCGTATCCTGTTCACCAATCGCCAGAATCGCCCGCCAGATCTGTCCGTAATCTTCAAAGACAGGAATTTCATTGAACGAATTGGGACCGATTAGCCCTGTGGGCACAGAAGGCTTGCGCTTGAGTTCCACAATTTCCGCCCGGAGCGTAAAGACATCCGTAAAGAGATCGGGGATACGTTTTCTGAAGGATGTTTCAATACCGATAAGGAAACCTTCACCAATGCGCAGGTGCGTGATCCCTTCAGGCATTCTCCCCTCCGAAAGAAGGTAAAGAGAACCTGTGTTGCCGCCGGAAACAATCGGGAGCGGGATATTGAACCGCTGGCGGATCATGTCAGCCATATCAGCTAATGCCTTCAACTGGTGTTCTTCCGGAATGACCCCGCCGTAGCAGTTGAAATTAGCTCCTATCCCGGCGAGCCAGACACCGCGGAGATTGAGCACACGGGACGCCGTTTCGAGAATTTCATCCGGCATGAAACCTTCGCGCAGATCACCCATCTCCACCATCAGAATAACACCGTGTTCGCGGTCAATCGACCGCGCCGCATCTGACAGCGCTTCAATCACTGTCATATCCGAATTGAGACTCAAATCCGCGTAGCGCACCACGTCACTTGCGTTCGACATCATCGGAATTCTCACCATCATGTGAGAAAGGCCGAGGTCACCGATCTGTTTCAGGTTTTCAACGCGTGAATCAGCGAAATACTCCGCGCCGGCTTCGTGCATGACCTCAACAAGCGGTCTCCATGCCTGAAGACATTTCGTGACGAAGTGAATTCTGATACCGGCATTCTCACCCATTTTGATCATAGCCCGCACATTGTGCGCGAGTTTTTCACGATTAATAAGCAGTTCAGGATATGACATAATTACCTCCTGTCAGGATATCCTCAATGAATCCAGCATAAGCTTTGTGGCGGCGTCCGGGTAAGTATCCGCCATCACACCGCAGGACGCCATCAAATAGAGATGATCCATCATAATACGCGATTTTTCACCAGGATATAGACGGTCTGCTGAAGGAACTGACAGAATTTCGCCGATCACAGCGGCTGCGCCGGGGAGTTTCGTAAGCGCTCCGCCAGTTGCGATAATCGCTCGAACCGCTGTCAGATCGCGGCCACGGACTGTCATCTGCCGCCCGCGCGTTGTAAACTGTTCTGACAGGCGGCCGGCATGACGCTCCAGCGCCTCGCGGCAGCATGTCTTCACGAGCGGCAGCAGCAACGCTATCTGTCCGTCATTCACCGGGATCTCAGGAACAAGTGAAAGATTCGCTTCATAATCAGGCAGCAGAGCCGACCTCTCTCTCGGGCTCATCGCACGGATCACATGCGACCGGTTAATATAGACGCCGAGATCGCCTTCGACTGTTCGTTTGGCGAACGGTTCCGGTTCCGTCTGATAGAGGCGCAGGTCCTCGCTCCCCTCGGTGACGGAATGAATATCTGTCGTCGCGCCTCCAACATCAAACGTCATGAGATCGCCAAACACATGGTAAAGTCTCTCCGTCATCGCCATGACAGCGCCGGGTGTCGGCATGATCCTGCCGGTTACCGTCTCGTGAATATGCGCCATCCCGGGTGCTTCGACGATATGTTCCTCAAAAATCCTCTGAATGATTAAGCGCGCCGGCTCGACATTCAGACGATCCAGGGAGGGGTACACATTTTCCGTCACGTACAGCCGAACACCCCGTTCTCCCGCAATCGCCCTGATTTCCCGCAGGTTGTCGGCGTTCCCGGCGTAGAGGACTGGAATCTGGGGGAAATGCTCCGTCAGCTTATTGAAATTGTGCAGGGCTGTCTCCCGCTCTCCCCCGTCGACGCCGCCCGCCACCATGATGATGCGCGGCGCGATCGCCTGAATCTCTTCAAGATCGTATACGCCGAGCCTGCCGGCCGTCACCATCCGGATGACGGCTCCCGACCCCAGCGCCGCTTCGCGAGCGGCGCGCACTGTCATCTCGGGGACAAGTCCGTGTACCGTCATCGAAAGTCCGCCGGCAGCGGAACTTGTCGCGAAGTAGTGATCCGAGGATACGCTGTCAACCGCAAGGGTCCGGGCGAGATCTTCTCTCGCCCGGTCGAGCCCGCGTGTAACATCTCCCTCGGCGATCGATGTAGCCGCCATGCCCTGCCCGACAAAGACCGGGCAGCCGGCTGTCAACCCCGAGAACGCGTTTACTACGGTTGTCGTACTTCCGATTTCAGCTATCAGCAGATCAACATTCATCACATGCCTTGCATTTCGCGGCGCCTTTTCACGAGAAAACTCGCCACATCAATCCCATGGCTTCCGCGGCCGAAACCGACGTCCATGCCAGCCTCGACAGCGAGTTCGTTGATCACCTGCGTGCCTCCGCCGACGAGGATTATTCTGTCGCGGATTCCCTTTTCCACGCAGGTATCCGCGAGTTTTTTCATATTTTCATAATGAATATTATGGTGCGAAATTATGGTCGACGCGAGGATGGCGTCGGCGTCCGTCTCGATCGCCGCGTCCACCATTTTATCGATCGGCACGGATGTGCCGAGATAATGATAGCGAATGCCGAATCCTTCAATGCCGCCGTGTTTGATATCGAGAATCTCTTTCAGCCCGACCGAATGCTCATCCTCTCCCACCGTTCCGGCAACTACTGTCATCGGATGCTCGTGGATATCTTCGCGGATCTCAGCCGCTGACAGCGTCTCGACAACCTCCGGCAGGATGAGTTTCGACAGATCAATATCAAAATCGATTCTCCCTTTCATTTCGATATACGTTCCCTCTGCCGGATGCATCACCTGGCTGTGAATAACCTCGCAGTCCAGAAGGCCCATTTTCTCACCGATCACAAGCGCGGCCGCTTCGGCGTGGCGCCTGTCACAGGGAAGCATAAGTGTCAGGACTACGACGCCGTCCGCCAGGAACTCGACTTCCGGGCGGATAAGGTCAGGGTTGTCGTAATATTTTTGCTTTTCAGCGATGCGGACATTCACATTGTCGAATTCATCGAGCTCATCAATGAACTGGATTTTGGACGGATCCTCGAACGTATCACCGCCGATGGCGTCACTGGCGGCGCTGAACGGCGGCGGAATATGGTTATATCCGAAATGGACGGAAACAGGCGCAAAATAATCGTCCGCGCGCTTGAACAGACTGTCCGCGCCGATACCGCCTTTGAGTTCGCGCACGATTCCATCGCCTTTCCGGTCAGGATACTCCGCACTGTCGACAAAGAACCCCCCTTCGACGGCGCTGAAATACCCGCCTGATTCGAGTATTTCTTCCATAAAAAGGACGGCGCGTTCTTTCAGCTCCCGGACACGTTCCCCGAGAGGGCCGTCGCGGTTGATATCGACCATTTCCCGGATGCCGTCCAATCCGTTGAGGGACTGGCGCGCCGTATTGACGGCATTGATATTAAAATAATGCCAGGGAACGTTGCGCCCTTCGTCCGGTGTGATCGTCGATTGAATATCGACAGAGGTCATACGCGAGATAACCATGTTGAGCGTGTGCGTGACGGTTGCTTCGCGCGTCTCCGATTCCATATATTTTGTGTTCTGCTGTGCGCGGATCTTATACTCCCGAAACAAATCCCTCAGCGCGACAGCATACGGCAGGTCGAGGCGCATGCACGGCGCGGGCGGCGCCGTCGGGGGAACACTTGAGAGGGCGATATTCTCCGGTTTGACTCCGCACCGGCGTGAGAACATCGTGTTGATCGCGTGCTGCACCATCAGCTCGGGCATGACTTTCCACGCTTCCATGGCCGTCGCGTTCGCATTGTGGGCGCCGTCAATCTGGAGCTGGCCGCCGTACGCGATAATCTTCTTGCTTTCGCAGGCGTCGACAAAACTGCGGAGCATATTGATGTTTCTGTAGAGAACGTTATACTGCGGGTCCTG
>JAKPXB010000049.1 GCA_029570375.1 Bacillota bacterium | reverse complement strand
AAATAGTTCGAAACAATAGAAAATATCGTACCGTTTGCAAACGCGCATGCGAGGATGTCCTTCGTTTTGAAAGGATGTCCTCGCTTCTTTTATGCTTTTTAGGTGAATATGAAAACCGCGGATATACACAATATATAGAATTTAATATAGACGATAAATCTATATATAGTAGTTATCTGCGGTTATCGTTTTGGTTTCATGCGGTGAAGAATTTGACCACTGCGGAAGGTGGGGCGATAACCTGGGTAGATCACGAAGGTGTTGATAACGATAAACTCTATCGGGAATTTCAGCTGCTTTCGTTGCACGGACAGAGTAAAGATGCACTTGCGAAAATGGCGCGTGGGTCTTGGGAATATGATATTGTCTATCCTGGTTATAAAAGTAATATGACAGACTTAACAGCTGCTCTTGGGCTGGTTCAGCTAAAACGTTTTCCGGAACTAATGCAGAAAAGATTGAAGACAATCAAAGCATATGACAACACTTTTTTACCATTGGGTTTGGATCGATTGAATCATTTTGGAGCGGAAACCCAGGGCAATGGGCATCTCTATCTATCGCGTACTCCCGGTATTACCGAAGATCAGCGCAATGACATCATTAAGCAAATGGCTGAAAAAGGCGTTGCATGTAATGTTCATTTTAAACCGCTTCCTATGCTGACCGCTTATAAGAAGATGGGCTTTGATATCGCGGATTACCCAAATGCGTACACGCAGTATTGCAATGAAATAACCCTTCCAACACACACACTTCTGACGGATCAGATGGTCGAATTCATCATTGACTGTTTTACAAAAATTATTAAAGAGGTTTAGTGTTAATGTTGCCGGAATGGGAATCTATCCCCACGCGCTTGCAAATACCAGAAGTACGACCGTATTTTGAACTACTACGGGGAAAGAGATTTCAACTGCTTATAAAGAGATTGTTCGATCTGTTTGCATCCATGGTGCTTATATTGCTTTTTTCCCCGATCATTCTCGTGGTTTCTTGTCTTATTTACAGAGAAGATAAAGGACCTGTGTTTTTTCGTCAGTGCCGTTCGACTGCTTTGGGTAAAGAATTTAAGGTGATAAAATTTCGAACCATGAAGCAAGAACAACAAACGAAGGCATTGCAGTTAACCTTGCAAAATGATAACCGTATTACATTCATCGGTAAAAAAATACGTGCCAGACGGCTTGATGAAATACCACAACTGTTCAATATCTTCCTTGGTGAAATGTCTTTCGTGGGAACCAGACCGGAAGTCCCGTATTATGTTGCCAGTTACACGCCTGAGATGATGGCGACGCTATTGTTGCCAGCGGGGCTGACTTCTGAAGCGAGTATTGCTTTCAGAAATGAGGATACAATTTACGCTGATCATCCGCAGTTGCATCCGGATGAGGTATATATGAAATATATTTTGCCTAAAAAAATGGAGTACAATTTGGAATCGCTGGCACATTTTTCCTTATGGCGTGATTGTAAGGTTTTGCTGGAAACTTTACGTTCCGTCATGTTTAAGCATCATGTAGATCGGTAAGTTATATTTGGATGAAGTTCATCATGTGTAACCCAACAAGGCAATGTGCCAGAGGAGAACCTCAACTGGAACGCAGTTTGTTTAGATGACTTTGCCGTTGAAAGGAATGTGATGTTGTGAATATCTTATATATAAATCATTATGCCGGTTCTATTTATCATGGTATGGAATTCAGGCCTTATTATCTTGCTAGAGAATGGGTTAAATGCGGGCACAAAGTGACGATCGTCGCAGGTGATTATTCACATTTGAGATCCAGCAATCCAACATTCGACGGGGAGGTCTTGAAAGAGACAATTGACGACATCGACTATGTTTGGATAAAAACAGGCGCGTATGAAGGAAACGGAATTAGGAGAGCCATGTCCATGTTTCGTTTTGTTTCTCAACTATGGCACCATGCTAAATCATTCGCCGAGTCTCTTAACCCCGACGTTGTCATAAGCTCATCGACTTATCCTCTGGATGCCTATCCTGCCAGGAGAATTGCAAAAATTGCAGGGGCAAAGCATATCCACGAGATTCATGATATGTGGCCGTCCACATTAATCGAAGTAGGCGGCATGTCAAAGCATCACCCTTTTGTTCTACTAATGGGTATGGCGGAGAATTATTTTTGCAAGAAAGCGAACGCAATTGTGTCTGTGCTTCCCAATACAAAAGAATACTTAATTCAGAAGGGTGCCAGACCTGAAAACATCCATATTATTCCCAATGGTATTGTGCAAACAGACTGGAACAGTCCTGAAGAGATTCCGGAACAGTATGCATTGGCATTTAATCAAATGCACGAGGAAGGTAAATGTATTGTCGGATATTTTGGCGGGCACGCGCTGTCTAATGCTTTGGATGTTCTTGTCGATGCAGCTTCTCACTGCAAAATACCGGAGATCCAATTCGTCTTAGTCGGTGACGGAGTTGAAAAGCATAGACTTATTCGTCGGACTGAGGATGAAGGCATCAGGAATATTACCTTTTTCGAACCAGTGAAGAAACGCGCAATCCCTTCTCTATTGAATCACTTCGATATAGTGATTATTACTGGGTTAGAGACTAAACTATATCGTTTTGGCGGAAGTCTGAATAAACTGTTTGATGCGATGATGGCGGCAAAACCGATACTGATGATCATGGACATCACATCGAATCCAGTCGAGATTACAGGGTGTGGAGTAATTGTTAAGAATTCTAAATGTAAGGATGAAATTCAAGATTCACTTCAGCTGTTATATGAAATGTCTCCTGAAGAAAGAATAAACATGGGACAAAAAGGTAAGGATTTCGTGGAATCTGAGCATGATTATTGTGTATTAGCTAAGAAGTTTGAGAAAGTATTTGTATAAAAACATCGGTTAATTAATCGATTTTGTATTCCGTCAGTTGCTCTATAGTTGACTTTTTCTAACATATAGATAAACTTTTGGAGAATAAGATTCTGCAAGTTTAGAATTATCTAAAGAAAGAAATTGGTTCAGAATCAAGGGGGATTCAATGAGTAACTACGATGAAATCAAAGCAAAAATTAACACCAAATCCATAAAAGTTGGAGTCGCTGGGCTCGGTTATGTCGGTTTGCCGCTAGCAGTGGAAAAAGCGCGTGCTGGCTTTGATACTACCGGGTTTGATATTCAAGCTAAAAAAGTGGAATTAGTGAACCAGGGTCATAACTATATTGGTGATGTCATTGACGACGACTTGGCCGAACTGGTTAAAATAGGGAAACTTCATGCGACTTCTGATTTTTCCTTCGTAAAGGAAATGGACTTTATTGCCATCTGCGTTCCTACACCTCTTGATCTGTACCAGCAACCTGACCTAAGCTATGTTAAATCTTCTACAGAAGCTGTAGCGAAGCATTTGAAGCCAGGAGCGATGGTCGTTCTGGAGTCCACCACTTATCCGGGTACGACAGAAGAGCTTCTGAAGCCGATTTTGGAAAAAGGCTCAGGTTTAGTCTGCGGGAAAGATTTCTATTTGGGGTTTTCACCCGAACGTGTTGATCCCGGCAATCTGATTTTCAAGACAAAAAATACGCCAAAAGTTGTCGGCGCCATCGGGGATGAAGCCCTTGATCTTATCTCTTCCATGTACCGAGCGGTACTGGACGGGGATGTTCATACAGTTTCCAGTCCTGCTGTCGCGGAGATGGAAAAAATTCTTGAGAATACATTTCGCAACATTAATATAGGGCTCGTCAATGAGATGGCGATTCTCTGCGATAAAATGAATATCAATATTTGGGAAGTCATCGAGGCGGCATCCACAAAGCCTTATGGGTTTATGCCGTTTTATCCCGGGCCGGGGTTAGGCGGACACTGCATTCCTCTGGATCCGTATTATCTTTCCTGGAAGGCCAGAGAATACAATTTCCACACGTCAATGATTGAATCTTCCATGATGATTAATGACAGGATGCCGGAGTACTGCAAAGACCGGGCAATGCATATTCTTAATCGCTCTCGTAAAGCTATCAACGGATCAAAGATTTTGGTACTTGGCGTAGCTTATAAACAGGATATCGATGATTATCGAGAGAGTCCGGCTATACGTGTAATTGAGCAGTTATTATGTGTCGGGGCGGATGTCTCATATTATGATCCATGGGTTAATCGGTTCAAAGACGGTGCTCTGGAGATGGAGAGTATACCGGCGCTTACAGAAGAGGTGCTAAGAGAATCTGATCTGGTGGTCGTGACGGCTTCTCATACAAATATTGATTACGATTTCGTTCAGCGGCACGCCAGCATGATCTTCGATACGAAAAACGCGATGAAATCCGTAAAGAATCGGGAGAATATTCAAGTACTTTAGTCTATTGAACAAGACTGGATTTTTAAGGAGATTGGTAAATGCGCTACGGGTTAATCGGATGTGGGAGAATTGCGCCCAACCATATAGAAGCGGCAAAGAATTGCGGGATTGATATTGTCGCCATTTGTGATGTGGTTGAGAGCAGGATGGCTGAAAAGTCTGAGAAGTTCGGCTTATCGGAGAATGTTCATCAATATACGGACTACAAACAAATGCTGGAAAAAGAGAATCTTCAGTTGACAGCGATCTGCACGGAAAGCGGAAAACACGCGTCAATCGCTCTCGATTGTATCGCTGCAGGCTGCCATGTCATCATAGAAAAACCTATTGCGCTTTCGATGGGCGATGCCGATGCCATCGTTGAAGCAGGACATAAACGAGGTGTCGTCGTCTGTGCCTGCCATCAAAACAGATTTAATAAATCAATCCGGAAAATTCGTGAAGCTATCGAGGAGGGGAGATTTGGCCGACTTTTCCACGGGGCGGCTCATATTCGTTGGAATCGCGGAAGGGAATATTACAACCAAGGTGACTGGCGAGGCACATGGGAACAGGATGGCGGCGTGCTGATGAATCAATGCATCCACAATATCGATCTGTTGAGATGGATGATGGGTAATGACATTGATGAAGTGATGGCGTACACTGATAATTTGAACCACCCATATCTGGAAACTGAAGATTTGGGGCTCGCCCTCATCAAGTTTAAAAATGGATCCTATGGGTTAATCGAAGGAACGTCCAACGTGTTTCCATCCAACCTGGAAGAGACGCTTTATCTTTTCGGTGAGAGAGGCACGGTGAAGGCTGGAGGTAAATCTGTCAACCTGATTGAAGAGTGGCGCTTTGGAGATGGAAAGGATTCCGAAGATGAAGTTAAAGAAATGTATCACGAGAATCCACCCAATGTCTATGGTTATGGGCACACGCCTCTATATAGAGATGTTGTTCAGGCTATTGAAGAGGGAAGGAAGCCATATATCACAGGTGAGGATGGACGACAGGCACTTGAACTGGTCTTAGCTATTTACCGCTCTTCATTGACACGGACTGCCGTCAAGTTTCCTTTAGGTGACAGTTCAACACTAGATTTTGAAGGACAGTTCAATGGATGAGAATAAATACTATGTACATGAAACAACCTGTATTGATTCAGAGGTTGAAATCGGCGCTGGTACGACAATTTGGCATTTTTGCCATATCCAGGCTGGCGCCCGTCTAGGACAGAATTGCTCATTGGGGCAGAATGTCAATATTGGCAATAATGTCACAATAGGAAATGGATGCAGGATCCAGAACAACGTCTCCGTATACGAAGGAGTTCTACTAGAAGATTATGTGTTCTGCGGTCCGTCATGCGTGTTTACGAATGATTTGACTCCTCGCGCGAAATACCCGAAAGGGCACGAAAATTTCATTAAAACGCATGTCAAGAAGGGTGCATCTATTGGCGCGAATGCAACAATCGTATGTGGTGTGACTGTTGGCGAATGGGCGATGGTTGCAGCGGGCGCTGTGGTTACTAAAGATGTTAAAAACTACGCTCTTGTTGTTGGTGTACCTGCCAGACAAATAGGTTGGGTATGTGAATGCGGTCAGGTACTAAGTGAGGATTTCACATGCCAGCATTGTTTTAGGACATATAGATTAAGTCCAAGCGGGTTAGAGAGGGTTTCGGAATGAAGTTTCGTGATTTGCAAGCACAGTATGATCATCTTAAGGACCGTATTGATTCCAGCATTCAGAATGTGTTGAATGGTTCCGTCTTTATTGGAGGGAGGCAGGTTCAGGAACTTGAAAAAGCGCTTGCGGAATATGTTGGCGTCAAGCATTGTATATCATGCGCGAACGGTACGGATGCGCTTCAGCTGGTACTGATGGCGTGGGGCATAGGCGAGGGCGACGCTGTCTTTATACCGGACTTCACCTTTTTTGCTACGGGAGAAGTTGTCGGACAAGTGGGAGCAACCCCCGTTTTTGTCGATGTAGATATAGATACATTTAATCTTGATTGTTCTTCACTTGAGTTAGCCATCCTTAAGATAAAAGAAGAAGGGAAATTGAATCCCGCTGTGATTATTCCAGTCGATTTATTCGGATTGCCAGCAAATTATTCCGAGATTGAGACTATTGCTAGTAAGCATGATATCAAGGTCTTGGAAGATGGCGCACAGGGATTTGGTGGTTCTCTGAATAGTAAACGTGCTTGTTCTTTTGGTGATGCTGCAACAACATCCTTCTTTCCGGCAAAGCCTCTTGGCTGTTATGGTGACGGAGGAGCAGTATTTACAAATGATGATTGTGTAGCTGAATTGATAGAATCGTTAAAGGTGCATGGCAAAGGTACGCATAAGTACGATAATGTTCGGATTGGTATGAATTCAAGGCTGGACACCATGCAGGCGGCAATTTTAAATGTGAAATTTGCAGCGTTAGTTGAGTATGAATTAGATCGAGTTAATTGGGTGTATAGAGAATATACAAAAAGACTTAGTGGTATTGTGAAAACTCCAATTATTCCAGAAGGATACCACTCAAGTTTTGCACAGTACACGATCCAATTAACTGACAGGTCAACAAGAGATTATTTGCAAAAAAAACTTAGAGAACGAGGTATCCCAACCATGGTTTATTATGAGAAACCCATGCACGAGCAAAGAGCTTTTGAGTGGATTCTTAGATCACCTGTTGGTTTGGAGGTTGCAAGCAGACTCTGCGAAACAGTTCTCTCGTTACCAATGCACCCTTATCTACGTGAAGCAGATATTGATTACATTGGATCGGAAATAATCGATATTTTAAATAGACGAAAAGAGAACGCTGGATGATGAAAGTTCTCGTTGTTACTTTTTCAGATGTTGCGTTTGATGGACGTTTGCGAGAGCTTATCCGTGTTTGCAGGATGTTGGGTCCCGTTACTGTCCTTGAGCGTAAAGTCCTGATGGTGATTGAAGATTCACAATCTCAACGACAACTACCTCTAAAGTATTATTGTTCTATTCATAAGGCAAAGCAGTTTTATCGCGAGAAAGGTCCTTTTGATATTATACTTGCTGACAACCGTTTGGCATTGTTGCCTTCCTATTTTATCAAGCGAATGGATCCAAATGTTTTCCTCGTCAGCGATGCACGCGAGCTCTATTTGATGCATGATGTCAAGGGGTTATCCTCTAAAATTGGCTGTATTGTTGAAAGATTTGTTTTACCGAGATCCAATGCTGTTATTGCTGCAAATATTTTTCGCGCCCAATTTATGGAAAACTTCTATAAACTTAAATCTCCAGTGCTTATTTACGAAAATTTGCGAAAGCTTTCTTTTGGCAATAAAACTCCAAAAGATTTTGAAAACACCAAACTTG
This sequence comes from Bacillota bacterium, assembly GCA_029570375.1. Lineage (GTDB taxonomy): Bacteria > Bacillota > Clostridia > Saccharofermentanales > DTU023 > UBA4923. The sequence goes on along the minus strand of JAKPXB010000049.1, from coordinate 110,987 downwards.
CGAAAATATTCGATACTGAAAAGATAAATGTTATTTCTACCTCAGGATGCCTTATTACCCGTGGAAACGATCAACTTGTTTATGCAATGAAAGACTTTCAGAGTGAAGCTCATCTTTTTCTCATAGGACGTTCTCCAGACCAGGATGTAACCCGAATTCGTCGAATTATACAAGAAAACAACATTGGAAATGTTACTATTATTGATCAAGTTGATGAAGCAACTCTGAAATATATCCTCTCTCGAAGTCATATAGGCGTTGTCAATTATCACCAGAATGATCTGAATAATCAGTTTTGTGCTTCTGGGAAGATTTACGAGTATCTTTTTGAAGGCCTGCCTGTCTTGACTACCAGAAACCCTCCTCTTCGTGAATTGGTAGAATTAAATGCGCTTGGTGTTGCGGATGATCACTATACTCAAGGTCTTCGATGCCTCATAGATCATTTTAGTGAATTTAAAAAGAGTGTCATCGCGTATACTGAATGTGTCAGTATCGATAATAACAATCTTAAACTTGCGGAATCAATACGTGAACGAATAGGTGTGCGGAAAAAATGAAAAAGATTATGGTTGTTTTCGGGACAAGGCCGGAAGCCATTAAAATGTGCCCCGTCATAAAAATACTTCAATCAGAAAAAAACTTTTTAACCCGTGTTTGTGTAACAGGTCAGCATCGCGAAATGCTTGAACAAGTACTTCATGCATTTAAGGTTTTGCCAGATTATGATTTGAATATAATGAAAGAGCGGCAAGATCTTTTTGATATTACAACAGCTATTCTCGATTCGATTCGCAATGTTCTAGTAAAAGAAAAACCAGACATGTGCCTTGTTCACGGTGATACTTCGACTACATTTGTTACGGCGCTTGCATGTTTCTATCTTGGTATTCCGGTTGGGCATGTAGAAGCCGGGCTTAGAACCTACAATTTAAATGCGCCTTATCCAGAAGAATTTAATAGACAAGGAACAGGTATTATTGCGAATCTTCATTTTGCACCAACGGACAAGGCATGTGAGAATTTACTGCACGAGAATAAAGATCCAAAAAAAATATTCGTGACAGGCAATACAGTTATTGATGCGCTCAAGACAACTGTTCGTGAAAACTATTACCACCCGATATTCGATTGGGTGGGGGATAAGAGACTCTTGCTTATCACCGCTCATCGCAGGGAGAATCTCGGAAACCCAATGAGATCTATGTTCCGCGCCATACGTCGAATTGTTGAGGCCAATAGTGATGTCAGGGCTGTTTATCCCATACATTTAAATCCTGTAGTTCGGGAAGTTGCGAAGAAGTATCTAAGCGGATGCCATGATATTAAGATCATCGAGCCTCTTGATGTTCTTGATTTTCATAATTTTATGAATCGCAGTTACCTGATTATTACTGACAGTGGCGGAATTCAGGAAGAAGCTCCGTCACTTGGTAAACCTGTATTGGTTATGAGAGATACTACAGAACGGCCAGAAGGAATTGAAGCGGGTACGTTAAAATTAGTTGGTACAGTGGAAGAAAATATTTTTAGAGAAACCATGAAGCTTCTTACGGATAAAAATGCCTATCTGAAAATGGCTCAGGCCAAAAATCCATATGGAGACGGTAAGGCAAGCGAAAGAATTGTATCTATTCTACTGGATTTTTTGGGAGAAAAGATCGTGTGAGTCAGAGCGGACGTTTTTTCAAATCATCATTAATCTACTTTGTCGGGAATGTCCTGTCTAAGCTAGTATCTTTCTTATTGTTACCAGTTTTTACAAGTAAAATTGACAAAGCCGATATGGGTTATTTTGATTACTCGTCGACAATGGTTGTTTTCTTTGCGACAGTCGTATTTGTTAATATCTGGGCGGGTATTCTGCGCCACATGTATGATTATGCTGAAGTGGATCAACAGTCTAAGGTAATCACTAACGGTCTGGTTGTATTTTGCATGGCGTTACTCGTTTATACTATTTCTCTTTCAGTTCTCTGGTCATTTGTTTCATTTAATCATGCAGTATTTATCTATTTGTTTGGTATTATGACAATCATCCATTATATCTATGGGAATGTCGCTCGCGGTTATGGTTTCAACAAACTTTATGCATTGTCGGGTGTTGTTGCAAGTCTGATAACAATGGTTTTTAATATATTGTTTATCTACCTTACTCCGCTTCGTATTGAATCACTCTATTTAAGCGTTATTATAGGGTATTTTATTCAGATCTTTTGGATCGAATGGGCAGTAGGCTTGTTCCGTAGGTTCAGGTTTTCATCCATTGATCGTTCAGTGATCAAGGCTTTAGTTCGATTCTGTTTTCCTCTATCCTTGGGAACGCTCTTTAGTTGGTTGCTCACAGGGTTTGCCCGTTATGCGATTATAAACGATGTAAGATTTGGAATGGAGGCGAATGGACTATATTCAATAGCCGGGCGGTTTTCTGCCTTGTTAACATTGATTTCTTCAAGCTTTATCTTGGCATGGCAGGAGCTTGCTTTTTCTCAAAGTGAGGACGAAAAAGATAAAGATAATTCTATTTATAATCGAGCAATTCAAGGATATTCTTCCTTTTTAACGGCAGGGATTTCAGTCGCCATCCCTGCCATTGCGCTTTTATTCCCATTCTTGATTAATAAACAATATGCGGATTCTTATCAACTGGTTCCGTTTCTTTTTACTGCCACTGGAATAGGAGTGTTTGTTGATTTTTACAGTCAAGTATTTGTCGCGTTAAAACGCACGAAATTTACTATGATTGTCTATTCGATAGGTGCCCTTGTAAATGTGGTTATGATTTATGTTCTTTTACCGAGAATAGGTCTTCATGGTGCCGGTATAGCTTTGCTAATCGCGAACATCGTTATGATTAGTATTCAGACTTATCTAGCCAATAAGATCACTCGAATATCCTTATTTACACGTGATCTCTTTGTCGGACTCATAACGATAACAGTATCCATTGTTTTATTCCTGATAAAAAATAGGTTAATACTTATCGGGTATTTACTGATGTTATTAATCCTTTTTCTGTTTCTTCATCGTTTTCGTGTCATGGGACTGTTTCAAATGGTTTCGGATAAAATAATGAGGAAGCAGGAATGATTGAAGGAAATATTAAAGAATATGTAAGTGAAGTATTGATGACTACGATTCAAATGAATGACTGATTTGAAATACAAAATAGTGTATTTAAATTATTGTTTTCACATACAAGGTGAATGATGCGGAGGAGTAACATGCAAGAACAAATAATGCTTCACGAACTCAAAAGCACTGATTCTGTTGACGTTTATAAAATGCTGCAGAAGATAGATATACAAGAATATAGTTTTCGGAATGAAGTCAATGGGATGACCTACGATGAGTATAAAACATGGCTTAAACTCCAGGAAGACTGGGCACGAGGAGAGAGCTTGCCAAACGGATTTGTTCGTCAATGGACTTTTTGGCTTTATGTGGATAACAATCCAGTTGGTTATGGAAAACTACGAGAGAAACTAACGGAAAAATCGAAAATTCATGGCGGGAACATCGGATATGCAATTTCGAAAGATGAGCGCGGAAAAGGTTATGGCACTAAGCTGTTCAAGTTACTATTAGCAAAAGCTAAAGAGTTGGGGATAGAAACTATCTTATCAACCGTTGATAAGAGTAATCCAGTATCAAGAGCGGTACAATTGAAATGTGGTGGGAAGCTTATTTCTGAAAATGATTGCTGTTGGTATTACTCTTTTGATGAATAGTATGACTATTAAATTGGAGGAATCAAATATGTACTACCTTGATTCTAAGGTTGAGAATCTCCATCGAATCTTTGATCAGAATGCACGAAATAATTATCTTAGGCTTGATCTTAATGAAAACCCGGGTGGATTACCGGAAGAATTCATAAATAGTGTTTTAGATGGTGTTACTCCTCAGTTTGTATCACAGTATCCTGAAACGCTTCATTTTACAGAGGTGCTCGCTAATTATTTAGGGACTGATAATGAACATATTTGTTTAGTAAATGGATCTGCTGAGGGGATACGGTATATTATTCAAGCTTTTACTTCTCAAAATGGAAGGATTGTTGGTGTTGTTCCGTCTTATTTTATGTTTCAAGTATATTCAGACATGTACGGAAGGAGATTTATCAAGGTTCCATACAACGAAGATTTAAGTATGGACGTTCAAAATATAATAAATGAGATGACGCCTGATACGCAGCTTCTTGTTCTGCTAAATCCCAATAATCCAGTGGGTAATGTGTATTCAGATGAAGAATTTGAGAAATTATTACAAGTAGCAAAAGAAAAACAGATCACAGTTCTCGTGGATGAAGCGTATCATTATTTCTATCGAAAAACATTCATCAAATATGCGATTGAGGACAATCACATATTTGTTACACGAACATTCTCAAAGTTGTTCTCTATGGCAGGTTGTCGACTCGGGTATGTAGTTGGCTGGCCAGAAGGTGTAGAGATGGTACAAAAAATGTGTACACCGCATAACACTAACGCGTTTGCGATGAGGTTTGCTGAAGCCGTACTCGAAACCCCTGGGCTTCTTGAATCATTAATCAGTAAGTTCGTGGAAGGTCGCCAATACTTAGTTGATACTCTTGATGCTTATGGTTATATCCATCAAGGCGAAGCGGGGAATTTCATTTTTATTAAACCGAACACAGATGCTCAGCAAATTGTTGAGAAAATGAAGACTGAGAAGAAAATTTTAATTAAATCGTACCCGAATGTAGGCAAATTTGGCCATTGCTTGAGAGTATCCATCGGAGAAAAGGTATTTATGGAGAAGTTTATACAAGCATTGCTTGAACTAGATAGGTGAGGATAGATAAACACTATGGTTAAGGTAATCACATATGGAACGTACGATCTTCTACACTATGGGCATGTTCGATTGTTAGAAAGGGCAAAAGCTCTTGGTGATTATTTGATTGTAGGCGTTACAGCAGATGATTTTGACAAAACTCGCGGAAAAATAAATGTGCAACAATCATTGATTGAACGGATTGAAGCAGTTAAAGCAACAGGGATAGCTGATGAAATTATTGTTGAAGAATATGAAGGACAAAAAATCGATGATATAAAGCGCTATGATATTGATATTTTTACTGTTGGATCGGATTGGGTCGGAAAGTTTGAATATTTGAATGAATATTGCAAGGTTGTGTATTTAGAAAGGACTGAAGGAATTTCAAGTTCTGGTATTAGGGATAAGAATCGTTCTCAGAGATTAGGGTTGCTGGGAGAGACTGATTTTTTAAATAAAGTTGCGGCTGAATGCCGTTATGTTAACGGCATGCATGTACAGGCAGTTTACTCTGACGATAGTGAATTCATACCAAAGGGACTAAGAGATTATTGTTCCAATAATAGCGATTATCAGGGCTTTCTGGATAATATTGATGCTGTTTATATTCGCTCATATCCCGATAGACATTATGAACATATAAGACAAGCACTTGAAAATGGAAAACACGTTCTATGTGAATCACCCATTACATTGTCCGGGCGTCAATGCGATGAATTGTTTACCTTGGCTTCTGATAATAAATGCATTTTGATGGAGGCAATGAAAACCGCGTATGCAACTGCTTTTTCACGTCTGATTCTGTTGGCAAAGGGTGGGCGTATTGGTGATATTATTTCAGTTGATGCTACATGTACCAGTTTAATAGATAGCGAAAATGTTTACTTCCCTACGTGGAACAGTATTTGTGATTGGGGACCGACCGCTATGCTTCCAATATTTCAACTATTGGGAACCGATTATAAGTCAAAACAGATTATTACATATTTGCTTGATAGTAAAATAAGATTTGATGGCTTCACGAAAATTGAATTCGTGTTTAATCATGGAGTCGGTTCGATAAAAGTTGGTAAAGGGGTTAAATCAGAAGGCGAGTTAATAGTATCGGGAACATCCGGATATATTTATGTACCGGCACCGTGGTGGAAGACAGATTATTTTGAAATCAGATATGAGAATCCCGTTAATAACAAGCGATATTTCTACCAATTAGATGGGGAGGGAATTCGATATGAGCTTGTAGCGTTTCTTCGCGCGATAGAAAGGGGAAAGAATGTTTTCTATATTGATCAGAATATCAGTAAAGCGATAGCAGATGTTATAGGTGATTTTTACAGAGATAGTTCTTCCGTTATTATTAAGCCGTGATTAATTACTAGTTTTTCTGTTCTATTTCTACGATCAGATACAAGAGAAAGATCAAGCTTTAAGTGATGCATCGTCTAAGCCATTGATTTAGAAATAGTGCAAGAGCACCGTAACTTAGAATAAAGTATCCATTATATACGGCGCCTCTTGCCATGATTGCAAAAACAACTCCCGATAATGTGAATAGCAATATTTTGTTCAAAGGTTTATCGAGTCTAGCTAGTAATAATTCAAAAATACTAACAAGACCGGCCCAAAATAAACCAAAAAATATACCATATATTCCGAAATTAGCATATACGTCACCAAATAACGTAGGGTGCATACTCCCACCTTGAGCCAGTCCAATTGCAGCCCCCATTGAAAGAGCGAAATCAGGTGGTTTTATTCCCAATGTCCACTTTGTGGGTAGAAAGACGAGTAACATTCGGAGATAAGTATGTCCTAAACCAAAGTTATTGAAATTATTTTTACTTTGTATAAAAAGATAAAATGCTCGCCTTAACCCCAATTCTCCGTCGCCAGAAATAAGGTGATGAATGACTTTTTTGTTCAAGTCAGAAATGCTTCCATTTTGGAAAAAATCTTCAAAACTACCAAAATGTCTAAATGCCCGCAATGCATATACAACATAAATTGAAAACATTGCTAATAGCAAATAAAATACCATTTTTACGAGATCTAATTTCTTAGTCTTAATCATGAAATAAGAAATTGGGATTACCAATGCAGGAAGTACCTCAACCCTATTTCGCGATATTATCACGTTTGCTGCCAAAGTTATTATAACTATTGAGAATAATAACCATCGCTTTTTCAAAAGTAATAATAGCCCAATTCCACTGGAAAGGAAAAACAGTAGTTTCAGTAATTGACCAATGTTTATATAGCTTAAACTCTCACTGACACGTCTTAAGGCGATCCACGATATGTTAGATAACGAACCAACTTGAACAATGTGAAGGACCATTTTAAAAATAGTTACAGTAATAAAAACAATGAAGACAATTAATTCCGAATAAAGCAATTTATTGCAGGAATAATCAACACTCAAATTTTTTAATGTATCACGCTGGTAATAACTGCCTTTGGTAAAGATAAATCTGCCGAACAAATAGAACAACGAAAACAGAATAACAAAATTTGAGGCTGTATCGATTGTAGTACTGGAATACTCCGGATCACCTGTGATACAAGTCAATAGATGTGTAATAGAGAACATTGCGAAAAGTGTAGCCCACAAGAAAACCCCGGCAGATTTTCGTTTAAACTCGCTATAGGTACAAAATCCTACAATTAGGAATTGGAGAATTCCTAAGACTAATGACATGGATACTCCTTCTCTTTCGACTAAGTATTTCTCTTTCGAAATACATTTAGATGCAAAGCTTAATTCTGTTTCTTATATCATATAATAACGAATATTGAACTGAATACCGTCTACTTTAATAAAGGATATTAGCATGTTTCAGTCTAATGCTCTTTATTAAATCCGTATAATTACAAATTACCGAATCACAAAAAACCAAACAACCAAAATCGATACTATCCCAACTACAAACCCCAACAACAGGCTCAAGCCAAATGTCTTCCAGTTGCTTCTCTTTTTTATTTTCGCTTGTGCGGTCACAGGATCATCTCCTTTAACTTGATCATTAGGTAATGCAGGTTCCTTAGGTAGTGCTTGTGTCTGCTGAGATTCTGAATAGGGAACTACAGCAGGAGACGAAGCCATATTGCCTGGTTGCTGCGGTCTGCCAGGGTAGGGTACAGGATCATGCGCCGGTGATTCCTGCGGAACATGCTGTGATAAATATTTTTTATTTGGAGCCTGTCCCGTTTGGGAAACAGGTGCCGCCCCGTGATAAATCTGGTATCGCTCCATATTCTTCGCGGCGAGGTTATCCGGTTCCATGAGTTCAAGGTCGCGGACTTTAAGTGCGAGAATCGTTCCGTTTACGGTATTGTCTGCATGTCGCGAGTGGATATGCGCCTGGCGGACGTTGGCGGCGAAAGCATCTGCGGAGGAGAGATCTCTCGCCAACGTTGTGTGGTGTATGCCCTTGTGGAAACCGCCTGAAGTGAGCAGAACCACGTCGCCGGCTGTCAGGTCAAAGCACTTCATCGCATTAGGATACGGATCGAGTGTGGCTCGTTGGTCACCGACAAAAGAAGGGAGCGCGGCCTGTGATTCAGGGTTCGAGTCGTCGATCAGGGAGTATAATTCTCCATCGCGGAATAAATGCAGTTTCGTGTTGCCGCAGTTGAGGACATACGCAGCGTTTGCGTCGATCAGAAGGAGAGCAAATGAAACGCCGGCGCCCTGCCCGTCTCGCGGGACAATTTGTTCTCTGATGCGCTGATGCGCCTCATGAATCAGGTCAAAGCTGAATTTCTTAAAATCGAGCGCAGGCTTTTTATATTCGTTAACCTTCGCAGCGAAATCTTTGCTGAGGCGCTGCAGCATACGCCCGGCTAGGTCGCCCGCCCCGGAGCCGCCGAATCCTTCTGTCACGATGTAGAGCTGTGTATAGGCAGATGAGCCGCGCGTCTGTTCCTCGCTCCCTGTGATCATGTCGGGGTAAACGCGGTCGCCGCAGCTAAAAGAGTCTTCATTAACAGTTGTTTTGGTGCCTGATTCAGTCAAGCCGATGACAAGTGTTCGTGCCATGTATGTTCCTCCGTACGTGAACGAATTATAGCATAGAAGAGGTTCCTGCCACGCGTGCTATACTGTGGTCACCTAAGACAGGGTATCAGCTATGTGATGGGGACAATCGAACAGGGTTATGCTCAGATGTTGGTATCTCTACGGACTTAGAATCTATGTGGTCGGAGACAGCGATGAAAGTTGAAGCGGTTCAGAAGCCAAAATACGCGGCAGCGCTTATCACTGGCGCTTCTTCCGGTCTGGGGGCAGCATTCGTCCGCCTGCTCGACGAGACGCTTCCGGATGATGTCGCGCTATGGCTTTTGGCGCGGAATGAGGAGAAGCTCAAAACCTTCGCGGCGGGGCTCAAACATCAGACGAGGGTCCTGGCGCTCGATCTGCGGGATGAGGCTTCCTGTAAGCGTATTGGGGACGCGCTGCGGGAGCAGGGTGCGTCGGTCCAGCTTCTCATCAACAACGCGGGTGAGGGTAGGGAAGGCCGTTTCGAGGAGCTTGACGCCTCATCCTGTCGTTCTCTCTGCGACCTCAATGTCCGCTCACAGGTGGCGGTGACATCCGCGGTTCTGCCGTTCATGGAAGCGGGGAGCGCGATTGTATTTGTCGCTTCCGTCGCGGCCTTTCTGCCGCAGCCCGGCTTTGCGGCTTACGCGGCGACCAAAGCGTTTATTCTTTCATTCGGACGCGCGCTGGCGGAGGAACTGCGCCGGCGGGAGATCCATGTCACCGTTACATGCCCCAATCCGATGCTGACTGATTTCTTTACCCATGAAGAAAAAGAAAAGCTTCTCGCTTCCTACAAACGATGGGGGATCGAAAACCCTGACACGGTGGCTGCCAAAACACTGGGAGCCGTGCGTAGGCGAAAGGTCGTCGTGGTCACGCCTCTTTCCGGGAGACTGGTGCGCGTCCTGTCGAAAGTGGTGCCTGTGAAGTGGATGACCCGATTGCTCGGGATGGTTCTTGTTTAATTGATATCAATTTGAGTATTCTCCTGAACGTTTATATGCTAAAACCAGATTTCGATTAACCTTTATCAGACTAATAACCTTTTGGTAGGCGGATGTCCGAAACTCCATGGAGGGGTTGACGGTTCTCGATTGGCGGATACTTCATATAATCTCCATAAAAACGTCTTAATATTTCATCGTAATTGCGTGGCATTAAGAAAAGATGGTTTTCAAAAGTCATATCTACTAAATCGGAAAATGATGATCTCTCAATCTTTATCCGATCAATTGCGTCAGGAGTACCGCCATTTGTAAAACTTGTAACAAAGTCGGTATTGGTTGCGTTGAATTGCTGGAATACACGCTCAGCTCGTTTAAAGATCCTTGCTTTTGGGATAATTTTAGTGAAATAGTAAATAAAAAGTCGCATAAGTGAGTTTTTAATACTTGAAGAATATTTACAACGGTTCTTATCTAGTGAGCTAACGATGATGAATTGTCTGTTACTCTTAAGCATTTGCTTTTTGCTTTTCCGATAATTTGACTGAAGTGAGTCCAAAGGGAAAATATCAATAAATATACCGTGATGGACAGGTGAATCGAGGTTAGCCGGGTGCGCAAAAAGTGAATCTAAATGGCGAACCTTCGTAAACATTAGAGTAGAGTATTTTTCATACTTGTAGTTGGACAATACCAAATGATCTGGTAATTCATGTGATGCGATTTCGAGAAAGCGTTCATAGTCATTCCGTAGCATACAAATATCAATATCGTCATCCCATGGAATGAACCCCCGATGCCTAATAGCACCAAGCATGGTTCCACCATAAAGCATATACGGTATATTGTATTTTCGACAGATTTTATCAACAGCCTTCAGAATATCTAGCTCAACAAGTTGAACCGATCGCAAAGGCACGTCCGACTTTGGGAAGAAGAATTGTTCTTTATTACTCATCGCTTTTTCCATAAATAAAGTTTGAATTATCGGTTCTTAATCTTGATATACACGAGTTTGACGTTCGGGTTGCCGGTATCGCGCATCTCCACTTCGTAGCGGTCGATGGACTTGATCAGCGTCGTCAGTTTGTCATAGCCGTAGTTGCGGGAGTCGAATGACGGTTGTTTTTTGACGATCAGGTTCCCGACTTCGGCGAGGAAGGCCCATCCGTTCTCATCCTCGACGTCCTTAATCGACGAGGAGATCAGCTGAATCAGCTTCCGGTCGACTTTCTGAATGCCTTTGTCATTCTTTTTCGTCTCGCGCTCGGCTGTCTTCCGCTCAGCGGTCTTCTTCTCCGGTTCTTTTTTCTCCGGTTCCTTCTTGATCGTGCGCGCGGTGCGTCCCGTCTGTTTTGTCTCTTTATCCGATTCCTGTTCTTCCTCAGCTGTGTGCTGCTCGATGATCTCCAGGTAAATGAAGCGGTCGCAGGCGGCGATAAAGGCGTTGGGTGTTTTCATCTCGCCGAATCCATAGACGATTTTTCCTGACTCGCGCAGCCTGGTGGCGAGCTTCGTGAAATCGCTGTCGCTCGAGACAAGGACAAAACCGTCGATCCGGTCCGTATAGAGGATATCCATCGCGTCGATAATCATCGCGGAATCGGTCGCGTTTTTGCCGGTTGTATAGCTGAACTGCTGGATAGGGCTGATGGCGTAGTCAAGCAGCTGGTTCTTCCACTGCGCGAGGTTCGGTTTCGTAAAATCTCCGTAAATGCGCTTGATGGTCGGCGTGCCGTAGCGGGCGATCTCCTCCATCATGCCGCGCACATTGTGCGGCGGGACATTATCGGCGTCGATCAGGACGGCCAGCCTGACATCACTGCTCTGTGAGTTTGTCGTTTCCATATATGTTGTATGCATTCCCTTCTTAAAATAGAGTATGTCAATGAATGATCGATCGTTTTATATGGTATCACACGCGCCGCGTTGCGTTGCGGCCTTGTTTTTGCTAACATAGTATCGCTTCGCCTTGAGAATTCGACGGATTCTCGATACTTGGAGGCGATTTATATCCTGAAAAGGATGGCTGGAGGTAATTCTCATTGGACGGCAGCAGCTGTACCGGCCCTCTATGGAGGGCGCTTCTAACTGAACAGGTGGGCACAGGAACTGGTCGCGGTTCACTTTTGTTCGATTTTATCCTGATTTTTATCCTGATTCTCATCAACGGCTTTTTCGCGGCGTCTGAAATGGCGGTTGTCACGCAGAACGACAATAAAATCCGTCAGATGGCGGAATCGGGGCATGCGTCTGCAAAGAGGCTTCTCCGCTTCGTCGGCGACAAGAGCCGTTTTCTTTCGACGATTCAGGTGGCGATTACACTGGCGGGATTCCTGTCGAGCGCGTTCGCGGCTGACAAGCTCGCGCTGAGGCTGTACGCGGTCATCGACCCTTCCTTCCTTCATCCTTCGCTTCGGACGCTGATGGTTGTGCTGATGACTATCGTCCTTTCGTACTTCACGCTCGTGCTGGGCGAGCTTGTCCCGAAGCGGCTGGCGATGAGGCGCCCGGAACAGTTTGCCATGTCCATATCCGCTGTGCTGCGGTTCTTCGATATCGCGTTCCGCCCTTTCACGAAACTGCTCGAATGGTCAGGCAACGCGGTGCTCCGCCTGATGGGGATCGATCCGAAAGAGACTTCCTCCAATGTGACGGAAGAGGAGATACGGATCCTTGTGGAAGCCGGCGCGGGCTGCGGGGATCTGCACGAAGTCGAAGCGACGCTGATCAAGAATATTTTCGCGTTCGATGACAAATACGTCTCGGAGATCATGACGCCGCGCGTATCGATTACGGCGGTCCCGCTCTCGGCCACTTACGAAGAGGCAGTCGGCATCGCGGCGAACGCGAGTTTCTCGCGCTTCCCTGTCTACGATGAAGATATCGACGATATCGTCGGCATTCTGACGGTCAAGGATCTGCTGCGCGTGGGGAAAAACCAGCGCGGTTCAGATTTCAGTCTTGACAGCATTCTGAGGCCGGCCTTTTTCGTGCCGGAAGTGAAAAAGATCGACGTTCTCTTCCGCGAGATGAAACAGCAGCACGTGACGCTCGCCGTGGTCGTCGACGAGTACGGCGGCACGGAGGGGATCGTGTCGATGGAAGATCTTCTCGAGGAGATTGTCGGAGAAATTGAGGACGAGTACGACGCCCCTGTCACCAGCGTCATCCTCAATCCGGATGGCTCTTATGTGTTCAGCGGCCTGCTGACGCCGGCGGAAGCGGGGCGGTATGTCCCTGAACTCGACGCGCTGAAAGAAGATGACGATTTTGATACAATAGCAGGGTTCGTCCTCTCACTTCTCGGATATATTCCGGAACCGGGCTCACACCCGGAGGTGATGTTTGAAAACCTTAAATTCCGCGTTCTTGAAATGGAAGACAGGCGAATCTCGCGCATTCGGCTGGAAGTCATGCCGCGCGAACCGGAGGAGGATGAAGAGGAGGAATCCGCCTTTCGCGACCGCTTGTTCAAGCACGCCGAAGCGGGCGGACACCAGGATCACCACGAAGGACACAAGAAGAGTTCAGGGCCGCTCCACTGACCGGAACCATTCAATATTTGATACTGAGGAAAACACATGATAGAAAAGACCGACACTGCGACGGATACAATCGCGGAGAGTCCGTTAACCGGTGAAAAAGCCGCGACTCTCCCGATTCAGGAAGTCATCCAAACGCTGAAGACAGATGCCTCACAGGGCATCACAGAACAGGAGGCCGCGTCGCGCCTCGCGCATTTCGGGCGCAATGAACTGGCGGGCGAGAAGAGCACGCCCTTTGCCGTCAAACTGCTGAATCAGTTCAAGGACTTTCTTATCCTGATTCTGATCGCGGCGGCGGTCATCTCCGCCGTGCTCAACGAGATTTTCGACGCGAGCATCATTCTGGCGATCGTCGTGATCAACGCGCTGCTCGGCGCGATCCAGGAGAACAGGGCGGAGAAAGCGCTGGAAGCCCTGAAGAAGATGTCAGCTCCCTTCGCGCGTGTGAAGCGCGACGGCGAGGTCAGGCAGGTTCCCGCGGCGGAGCTGGTCCCGGGGGACCTCGTGGAGCTGGAAGCGGGCGATGTCGTGCCCGCTGACCTCCGGCTGATCATGTCGGCGAACCTGCAGGCAAACGAGTCGGCGCTGACGGGAGAATCGGTGCCCGTCCAAAAGGACGCATCGGCGCTCTATGAAGAAGTGCCGGGCATCGGCGACCGCCACAATATGCTGTACAGCAGCACGGAAGTCACGTATGGCCGCGGGGAAGGCCTCGTCGTGACCACCGCGTCGAAGACGGAAATCGGCAAAATCGCGGACAGGCTGAAGAGCATCGAGACGGAAGTCACCCCGCTTCAGCAGAACCTGAACCGCCTCGGTAAAATCCTCGGCATTCTGTTCCTCGTGATCTGCGCGGTGATCTTCGGCGTCGGCCTTCTGCAGGGCGGCGAGCCTTTCGCGCTCTTTATGACGGCGATCAGCCTTGCCGTGGCCGCGATTCCGGAAGGGCTCCCGGCTGTCGTCACTATCCTTCTCGCGCTGGGTATGAACCGGATGGCGAAGGAAAACGCGATCGTGAAGCGCCTTCTCGCGGTTGAGACGCTCGGAAGCGTCGATACCATCTGCTCCGATAAGACGGGGACGCTGACGCAGAATGAGATGACGGTCGTGCGCCTCTACGCGGGCGGCGAACACTTCCGCGTCTCGGGTGTCGGCTATACGCCGCAGGGCGATATCACCACTGTTCCGGACGGCGGGGAACGCGCCGATCTCTCAGAAGGAACACCCGAAAGCGGCGCGGGCGCAACCGCTGGAGAGACGACCGCGGAGCGCGCGGCGGAGACGGTCGCGTCACATGAGGTGCTGAGACGCGTCCTCGAAATCGGCGTCCTCTGCAATGACGCCGTACTGACAGAGGGGGAAGCGGGGGAGACCGCGATGATCGGCGATCCGACCGAGGGGGCGATGCTGACCGTCGCCGAAAAGGGCGGTATCTCTGTTACGGCCCTGCGCCGCGCCTGTCCTGTCGTATGGGAGCTTCCCTTTGATTCGGAGAGAAAGATGATGTCCGTCGGGTGTCTGCTCGAGGACAATATTCCGCACTCGCTGACAAAAGGCGCTCCCGACCGCGTGCTTGAAGCCTGTGACCGCGAGCTGACGTCCCAGGGGATTGTCCCCCTGTCCCCGGAGCGGCGTGAATTCATTCTCTCTCAGAATATCCGCTTCGCGAGCCAGGCGCTGCGCGTCCTGGGATTTGCCTACCGCACGCATGACAGCGAGATGTTCGAAGGCGCTGAGACTGCGATGGTGTTCGCCGGCCTGATGGGGATGATCGACCCCGCGAGGCCGGAGGCGCGCGACGCGATCGAGACATGCCACCAGGCCGGTATCTCGGTCGTCATGATTACGGGCGACCACCAGGCGACCGCCGCGGCGATCGCCGACGATTTGAAACTGAGGACGTCGGATGAACTCGTTCTCTCCGGCAAAGAGATCGAGGCGATGACCGACGATCAGCTCACGGAGGCGGCGAAGTCGACGACAGTCTACGCGCGCGTATCGCCGGAACACAAGGTGCGCATCGTCGAAGCGCTGAAGCGCTCCGACCGCATTGTCTCGATGACGGGCGACGGCGTCAATGACGCGCCGGCACTGAAACGCGCCGACATCGGCGTCGCGATGGGAATCACCGGAACGGAGGTCGCGAAGGGCGCCGCCGATATGATTCTCACCGACGATAACTTCGGCACGATTGTGAGCGCCGTGGAAGAGGGCCGAGTGATCTACTCCAACATCCGGAAGGTTGTCGGCTTTCTCCTCTCCTGTAATTTCGGCGAAATACTCGTCATCTTTATCACGAGCATGATCCTGGGGCCGAATTTCACCCCGCTGCTGCCTGTTCAGCTGCTTTGGCTGAACCTGGTTACAGACAGTTTCCCGGCGCTTGCGCTCGGGCGCGAAAGCGCGGAGGACGGCATTATGCTCAGGCCGCCGCGCAGGAAAGAGGACAGGATTCTCGACAAAAACATGACATGGTCGATTCTCATCCAGGCGATCGCCATTTTCATCACGGTGTTTGCCGCCTTCAACATCGGCCGCCTCTTGTACCCCGACCACCTGATCGTGAACGGAGAAATCGCATTCGACCGGACGGTTTCCTCTTTCGCTCTCTTTCCGCTGGCGGATACCGCGCCGTCCTGGGGGGCGAGAACCTTTGCCTTTGTCGCCCTTATTCTCGCTGAGATTCTGCGCGTGTTTTCGAGCCGCTCCGAATACCTCTCCGTCTTCAGGCAGGGCTTCTTTTCCAATGCGACCCTCAACAAAGCCGTTCTGCTGTCAACAGTCCTGACACTGCTGGTCGTCTACATCCCGTTTATCGATGTATATTTCAAAACGATACCGCTGGCCGCCCGCGACTGGGGGATCCTGATCGGATTGATCCTCCTGCCGTTCTTCGCCGGCGAGCTCTATAAAAAACTTTATCGCCGAAAAATAATGCAGAGATAACACGCCAAATGGGCGTATATGACGCTTGACAATAGAATAAATATGCGCTAGAGTCTCATATTAATAGAGGCGCGTAGCCTATCAGTAAGTTGCGGTAACGCCAGGGCAGCGATCGCAAACGAAAGGAGTCTACGCCGAAGCATCTCGATCATGCCTGTGTGAGAGTTGCTGGGTTGCAGCAAAAGATGCTGCAGACTGTCACTTCGGTGGAGCGCTAGGTCATCATTCTATTCCTGATGCATGCATGGGCTTTGTCCGGGTGACAAAGCCCATGTTTCATTGAAAGGGGAGAATGATGAGAAAAGTCGGTCCTACATTATGGAGAGCTGCCGCTGTATGGATTATCCTGACCTGTATGCTGACGGTCTTCTGCGGCTGCGCCGCCAGGAAGGGGAAGAAGCTACGTGTCGCGATGGAGTGCGGGTACGCGCCGTACAACTGGACACAGGAGAGCGACGAGGGAGGGGCGCTGCCGATTGCAGGCGGCGTCGGTTACGCCTACGGCTACGATGTGATGATCGCCAAACTTCTGGCGGAGGAACTGGGATACGAGCTGGAAATCGTGAAACTCGACTGGGATTCTCTGATTCCCGCGGTCCAGTCGGGCGATGTCGACGCGGTGATCGCCGGTCAGTCCATTAAGCCGGAGCGCCTCGAAAAAGTCGATTTCACCGTTCCCTATTATTACGCGTCCATCGTCACCCTGGTGAAGAGCGACGGGGCTTTCGCAGGGGCGAAGGGCATAAAGGATCTCGCGGGCGGTACGTGTACGTCGCAGCAGGGGACCATATGGTACGACGTCTGCCTCCCGCAGATTGAAAACGCGACGATTCTGGCCGCTCAGGATTCGGCTCCGACCATGCTGATCGCGCTCGACTCCGGGGCAGTCGATTTTGTCGTCTGCGATCTGCCGACCGCGCAGGCCGCTCTGCATGTCTATCCTTCCATGAAGATCCTCGACTTCACCGACGGGGGCGACAATTTCGCCGTGACAGATGAAGACATCAATATCGGCATCTCCGTCAAAAAAGGCAACAAGAAGCTCGTCGACGCCTTCAACAGCGTTCTGTCGGAAATGAACATCGAGGATTTTGACGCGATGATGCAGAAAGCGATCGAGATGCAGCCGCTGAGCAGCGGTGAGAATGACGGATGACCTTATGGCACCGTTCTGGGAAAATATTGTTACGACGTGGTCGCGCTACCATTCGCATTATCTGATCGGGGCGCGCAATACACTCATCATCTCGTTCGTCTCGACGTTCATCGGCTGTCTGATCGGCTTCGCGGTGGGGATTGTGCAGGCGCTGCCTGACAGTCCCCGCGCCGGGAAAGGCAGGTGCGCCGCCCTGAAAATTCTGAAAATTGTTCTTCGAAGCTATGTAGAGCTGTTCCGGGGAACCCCCATGATCGTGCAGGCGGTATTCATCTATTACGGCGCGCGCCTCGTAGCCGGCCTGCACCTGGATATGTGGACGGCCGCCTTTCTGATCGTCTCGGTCAACACGGGCGCCTATATGGCGGAGACTGTCAGAGGCGGGATTCTGTCCATTGACCCGGGGCAGGAGGAGGCCGCGCACGCGCTTGGGATGACGCATGTTCAGACCATGCTATGCGTGATTCTCCCGCAGACATTCCGGAATATCATCCCGCAGATCGGCAATAACCTGATCATCAATATCAAAGACACGGCGGTTCTCTCCGTCATCAGCATCACCGACCTGTTTTTCGTGCACAAAAGTGTCAGCGGTTCTCTCTACAATTACTTCGAGTCCGCGACGATCATCATGGTGATCTACCTCATCCTGACGCTGTCTGTCTCCTGGCTGCTGCGCCTTCTGGAGAAGCGCCTCGACGGGAAACAGCATTACGATCTCGCGACGACGGACACGCTCGCCCATACGAGCGGCCTTGTCCGCTACGCGCGGCCGTCGGAAGAGAAGAAGTGATAACAAAAACTGTGATGACGCGATTTTTGACAGGAGGGGGCGATGAAGAGAACAGATGAATCGCCGCTGGACAACGGAGTTCGGGGAAGGATCGACATGGAGCGGACGACGGTATTGACAGTGGATGAACTCAGCAAGACATTCGGAAACCACGAGGTTCTCCGCTCCGTCAGCCTGGAATTGAAGGAGAGCGATGTCGTCTGCCTGATCGGATCATCGGGTTCCGGAAAATCGACGCTGCTCCGGTGCATCAATCTCCTCGAGGAGCCCACGGCCGGAACGATCTGCTTTCGCGGAGAACCCGTGAGCCGTTCGAGAGTCAGTCTCGCCGCGTACCGTGCCAGGGTCGGCATGGTGTTCCAGAATTTTAACCTGTTCGATCATTTAAATGTACTGAATAATTGCGTGATCGCTATGCGGAAAGTTCAGAAACTTGACCGGAAGACAGCGGAACAGCGCGCCGGATACTACCTCGAGAAGGTCGGGATGCTTCCCTTCATCCACGCGAAACCGCACCAGCTGTCAGGCGGACAGAAACAGCGCGCCGCGATCGCGCGTGCCCTCGCGATGGAACCGGAGATACTTCTCTTCGACGAACCCACCTCGGCGCTTGACCCTCAGATGGTCCAGGAAGTGCTCGCGGTCATGCATGCGCTCGCGAAGGAAGGGATGACGATGCTGATCGCGACGCATGAGATGATGTTCGCCCGGGAGGTATCGACACGTGTCGTGTTCCTCGATGAAGGCAGCATTCTCGAAGAGGGGACGCCGGAGCAGCTCTTCAGCTGCCCGCGGCACGCGCGGACGGAGGAATTCCTCCGGGGCTTGCTGTACCGTTGCCCCGGGGAAATGTGAGGGAGGCGCCTTCAACGGACCGCTTGATCATCGCGATGATCTTCTTCATCTTTTCCATGGGCACAATCTCCGTGTCTGCGTGGAAACCGAAGTGTTCATGGAGTGCATCTGAGCGCGAAACGCCGGCGTTAATGAGTGATGACCGTAGAGCTCCAGGTTGTCGAGCGTATCGGGGATGGCCGCCTGCAGTCTTCGTGAGGACGGGAATCCAAGGAGTGCCCACAGGAAGGTGAGAAGCTCCCTGTGCGCCGCACTGTAGAGGCGTTTACGTCCACGACCGGGTTTAACCGCCTTTCTCCTTTTCTTCCTCCCTTTCGGGAGTATTTTGGACGACATTTATTTATTGGGCGACGTATCCTTTTTCGGCGGCATTATTTACTGGGCGATTCGAGCCCTTGACGGATGGCATTTCTATCGCTTATACTCGGTACCGAGCAAGTAGAAGTTCCGCTTCTCACCTCCAGCTTACGCGAAGAGGTCCAGAACACGACTGACGGCAGACGGTTTTGTTGAGCGGAACAAGACCGTTTTTTTATTGCTCATAAAGGAGGTTCGATATCAAGTACGCAGCGAGAACACATCAGATCAACGAGGATATCCGTTTTCCACGTGTCAGGCTGGTGGATGAAGAAGGCATTATGGTAGGCGTTGTGCCGATCGAGGATGCGCAGAGGAGAGCGTATGACGCCAATCTCGACCTTGTCCTCATCTCCCCCTCGCCGGATAACCCCGTCTGCAAGATCATGGACTACGGTAAATTTATCTTTGAGCAGGAAAAGAAAAAGCGCGAAGCGAAACGCAATCAGAAGGTCGTCAATATCAAGGAGATCCAGCTGAAACTGACGACTGAAGAACATGATTTCGATGTCAAGGTGAGAAATGCCCGGCGCTTTCTGGAAGCGGGAGACCGCGTCAAAGTGGTCATTCGTTTCCGCGGGAGAGAAATGGCCCACACGGATCAGGGCTATGGCGTCATGGACGAGTTCGCGGAGGCTGTTTCCGACATCGGTGTCATCGACCGCGCTTCAAGCGCCGAGGGACGCAACATGATCATGTTTCTGGCGCCTGCCAAGGAGTGAGCCGGGGAGAGTCCGGGTTCGATCACGATCAAAATATATCCCGGCGCGAACCGGGGATTAAACAAGACCACACGCTGCTGCAGGTTCCATTGAGGTGTATCCTGTCGGGATTGTCTTGATGACGCTTGTCGGGCAGATTCGATTTGAGAAAGAGTCAACACGATTTTTATGAAAAGAGGGAGGGCCGCTTATGCCTAAGCAAAAATCACATAGTTCATCAAAGAAACGGTTCAAGAAAACGGGGACGGGGGCGTTTATCCGTTCGCAAGCCTTTACGAGCCATATTCTGACAAAGAAATCGCCGAAGAGAAAACGCAATCTTCGCAAATCAGTCGTCGCGTCAGCTCAGGACGCGAAGCGTCTGCGCAAGCTGTTGCCTTACAAGTAAGCGTCGGTTCGGAATCAGGAAAGGAATAAAGATATGTCTAGAGTAAAAAGAGGAACAGTGCTGCGCCGCCGCCATAAAAGAGTCCTAAAGCAAGCGAAAGGCTATTTCGGCCGCAAGAGCACAAACTACCGCGTCGCGAAACAGGCGGTCATGAAGTCCGGCCAGTACGCTTACGAGCATCGCCGTCTGAAGAAGCGCGATTTCCGCCGCCTTTGGATCGCCCGTATCAACGCGGAGGCGCGCGCCAACGGGATGAGCTACAGCCGTTTCATGAACGGTCTGAACGTCGCCGGTGTCGGCCTCGACCGCAAGGTTCTCGCCGATCTGGCTGTGAACGATAAAAACGGATTCGCGAAACTTGTCGAACTGTCGAAGAACGCGCTGAACGCGTAACAGATCGGGAGCGCTCTTCGCGTGGGGAGCGCTCCCGATGCACAATCCCGTCTCTCTCCCGTTAGTGGAAGAGGACGGCAACGGCTGGCGCGCCACTCCTTCGTAAGGACGGAATGCCCCGGGAACTACGCCTCGTCGACAGGAGGTGCTTCTATGAAAACCATCGATTCCGCGGACAACCCGTTGTTCAGAAAATGGAACCGTCTGAAATCACCCCGCCAAAGCAAAAAAGAAAAACGCATTCTGGTCGAAGGTCTTCGGCATGTCGCCGATCTGATCAGTCGTCCGCTTGAGCCGGAATTTCTCATCCTGTCCAACGACTCGCGCGGCCGGGAGGCGATGGCGAAGCTTCAGGCCGATGCGCGTCAACCGCTGTCCGGCGTGTCCGACGACCGCATTATCTGGCTCGCGCCGCGGTTGTTTGAGCGCCTGTCCGCGATGAAAATGCCGCAGGGCGTGATGGCCGTTCTCACTCCGCCTGTCCTGACGCTGGACGCGTTTATCCGGTCGATTATTCAAAAGAGCGAGGGATCCGCCCGTATTCTCATTCTGGAGGATGTCCAGGACCCTGGCAATGTCGGGACATTGATCCGCACGGCGGACGCGCTCGGGTTCGACGGCGTGCTCCTGACCGACTCGACGGCGACCGTCTATAACCCGAAGACGGCGGCCGCGTCGATGGGTTCAATCTTTCACATCCCCGTCGTCGAACTGGAGGAAGGGACGGGAAGCGCGGCCGGCAAGCTGAAAGATCTCCGTTTCGTCATAGCCGCTGCAGCCCTTGAGGGGGAGAGCCTCGCTCTCAGCCGCCCGCCGGCGCCTCGCCTCGCGGTACTGCTTGGCAACGAGGGGAATGGGCTCTCGGAGGAAGCGCTCGCGTGCGCTGACCTGACCGTGACGATCCCCATGCGCGGGGGAGCCGAATCGCTCAACGTCGCTTCCGCCGGCGCGATTTTCATGTGGGAGATTGTCCGCGGAACACCCCTGAACTGACCGCGCCCGCGCAAAATCTCTTTCAAACAACTGGAGCTTCTTCACCGGAAGGGTCATTGTGCGCGCCGTTTGTTTTGCGCTATAGTGTTCACAATATTGCAAGGAAGTGATGTTCATGAACTCTTGTCAGGATAAACGGAAGCGCGGTCTGTCATTACAGGAAGCCGATGTCGTGTGCGCGCTGGCTCTGGAGCCGTATGTCAGCCAGCGGAGGCTGTCTGATGTGACAGGGCATTCGCTTGGCGCTGTGAACCAATCAATCCACGCGCTGGTGCGCGCGGGCTACCTGACAAAATTTGTTCAGCTGACGGATAAAGCGCGGACGGCACTGGCTTCACATGCGCCGCGGAACGCGGTGATTCTCGCCGCAGGCCCCGGCATGCGCATGATTCCCATCAATCAGACGACACCGAAGGCTTTTCTGGAAGTCAGAGGAGAACCGCTGATCGAGCGCCTGATCCGCCAGCTCCATGACGCGGACATCAGGGATATCACCATCGTCGTCGGTTTTATGAAAGACCAGTTTGAATACCTGATGGACGCGTACGGTGTCGAACTTGTCGTGAACGAAGAATACGCATTAAAAAACAATGTATATTCGCTCGCGCGGGTGCTGGATCGGCTGGGCAACACATACGTTATTCCATGCGATATCTGGTGCCGGAGGAATCCGTTCCGGCGCCGGGAACTCTATTCGTGGTATATGGTTTCCGATCGGATCGACCGCGACAGCGCCGTTCGGGTGAACCGCCGTAGGGAACTGACAGATGTCGGCAAAGCGGGCGGAGGCAGCCGTATGATCGGCATCAGCTATCTGCTCTGGCCGGAAGCGGAAAAGGTCGTCATGAACGTGCGGAGATTGATCGCGGACAGCGGTCATGACGACTCGTTCTGGGAAGAAGCATTACACGAAAAAGACCGGATGTTTGTGGCGGCAAGAACTGTAGACGACACAGAGATTGTTGAGATAAATTCATATGAACAGCTGCGGGATCTCGATTCGAATTCAAATCAGCTGGAAAACAGCGCGATCAGAACGATCGCGGAAACACTCGATGTGTCCCCCCAGGATATAGAGCAAATATCGGTGCTGAAGAAAGGGATGACCAACCGGTCTTTTCTCTTCAGCGTCGGAGGAAAGAAGTATATCATGCGGATCCCGGGTGAAGGGACAGAGCAGCTGATCAACAGAGGGAATGAAGCCGCGGTCTTTCAGGCGATCCGCGGTGCGGGGCTCTGCGACGATCCCGTGTACATCAACCCGATGAACGGGTACAAGATCACATCGTTTCTGGATTCTGTCCGCGTGTGTGACGCCGGGAGCGCGGATGATATCGGCCGCTGCATGAAAAAGCTGCGGCATTTCCATGAGATGAAGCTTACCGTCCCGCACACATTTGACCTTTTCGGACAAATTGATTTTTACGAATCACTGTGGGAGGGCGACCCTTCCATTTACCGTGACTACCGGAAAACAAAAGAGAACGCGGTGAGTCTGAAGACATTTATTGACGGTCAGCCGAAAGACTGGTGTCTCACGCACATCGACGCTGTCCCTGATAATTTCCTTTTTTATATGAAAGACGGAGCGGAGGAGCTGCAGCTCACCGACTGGGAATACGCGGGTATGCAGGATCCGCACGTAGACATCGCGATGTTCTGTATTTACAGCCTCTATGACAGAGATGCGGTGGATCGGCTGATCGATATCTATTTTGACGGCCGCTGCGATGCCGCGACGAGAATCAAGATCTATTGTTACATCGCTGTGTGTGGTCTTCTCTGGTCTAACTGGTGTGAATACAAACGCAGGCTCGGTGTGGAATTCGGTGATTACAGTCTCCGCCAATACCGCTACGCGAAGGATTATTTCAGGTATGCGTCGGAAGGAATAGAGAGACTACAGCTTGTTTAGCACAAAGTTCTGAAAAATACCGGTCGATGATCGGGATAAATAAAACGTACTTAAAGAAAGAGAATACTATGGACCATCAAAAAAATCGTCAGCGGCCATTGGGGCTGAGAAGGATCGATCCGTGGACGACGATCGTCCCGTTCATCGCTATTTTTATCCTGTGTGTCGTCTTTATTCTCCGCCCTGAGGGGTCCACGTACACGCTCTCGTCGATCAGGAACTTCCTCGGCGACTCCTTCGGCGCGTACTATCTGATCATCGGCCTCGGCGTCCTTATTGTCTCTTTGTGGATCGCGTTTTCGGATATTGGACGAATTACTCTCGGAAAACCCGGTGAAAAGCCACAGTACGGTTTCTGGACATGGGGGGCGATGGTCTTCACCTGCGGGCTCGCGGCGGATATCCTGTTCTTCTCTCTCTGCGAATGGATTTACTACGCGCAGGAGCCCCATGTCGCGGCGATGGGCAGTATGCAGGACTGGGCGAGCACGTACACGCAGTTTCACTGGGGGCCGATACCCTGGAGCTTCTACGCGACGCTCGCGGCGTGCTTCGGGTTCATGCTCCACGTGCGCGGCGTTAAAAAACAGAAGTACTCGGAAGCATGCCGCCCGCTCCTGGGGGCCAGGACGGATAAGGCGCCGGGGAAGATCATCGATGTTCTCGCCGTAATCGCGCTGATCGCCGGAACGGCCACGACTTTCTCCATCGCGACGCCCCTGCTGTCCGCCGCTCTTACAAGCCTTTTCGGCATCGCGGGCTCCAAGTATGTCACCATCGCGATTCTCGTCACGATCTGCCTGATCTATACGTTCGCCGTCCTGAAGGGGATTCGGGGCATCTCGTGGCTGGCCAATGCCTGTATGTACCTGTTCGGCGCGCTGCTGATCTATGTCCTGGTGTTCGGGGGCGAGGCGCGCTATATTGTCGAAACGGGGTTTACCGGTTTCGGCAACATGGTGCAGCATTTTATCGGACTGAGCACGTGGACGGACGCTCTCCGGACGACGAATTTCCCGCAGAACTGGACGATATTCTACTGGGCGTACTGGATGGTCTGGTGTGTCGCGAGTCCTTTCTTTATGGGGAAAATCAGCCGGGGGAGAACGGTGAAACAGGTTATCCTCGGCGCGTACGTATTCGGCGTCAGCAGCACGCTGATCTCTTTTATTGTCCTCGGCAACTACGGGCTCGGGTTGCAGGTGATGGGAAAATTTGACAGCGTGTCTTTCTTCGAGAAAAGCGGCGATCTGTATCAGACGGTCATCGCGATCATCGGCACGCTTCCCCTGAGCTGGCTCGTGCTGATTATCCTTGCCGCCTCCATGATCGCTTTCTACGCGACGAGCTTTGACGGGATTACGCTGGTGGCTTCCCAGTACAGCTACAGAGAATTCAAAGAGGACGAAGAAGCGTCAAACCGGATGAAACTGTTCTGGGCGATCCTGCTGATCCTTCTCCCGATCGGGCTGATCTTCAGCGAGGGGAGTATGAACAATCTGCAGACCGTCAGCATTATCGCCGCCTTCCCGATTGCCATTGTTATTATCATGATTATCGCCAGTTTTATCAAAGACGCGCGAAAATATCTCGGGGAATCCCCGAAAAAAGCCGTATTCCCGCCTCGTCGCAGGACAAAATTCCTTTTAAAACGGGTAAAATAGAGACAGGAGAGAGCTTCTTATCTCTGAAAGACTACTGTCTGAAGCATTGAAAATAGCTGAAAATAGCCAATTAGCGCGGAGATTGGGGAATGATCGTGACAGAAGCCGTACACGTGTGCTACAATAGCGGGCGGTTATTTCCCTGACATCGTTCGCGGACAGTCCGACCCCTACGCTGTCACTGGGAGTATAGGAGGATATTATGGACCAGGAAACAAAACAGACCATCATCGAAGCGTATGCGGTTCACCCCGGAGACACAGGGTCGCCGGAGGTGCAGGTCGCGCTATTGACGTGGAGAATCAATCATTTGACGGAGCATCTGAAGACGCACGAGAAGGACTTCCACTCGCGCCGCGGTCTTCTGAAGCTGGTCGGCCGCCGCCGGGCGCTTCTCGATTACCTGATGAAGGATGATATCGAGCGTTACCGTGCGCTGATCGCCCGATTGAATTTGAGACGTTAACGTAAGCATCGAAGCGGCGGCCTGACATGACCGCCGCTTTCTATGGTCATCGGTATCGGATCGGGCAGTGGGACGTAGATTGCGCCTCTCTACGCATGAGAGAGATGCGGACTCTACACTCTATTGCCTGCATTCCGATCCCAAAAGAACATTCAACTGATCGCCGTACAGAGATGAACGCGCTGTTCATCTGCCGGACTGCCATTTATTCGGGCTGTCCGCGCTGTGTACGTGAAAACCATTGTGGAGGAAAAAATGGCAAAAAGAGTATTTGAAATGGAATTAACGGGCGCTCCCTTAATTCTCGAAACCGGCGAACTCGCTCAGTTCGCGAACGGTGCCGTCCTCGTCCGATACGGCGAGACGACAGTCCTGACAACGGTGACGGCCTCGACAGAGCCGCGCGAGGGAATCGACTTCTTCCCTCTGTCTGTCGATTACGAAGAAAAAATGTACAGCGTCGGCAAGATTCCGGGAGGATTCCTGAAGCGGGAAGGGCGCCCGACAGAGAACGCTGTACTGACATCCCGGTCGATTGACCGTCCGATCAGGCCCCTCTTTCCCGGTGATCTTCGGAATGATGTGGTTGTGAATAACCTGATTCTCTCGGTTGATCACGATCATTCGCCGCAGGTCGCCGCTCTGATCGGCACATCCGCCGCGATCGCCATCTCCGACATCCCCTGGAACGGGCCGGTCGTCGGTGTGCAGATCGCGCTGATCGATGATGAAGTCATCATCAATCCCACGCTTGAGCAGTTTGAAGCGTCTGATCTCGATCTCTTCCTCGCCGGGACGGCGAAGAAGATCAATATGATCGAAGCGGGCGCGAACGAAGTTCCCGAGGCAAAGATGCTCGAAGCGATCGAAAAGGGACATGAGGTTATCAAAGAGCTGTGCCTTCTGATCGAGAAAATGCGAGAGGAAATCGGAAAAGAAAAATTTGCTTACGCTTCGCAGAGTGCGCCCGAAGGCCTGTTTGCACAGGTGAAAGAAGCGTTCATCGGTAAGATGCGGGAAGCGGTTCTCACGGCCGACAAGACGGTCCGCGACAACGCGGTCGCTGAACTGACAGAGGAAGTCAGGGCTTTTATTGAAGCGAATCAGCCGGAAGACGCTGGGCACACCGCGGGCATTGTCGACAGTCTTGAAAAATATGTCGTCCGCGATTATCTCCTGAACGAACACCGCCGCGTCGACGGGCGGCAGCTCGACGAGATCCGGCCGCTATCCGCCGCCATCGATCTGTTCCCGCGCGTTCACGGTTCCGCGCTTTTCACCCGCGGCCAGACGCAGGTGATGACTATCTGTACGCTCGGCACGGTCAGCGACGCGCAGTGCCTCGACGGTGTTGACCCGCGCGACAGCAAACGCTACATGCATCAGTACAATTTCCCGGCTTACAGTGTCGGCGAAGCCCGCCCGAACCGGTCGCCCGGAAGGCGCGAGATCGGCCACGGCGCGCTCGCGGAACGCGCGCTCATTCCCGTCCTCCCGAATGAGGACGAGTTCCCGTACGCGATTCGCTGTGTTTCGGAAGTCACTATGTCGAACGGCTCCACATCGCAAGCGTCTGTCTGCGCAAGCTCGCTCGCGCTGATGGCCGCCGGTGTGCCGATCAGGAAACCGGTCGCGGGTATCTCTTCCGGTCTTATTATCGATCCGGAAAACGAAGATAACTATCTCGTTTTTATGGATATCCAGGGGATTGAAGACTTCTTCGGCGACATGGATTTCAAAGTCGCCGGCACGCGCGACGGGATCACGGCGATTCAGGTGGACATTAAGGTTGACGGCCTGACGATCGATATTATCCGCGACGCGTTCAACCTGACGCGCGAAGGAAGGCTCCGCATTCTGGACGGGACGATGGATCCCTGTATCGCGGAACCGCGCGCGGAACTCGCGCCCTACGCGCCGAAGATCGATCAGGTCGACATCCCGTCCGATAAGATCCGCGACGTGATCGGCTCAGGCGGGAAGGTGATCCGCCGCATCACAGAACTTACCGGCACGGAGATCGATGTCGAGGAAGACGGCCCTGTCGGGCACGTGTATATCGCGTCCACCGATCAGGAATCAGGCCGCAAAGCGATGAGTATTGTCCGCGCGATCGTGTTCGATCCCGAACCGGGCACCGTCTTTGACGGGGTTGTGACGCGCCTAATGACGTTCGGCGCTTTCGTCGAAATCGCCCCCGGAAAGGAAGGCCTTGTCCATATTTCGAAGATGGCCTGGGACCGCGTCGACCGGGTCGAAGACGTGCTCGCGGTCGGCGATGAGGTCAAAGTCGTCGTCAGCGAGATCGATGACCAGGGAAGACTGAATCTCTCCATGCGCGACCTGATGGATAAACCCGAAGGTTACGCGGAACAGGGCGACGAGGAAGGCCGGGGAGGACGCGGCGGACGCTCCGTCCGCGGCGGACGCGGCCTGCGAGGCAGCAGGGAGCGCGGCGACGGCAGAGATCGCGGTGACAGGAGAAGAGACCGCCACACCGACGACGGCGAACGCGGCGGCCGTGAAGGCAGGCGTTCAGGCGGTTTTCGCAGCAGCGAGAGCGAACACGAACGTGGCAGCCGGCGCGGTGAGCCGAGGAGCGAACGCCACTTCTGAAAACGATTGACACGGCTTTCAACCATTTGCTATGATGAACGCCGTCAGGTGGCTCCCTGAACGGAAACCACCTGAAACAGGGGAGTGGCTCAACGGTAGAGCAACGGTCTCCAAAACCGTCGGTTGCGGGTTCAAATCCTGTCTCCCCTGCCAGAAGATGAGGCATCCCGGCTTACAAGGCCGGGGTGCCTTTTACGATTCATCGATGAGCGGGAGCACCTGAGCTTTCCGTTTGGGTTATAGAATTGACGGAAGAGGAGAATCGGATGAAGACAGTCAGGTTATGGAAATGGGAGATCGATCCGGCAGTTGTGGTTAGGGCTCTTCTGATCGATATCATCGGTTCGGCGCTTTATGGCGTCGGAATTGTGATTTTCGCGGCTCCCGCGCGGTTCGCGCCCGGAGGGGTGGCCGGTATCGCGGTCATTCTCAATTATTTATTTAAGCTCCCGATGGGGCTGCTGCAGATTGTCATCAATCTGCCGATCATCGCGATATCACTCCGCTTCTTAGGATGGCGGTATCTCCTGCGCACGTTCGTCACGCTGATCATCAACGCCTTGTTCCTCGACGTGATCATTCCGCTTCTCCCTCTGTACGAGGGGAGCCAGCTGCTGGCGGCCCTGTTCGCCGGCGCTTTCTGCGGCGCGGGACTGGCGCTCATCTACAACAACAACTCATGCACCGGGGGCAGCGATCTGGTGATCATGTCGCTCCGTACGCGCCGGCCCCACCTGTCTATCGGGCAGATCTCCATGCTCACTGACGGCGCGCTCATCCTCGCGGGTGCTTTTGTCTACAAAAACATCGACGCCGTCTTATACGGTATTCTCTTCACCATTGTGTCAACCACTGTCATTGACCGGATCATGAGCGGTTTCGCCTCGGGCAAGATTGTCATGATCATTTCCGCGCGGGTCGAGGCGATCAGCGATGTCATCGCCGCGCGCGTCGACCGCGGTTCCACGCTCGTCAAAGCGCGTGGTGCGTATACCAAAACGGATCAGGAATTCATCATGTGCGCCTGCAGCAACAAAGAGCTGCCGGCGGTGCGTCAGATTGTCAAAGAATGCGACGGGGAGGCGCTCCTGTTCGCGCTGGAGTACAAAGAAGCGTTCGGCAATGGATTTGACCGGACGAAACACAAGCGCTCCAAGCCTCTCGCGTGATCTTCGGCCCTTCGTATGCTGACCGCCGGCGAGGTACGGAAACGCCCGCGCCTCGCCGGTGGTGGTGTTTATGGGTTCCCTCGCTGTGCGCCGGTGGGATACTGCCCGCGCCCGGCCAGAACTTTTGACAGGAACGACGCCGTTCGTGGGCGCTTCGGATGGTTGAAGATCTCTTCGGGGGATCCCTGCTCATAGATGACGCCCTCATCCAGGAACAGCACGCGGTTCGCGATCTCATACGCGAAGCCGAGTTCGTGCGTCACGATCACCATCGTCATGCCTTCACTGGCGAGTTTTCCCACGACGGACAGCACCTCGCCGATCATCTCGGGATCGAGGGCGCTCGTGGGCTCGTCGAAGAGGAGAATCTCCGGTTTCATGGCCAGCGCGCGGGCGATCGCGACGCGCTGCTTCTGGCCGCCGGAGAGCCTCGAGGGGAATTCGTCGATCTTGTCTTCCAGGCCAACGCTCGCGAGAAGGCTGTGCGCCGTCTCACGGGCCTGATCTTTCGTCAGCCATCCGAGCTTCACGGGCGCGAGCGCGATATTCTCCGCGACGGAGAGATGCGGGAACAGGTTGAAATGCTGGAAAACCATTCCCATCCTGCTCCGGATGCGGTTGACATTGCTGTCCGTAATCTCCTCGCCGTCAATCAGCACCTGACCGGAATCAGGTGTTTCGAGCCTGTTCAGGCAGCGGAGGAAGGTGCTCTTACCGGAGCCCGAGGGCCCGATGACACATATTTTCTCGCCGCGGGTGATGGTGACGGAGAGGTCGTGAAGGATGACCTGCCCGCCGTATTGCTTACAGAGATGTCTGATTTCGATCACTTCGGTGAAGCCTCCGTTCCATCATCCTGAGAATGCGCGTCATGAGCATGACGACGATGAGATAAATCAGCGCGACCATCATCAGCGGCTGTGCCGAGTATGTGATGGACCGGATGTTTTCTCCGGAGCGCGTCAGATCGGTGAACGCGATATATCCGGAGATCGATGTCTCCTTGAGCAGTGTAATGAATTCGTTGAACAACGCCGGGAGCACGTTTCGGACGGCCTGAGGGAGCACCACAAACCGCATCGATCGTCCGTAGGACAGACCGAGTGAACGGGCGGCCTCCATCTGTCCGCTGTCGACCGATTCGATGCCCGCCCGGAATATCTCGGCGACGTATGCGCCGCTGTTGATGCCGAAAGCGAGCGAAGCCACGAGAAGTTTGCTTACCCTGACCGATGAAAAGATCACAAAATTGATGATCAGGATCTGAATCATGACGGGCGTACCGCGGATAGCGGTAATGTAAGCGCCCGCCAGTTTATTCAGGAAGCCGATTTTCGCCCCCGATCGCTTCAGCACGCGGATAATGCTGAGGCAGAGGCCGATCGCTATCCCAATCAGGCTGGCGAAAATCGTCATCAACAAGGTATTCTTCAATCCGTTGAGGATCCAGAGATACCGTTCGTCGACGATAAAGTTGCGGTAGAAGTCGTTCCCGAAATCAGAAAACCACTCCACGACCGATGACCATAGGGCAGCCATAGCGTTATCACTTCAGGTCGGCGGCTTTGACCACGAGTACCTGCTTCGCCCCGATAACATAATCGTCAGAGAAGTCGATCTCTTTCTTTCGATCGTCGGTGACCGTCAGCCCTGCCGCGATGATATCAATTTTCCCGGACTGGACGGCCGCGATGAGAGAATCGAAATTCATGTCTTCGATGACCAGTTCCTTGTCGAGTGATTTTGCGACTTCTGCCATGATCTCGACATCGATGCCGATGATCTTGTCGCCTTTTTTCAGCTCATAAGGGGCGAAGCCGCTCTCCGTTCCCATGATGAGCTGCCCGCCGGCCGCGCCCTTATTGAAGTCTATATCGTCGCCGGCGCCCTCTTCTTCATTGATGTATTTGTCGAAGATGGCCTGCAGTTTTCCCTCTTTCGAAAGCTTTTTAAGCGACGCGTTGACAGCTTCCAGGAGTTCGCTGTTGCCTTTCTTGATGCCGAACGCGTAGTTCTCTTCCGTAAGGGCGTCTTCCATAATGACGAGCTCCGGTTTATCTTTCACAATTTTTAGAGCGGGGCCGTAATCCATGATCGCGCCCTGTACTTTATCCTGCATGAGCGCCGTAATCGCGTCTACGTAGTGTGCGTACTGGTCGACGTGGTCGGCTCCGACGAAATCCTGAGCAATCCAGTCGCCTACGGTCCCGGCCTGAACTGCCAGCCGAATATCTTTCTGCGCGAGAAAGTCTTCCGGCTTCGCGAATTTCGGCGGCGCGCTCTCCGCGGGAGTTTCTGAAGGTTCTCCCGGCTCGGTTCCGCTCTGGCTTTCGGGCGGCGTGCCGGATGTCATTTCCGGCTCTGTGGCGCTTCCGCCCGTCTTCGTCTGGCAGCCCGCCAGCAGGCTGACCGCTAGCAGTCCCGCTAAAATAATTATAATTATGCGTTTCATGTTTTCCTCCTTGCCGATGTGTGCCTGAAAGATGATAAAGCGATTATATCTTTCATATTAGCGTTGAAACATGCCGTTTATTGTAATACTGATTTCTTGTTAAAGCAAGTAAATAAACTATAAAAATGCATATAATTGCAGTACATGCTTTTCGATGAGGCCGTCATATTGAGAACAAAAAACCCCGCGGCATCCGAAATCCGCAGGGTTTTCACATATTGGTCGGAGTGACAAGACTTGAACTTGCGACCTCTTGCACCCCAAGCAAGCACTCTAGCCACCTGAGCTACACCCCGATTACCTAATCGATCATAACGTCAACCGCCGGAACTGTCAAGAACAGACGCGGTTGAAAACGGTGACGCGGAAAGCGGATCTGAGAGCGGAAACAGGTTCCCCGCACAGAGTGCTCATGTATAATGGTTCTATGATTCACCCAATGAAACACGAGAAGAAACTGACGGAGGTCACGATCTATACGGACGGCGCATGTTCAGGCAATCCCGGTCCCGGCGGATGGGCGGCGATTATGATCGCCCGGGGCACGGAGAAGGAGATGTCCGGCTTCGATCCGGACACGACGAATAACAGGATGGAACTTACCGCCGCCCTCATGGCGCTGCGTGCGCTGAACCGTCCGTGCCGTGTGCAGCTATTCAGTGACAGCGCCTATCTCGTCTCCGCGTTCAATGAAAACTGGATTGTCAACTGGCAGCGTAACGGCTGGAAAAACGCGGCAAAGATACAGGTTGCGAACAAGGATCTCTGGCAGGCCCTCTGGAATGAGCACCTCCGCCATGAAATAACGTGGATGAAAGTCAAAGGGCACGCGGATAATGAATATAATAACCGCTGTGATAAAATGGCGGTCAGGGAAATTGAGAAGCATCATTAGCGCATGATCATGCGAAGAGGATACGGTATGAACGGGAAAGAAGAAGACAAAAGGGAGATGGATAAGCCGGTATTGAAACACCGCGCGCCCCATATCCGGGTTCCGGAAGCGATCAGGGATGAAGAGCCGTCGGCGCAGAGCGCTCCGGTTTCTGACGCGCCTTCCGGCGCGCGGCCCGGAGGGGACGAGCCCATGGCCGATCCCGCCGCCGTCCGCGCTTCAGCTTTGGACCGGGCTGTTTCGCGCCGCGTTGAGCCCACTCTCACGGAGGAAGTCCTTTCATCGGATCCGCGGTTTATCGGCCGCGTCTTCTCGGTCGAGGTCCAGGATGTCCGCCTGCCGGACGGCCGCCTCTCGAAACGTGAAATTGTACACCACCCCGGCGGCGCTTCGGTCGTCGCGCTTGACAGCGAACAGCATATTTACCTCGTGCGCCAGCACCGCGTCGGAACAGGCGGACCGATGCGTGAGATTCCCGCCGGGAAACTGGAACCCCCGGAGGACGCGCTTGCATGCGCGCGGCGCGAACTCATGGAGGAGACGGGTCTTTCCGCCGAGCGATGGGATCTCCTGACGCGCTTTTATCCCTCGCCCGGCTACACTGATGAGGCGATCAGCATCTATCTCGCGCGCGGCCTGGCGAATGGTTTTTCGAGGCCGGATGAAGGGGAGTTCCTCACAGTGGAGCGGATCGGACTGACGGATGCCCTCGATCAGATTCGCGAGGGGCTGCTTACGGACGGAAAGACATGCATCGGACTCTTTTTGGCGGCCGACCGCGTCGGTTTGCTGTGAGAAAATATTGTGAAGGAAAAGAGGACGCGGGGAAACGTGCCGACAGGGGAGAATCAATCAGGTTTTGAATTGACGAAACGCCAGCAGCGGGATTTGCTCGGTGTTATTTTTCTCGCTATCGGATTGCTGCTCGCGTTCGCGCTTCTCGCCCCGGCCTCTTGGACAGGCTGGCTCGGGCGTTTCCTCCTGACGGCCGTCCGGGGTTTTTTCGGGACACTTGCGCTCCTGCTGCCGGCCTGTATTCTGTTATTCTCACTGATGTTTTTCCGCGGGCGCGAACTCTCCGTTACCGCGAAACAAGTCGGCGCATCGGTGCTGCTTTACACCATCATGACAGCGTTCATCTCGCTTTTCGCTGTTCCCTACAAGACACTCCTTCCTCTGTTGGAACCGCTCGCGGAGAAAGGGTTTGCCGGATTCCATGTGATCGCGAAGCTGTGGGAATGCGGTCTCTCCCCTGAGCTGATCCGCGAAGGCAATAAAATGAGCGGCGGATTGATCGGCGGGCTCATCGCGCATTCGCTCGAGCGTATTGCCGGGACCACCGGAGCGGTTATTATTCTGTTTGCGAGTGTTGTGTTCATCCTTGTTTATGCGTTCGGTTTATCGCCCGCCAGGCTGGCGAAAAAAGCGGCTTCCTTCAGAGGCGGCGACCTCGCGGACATCCCACCGGACGACGATACGGCTGAGGGCGGCGCGCGCGCCGCGTCGCGCTCTAAGGGGAGATGGACGGATTTATTTAAAAAGCACAGAGAGCCTGCCACTCACGAGTCTGAAGGGGAATCTGTCGAAAAAACTGAACCGGCCGGCGCGGCGGATGAGCCGGACAAACGGATGGGACCTATCGAGCTTCCCGCCGGACCTGCCGGATGGGAGACGCTCTTTCACAAGCCGGCTGAGGGCGCGGAGCTTCCGCAGGACCGCCCCGTCTTTCCGAAACCGCCGCCCGGATACCGTGCAGGCGATGTATCGCGGAGAGAGCGGGAACCCCTTCAGGGGAAGCCGTACCTCTTCACGCCGCCCGGCAGGATGACGGCTCCCGTCCAGCTGCCGGCATTCCAGGAGCCTTCAGTCTTCCTTGGCAGTGAGCCGCCGCCCCAGGCGGTCAGACCGCCGATGCGGGATTTCGATATCAAACGCAAAGAGGAATCCATTCAGCAGGAGTCGATGATCGACCGCGCGCGCTGGAAAGACCGCGGTGACGACAAGGAGCAGGTGCTTCCGAAGCGTACACCGGCAAAGGCGCGGCAGCAGCTGAGCCTGTTGAATGGGTATAAAGCGCCCCCCCTGAAACTCCTCAAAGAAGACCGCGGCATGAAAAAAACGCCACAGGAAGTCCGGGAGATCCGCGAACTCGGCCGGAAACTCGAGGAGACGCTGGACAGCTTCGGCGTGGAAGCGCGCATTGTCAATTACACGTCGGGGCCGACGATTACGCGGTTTGAGCTCGCGCCCGGTCCGGGGATCAAGGTCAGCCGCATTGTCAATCTGTCCGATGACATCGCGCTGAGCCTCGCGGCGATGGGTGTGCGCATCGAAGCGCCGATTCCGGGGAAAGCCGCCATCGGCATCGAGATCCCCAACAGGCTCACGCGGCCCGTTCTCCTCCGCAGCCTCATCCAGTCTGACGAATTCAAGCAGGCGAAAGGGCCGCTCGTCGCGGCGCTCGGCCGCGACGTCGGCGGCGATGTGATTCTCTGCGATCTCGCGAAGATGCCGCATATCCTGATTGCCGGCGCGACCGGTTCGGGAAAATCGGTCTGCATTAACTCGATTCTGATCAGCCTGCTTTACCGTTCGTCTCCGGAAGATGTGCGTTTCCTGATGATTGATCCGAAAATCGTCGAGCTGAATGTCTATAACGGGATTCCACATCTCATGCACCCTGTTGTCACCGATCCGGAAAAAGCCTACGGCGTTCTCAATTTTGCCGTCCGGGAGATGGAGAAGCGCTACCAGATGTTCGCCGGGCGGAGGGTGCGCGATATCGACTCTTATAACGCGGCTGTCCGCGCAATCGAAGATCCTGAGGAGGACGAGATGCCGCTGCCCCGCATTGTCATCGTCATCGATGAGCTCGCGGATCTGATGGCTGTCACGCAGCATCAGGTGGAGGACGCGATTTCGCGCCTTATGGCTAAGGCACGCGCCGTCGGGATCCATGTCATCATCGCGACGCAGCGGCCGTCTGTCGACGTCATCACAGGCGTCATCAAAGCGAATATCCCTTCCCGTATCGCTTTTGCCGTGGCGTCGCAGGTCGATTCCCGGACCATCATCGACGCGAGCGGAGCGGAGAAACTTCTCGGGAAGGGCGACATGCTTTACTTCCCGATCGGCGCGATCAAGGCGATCCGGGGGCAGGGGGCTTTCGTCTCCAACAGCGAAGTCGAAGCCGTCCTGTCGTTTATCAAGGATTACCACGACCCGCAGTACGACGAGAGTGTCGCGGCGGCTCTTGAGAACCCGGCCGGCTCTTCCGCTGAGGATGATCGGGGGGAACCGGGAGGAGAAGATGAGCTGCTGATGGACGCTCTGGCGACCGTCATTGAGGCGGATTACGCCGCCGTCTCGCTGCTGCAGCGGCGGCTGTCCGTGGGATACCCGCGCGCGGCGCGCCTGATCGACCGGCTGAGCGAGCGGGGGTGGGTCGGCCCGCACGAGGGGAGCAAGCCGCGCAAAATACTGATCACAAGAGAGCAGTACGAACAGCTGATGCGCGGCATGGACGGTGTCGGCGGTGGGTTTAATGGATTCTGAGATTCGCGCGGTCTTTCATTCTGCGGAAATCATTTCAGTCGGGACCGAACTTCTGGTCGGCCAGATCGTTGACACGAACGCGCGATTCCTGTCGCGTCAGTTGTCGGAAATCGGATTTTCCACCTATCGGCATGTCGTGGTCGGCGACAACGCCGGACGGCTGGCGAAGGAACTGCTTCGCGCCGTCGAGGAAAACGATCTGGTTATCACGACGGGCGGTCTCGGCCCGACAGAGGATGACATCACAAGTTCGGTGACGGCGCGCGTCGCGGGCGTTCCCCTCATTCCCAATCAGGACATCAACGCGAGGATAAACGACCGTTACCGGGACGCCGTACACGCGACGCCGGCGTATCCTTTGATCCCGGAGGGCAGTGAATATTTCCATAACGATAACGGCACCGCGCCCGGATCGCTTACTTTTTTTTCTTACAGAGGAAAAACAAAAGCGATTCTGATGCTCCCGGGACCGCCCCGCGAAATGGAACCGATGTTCGCCCATTATGTCAGGCCGGCGCTCGAGAAATACAGTGAGGCGCGTTTCGTGCACCGCTATGTGCGGCTGACCGGTATCGGGGAATCGAAGAGCGAACGGGTCATCCGCGACTTGATCGACGCGCAGGATCGCGTTACGATCGCCCCGTACGCCAGCCCGGGGGAAGTGGTATACAGAGTCTCACAGCGCCTGGAAGAAGGAGATGAAGACAGGACGGACTCCGTCGTCGCGGCGATCTGTGAAAAACTGAACGGTTATGTGTTCGAGATCGGGCCGCGGACGCTCGCCGAAGTGGTCCTCGATCTTCTGATCGCGCGGGGGGAGACATGCGCGTTTGCCGAATCCTGTACGGCCGGCATGCTCGCCTCGTCTATCGGTTCCATCCCCGGCGCTTCGGCGGCACTTCTCGGCGGAATGATCACCTATAACGATGATATGAAACAAGCGCTTCTCGGTGTGCCGGAGACTGTTCTCCTTTCAGAGGGGGCAGTCAGTGAAGCGTGCGCGAAATCCATGGCAGAGCGCTGCCGGGCGCTCACAAAAGCCACTTACGCAGTGTCTGTCACAGGGATCGCGGGGCCTTCGGGCGGCACGGACGAGAAACCGGTCGGCACTGTCTTTATCGCGCTCGCGTCAGAGGCCGGCGTAACCGCCCGGCGGTACCAATTCTACGGTGACCGCGAAAGAATCAGAAAACAATCCGCCGCGGCGGCGCTCAATCTTCTCCGAAAGGGTATCATAGACGGATGAGTAAAAATTCAATAAGTGATCCGCCGATGCTAAACCATACGAAACAGAGCGGCGTCCGCGTTCTTTCCTCCAGCCGCGCGACAGCGCTTCTGATCCTTTCTCTGGCCGTTTCGCGGTTGACAGGTTTCATACGCGAGGTAATGATCGCGCCTACTTTCGGGTACGGCATCAATACGGACGCGTATTATATCGGCTTCCAGCTGCCCGACCTCTTTTACCAGCTGCTTGTCGGCGGAACATTCGCGGCGGCGGTTACACCGGCCGTGTCCGCCGCGGTCACGCGCGGCCATGAGCGGAAACTCTGGCGGAGCCTCAGTACATTTATCAACGTATTCCTGCTCGCTTTCGTGTTCGCCATCGCGGTTGGTGAAATTTTCGCCGGTTCGATCATCAGCGCCTACAATCCGAATAAGGATCCCGAGGTGATCCGCCGCGCCGTCATGGTCGCGCGCGCTCTCTTCCCGCAGACCGTCTTTCTTTTTCTGGCCGGTATGTGTATCGGCATTCTGACGGGGCACAAACTGCACCAGAGAACGGCGTTTACAACCTCTTTGTACAACCTGATCTGTATCTTCTTCATGATGCGCTGGGGGGGAACAGCCGCGGACGCGCCCGCGAGAGTCGCGTTCGGCGTCGTGATCGCCGCGGCCGTGAATTTCGTCTATCTCCTGATTATGTCGAGGAAAGTGATGCACTATGAACCGCTGCTCGACACGCGGGACAGGGGATTCAAGCGGCTGATCCGTCTCGCCGTTCCCACGCTGATTTCGGGGTCGATTGTGCAGCTGAACGCGATCATTCAGACCGGTTTTGCCCACCAGTTCACGGGCGCCGTTACTTCGCTCCGGCACGCACAGACGACCTGGCGGCTTCCGCAGGGAATCTTTGCCGTCGCCGTCGCGAGTGTCATGTCACCGAACCTGACCTCGGCATTCGCCAGGCGCGACTACAGGGAGATGCGGCAGACGTACACCTTCTCGCTCCGGCGGGCGCTCTATTATGTGACGCCTTTTGTGATTTTATTCGGCGTGCTGGCGGAAGAGACGGTAGAGGCCATCTTCCAGTGGGGAGGCGCGATTCCCGCGGAGAAGCTCCTGATCGAGGCCATGCTTCTCAGGCTGTATGTGCCGGCAATCCTGATTATTACCTACTATGAGATTGTCAATCTGGCTTTCTACGCGCGCCATGTCACGCGCCTGTCGCTCGTGACATCAGTCGTATCGCTGGCGCTCAACCCGCTGCTGTCCTATCTTTTCACGAATGTTTTCGGATTCGGCATTTACGGGCTTCCGGTCGCATTTGTTCTGAATTCGCTTCTGACAGTTGTCATGCTCGCTGTGCTCTACCGGATACATCTCCGGGATGCCCGCCCGTTCAGAATGTTTCCGTTCTACTGCCGTCTGCTGGCCTGCGCCATACCGTCGGCGATTGTCGCGCTCGCCATCAACACCATCCCGCTCAACACGACGAATAAACTTTTTCAGCTGGCACTGTACAGTGTTAAAGCGCTGATCGTCTTTCTGACATATTACTGGACAGGTATCGCGATCCGGTTCCGGGAAGCGCTCCATCTGCAGGGAATGATCAGGAGGTTCCTGAAGATGGCGCCGGTAAAAGACTGACACAGTTCTATGCGGGCAAAGGCCTGTATTGACGCTTCATAGCGCGTAATTGATTGACGTTCACGGCGGCGTCCGATAGAATTAAATCAACAAGAAGGAACAAAAGTTCTATGATGTTCCGCCCCGGCGGGCTACAGGAGGAAATGGATGACAAAGAGATCTAAATCTAAACAAGATGTCAAACCGATTGAAGATAAAGATCGGCAGGCGGCGCTGAAAGCGGCGCTTGACCGCATAGAGAAAGACTTCGGCAAGGGGGCGGTGCTGACACTGGGCGATACGGCGTCCATGGAAGTTGAAGCCGTTCCGACGGGGGCGCTGTCGCTCGATGTCGCGCTCGGGATCGGCGGGCTTCCGCGCGGCCGCGTCGTCGAAGTGTACGGACCGGAAGCC
The DNA here is from genome assembly GCA_029570375.1 of Bacillota bacterium. Lineage (GTDB taxonomy): Bacteria > Bacillota > Clostridia > Saccharofermentanales > DTU023 > UBA4923. The sequence goes on along the minus strand of JAKPXB010000049.1, from coordinate 71,054 downwards.
TCGGGCAAGACGACCGTGGCGCTTCACAGCATCGCCGAAGTTCAGAAACTCGGAGGTGTGGCGGCTTTCATCGACGCGGAACATTCGCTCGACCCGATCTACGCGGAGAACCTCGGTGTCGATATCGACAACCTGATTGTCTCCCAGCCTGATTACGGTGAACAGGCGCTGGAGATCGCTGAGGCGCTGGCCCGCTCCGGCGCCGTCGATATCATTGTGGTGGATTCCGTCGCGGCGCTTGTCCCGCGCGCGGAGATTGACGGAGAGATGGGCGATTCTGTCGTCGGTCTGCAGGCGCGCCTCATGTCGCAGGCTCTCCGCAAGCTCGCCGCTGTCATCAACAAGAGCCGCACGCTGGTGATTTTTATCAATCAGCTGCGTGAGAAAATCGGCGTCATGTTCGGTAATCCCGAGACGACGACAGGCGGCCGCGCCCTGAAATTTTACGCCAGTGTCCGCCTCGATGTGCGCCGGATCGGCAAGATTGAGATGGGCGAAGAAATGGTCGGCTCGCGGACACGCGTGAAAGTGGTGAAGAACAAAGTGGCGCCGCCTTTCCGCGAAGCTGAGTTCGATATCCTCTACGGCAAGGGCATTTCCCAGGCGGGGTGTGTCCTCGATATGGGAGTGGACGCGGGCATTATCAACAAGAGCGGTTCGTGGTTCTCCTACGGGGAGAAGAGGCTGGGACAGGGTCGTGAGAATGTGCGCGCCTATTTTGAGGATGAGGCGAATGCGGAGCTGTTTGAAGAGATAAGCGCGAAAGTCAGAGCCCATTACCTTGATCGCGCTGAAAGCGACGGTAAGGAACAGGCGAAACACAGCGTCAGCGATGATGGGTTTCTTGACGAAGACGTCGACGCCATCCTGGGACTTGACTCGTGACATCCTCACCGGTTTTCGACAAAGCGCGGGAGACGGCTGTCGCCTATATCGGGATTGACCGCTTCAAGTCTTCCGGCAAAGTGCGCGATAATCTGAGAAAAAAAGGGGTCGACGGGAAGACGGCGGATCAGGTGATTGAATATCTCAGATCAATTGACTATATCGATGACAGGCGGGCGGCCCAACGTGTGGCGCGCCGCTATACAGGGAGGAGCCTGCGTTCGAAGCGCGCGATGTTCCAGGTTTTCCTTCGCAACGGGATTCCGTCCGACATCGCGCGGGATGAGGCGGAAGCGCTGGTGGATGACCGCGACACAGGCCTTCAGCTCTGCCGGGCGTCATTCGCCGTTCCCGACCGCGAACAGGAGCCGCTCATGATGAAACTGCTCACCCGTAGGGGCTATGCCCCGGATATATCGCGCGCGATCGTCCGGCGTTTTGTCGCTTCTGCCGAAGAGAATACGGAAGATGCCTGATCTCGGTCCAGCCAAGTCCTTTTATCTGCTTTCGCTCGGCTGTCCGAAGAACGAAGTGGACGCGGAATGCATGAGCGCGCTGTTAAAGGCGGAAGGCTTTGTCTTCGAGCGCGAACCTTCCCGCGCAGATTATCTGATCGTCAACACCTGCGCTTTTATCCAACCGGCCGCTGAAGAGGCGATTGACGCCATTCTGGATCTCGCCCGGCACAAGCGCGCCGGGGGAGGGAGAAAGTACCTTGTGGTGACAGGCTGTCTCGCGCAGCGGTACGGGGGGGATATCTGCAGGGAATTGCCGGAAGTGGACGCCGTTCTCGGTACGGGCGAGTACAAGGAGATCGCGCGGGTGCTCCGCCGGCTCAGCCGGGGAGACGACCTCTCAAGGCATGTGCCCGGCTCGCCTGGTGACCTGAGCCATCTCAGCTGCGAAAGGACACCGTCAGCCGCCCGCGGCACTTACGCGTATGTCAAAATCGCGGAAGGCTGTTCAAACGCCTGCAGTTACTGTGCGATTCCCTCTATCCGTGGCCGCCAGCGCTCGCGTGAACCTCAGGCGATCATCGATGAATGCGGACGGCTCGTCGAACAGGGCGTCAAGGAGCTCATCCTCGTCGCGCAGGACACGACGCGATACGGAAATGATCTGCCGTCCCGCCCGACACTCGCGGAGCTTCTTCGCGATCTTTCCGTTCATGTACCGGGAGCTGAGCTGATACGGTGTCTTTATTTTTACGCTGACAGGCTCACCGACGCGCTGATCGGGGAATTGGCGGTCAATCCCAAAGCCGCCCACTACCTCGACCTGCCAATTCAGCATGCTTCCGACCGCGTGTTGAAGCGGATGCGGAGGCATGAGACGGCGGCTGTCATCGAAAGCCGCATCGCCAGGGTGCGCGAGCGCATACCCGATGTCATCCTGCGTACGACTGTTATGGTCGGTTTTCCCGGCGAGACGGACGAAGACTTCGAAGAGCTTCTGGATTTTATCGGGAAGATCCGGTTTGACCGGCTCGGATGTTTCGTGTTCTATCCGGAGGAAGGGACACGGGCGGCTGAACTTCCCGATCAGGTTCCCGCTGAGCTTGCGCGCGCGCGAAGAGAGGCAGTCATGAAGCTGCAGCAGCAGATATCGCTGGAGCGGAACAGGGCGCGTATCGGGCAGGAGATCCCTGTTTTACTTGAAGGTTTCGATGAGCGTGGTATACTTTTCCAAGGAAGAAGTTACGGAGAAGCGCCGGATATAGATCCTGTTCTTTATGTCGCGTCCACCTCTCCGGACTTCTGCGTCGGCAGCCGGCCAGTGGTGCGGATTGTGGATGCCGGGGTATACGATCTGACAGGAGTAACGGTCGATGAATATCGCGAATAAACTGACGCTATCACGAATTATCATGATTCCGGTCATATTGTTTTTTATGCTGCCTCTTCCATTTGGGAAGGACACGGCGTTTTCGGGGTTTATTCTCTCCGCGCCCGGCCGTATCATCGCGCTGATCTTCTTCATCATAGCGGCATTGACGGATCTGCTCGACGGTATGTTCGCCAGAAAACAGGGGCTTGTCTCCAATTTCGGGAAACTCTTCGATCCCATTGCGGACAAGCTGCTCGTTCTGTCGGTGTTTGTCGCTTTTACTGCGCTTGGAAGAATATCCACCTATGTGATTGTCGTTATTGCCGCCCGCGAGTTCCTCGTCACGGGAATCCGCCAGATTGCGGTTGACCGCGGTGTGGTTATCGCTGCGAGCTGGTTCGGCAAAATCAAGACGCTGTTCCAGATCATCTCGCTGATTGCCCTGATGTTTGAACCGATTATTGTTCAGTGGATAGACCCCGCAAAACCTTTTTTCGGCTACGGGACGCCCTGGACCTACGTATGTGATATATTAGTCGCCGTGACTGTTCTGTTGACGGTGTTTTCCGGCCTGGACTACTGGCTGAAAAACAAGAATCTGCTCCGGGGTTCGGAAGAAGCCTGAGCGGGCGGATACGGCTTTCACAAGGATCATTCATAATTCATTTAAGGAGAAACGAAATGACGCAACAGGAAGTTCTAAAGAGAGTTCGCACGATTTTGTCGGAACAGCTGAGCATTGATGAAGAGACCATTACGCTTTCCTCCAATTTCATTGAGGATCTCAATGCCGACTCACTCGATATTGTTGAATTGGTGATGTCCATGGAAGCCGAGTTTGATCTTGCGATTCCCGATGAAGAAGCTGAGCGTATTCGTACGGTTGGTGACGCGGTCGATTTCATTATGGCCAACCTGTAATCTATGCGCGCTTCTGCGTCCGACGCTGACCAACGCTCATTATCTGTGGATCCGGATCTGACGAAACTGGAGACTTATATCGGCTACTCGTTCAAGGACAGGCAGCGGATTGTCGACGCGTTGACGCATCCGTCGTTTGCCTATGAGCAGGAAGCGCAGACATCTGACAATCAGAGACTTGAGTTCTTAGGTGATGCAGTTCTGCAGCTGGTGGTGACGGAACACCTGTTCCGGATTCTCCCCGACACGCCGGAGGGCGACATGACGAAACTGCGCGCCGGCATCGTGTGCGAGCCGACACTGGTCCTTGTCGCGCGCGCTCTCAGTCTGGGGTCATTCATGCGCTTCGGGCGCGGGGAAGAGCTCGCGGGCGGGGCGGAGAAGTCTTCTAACCTTTCTGATTCTGTTGAAGCGGTACTCGGCGCTGTCTTTTCCGAAGGTGGGTATGAAGCGGCGCGCGAGGTCATCCTCAGGCTTTTTGCTCCGTATTTTTCTTTGGCGCTGAAGGGTCAGCTGATCTATGACTATAAGAGTCAGCTCTACGAATGGGCGCAGGCACTCGGCGATATCGTTCCCACCTTCCAGGTTCTCGAGGAGATCGGTCCCGTCCATGACCGCCTGTTTAAAGTCGGTCTGTTTATCAACGGCGAGCTCTCCGCGGAGGGATCAGGGCGGACGAAGAAAGCGGCCGAACAGGATGCTTCGCGCGACTATTATTTCCGGCATGCCGTGAAAGAAGACTGATCCCTCATGTTAAAATCGCTTGAAATCCAGGGGTTTAAATCTTTTCCCGAACGGACGGAACTCGTTTTCCATGAAGGGGTGACGGCTATTGTCGGTCCGAACGGGGCCGGTAAATCGAATATCACGGACGCGATCCGCTGGGTGCTCGGCGAACAGAGCGCGAAAACACTCCGCGGGAGCCGGATGGAGGATGTGATCTTTAACGGGACGGCCCAGCGGCGCGCTGTCAGTTTCTCCGAAGTTACGCTGGCGCTCGACAATTCCAACCATATTCTGCCGATCGATTTTGAAACCGTTTCGATCACGAGGAGATATTACCGCTCGGGTGAGAGCGAGTACCTTATCAACAAAACGCCGTGCCGGCTCCGCGATATCACGGAACTTCTGATGGATACGGGGATTGGCCTTGAAGGGTATTCCATTATCGGCCAGGGGAGAGTCGATGAAATACTCAGCAGCCGTTCCGGGGACCGCCGGGCTATTTTTGAGGAGGCGTCAGGTATTGTCCAGTACAGGACGCGCAAAGAAGAAGCGCTTCGAAAACTCGAACGCAGCGAGCAGAATCTTGTCCGCGCGGATGACCTGCTCGCCGAACTGAACGACCGCGCCGTGCCGCTCGCAAAACAGGCGGACGACGCCCGGTCTCACCTGGAGCTTGCCGCGAGATACCGCCGCCTCGACGCGGCGCTGACACTGAAGCATATCGCCGGCCTTGAAGGTCAGCAGGCGAAGCGGGCGAAAGACGCGGACCTTACCAGACTTGACCTTGAGAAAGCCAGGGAAGAGCAGGGCGAGGCGCGCGGAGCTTACACGGCTGCCGTCGCGCTCGTTGACGGCATGGAAGCGGAGATCGACAGGGAACAGGCGCGGTTTAATGAACTGTCTGTCATTGAAACAGAGAAGACAGGGCTCGACGCGCTCTACCGGGAAAAACTGAACGCTTCAAAGAAAAACGCCGAATCGCTGTTTGAAGAGCAGAACCGCCTAACGATGCAGGTCATGGCTTACGACCACGAGCTCTCCGGGAGGGTTTCGCGGCGCAATGAGCTGATTGAGAAAAAGAAGCTGGCTTACGTTGAATATGAACGCGCGCAGGAGGCGCTTCGCGCGGTTGAACAGGAACAGCTCCAATTGCAGTCTCGTTCCACGGAGGCAGTCAAGAGACGCGACGCACTCTCCGAGAAGGCGTTTGCCCTTCTCGCGGCTTACCGCGAGCGGACGGGGGAGAATCAGGCGCTTTCAGTCCGCCAGGACCATATCGGGCGTGATCTCGCATCGCTCCTGTCCGATCTCGGGAAAGCGGAGTCGGAGATAAGCCGGCTCCGATCAGAAGCCTCGGAGAAGGAAAAAAGGATCGCTTCGCTTGAACGCGGCGCCTCGGAGGCGAAAGCGGAGACGCAGAAATGCCATCTTGGAGCGGATTCGATCGACGCGTCGCTCGGGAAGGCTGATACCGAAATTCAAAAGCTGCGCTACGAAGCGGAGACACTCGACCGTCTGGAATCCTCCTTTGAGGGATATCAGCGCCCTGTGCAGACGCTGATGCGGCAGGTGAAGCGGACGACCGGCGGAGCTGGTGACACCGGCGTTTTCGGACCGCTTGGCTCGCTGATCGAGGTGCCTGACGATCTGGCGCGCGCGATCGAGGTCGCACTGGGGGCTTCGACACATCATGTGGTATGTGATACGCCTGAGACGGCGAGGGACTGGATAAAATGGCTGCGCGATTCGCGCGCCGGCCGCGTCACATTTCTGCCTGTCCGTTCCATTCATTCCGGTCCGATCGACGGCAGGATACTGGATAAGGCGCGGCGCTCAAACGGGTGGGTCGGCGTCGCGGGAAGCCTCGTATCATGTCCGGAGAGTGTGAATGCCGCGCTGCAGTATTCGCTCGGAAGGACGCTGATCGTGGAGACGCTGGAAGACGCCATGGCGCTGAGCGAAGCGACTGGCCGCGCATACACTGTTGTCTCGAAGGACGGCGATATCGTGCACCGGGGCGGCTCGATGACGGGCGGATGGATGTCGCCTAAGACAACCGGGGTGATCGGAAGACCGGCCAGAATACGTGAGATCGGCGCACGCGTCCAGTCGCTTGAAAAGAGAGTGGAAGAGATGCGTTCGGACCTTGAGGGAGCGACGGAAGCGCTTAAGAACGCCGCCGCGAAAGAAGAAGCACTGCTGCAGGAACTCGCGGATACGCGCCGCCGCCATCTGCAGCTCGCCGCGGAGCTCGCTGCCGGAGAGCAGTCAGCCGCACGCCTCGCCCAAAGGCATCTCGAACTGGATAAGGAAGCGTCGTCGGTCGAAAAACGGCGTGAAGAGATTGCTCTCGCGATGGAACGTCTGGAGAGCGAGCGCCTGGAAACAATCCGCGCGCGGGACGAGGCGGCTGTACTTGTCGGTCAGTTCGAATCAGAGAATACAAAACAGACAGCCGCGCGGGACGAATGCCGCGACCGCGTCACGCACCTCAAAGTGACAATCAGTTCCATTGACGCGTCGATTGCTGATTTCGACTTGCTCACGACGCGTACGGGCGGCGAGAAAGAGGCGGCTGAAACGAGACTCAAATCAGTCGGGCGTGAACTGACTGAACAAAACCGGCTGATCGATAAGTGCCGGCACGACATCGAGGAGAACCGCCTCAGCCTTGAAAGAGCGACGAAAGAGCGCCGGGAGAGTCAGGAGACGGTTGCGGCGCTGATGGAGAAGCGGGAAGAAGAGTCCGTCCGCCAGCGTCAGCTGCTGACGGCGATGACCGGCGCGAACGACCGCGTGTCTGCGCTCGCGGCGGTTCATGAGCGCCAGCTGTCTGAACTCGCGCGGAGCGGTGAGCAGATTGACGACCAGCTCAATAAGCTGTGGGAGAACCACGGGATGACGCGTTTTGAAGCGGAGCACGAGGCGTGTGAGATTGTCTCCGTTTCAAAAGCGACATCTGAGCGCGCGGAACTCAGACGAAAGATTGAAAATCTCGGTCCGATTAACCACAACGCCATAGCAGAATACGGGGCGCTGAAAGACAGGATTGAATACATGACGGCGCAGCGCGACGATATCGAGAAGGCGGGACGGGAACTCGCCTCGGTCATCCGGAAGCTCGACCAGTCGATGCGCGAAGAGTTCAATAAAACTTTTCACATGATCAACCAGAATTTCGGCCAGGTCTTCTCCGAGCTGTTCTCCGGAGGACAGGCCGACATCGTTCTCGAAGGAGATGATGACGTTCTGCTCGCGGATATTTCCATCCGTGCGCAGCCCCCCGGCAAGAAGCTTCAGAAGCTGTCGCTCCTTTCGGGCGGCGAGCGGAGCCTGACGGCGATCGCGCTCCTGTTTGCCATACTAAAACTCAAGCCGGCGCCGTTTTGCGTGTTTGACGAGGTGGAATCGGCGCTTGATGACGCGAATGTGCAGCGCTTCACCGACTATGTCCGCCGCTATGCGTGGTCGATGCAGTTCATCCTCGTCACGCACCGTAAGGGGACCATGGAGGCGTCGGATCGGCTGTACGGCGTCACGATGCAGGAAAGAGGCATCTCGCGCGTCCTTTCGATGAAGCTCTCCTCCGCGCTGTCATTCGGTGACTGACCGGACTTCCGGCATATGGCGGATTCCGGAACGGACGGCGCTCGCAAGCCGGCATCAAAGAAGTTAGACGGGAGAATACAGTGAGTCTTTTCGACACATTTAAAAGAGGATTGGCGAAGACGCGCGGCTTTGTGACATCGCAGCTCAATCGCGTCGCTGCCGGACTCGGCCATTTCGATGACGATATGCTCGATGAGCTTGAGATGACACTCATCCAGGCTGACTGCGGCGTAACGGCTTCGACGGAAGCGATTGAGTCGATCCGTAAACACATAAGGGACACCGGCGACGCGTCGCGGGAAGCTGTGATGAAAGTTCTCTACGATGCGCTGATGGAACGGCTCACCGAGAAGAAGCTGACGCTCGACCGCGGACAGCTCACGATTTATCTCATGGTCGGTGTCAACGGAACAGGCAAGACGACCACATCAGCCAAGCTCGCGCAGCGCGCAAAACGCGAGAGTTACCGCGTCATGATGGCCGCCGCCGACACATTCAGAGCGGCCGCCATCGATCAGCTGAAAGTATGGGGAGCAAGGACAGAGACAACCGTGATCGCGCACGATATGGGCGCCGATCCGGCGGCTGTGGTCTTTGACGCGATCCGGGCGGCCAGGGCGCGAGGGACGGAACTGCTCCTGATCGATACGGCCGGACGCCTTCACACGAAGAAGAATCTGATGGATGAACTGGCGAAAATCAGGCGCGTGATTCAACGCGAAGCGCCCGAAGCCAGGGTTGAAACGCTTCTGGTGATTGACGCGACGACGGGGCAGAACGCGATTATCCAGGCGCGCGCGTTCCACGAAGCCACTTCCGTCACGGGGCTCGTGATCACCAAGCTCGACGGGAACGCCAAGGGCGGGGTGGCGATCGCCGTCGCGCGCGAGACGGGACTTCCGATCGCGCTCGCCGGCCTTGGCGAGGGCGCGGACGACCTGCAGGATTTTGACCGCGAACTGTTCCTGAGAGCCCTTCTTCCCGAGAGCTGAATGTTCTTCTGAGGATTGTCTGCCCTGCGGTGAACACAGAGGTTTCACCTGGAAACACGGTGCGTCTCACGGCCTTATCTGTCAACAATAATACTTGACAGCATGGGCGGTGCCCGTTATAATCCCGTTTATGAAAGAACCGCAGGCGCGACAACTGAAATCTTCTCATACAGATATCTGTCTATGGCTCGATTACTACGGCGATTTCCTGAGTGAACGCCAGCTGCAGATTATGACGTACTTTTTCGCCGACGATCTGTCCCTGGCGGAGATCGCCGATCTGACGGGGCTCACGCGTCAGGGCGTCCACGAACAGGTAAGGCGCGGAGCCGCCAGGCTGGAAGCCTTTGAGCTCAGACTACGTCTCGCCGAGCGCGACAGGGAGATGTCGAAGCGGCTGCAGGACGCGCGCGAATCACTTCAACACGGAGAGAGTGAGAAGACAATGCGCGCGCTTGACGCGCTGGAAGGCCTGCTGGGGCTGAGGGGAGACGAGAGGAATTGACATGGCCCTTTTTGAGAGTCTGAGTTCGAAGTTGAGTCATATCGCGGACGCGATGCGCGGTAAGAGCCGGGTGACGGAGAAAGACATCAAAGACATGATGCGCGAGATCCGTCTGGCGCTTCTGGAAGCGGATGTCAATTACCAGGTTGTCAAAGATTTAACGGACGAAATCAAAGAGAAGGCGAAAGGCGCTGACGTTCTGGAAAGCCTGACGCCCGGACAGCAGGTCGTCAAAATTGTCCACGAATCGCTGATCGATATTCTCGGCAAAGAAGAAAAACTTACCGTCTCTCCGTCCGGCTTTACCGTCATGATGCTCTACGGGCTGCAGGGAACGGGAAAAACGACAGCCGCGGCGAAACTCGGTCTGTATCTGAAGGAGCGCGGTAAGAAGCCGATGCTGGTCTCTGTCGACGTGCACCGCCCGGCGGCGCAGGAACAGCTGCGTGTTCTGGCGGAGCAGGCAGGGGTGGCGTATTTCATCAATCCTGGAGAGAAAAACGCTGCCAGAATCGCTGAACAGGGCCGCGCGCGAGCGGAATACATGATGTGCGATACGGTGATTGTCGATACGGCCGGCCGTATGACGATCGACGACGAACTGATGCGCGAACTGAAGGAGATCGATGAGGTGGTCCGCCCGGATGAGAGACTGCTCATCGTCGACGCGATGATTGGCCAGGAAGCCGTTGCCATCGCGGAAGCGTTCGACCGTGAAGTTGGTCTTGACGGCTTTATCATGACAAAACTTGACGGCGACGCGCGCGGCGGCGCGGCGCTGTCGATCCGCCGCATGACGGGGAAGCCGATCAAAATGATCGGGACAGGCGAGAAGATCGAAGACCTTGAAGTCTTCCACCCCGACAGACTCGCTTCGCGTATCCTCGGGATGGGCGATGTGCTGACGCTGATTGAGAAAGCGTCTCAGGCTTTCGATGAGAAGCAGGCCAGGAAGACCGTAGACCGCCTCATGGCGAACCGTTTTACCATGCAGGATATGCTTGACCAGCTCGAACAGATCAAGGATATGGGATCGATGCGTGAGATGATCGCGATGATCCCGGGCGTCGGCCGAAAAATGGGCGACATGGAGTTTGATGAGAAAGGCCTCATCCGCACACGCGCCATCATTCAGTCGATGACTGTGCGCGAGAGGGAAGATCCGAAGCTGCTGAACGCCTCGCGCCGCCGCCGCATAGCCGCGGGGAGCGGGCTGACTGTTCAGGATGTCAACCGGGTTGTCCGCCAGTACGACGACATGCTGAAAATGATGAAGCAGTTCGGCATGCTGGGCGGAAAGAAGAAGCGCCGCGGGCGCTCGCCGTTTGGCGGTTTTGGTTTTTAGAATAATGAGCGTAAAGAAGATGCCGGCAGTGATACATCACCACTGTTGAGATAGATACAAAAATATCGGAGGAAAAAACATGGCAGTCAAAATTCGACTGAAGAGAGTCGGAAAGAAAAAGCAGCCTTATTACCGCGTCGTGGTCGCCGATTCGCGCTCACCGCGTGATGGCCGTTTTATTGAAGAGATCGGTACGTACGACCCCCATACGGAGCCCTCGACTTTTAAGGTCGACGCGGACAAGGTGAAGGAGTGGATTACAAAAGGTGCGCAGCCGACTGACACGGTTAAGAAGCTGTTGAAGTACAACGGCGTGCTGGAGTAATTCCATGAAAGACTTATTGAGATCAGTGATCGAACCGCTCGTACAGCACCCTGAAGATCTCGTGATCGAAGAAGAAGTGAAAGGGAAGGATATTCTCCTGAGCGTACACGCCCACCCGGAGGACATCGGACGGGTCATCGGCCGCGGCGGACGCCGCGCGCAAGCCATCCGCACCGTCCTGAAGGCAAAAGGCGCGATGGACAATAAACGCGTCTCCGTCGATATCGTCTCATGATCCGGCCTTATCTGCTGATCGCTTTTCTGCAGCGCGCGCACGGCGTACACGGGGAAATCTTTGCCAAGAGCCTCACGGACGATGACGCGCGCTTTGCGGAGGGGATGAAGTGTTTCCTTGTCAGGGACAGGGATCACATGCCGCACGGAGAGGTAATCCTCTCGGGGATCCGCGTGACGCCATCCGGTCTTCTGCTCCGTATTAAGGGCTGCGAGGACCGCGAGGCGGCGAAGCGCTGCTGCGGGTCTTACCTCGCGGTCAGCAGGGAGGACGCCCTTCAGCTGCGGAGTGTGGATGAATACTACACCGGAGACCTGATCGGCGCGCGGGTGTCCGATGCCGTGCGGGGCGATATTGGCGAACTGACCGGACTGATCAGTTCCGGAGGCGGGGAGCTCCTCGTCGTCCGCAGGCAGGGTGAGCGCGATGTGCTCATTCCTTTCCTGAAATCGGTCATCCGCCATATCGATCTCGACGTCGGGACCATTTCTGTCGAACTGCCTGAAGGACTCTACGAGCTGTACCGAAAGGTGCCCGATTGAGGGCAGCGGCGGTTATTCAGGCACGGAGGCCACGGTGAAGTTTTCGATTCTTTCCCTTTTTCCGGAGCAGGTACTGGGTGCGCTCAGCTACAGCATTACCGGCCGTGCGATTCAGCAGCGGCTGATAGCGCTCGATCTCGTCCAGATTCGCGATTTTGCTGTCAACGCGTACGGTCAGGTGGATGATGCCCCGTTCGGGGGCGGCCGCGGCATGGTGATGATGTGCGATCCTGTCTATGACGCGTGGCTCTCTGTCGCACGACAAACGGAGGACGAGGGAGCGGAAGCGGCATCCATTGCCGGGGTGGAGCGCGGCAGTTCCGCCGCGGGAAGGCCGGCACAGGCCAAAGACGCGCTGGAGCGGCATCGTCCGCCCCGCACCATTTTCCTTTCGCCCGCCGGGAAGACTTTCGACCAGACGATGGCGCGGGAACTTTCGAAAGAGACGCATGTGATCTTTATCTGCGGCCATTATGAGGGGGTGGACGCGCGTGTCATCGAGGAGATCGGCGCGGAGGAAGTCTCTCTGGGAGATTTTGTTCTGACAGGCGGAGAGCTCGCGGCCGCTGTTATCATCGACGCTGTCGCGCGGATGATCCCCGGCGTTCTCCCGGATCAGGAAGCCTGGCAGATCGAATCGTTCTCCAACGGCCTTCTGGAATGGCCGCAGTACACGCGTCCGCGTGAATGGCGACGACGCGCTGTCCCGGAAGTATTGCTGTCGGGGGATCAGGCGGCGATCGACCGGGAACGCGAAATCTCGCGTCTTATTGAAACACTGCGGAAAAAACCGCGGCTTCTCGAAGGTTTGTCGATCGACCGCGGCCTCTGGGAATCAGCGGCCAGGAGGCTCGAAACAGAGCATTCATCTGTCAAAGAGTGACTTTTGTCGCAACCACACCGAATAAAGCCATTACCTCTGTGCCGGTTGCAATTAAAGTTACCTCTGTGCCGCGGAAATGGCACTTGTCGCCGTTTCCCGTTTCTGCTACAATGCATAAGGTTTTAGAACGGGTGGTCCGCTGCAATTGCGTGCAAGAACATCCGGTGAATATTTAAAGGAGGTACGCAATATGGACTACATTAAAGCGGTTGAGCAGCCACACCTGCGCGATCAGTACAAAAATGTCGAGATCGGTGACCGCGTCAATGTTCATCTCAGGATCACCGAAGGTTCCCGTGAAAGAATTCAGGTTTTTGAGGGAACAGTGATCGGACGCAAGGGACATGGACTCAATGAGACAGTGACGCTGCGCCGCGTCGCCTATGGCGTCGGTGTGGAGCGCGTAATCCCGGTTCACTCGCCCAAAGTAGCGAAGATCGAGATCCTGCGCAAAGGCCGTGTCCGCAGAGCGAAGCTGTTCTATCTTCGCGATCGCGTCGGAAAAGCGGCCCGCGTGCGCGAGAAGCTTCCTGCCAAGAAGTAGCGCGTGCTTGGCGGAGTTTACAGGCGGCGTTAAGGGTCAGCCTGCAGAGAATGGACGGCCGGTGGCCGTTCTTTCTTTTCCCGGGATTTCAGGGCGGTTCCCTCGGCTTCCGGACAGGATGGCCGTCTCAGCGGCGACACGGCTGCCCAACTGTCGTATACTGGTGATTGGCAGCGCTGTCTCAAAACAACAGAAGGAGGCATTCTGATGGCATCCGGAGAGCGCAAACAGATCCACTGGTATCCGGGACATATGGCCGGCGCCGCACGCGAAATCGAAAAAGTGTGGCGGCATATCGACGCCGTCCTTGAGGTCGCTGACGCGCGCATTCCGGTCGCGAGCCGCAACCCCCTCTACCTGGCGTTTGAACCGGAGAAACCTTATCTGCTCCTCCTGTCGCACGCCGATCTCGCGGATCCGGAGGCGAGCCGCCGGTGGCTCGAATACTATCTGGAAAAGAAAATACCGGCCGTGGTCTGCGATCTGCGCGAGGATGCGGATATCCGGCTCATCCGCAGGCGGCTGATCCATTATCACCGGCCGCTCCTGGACAAAGCCAGGCGCCAGGGAAGAATCGCGCGCCCGCTGCGCCTTCTCGTGGTCGGTATCCCCAATACCGGCAAGTCCACAGTCATCAATCAGCTGGTTGGCCGCAAGTCAGCCGCCGTCGAATCAAGGCCAGGTGTGACGCGGCAGCTCAACTGGCTCCGGTCGGGTACCGCCCTTCACCTGCTGGATACACCCGGCATTCTTCCGCATAAGATGGCAAATCCTGACGAGGCGCTGGGGCTTGCGGCGACAGGGGCGATCCGCGACTCGATTCTGCCGCTCGAAGAAGTCGCCGGGAGGCTTTCCCGGCGCCTCTGGGCAGATTACTATGATAAGATGGCCGCCCGGTACGGAACGCCGGAAACGGCATCGGGAAACGCGTCCGCTGTATACGACGGGATGGCGGTGCGCATGGGCTGCATCAGCGGGGAAGGACGGCCTGACCGGGTGCGGTTCGCGTCCATGCTGCTCGACGACTTCCGGACCGGAAAAATCGGGCGTATCACGCTCGAGTGGCCTCCGTGTCCCGCGGACGAAGAAGCGGAAAGTCCCGGCCTGAAAACAGAAGGGGACGCGGCGCCTCCCCGATCCGCGGAAGGCGAGAACCGGCCATGCTGAGTGACGCGATTCCCAGACCACCAATACGAATCACGCAGCGCGATATCGATCGTTTCGCCGAGATGTCTCAGATGGAGGCGGCGCTCCGCGACGACGGCTTTCATCTGATCGCCGGCGTCGATGAAGCCGGCCGCGGCCCTCTGGCCGGACCTGTCGTCGCCGCTGCCTGCATACTCCCCGAAGGCGAGGCGTTCTACGGACTGAACGATTCAAAGAAAATGACTGAAAAGCGCAGAGAAGCGCTCTTCCATGAGATACGGGACCGCGCGCGGGCGTGGTCGGTCGCGATGGTGACGAACCTGGATATTGACCGTTTCAATATCCTTGAGGCGACTAAGGAGGCGATGAGACAGGCACTGCGGGGCCTCCGGGAAAAACCGGACGCCGCCCTGATCGACGCCGTCGCGCTGGAAGGATTCGATTATCCCGTTATCGCTGAGATTCACGGCGACGCGCGCTGCAACGCGATCGCGGCGGCATCTGTCCTCGCGAAGGTCACGCGTGACGCGATGATGAAAAGCTGGGATACTGTCTATCCTGTCTACGGTTTTTCGTCTCACAAGGGTTACGGGACGAAAGAACACATGGAGGCGCTCCGCCGATATGGACCGTGTCCGATCCATCGCGCGAGTTTTATCGGAAGTATCCTCGAAGACCGGAAGGAGAAGATGACTTCTTTTGACCGCGGAAAATACATTGAGTGTAGAGTGGCGGAGGATCTAATCGCGAAAGGACACACGATTCTCGAACACCGCTATGCGATTCACCGGATCGGAGAAGTCGATTTTATCACGAGCCACCGGGGTGTTATTTCTATCGTCGAATGTAAAGGGCGGGGGCCTTCCACGAGCGTTTTCGGCGGAGCGGATGGTTCGCTGCGGTCTGATCAGGCAGGGCGCATCCGGCGTGTCGCCGAAGCTTGGCTGCAGGCGAACAGTCTCACCGAAACTCCCGTGGAGTTCTGGTTCGCCGCCGTGGATATGGACGAGTCCGGCAGGACAGCCTGTATTCACTATACTCCGATTGAGTGAACATGACTTCTTAGGGTATCGCCGCAGGAAACGCGTCGCTCGTCATGACATCTTGAATAATCAGCCTGTTTCTGTTTGTTTTCAATGGTCTCTATGATATGATGTTAGCATCAGTTAGGAGGAGGCAACGAGGATGAAATTAGACCGCCATAGCAGTGTTCCGCTGTACGCACAGCTTCGCGAACTGATTGTTGAGCGTATTCAGGATGACATTTACAAACAGGGAGAGCGTATTCCTTCTGAGATGACGCTCTGCGAAGAACTCGATCTGTCACGCCCCACTGTCAGGCAGGCGATTTCGGAACTCGTTTCGGACGGCATCCTTGAGATTCAGAAGGGAAGAGGCACCTTTGTCTCTGTTGAACCGGAAAGGCTGATGATTCCTCATTTCAACGCGCTGACGTTCAGCTTTCTCAATCTGACCTCCTATGAGGATATCGGTCTTCAGCCTGTTCAGCATGTCGAACCTGATCCCGAATTGGACGCGGCGTTCAAGATTCCCGACAGCAAACACCCGGGCTACTGGATGCTGCAATGGCCGGTCATGTTTAATGGCCGCACGTTTGGCTTCTGCACGTCGTATGTCTCTGCCCAGGTTTTTCCCGATCTTGGACAAAACATCGCTTCGGGGAAGCGCATGATTGACATTAAGAGCAATAAATACGCGTTTCTGCCTGTCAAGGGGAGTGTTCAGCTTTTTGCCAGACCGGCGAGGAACAGAGAAGCGTCGCTCCTTGAGATACCGAAAAGAACAATTGTGCTCGCCGCGGCGGGGCAGCTCTACGGTCGCAGCGGGAGTGTCTGCGAGTATATCCGCACCGCGCTTCGCTCTGATCTTTTGAAGCTTGAGATCAACTGATTCTGTTTTGATTTACGATTTTGACACGACCGCCACTTCGCCGGTACTCCCCGAAGTGCTGACTGAATATGTCCGCATGCTCGGAGAACAAGGCAATAACCCGTCGTCGACACACGCGGGCGGTTTGCGCGCGCTCCACCAGGTCGATGAGGCAAAAAGAATCATCGCCCGCTGCCTTGACTGTTCCGCGGAGGAGATCATCTTTACATCAGGCGGGACGGAGTCGATCAATCTGGCGCTTCTCGGCGCCAGCCGGAGAAATAACCGCCGTCCCAGGCGCGCGGTTACGACAGCCGGTGAACACGACGCGGTCATCGAGACGTTTAAAGTCCTCCGGGATGACGAAGGATACGAGATCGATTTCGTACCGCTGACACCGGAAGGAACAGCCGACACCGACGCGTTCATTCAAGCGCTTGAGAAGGCTCCCTGCGGGCTTATCAGCCTCATCGTCGCCAGCAACGAGACCGGGGCGGTCAACGACTGCGGCCTCTTATTGCCGCTTGTACGCGAACGCGCCCCCCAGGCTGTCACGCACGGGGATATTGTCCAGGTGTGCGGGAAAATGCCGTTCTCTTTCAGGCGCTCCGGATTCGATTTCGCGTCGCTTTCCGGTCACAAATTCGGCGCGCCCAAAGGCACCGGTGTTCTCCTCAAACGCAAAGGGGCCGCTTTGTCCCCGATTATCCACGGCGGCGGGCAGCAGCATAATTTCCGATCGGGAACGGTAAACGCGCCGGGAGCTATGGCTCTCGCCCTTGCGCTCCGGTTCCACAGCGAACGACTCGAGGCGGAGAGGGAGCACGTCCTGGCGATGCATCACCTGTTCCTGCGCGAGATAGCCGCGCGCGGCGTCCCGCACCGTGTGATTTCGCCGGATGGTGGATCACCCTATGTACTGTCTATCGCGTTCCCCGGAATACGCGGCGAGACGATGCTGAACGCCTTATCCGCCGAGGGCGTCTACCTGTCGACCGGGTCGGCGTGCGGTTCGAAACGCGCGGGAGAGAACCATGTGCTTGCGGCGATGGGACTTGATAAACAGGCGATCCTATCAGCCGTCCGCATCAGTTTCGCGCCACACCATACAGACAGCGACGTCAGGCATCTGGCGTCGCGCTTAGCTGATAACTACGGGCGCTACGCGTCCATTTGAATCTGAAATGGAGTTTGCATGATCAACGGCACTGTCACAGTAAGCGAAGTGCTTCTGGTGAGACTCGGCGAGATCACGCTGAAAGGTCTTAACAGAGGAAAATTTATCGCCCGGCTTATCGTCAATATGAAGAGACGTATCAAAGACCTCGGGGAGTTCTCGGTTGAGCAGAGTCAGTCGCGTATCTGGATCCGCGCGCTTTCCGGGAACCCGCCGATGGATGAAGCCGCCCGGCGCCTTTCGTTTGTGTTTGGGGTCGTGTCAATCAGCCGCGCGCTGGAATTTGAACCGGAGTGGGCCTGTCTTACGAGCGTTGTAAAAGATTACGCATCGGCGGTTCTCAGGGGAAAAGGGGAGAAGACATTCAAATTTGAAACGAAGCGTGTGAACAAGCTTTTCCCGCTTTCTTCCTACGAAGTGAGCTGTGAGCTCGGGGCGCTCCTTCTCGATCTGTTTCCTGACCGGTTGGCGGTGAAGATGGAAAACCCCGATATTGTTTTCAACGTGGAGATCAGAGAGAAGATTTACCTCTATCACGACAGGATCCCCGGCCGGGCGGGGCTTCCCGTCGGCATGAGCGGGAGGGGCATGCTGTTGTTATCCGGCGGCATTGACAGCCCTGTCGCCGGTTATATGATGGCTTCGCGCGGGATGATGCTCGAAACAGTCTATTTCCATACGTTTCCCTATACGAGCCAGCAGGCCCTTGACAAAGTCAGGGGACTCGCTTTGCTTCTCGCGCAGTACGCCGGGCGCCTTGCGTTTCATGTCGTTGACTTCACCGAAGCACAGCTGGAGCTCAACGAGAAAGTACCCGAGGACATGCTGACAGTGGTCATGCGCCGTGTGATGATGCGCGTAGCGGAGAGCCTCGCGCGCCGCAGGAATGCGAAAGCGCTCATCACTGGCGAAAGCCTCGGCCAGGTCGCGAGCCAGACGATGGAAGCGCTCATGGCGACAGATTCCGTCGCGGAACTTCCCGTTTTCCGGCCGTTGATCGGTCTTGACAAAAACGATACGATCTCGATCGCCCGGAGCATTGGCACTTTTGAAACGTCTATT
This sequence comes from Bacillota bacterium, assembly GCA_029570375.1. Classification (GTDB taxonomy): domain Bacteria; phylum Bacillota; class Clostridia; order Saccharofermentanales; family DTU023; genus UBA4923. Next base: position 52,440 of record JAKPXB010000049.1, on the reverse strand, counting down.
CTTCCTTACGATGACTGCTGCACGGTCTTTGTCTCGAAGCATCCGAAGACGCATCCTTCGCTCGAAGACGCGGAGCGGGCGGAAGCCCGCCTGGACATCCCGTCGATTGTTGAACGCGTGCTCGGCAGGATCTCTACGGCCATCATCGATCCCGTTTTCGATGAGAGCGATTTATCCTAGCGCGGAACGTGTTAAGTGTTACTTGTTTGGGCATTTCACCCTCGTGATGCTCTCTCCGTTATGTTAGGATAAGCGGTGGTGCGATTCATAAAAAATGAGGAGGAATCTATGCCGTACAGTCATTTGAAAAAAGTAGATTCGGAGATCTATCACACGATCTTTGATGAATTGAATCGTCAGAAAACGAAGCTTGAACTGATCGCGTCAGAAAACTTTGTCAGCCTGGCTGTCCTGGAGGCGATGGGGTCTGTTCTCACCAATAAATACGCGGAAGGTTACCCGAACAAGCGCTATTACGGCGGGTGTGAATACGTCGATGTGGTGGAGCAGCTCGCGATCGATCGCGTTAAAGAGCTGTTCGGAGCGGAGCACGCCAATGTTCAGCCGCACTCTGGCGCTTCGGCGAACCTCGCTGTTTACTTCGCGATGCTCAATCCGGGCGATACGATTCTCGGCCTTGATCTTTCTCACGGCGGCCACCTGACGCACGGGATGAGAATCAATATCTCCGGCAAGTATTTCCACGCGGAGTCTTATCAGGTATCCGCAGAAACAGAACAGATCGATTACGATGTTCTCCGCCGCCGTGCTCTCGAAGTCAGGCCCAGGATGATCGTGACCGGCGCCAGCGCTTATCCTCGCAAAATTGATTTTTCAAAGTTCCGTGAAATCGCGGATGAAGCCGGCGCGCTGCTCCTCGTCGATATGGCCCATATAGCCGGTATTATCGCGGCGGGACTCCATATGAATCCGGTCCCGTACGCTGATTTTGTGACATCGACGACGCACAAGACGCTTCGCGGCCCGCGAGGCGGTATTATCCTCTGTAAAGAAAAATACAGAAAAAAAATTGATTCGGCTGTATTCCCAGGCATTCAGGGCGGCCCGCTGATGCATGTTATCGCTTCGAAGGCGGTTGCCTTCCATGAGGCTCTCCAGCCTTCTTTCAAGGAGTACCAGAAGCGCGTTGTCGACAACGCGCGCATACTCGGTGAGGCGCTTATCGACAACGGGGTCAGGCTCGTCGCCGGCGGCACCGATACACACCTTTTGCTCGTCAATCTGAAGGGGACGGGTGTGACAGGCGCGGAGCTGCAGGAGAGACTTGATGAAGTCAATATTACGGCAAACAAGAATACGGTGCCGTTTGAGACGGAGTCTCCCATGGTGACATCGGGGCTCCGCCTCGGGACGCCGGCTGTCACAACGCGCGGCATGGATGGCGATGATATGCGTGAAATTGCCGCGCTGATTGCGCTCGCGATAACGGACTTTGAAGAGAAGCAGGATGAGATCCGTGCGCGCGTTGCCGCCCTGTGCGGCCGATATCCGCTCTACGATGACCTCGGTTAGTGACACAATCAGCGGTAAGTGGCAGCAGCCGCTCGCCTTTCGCATGATGCCGTCGACGCTGGCCGATTTTGTCGGCCAGCGCCATATCCTTGAGGAAGGGAAAATGCTGTGGCGCATGATCACGGCGGACCGCCTGTCCTCTATCATTTTCTTCGGACCGCCCGGCGTGGGAAAGACGTCTCTCGCGCGCGTCATCGCCGAATCGACGAGTTCGCAGTTCAGAAAACTCAACGCGGTGACATCCGGTGTCGCCGATATCAAAGCGGTCATCGCCGACACGGAGAACCCTCTCCTGACACCGAGCGGCCGCACAGTTCTGTTTATCGACGAAATTCATCGTTTCAATAAAGCGCAGCAGGACGCGCTGCTCCCTTCCGTAGAAAGCGGACGTCTGATTCTGATCGGCGCGACGACGGAGAATCCCTTTTTTCAGGTGAATAAGGCGCTTGTTTCGCGCTCCACCGTTTTTCAGATGTATCCGCTCACGCGGGAAGACATAATAGAGATCATGAAACGCGCGATTGGCGATGAACAGCGCGGCCTTGGGTCGCTTTCCATTGACATCGACGACGATACGCTCGGTATGATCGCGGATCTGGCGAGCGGCGATGCCCGTATCGCCCTCAATGGACTTGAACTGGCCGCTATGACGACTCCTCCCGACGGGAGTGGCGTGATTGCGATCAGGAGAGAAACAGTCGTCGACTCGATGCAGAAAAAAATAGCGCGCTATGACCGTGACGGCGAGCAGCATTACGACAACATTTCCGCGATGATAAAGTCGATGCGCGGCAGCGATCCAGACGCCGCCGTTTTTTATCTGGCGCGCGCGCTGCAGGGGGGAGAAGATCTGAATTTCCTCGGGCGGCGTATTGTCATCGCGGCGGCGGAGGATGTGGGGCTCGCCAATCCTCAAATGCTGTCGATCGCGTTGAATGCATGGCAGGCTGCGGTCATGGTCGGCATGCCGGAGGCGCGCATCATCCTGTCTGAGGCGGTTATCGCGGTGGCGACGAGTCCGAAATCAAACAGCGCCTATCTCGCGGTCGAAAAAGCGATGGCGGATATCGCGAACCGTGACACGGGGGAGGTTCCGTTCCACCTCCGGAACGCGCCGGCCGCAGGGATGAAAGACCTCGGCTACGGTGAAGGGTATGAGTACAGCCACGATTTCCCGTCCGGTGTTTCCGCCCAGACATTTCTGCCCGACGAGATTCTCGGATCCGTCTATTATGAGGCAAAAGAAATCGGCTACGAGAAGAAAATCGCCGAATGGATGAACTACGTGAATCATCTGCGCGGGGAACTGCGCTCCCGGGCGGAAAAATAACAGATCGCGGTCATTGAACAATGCGCCTGAGATTCGTCTCAGAGGAACGGACTCTGGGATTGTGCACGCGGTAACATTCGAGACTGTTAAACGGCCGTTTTTATTCGACAATAACCTTGTATGTATACAGGAATGGCGAATAGGGCAACCCCTATGAGACAGAGCGAGGTCTACACGAGACATGAGTATAACTTTTGAAGAACGTCTGCGCGAGTCAATGAGTCTGCCTCGCGTTTATTTTGATCACGCCGCCACGACACAGCCACGGCCGGAAGTCATCGAAATCGTGGCAAAAGCGCTTCAGGACACATATGGCAATCCCTCTTCCTTTTACGAGGAAGGGCACAGGGCGGTCAGACTGCTCGAAGAGTCGAGGGCGGAAATTGCCGCCGGGCTGAAAGTTCTGCCGGAAGAGGTGTTTTTCACCTCGTGCGGTACGGAATCTGACAACTGGGCGATCAAGGGGACAGCGTACGCGCGCCAGGGGAAAGGGCGCCACCTGATCACAACGACGATCGAACACCACGCTGTTCTTCATTCGATGGAAGCGCTGGAAAAACAGGGCTTTGAAGTGACCTACCTCGATGTCGATTACACAGGCCTTCTCGATCCGGAAAAAGTCCGGGCGGCTATCAGGCCGGATACGATTCTCGTCTCGGTCATGATGGCGAATAACGAAATCGGAACGATCCTTCCCATCCGCGAGATCGGCGCGATCTGCCGCGAAAAAGGTGTTCTTTTTCATTCTGATGCCGTCCAGGCGCTGGGGGCGATTCCCGTTCATCCGCGCGATCTCAACTGCGATATGATGTCGTTTTCCGGGCATAAATTGTACGCTCCCAAAGGGATCGGCTTGATGTACAAGCGGAAAGGTCTCCGGATCGACCGCCTGATCGACGGAGGAGCGCAGGAGCGCCGGCAGCGCGGGGGGACGGAGAATGCGGCCTTTGCCGCGGGATTCGCGAAAGCGCTTCAGATGTCGGTGGCCGACATGGAACACGAATCAGTAAGGCAGGCGGCGCTGCGCGACCGGCTGATCCGCGGTGTCATTGAGCGTATCCCGCACGCGAAACTGAACGGGCATCCGACCAGGCGGCTGCCGAACAACGCGAATTTCTCATTCGAATTCATTGAAGGGGAATCAATTCTGCTTCTGCTCGATTCTCTCGGGTATGCCTGTTCCAGTGGGTCTGCCTGCACATCCGCGTCTCTTGATCCGTCCCATGTGCTGTTGGGGATCGGGATGCCTGCGGAGATCGCCCACGGGTCTCTCCGCGTCACGCTCGGCATCGACTCAACGGAAGAGCAGGTGGACCGGTTCCTTCTCGATCTGCCCCTGATCGTTGAGCGGCTGCGCGACATGTCTCCTCTTTACTCCGATTTCAAGCGCGGAAAACTGCACCCGCTGATCCCCGAAAAAGGCGGCACGGATATCAGGATCGAGGGGCAATACAACCTTGATTAGCTGGCGGGACCAGCGCAATAAACGGGATTCCCGCGTCAATGAATATTCTGTATAATAGTGCAGGATCTGATCAGGGCTGACCGTTATCCGAACAGGAGGACTAACATGCAATACAGTGAAAAAGTTTTAGACCATTTTATGCACCCCCGGAACATGGGCGAAATCGAAAACGCGACGGCTTCAGGAACTGTCGGGAATCCTGTCTGCGGCGATATCATGAAAATGGATCTAAAAATAGAGGACAATGTCATCGTTGACGCGAAATTTAAGACATTTGGCTGCGGGTCCGCCATCGCTTCCTCAAGCATGGCGACGGAAATGATTATCGGCAAGACGACAGATGAAGCGCTTGACATTACGAATAAGGCGGTAGCGGAAGCGCTCGACGGACTGCCCGCGGTCAAGATGCACTGTTCCGTTCTCGCCGAGCAGTCGATCAAGAAGGCGCTGAATGACTATTATACGCGCCAGGGGCTCATGACGCCTGAGAGAAAAGCGAAACTCGCGTTTCTGGAAGTGTGTGAACACGAGGACCATGAGAACTGTACATGCGCTGAACAGTAATGCATAAAAGCCTGAGAACCGGAAGCGCAGCGGCCGGTTCCGGCGATGAGAAAGGATCACCCCAATGAGCGGCGAACGAGAGTTGAATGTAAACGATGTGGTGGATGAAGCGAAAGACAGAGCGGACAAAATTCGTAAAGAGCTGACTTTTTCTTTCAAGAACCTCTGGAACCCTGAGGATGAGGATGAAATGAAATCCATCATGGATTTCAGTGAAGCCTATAAAGAGGCGTTGAATGAAGGAAAGACGGAACGCGAGTTTACGGACTATACGGAGAGACTTCTGGATAAGCACGGCTTTAAGCGTTTCATTGCAGGCGAACCGCTTAAACCGGGTGACCGCGTGTATGAGATCCTCCACGGGAAGGCGCTCATCGCGGCAGTCATCGGATCGGGCGATCCGCTCGAAGGCTTTAATCTTGTAGGAGCCCATATCGATTCGCCTCGGATCGATCTCAAGACAAATCCGATGTACGAAGCCAGTGATTTAACGCTTCTGAAAACGCATTATTACGGCGGCATTAAAAAATACCAATGGGTAGCGCTCCCACTTGCACTGCACGGCGTGGTGATCCTGAAAGACGGCACGACAGTTAAACTCCGTGTCGGTGAAGACCCTGAAGACCCGGTCTTGACGATTACCGATCTGCTTCCGCATCTCGGCGCGGATCAGATGCAGAAGAAAGCGTCTGAGGTCGTGACGGGCGAGGAACTCAATGTCCTGATCGGGAGTATTCCTTTCCCCGGCGGGGACGAAATAAAAGAGCGCTTCAAGCTCGGCGTCCTTCAACTGCTTTTCGAAAAATACGGCGTTGCTGAGCGCGATCTGGTGACAGCGGAAATTGAGATTGTCCCTGCGGCGAAAGCGCGCTGTGTAGGGCTTGACCGCTCATTTGTCGGCGGATACGGTCAGGATGACCGCGTCTGCGCTTATACGGCGCTGAAAGCGCTTATCGATCTTCGGACAACACCGAAACGCACAGCGATGGTCGTGCTGTACGACAAAGAGGAGACCGGCTCAGGCGGTGTCACAGGAGCGCGCTCGCAGTTGTTCCCCTCAGTGCAGAAGCGTATGGTGCGCTCTATCCTCGGTCGGGAGCCTTCGGCCATCGAACTGCAGGACCAGATTGAAAAATCAGCGATGCTCTCATCCGATGTCGCCGCGGCATTTGATCCGACTTTTTCATCGGTATCCGATCCTCTGAACCACAGCTACGCCGGGCGCGGGATTGCTTTCTACAAATATACCGGCGCGCGCGGAAAAGGCGGTACATCGGACGCAAACGCCGAGTTCTTCAATGAAGTCACAAGGCTGCTCGATGACAGCGGCATACCCTGGCAGTGCGGCGAACTCGGCAAGGTCGATCAGGGAGGCGGCGGTACCGTCGCGATTTACCAGGCTGATCTCGGCATGTCTGTCATCGACTGCGGTGTACCTGTCCTCTCCATGCACTCCTGCTTTGAATTGACGAGCAAGATCGACGTCTACAAGACGTACATCGCCTACAAGGTATTCTTCGAGAAAATGCGGGAATAGGTTCAGGCGTAAATTTTCACTACAGAAACGGTTCTTTCGGCAGAGCAAACGAGAGGACCGTTCTTTTTTTTATTCCTTGCCGGCTTACCGGTCTGACTGTAAGTTGCGGGAAAATCCGGCGAATGTTATTATTATAATATTCGCAACACGGCGCAATGCTCTCGCATTGAATGAGGCGTGTAATCGGATATTTACGCGTCGCCCGGATTCCCACGCGGTAGACATTGTGCTCCTGCTTAATCGTTTCAGGCCATAAGAGAAAAGAGGTGCAGATCATATGAAAAAAATATGCCTGGTACTGCTGTTTGTTTTTTCCATCACCGTGCTCGCGGCATGCGGTCAAAATGGCGCTCACGACGCCGTCATGGTTTACTGCGGCGCCGGTATGGCTAAGCCGTTCAAGGAAATTGAGGAAGCATTTAAAGAGAAGACGGGCCATCCGATTGAGGTTGTGTATGTCAACGCGGTGCAGGCGCAGACACAGATCAATACAACGGGTAAGGGCGATTATTTCGTCGCGGGAGCGAAGAATGAGCTCGAGCCGATCAAAGACAAAGTCGCGGAATCCCGTGATCTCGTGAAGCATATTCCCGTTGTCGGGGTTCAGAAGGGAAACCCGAAGGATATCAGGGAATTCGCCGATCTGGAGAAGGAAGGTGTGGGCCTTGTGATCGGCGATCCCGAAGCGACTCCGATCGGAAAAATTGCGATGGCGATCTTTAAGGAGAACGGCATTGACGATAAAGTCAACATTCTTTCCAAGACAACAACGGCTCCGCAGATGGCGATTATTCTCGAGAATAAACAGGCGGATGCTGTCATCGTCTGGAAAGAAAACATCGATCCGGAAAAAATGTCAATAGCCGACATCGCGGGAATGGATAAATACATCAAGGTCGTTCCTCTGGCGAAGCTGACATCCGCGGGCGACGGCCCCGCAGTGAAAGAACTGGACGAATTCCTGCGTTCACAGGAGGCGAAAGAGATCTGGATGAAGTTCGGCTATGAGCTCGCAGAGGGCGTCGATTAGCGTCGGAAGACAAGCCTGACGATCGGCCAATGCATCGGGAACGACCGGAAAAACGTTTGAGAAAGGGGCATTTTTCCCGCTTCTCCTGTGCTGTCACGATTTTCGTTCTGATCTATATTGTGTCCGCGATCGGCGCCATTGTCTACGGAGGAGCCGTACACTTCGGCGATGCGATCGCGGATAAAGAGGTTTTGTTTGCGTTACGCCTCTCCTCGACAACCGCTTTCATTTCGACATCACTCTGCCTTTTTCTCGCGGTCCCGGTGGCCTATGCGCTCACCTACGTCGATTTTCGCGGCAAAAAATTCATCGAAATAATGCTCGAACTTACGCTTTCGCTTCCGTATATTCTGATCGGGATCGCACTGCTCATCCTGTTCTCTTCACCGGTGGGGCGTCTGCTCGAAAGCATGGGCGTGAAGGTTGTGTTTACATCTGTCGGTATTGTCTTCGCGCAGCTGACAGTCAATCTCCCCTTTGCCATCCGCCTCGCCCGGACCGGTTTCGCGAGTCTTGACCAGCGGTGGCAGTTCATTGCGTACGCGCTGGGGGCGTCTGAAATGCGCTATTTTTTCAGGATCGTTCTCCCGAACGCGCGTCGATCCCTGACAACGGCGTTTATCACAGTTTTTTCGCGCGCGATGGGCGAGTTCGGCGCGACACTGATGCTAGTTGGGATTACGCGGTTGAAGACGGAGACGCTTCCGGGAGCGATCTATCTCGCTGTCTCCACGGGCAATACGAATATGGCGATGTCCATTGCGATCATCATGCTGCTCGTTTCCGCTCTGTCGTTGTTCATATCCAATCTGATCGGTAAAGAGAAAAAGGAGGGAGAATGAACCAGGAAGGGCGCACCGCCAGCACGTTGGAAACCAGAGAAAGCGCCGTTTCGCTCTGCGATGTGTGCGTCAAGCGCGGCCAGTTTATTCTCGACCATATCAGTCTTAATATAATGGACGGAGAGCGCTTCTGCGTGCTCGGGAAGACGGGTGCCGGCAAAACAGTGCTTCTGGAGACGATCGCCGGCCGATTGCGGGAGGAGACAGGGGAGGTTCTTCTGTTCGGGCATCATGTCCGGTCGATCAAGCCGCAGGAAAGGGGGATAGGGTTTGTCTATCAGGATTACGCGCTGTTTCCGAACCTGACAGTTAAGGAAAATATCGCTTTTGGGCCGGTCAGCCTAAAAAGACCGCCGGATGAGATAGAGCGCGATGTCCGCCATATGTTGGATATTTTCAATATCGGAAGGATTCAGGATCAGTACCCGCATCAGATTAGCGGGGGAGAGGCGCAGCGAACGGCGCTTGCCCGCGCGATCATTCAGAAGCCGCGGCTGCTCCTGCTTGACGAGCCGTTTTCGGCTCTTGACCGCGCGACGCGTGAGGATATGTACCGCCATTTCGACCGGATCTGGCGCACGATCGGCTGTACGATACTTTTTGTCACACACGATTTTCATGAGGCGATTCGGTTCGCCGATCGCGTCGCTGTTCTCCTCGACGGGAAGCTGAGACTCGTCGCATCGGCCTCGACTTTATTACAGGGGCAGTATGAAGACGATGTCTCCTCATTTCTCGGACTCAAGGTGGCTGATCGTTTTTGTGATATTTGCGACAAAGGAGAAATAAACAGTGAACAGATTTGAAGGCCGCGACGACCTTTTTCAATTCCTGACGAGCCGTTTTCGTGCGATCACCGAACGAGAGGGAATTGATTCGGACGCTGTGGACATATGCGCAAAAACACTCACCGTGCGCGAAGCGATCGGGGACACCAAACGCCGTGATTTCCCCATCATAACGGGGAAGGAAGTGGTCATCGAAGCAGATTACCGCGGGACAAAAGGACAGGCTTTCACCGACGCCCCTTCTGACTTTCGAGGTACGCTCCGCGAAATAACCGAACTCGATTTCCGGCATGATCTGCATGCGCCCGGGCTCTTCGTCGCGACGCTTAACGCCGTGATGTCTTCACTCGGACTCGCCGGATCGGCGATTCACTGCAGGGACGAAGGTCCCGAACTCTGTGCCGCCGCACTGGCGGACAGAATCGAAAAGGATCACAGGCCACGGCGTGTTCTGCTCATCGGTTATCAGCCGGCGATGCTGCAGCGATTGAGCGAAAAGTTCGAGCTCCGCGTGTTCGATTTAAACGAGATGAATATCGGAACGGTTCACCACGGTGTTGAAATTGAGGATGGAAACGCGTCCATGAGCCGGGACTGGCTGAACGACTGGCCGGATATTCTCCTCGTCACGGGCAGTACGCTATGCAACGGGACCCTGATTCATTTTCTCGATCTGGAAAAACCGACATATTTCTATGGCATGACGATCGCGGGAGCAGCCCCGCTTCTCGGCCTCAAAAGGCTCTGTTTCGCCGATCGCTTCTGACCCAGTATAGATTTAACCGGTGGAAGAAATACCTCTCTCCGGGTGCATCCTCTGTCGCAGGGCAAGCAGATAACGAAAAAGACAGATGTTTTTCAGAGGTAATGCGCTCGGTAGTAATCTTCGTTGAGAATCGCGGGGAATATGAGTTTCTCGAAGAGAAATTTGCGATGTTTCGCGATTTCTTCTTTATTGTCGGTCAGCTTTCGCTTTCTCATATAGATGAGGAAGTTGAACATCGACGATGTGATGCAGTAAAGAGCTGTCTCGACTGTGATATGCTGTTTGAGTTTCCGCTCTGATTCCAGATATTTCAGTTCGTTGATCAGCGACGGATTGACGTATTCCGCGTACCCGTTGAAATAGAATTTGTAATAAACCGAGACAGGAATTCGATACCATGTCAAATTGAAAAAATATTCGGTCCTGTCGAGATACCGTTCAAACTCAAGCGTCGTATTCCCCTGGAAAAAGGACAACCCTTCCGAAGCGGCAGCGAGGCTGATTTTCTTTTCTGTATCTGACAGTAAATAAAGATACATCTCATCCTTGTCTTCGAAATATTTATAGAAGCAGCCGACGGAAACGCCGATCGCGGCGGCTATTTCGCGCACACCGATGGATTCATATTCCCGCTCGATAAAGAGATTCATGGCGGTGTGCCTTATTTCGTCCTGTCTTCGCTTTGACAAATTGAAATATGTCTGTTTAGGCATTTTTTTCTCCGTTCTGTTCCATATGGAGTCAGTCTAATAAATGTTCAAAGCGGATCCTCGCGGGTTTTTGCATCAGGTAACCGCCGCTTCTTCTCATTTTATCGCTGAATAGCATAGGTTGGAAATCCAAAAAGGCGATTCAAATAGTGATTCAAATATCAATCGATCGGCGAATTGACTGAATTATCATATGAGTGTATAATTCCTCAAAGTGAACACGTTCACTTGTGACGCCGCATGGTTTTTATCATGATAAAAATCCATACGGCAGAATAAAGAGGAGGAAAGTTATGTTTAAGAAAGCTCTTTGTTTATGGCTGATCCTGATCGTCGTACTGTCGACAGCGGCATGTGCGCCGAAGGGTGGAGACACGAAGAAAACAAATGACACCAATGCTTCCGGCTCGGACGCGCAGGCGCCGGACTCACTAAAAACATTTGTGACCAATCTTTCAGCTGATCCGACAACATTTAACCCTGTTTTTAAAGCGGATGATGACGGCCACCTTATCTATCAGAATGTTTTTGACGGCTTGCTGGAACTCAATTTCAACAGTGAAGTCATTCCAGGTCTCGCTGAAACATGGGAGGCGAGCGAAGACGGAAAAACGTACACCTTTCATCTCGCGAAGGGAATTAAATGGCATGACGGCGTCGCGTTTTCATCGGATGATGTCAAATATACATATGAGAGGATTATGACTGATCACGGGTTTATCGGCGAGACGTTGAGCCATGCACTTGAATCCATTGAATGTCCTGACCCCGATACGGTTGTATTAAAACTGAAAGAACCTGATGCCACGCTCCTCGGAACGCTCGCGTGGTATGAACATTTCATCATCCCCAAACACATTTACGAGAAAGAGGCCGACTGGGCGACAGCTGAAGCGGCTACGGTAAAACCGATTGGCACAGGACCCTTCAAGTTTGTAAGCCATAAGAAAGGGGAGAGCATTACGCTTGAGGCGAATGATGAATACTTCAAGGGGAGACCGCTCATCGACCGCCTCGTGTATACCATCATTCCCGATGCCAACACCGCCACCATGGCATTCAGAAACGGTGAGATCGATCTTTTGTGCGGTGTTCCAACGGCAGAAGTTCCGTCCATGCAGAGCGATCCGGATATCAAGATTGGCGTTATGAGTGCCGCGCGCCGATATCAGCTGATTTTTAACATGGAGAACGAGAAAGTAAAGGAATTCGCCATTCGGAAAGCGGTCGCTCTGGGCATCGACCGTGATGAGATCTCCGTAAAGGGTACACATGGTTTGCAGAAGCCAGCCTATGGTTTCTACCCTCCTTTTTTGGAGTGGGCGTACAACAAGGAAGCTGACATCGGAGCGCGTGATGTCTCCGGAGCCAGAAAGTTTCTGGAGGACGCGGGTTTTACAGAAGACGCCAACGGGAACTACCTTTCGCTGGAACTGGATGTCTTTTCCGGCGGCACATATGCGGATTGTGCGAAAGTGATCCAGGCCAATCTCAAGGATGTAGGGATTGATCTGAAGATCAACGTCATGGAGATGGCAGCCTGGGCAGAGAAAATTGACAGCGGCAACTTTGAAGTCGCCATGCTCGCCGGATATCAGGGTCCTGATCCGGATGCTATCACCAAACGTATAGGAACCGGGCAAGTTATGAACTGGGCGAAATACTCCAATAAAGAAGTGGACAACCTGCTTGCGGAGGCTAAAAAACTCGTCGGTCATGATGAGCGCGGAGCCCTATACAAAAAAGTTCAGGAAATTCTTGGAAAAGAGCTGCCCATCATCCCGATTGTCGAATTCGCCAATTTCTATGCCGCGCGCAGAGACGTTTCTGGTGTCCCGTATATTGATCAGGTGGCGGATGTTCACGACAACAGTTACGCGAAAGTAAATATCGGTTAAAGTGAACGGTGGCCGGGCGTGCCCGCCCGGCCATGTCTTAAATGGTAGCAGAGTATTATGAGACGGTATATTTTTCGGCGATTATTGACAGCTGTTTTTATTATCCTGATTGTCGTTATTCTTAATTTTACAATCATCAAGACTGCTCCGGGAGATCCGGCAAGATTGATGGCTGGATTTGATAACCCATCAGAGGAACTAATTCAGTCCATAACGGAGAAATATGGTTTTGACCAGCCGTTTTATATTCAGATCGGACGGTATTTCAAGTCAGTTATCAGAGGCGATTTAGGGGATTCATATCTCTACAATCAGCCTGTCGCGCGACTTATTGCCGACCGAATCGGCCCTTCATTGCTTCTTTCCGGCGTGAGTATTATCCTCGCGCTGATAATCGGCTCTTTACTCGGGCTTTATGCCGGGAAAAACGAGGGGAAGCTGATTGACAAGATTTTTTCAACAATTTCCTATTTCCTTAATTCGATGCCTTCCTTCTGGATTGGAATTATGTTGATTTTGCTTTTGGCGAGCCATTTTAAATGGCTCCCGACGCAAGGGATGGTTAACGTTCGTGCGAACTATACCGGTTTCCGCCGCGTTCTCGATATAGCCACGCACATGATTTTACCGGTGATCACACTAGTCTCGGTTCAGATCCCGACTTACTTCCGCATCACAAAATCAGCTGTAATGCAGGTTATGGCGGAGGACTTCATCACCACGCTGCGTGTCGCCGGCATGAAAGAGGGGGCAATTTTCAGAAAATACGTCTTCAAAAATGCCGTACTGCCTATTATCAATGTATTCAGTATCAATCTGGCGTACGTGGTCGCCGGTTCGATGCTTGTTGAAATCGTTTTCTCCTGGCCGGGGATCGGCGTTTTGATGTACCGGTCGATCATGATGAGAGATTACAACGTATTGATGGGCGTGTATCTTTTAATCTCCGTTTCAGTCGTTATTGTGACGATATTAATGGATCTGGTTAACGCCGCGCTTGACCCAAGAATTCGCTATGAGTGACCGGAGGAAATGATCGATGTCAAGTATTTTTTCAAGATTGATCAGCGCTTTATCCATCAATAGAAGGCTGAGGTCTGGTTGTATCCTACTTTTATGTGTCGTTCTTGTGGTCATTTTCGCGGGAGCGATCGCGCCCTATGATCCATATAAATTGGGTGATGATTTGATGGTCCGCCCCGGAGTGGGAAATCACTTTCTGGGAACAACAGCGATGGGACAGGATGTTTTCAGCATGATCATCTATGGTTCGCGTACTTCGCTGAGTATTGGGATCGTATCCGCGCTGATTTCCGGGGTGATCGGGACGCTCATCGGAGCGGCTGCAGGCTATTTCAGGGGCAAATTCGATATCGTTATTTCGGAGATCATCAATATTTTTCTTATGATCCCCACGTTTTTTCTGATTCTGATTATTGTGGCGCTATTCGGAAGCAGCATGCTGAATGTCATGCTGGTCATCGGCCTCACGTCGTGGCCTAGTAACGCACGTATGATGCGTGTTCAGGCGCTTTCGATCAAGGAAAGGACTTTCGTCAAGAGTGCCGTCGCCATGGGAGAATCCGGATGGCGCATTCTCTTCAAATACATTATTCCGAATGGGATATTTCCAGTGGTCGCCAATACGACGATGGGCGTCGCGTCAGCCATTCTGACAGAGGCAAGCCTGAGTTTCCTCGGCTTGGGTGATCCGAATGTTGTGAGCTGGGGGCAGATGATCTTCGACGGAAAACAATACATTACCTCCGCCTGGTGGATATCTACGTTCGCGGGACTCGCGATCATGTTCATTGTGATTATCTTTTATATGATCGGTGACGGCCTGAACGAAGCCTTGAATCCCAAGCTGAGGAGGATCAGGTAAATGCTGCTGGATATCAGAGATCTAAACATTGTATACAGAATGAGGAATAAGGCGATTTACGCCGTAAACAATGTGAATTTTTCACTTGAGAAAGGAAAATCGCTTGGCATTATCGGTGAGAGCGGTTCAGGGAAATCAACGCTGGCGATGGCGATATTGAAGATGCACAATTTAAAGAATACAGAGGTGACGGGACAGATCATCTTTGAAGGACGGGACCTGCTTGCACTGGACGAAAAGCAGTTCAAAGAGTACCGCTGGACGCGGATTGCCGCCGTATTTCAGAAATCCATGAATAATCTCAGCCCTGTCCATAAGATCGGAACGCATTTTGAAGATATCTACCGTGTACATGAGCCGGACATCTCTTCATCGGAGATAAGGGAGAGGGTCTACGCGCTATTTCACATGGTGAATCTCTCTCCGCGCGTCTACACCTGTTATCCACACGAGCTGTCCGGTGGCATGCTCCAGCGCGTCAGTATCGCGCTGAGTTTAATTTTTCATCCGACGCTGCTGATTATGGATGAATCGACGACTGCGTTGGATGTGATTACACAAGGCCAGATTCTTGAGGAAATAAAGGAGCTGGAAAAAGTTGTCGATGTCACGCGCATCATGATTACTCACGATTTATTTGTCGTGGCGACAGCCTGTCAGCAGATATTAGTTCTATACGCGGGAGACATGATGGAATATGGAGACGTGCGCGACGTGTTGAATCATCCGATGCATCCGTATACAAAAGCATTGATTGCATCCTTTCCGTCGCTTCGCGGTGAAAAGAGAGAAGTGCATTCCATCCCGGGAACTCTGCCTGATTTATCCGTGAAGACACGGGGATGCGCATTTTACGATCGCTGTCGCGCGCACCGGGAAATCTGCCGCCAGGAAAAGCCCGTCGTCTGCCAGACAGGTGGTCTGCACACGGTGTGCTGCCACCTCTACGGGAAAATCCGCGAGACTGATGTGAAAGAAGGGGTGAACAGATGACGGAACTAACAACGTTGCTGGAAGTGAAGAATCTGAAGAAATGGTACCCTTGCCGCCGAAAGAATAGGCTGTTTTCTCCAGGCAAAGAATGGGTGAAAGCCGTTGACGGCATCGACCTCACGGTTAACTCCGGAGAAGTTGTCGGTATCATCGGCGAAAGCGGCTGCGGTAAGTCCACGCTGGCGAGAATGCTGATCGGTCTGGAACAGCCGACAACAGGGGAGATACGCTACAACGGGCGCCTGAGCACAGATTTGATACGAGATGACAAGAAGGGTTTTCATCGGATTGCTCAAACGGTATTCCAGAATCCTTTTGATACGTTTACGCCAAATGACAGGATTGGCAGCTTACTGATGCGTCCGTTAAAAATGCACAATATAGGGTCGGATAGCGCAGAGCGCAGGGAACTCTGCCTGTCTGCGCTGGAGGAAGGCGGTTTGATACCGGCGGCGGATTTTCTGAACCGTTATCCCCACGAACTGTCCGGCGGCCAGCTGCAGCGCATTTCCATCCTCCGCAGTCTGCTTCTCAATCCGGCCTTTATGGTGGTTGACGAACCGATTTCGATGCTCGATGTATCGGTCCGCGCCGATATTTTGGCGATGCTTTTGGTACTCTGCCGGCAGAAAGGGACCGGGATCATGTTTATCAGCCATGATATATCCGTGATCCGGTATGTCTCAGATAGGGTGGCGGTGATGTATCTCGGCCGCATTGTGGAAACAGGCCGCACGGATGACATTATTCTGCACCCCAGACATCCCTACACAGAAGCGCTGTTATCGAACTGTTCGACAATTGACCCAGATGACCAGACGGAGGTTATACGGATCGAAGGCGAGCCTCCTTCGCCGGTCGGCACGGGGCCGGGTTGCTTTTTTGCTGAACGGTGTCCCAAAGCGTCGGCGCACTGCTGGCGCGCTTATCCTTCAGTTACGAAAGCAGGCGAATCTCATGAGGTTTCCTGTTTTATCTATCAAAGAGAGCAGAGGTAGTGGTTATGAAGAATCTTCAAGCAATACTGGATCGGGTTCCATCTTACGATTGTTTTTTTACTGTCGCGGAA
This sequence comes from Bacillota bacterium, assembly GCA_029570375.1. GTDB lineage: Bacteria > Bacillota > Clostridia > Saccharofermentanales > DTU023 > UBA4923. Next base: position 36,030 of record JAKPXB010000049.1, on the reverse strand, counting down.
ATGGAGGAGAGGAGCTGTAAAGTAAAAAAGCAATTCCCGGCGGAAGTAGATTTGTTCAACATCGGCGTTTCACGCGAAGGAAGGGATATCAATTGCTTGAAAATAGGACATGGCCGCGTCCCTGTTCTTTTGATCGGATGTCCCCACCCGAACGAACCGATCGGCGCGATGACGCTGGATGCGCTTATCTCTGAGCTTCTGACGCATGGTGATCTTGCCGGCGCGTTCGATTGTACCTGGTACATGATTAAATCAAGCGATATCGACGCGACGGTGATGAATGAAGGATGGTTCAAGGGACCCTTTACGATTACACACTATATGGAGAATTTCTTTCGCCCAGCCTTCCACCAACAGGTGGAGTGGAGTTTCCCCGTGATGTACAAGGATTATTCTTTTCATTCCCCGATTCCCGAGACACAGGCGATCATGCGGCTCATGGACAAGGTTCCTTTCCGCTTTATCTATTCACTCCACAATGCGGGCTTCGGCGGGTGTTACTGGTATGTGACAGGCGGCGAGGAGATTCTCTTTAAGAAACTCTACCTCCAGCCTGAACGTGAGGAGATTCCACTGCATCTCGGCGAACCGGAAACCCCCTATTGTAAGGAGTTATATCCCGCGGTATACAAAGATTTCGGCCTCCGCGCGCAATACGATTATCTCGAAAAACATATGGAGGATTTCGATCCATCAAAACACCTCAGCGCCGGCGCCAGCTGTGTGGAATACATCAATAATCACTCTTCCGATCTCGTCTACTCCCTTGTCAACGAGCTTCCTTATTTCTATGATCCGCGGGTCGAAGATCAGAGCCTGAGCGAGTATTCCCGAAAAGAGGTGCTTCTGAAGGCATGCGCGCTCGCTGATCAGACGCAGCAGCTCCTAATGGATCTGTATCATCGCGTGAGGGCCTTCATCGACCGGAAGAATCCTTATATTCTGGCAGTCGAAGACCGCCTCAGACTCTTAAGCGGAACGCCGGCCAAACGGCGCTGGATAGAAGGCAACGAGGCGTTCTTAAAACCGGCAAAAATCTGTCAGGCGTTTGACAATTTATACATCAGCCGTTTCTACAATAATCTGAATTTCACGCTTCTCGCGCAGGGGTTGACGCATTTCCTCGAAAGCGGAGAGGGGTTTGAGGTAACAAAGCGCGCGGTTCTGGCCGAAACAAGAGACAGGGCGAAGGAGATCATGGAGAAAAACAACCGGTTCCTGGAGGAGAACTTAAACTACCATTCAATACCGATTGAGAAACTTGTACGCGTTCAGATGGCGAGCTGTTTTCATTACCTCGATTATGTGCTTGGGAAATGTCTTTAACAGGCAAACGAAGAAGGGGAGACGACGGTTTTAGCTTGATTTGTTCCGCTCGTGGCTGAGCGGATTCAGCTCGACGGCATCGTGGAGAGAGCGCTCGTCGATATGCGTGTAGATTTCGGTTGTCGCGACGGAAGAGTGCCCGAGTATGGCCTGCAGGCTCCTGATATCGACTTCGCCGTACTGGTACATCAGTGTCGCGGCCGTATGGCGGAGCTTGTGCGTGGAATAGCGCTCAGGGTCGAGTCCTGCCTGCCGGATGTATTTCTTGATGATATTCTGCACAGCGCGCGGCGTCACGCGCTTTCCCAGACGGGAGATAAACAGCGCGTCGCGTTCCTGAGGGACAGGCTTTACACGGTCGGGGAGATAGTCCCGGAGCGCGGCGATGCAGGCGCTGTTGAGGTAGATGGTCCGTTCTTTTCCGCCTTTTCCAAGGACAACGAGCGTATTCTCCCGCCAGTCCGGGAGATCGATGCCGCACAGTTCTGACAGCCGCATACCGCAGTTGAGAAACAGTGTCAGGATGCAGTAGTCCCGGGAGGAGAGGCGTGATTCGTCTCCGGAAGCGACATGCAGGAGTTCGCGGCTTTCATCCAGTGTCAGGTATCGCGGTAAACGCCGGGTCTGTTTCGGCAGCTCGAGGTTGGCGGCGATGTTCTCATCCAGCACATGCGCTTTTGTTGTCAGGTAATCAAAAAATGACCGCAGGGATGAGGAGCGCCGCGCCCTCGTCGCCGGCGATGTCCGTCGGACCGCCGCGAGCCATGTGATATAGGAGTATAGGTCGGAGAGCTGAAGGGACCGGAGAAAAGAATCATTGACGACGGAGATGTCAATGCTCGTCCATGCCTCGTCTTCAGGCTGGAGTTTCCGGTTGTCCGCGATCAGAAAACGAAAGAACAGCACGAGATCATAGCGGTATTGCCGCACCGTGCCTGCAGAACGCTCGAGAATCGCCTGAATGTAGCCAAGGAACTCTTCGAGCCGTTGAAAAGTATCGATCGGGAGTTTACGGTTTTCGTTCATCTTATCGCCCACCTGTCCAATATGCCTTCTTGCGGCAAAGATTCCGCCACTACCTCCGCGCCGGGGCGGAACCGCGGCCTGAACTATATCCGTCCAATCGCGGCCGCTTCATGACCGATTCTATTCTAACAAAACATCAAATTCGCTGCGTGTAGATTGTACTGTACCGTGCTAGAATGGCTATAATCTGCAATAGTTAATCTTTAACTGAAAGGGTTTGGTGTTCGGAATATGAAAAAATTTCGTGTCGGCATCCTCGGTGCGACGGGCCATGTCGGCCAGCGCTTCATCCTGCTCCTGCATGATCATCCGTGGTTTGAAATCACTTCGCTGATCGCGTCTCCGCGATCACGGGGAAAGACGTATCTGGAAGCGGCAGGGGAGTCGTGGCGGCAGGAAGAGCCGATGCCTGATATCGTCAAGGATATGATCGTACATGGCACCCAGGAGGTGGACTCTCTCAGCGAATCGGTCGATTTCGTCTTCAGCGCGGTAGATATGGAGAAGGACGCCCTGATCCAGTTAGAAGAAGCGATTGCCAGATCGGAGATTCCGGTCATATCAAATAACGCGGCGATGCGCTGGACGCCGGATGTGCCCCTGATCATACCGGAGATCAACCCGGACCACACGCAGCTTATCGAAGCGCAGAAAAAGCGGCTCGGAACGAAGCGCGGTTTTATCGTCGTCAAACCCAACTGTTCGATTCAGAGTTACGTTCCGTCATTGACTCCCCTGATGGATTTTGGCATCGAGGAAGTATTTGTGACGACGTATCAGGCGGTGTCCGGTGCAGGCCGCCGTCTGGCCGACTGGCCGGAGATGCAGAGCAATGTCATCCCGTTTATCAGCGGGGAAGAAGAGAAGAGCGAATGGGAACCGCTGAAAGTCTGGGGGAAGCTCAGGGAAGACCGCATTGAGCTGGCGAGAAAACCTCTCATTTCCTCACAGTGCTTCCGTGTACCCGTCGAATTCGGACACATGGCGGCTGTCTTTGTGCGGTTCCGCCGTCCGATCGAGGCGACGGATATTCTGATGCGCTGGCGAGATTTCTCGAGTATTGTGGGGGAAGCGAATCTGCCGTCGGCGCCGCGTCCGTTTATCCGCTACTTCGAGGAGACGGACCGCCCGCAGCCGAAGTATGATGTGTCGTCGAGACGCGGGATGGGTATCTCGATCGGCCGGCTGCGCGAGGATCCGATCTTCGACTATAAATTCGTCTGTCTGTCTCACAATCTCGTCCGGGGAGCCGCCGGCGGCGCTGTTCTGACGGCAGAGCTTCTCATTCATCAGGGCTGGATCAGTCATTCCTGATCTCACCCGGAAAGAAACGGAAAGAACCGAGTGATTCCACTCGAAAGGTGACTGCATATGCAACTATCTCACTTACTGCCGGCGCTTACCGACGCTGATATTATCAATCTCCCTTTCGATCCGGAGATTACGGGTGTGACCTGCGATTCGAGAAAAGTGATGCCCGGGAGCCTGTTTGTCGCGATTCGCGGTTCTCTGACGGATGGACATCTCTATATCGGCGAAGCGGCGAAGAAAGGGGCTGTCGCCGTCGTCGTTGAGGAACCGCAGTCTATGGAAAAAATTGCGGAGATCAGGGTGCCGAACGCGAGGCGCGCTCTGGCTGAACTCTCCCGTGCCTTTTTTGATTACGCCGATCTCGACCTCTTTATGGTCGGTGTGACGGCGACGAACGGGAAGACGACGACCACCACGATGGTACAGCATATTCTGCAGGAATCCCACGTTAAAACAGCTGTGATCGGCTCCGTCGCATACAGTTACGGCGATGTCCGGGAGAAATCAAACCTGACGACACCAGAGAGCTCCGATCTGCACGCGATGTTTGCCGAACAGCGGGACGCCGGCGTTGAAGTTGTCGCGATGGAAGTATCCTCAAGCGCTGAAGCGCAGTACAGAGTTTACGGGATCGATTATAATGTTGTATGTTTTCTAAATATAACACCAGATCATATGCCGGATCATGGATCGTTCGAGCAATACTACAGGGAGAAGCTGAAACTCGTCGAAAATGTCTCGCAGGGGGTCCCTGTGATCCTGAATCGCGACGATCCGCGCGTCTTTGAGGCGAGGAATCGGACTAAAGGTGATGTCATAACAATCAGCATTGATCATCGTGATGTCACGATCTTTGCGGATCATCTGGATATGACAGGCGGGTTTGCCCGCTTTGACTATACAGTGAATCAACCGTTTTATACATGTGAAGGGGAGATCGGGACGGGGAGATGGCCGGTCCGATTGAAAGTGGCGGGTCGCCATTCTGTATACAACGCTATGGCCGCGATCACGATCTCGTTGTACTACGGTGTCGATGTGCGGGACGCGATCAGTGCGATCGAGAGTTTTCCCGGTGTTGAGAGGCGTCTGCAGGTGATCTACGACGGCGATTTTATGATGATCGATGATCACATCAGCGACGAAGATAATACCCGGAAAATGCTGGAAGCGCTCGTGGTGATGACGGAGGGGAAACCCGTTCACATAGTCGTCGCGATACGCGGCAACCGAGGTGTTCTAGTGAACAGAGAGGTGATCGCGCAATTCGCGCTATTCCGGGACAGAATCAACTGGAAGACGTTCTATGTCACGTCAAGCACCGATACGGCGCGGGCGCGCGATATTGTCCATGACGATGAGCGCGAAGCGGTGCTGTCTGATTTAACGGCGGCGGGGTACGACTTCATCTATGAGCCGTCACTTCATGAGGCGATCCGGGCGACGCTTCCTATGGTCAGACCGGGAGAGTTCTATGTGCTCGCCGGATCACACAATATGGACAAGGGAGCCCGCATCGCGCTGAATGACCTTGCCGGGCTGCGTCCGGATCTCGACCGGGAATCCCTGCTGAGACCGCTTGAAAACAGATTAATGGGTTGATGGCGGCGCGGACTGTGCTCCTTTTATGCGATCGGGAGAAGTGGTCATAATCACCTTACAACGTGCGCGAATAGCAGAAGGGGCAGGATGGGAGCCTGATGAGCGCACGCGGGGCAAGCCGACCCACGCAATGGTACTTCGTAAAATATAAATTTTACGAAGTACGGGAGGCCCCCAAAAGGTTTTCGCGCGCTTCCGGTGTTTTTGATGTTTATCGAAAGCCGGCGCCTCTTTTCAGCGAAATGACCGGAGCTTTTGTACTTAAACGATGGCTCCAGGATGAATCGAGCGTCTGTCAATCAGGTAGTTGTACCTTTTAACTCATTTAAAATGATTCTGAAGATGCGCCTGATCGCAAAAGATCCATCCTGAAACGCGCCGGCGGTTGATCTGCCGATCCATGGATTACTGTCCGGTTGCAGCACTTTCAGCCGGATGCGCGTTGGCGGTTGTATCAATTGATGTTGGGATGGTGCGGTTCTTGTACAGACTGTCTTCTCCGCTTATTTTCCGAAACTCTTTCATATCCTTGAACGGATTATAAATGGCGAACAGGATGATCAGCAGAATAATAATCATCAGTGTTGTCAGCACATTCCTCAAAAGACGCTGCTGGCGCTCATGTTTGAACTTGCGGTTAATCTTGCCGACGGTTGTGTAACCTTTTAGCCGAAATACGCGGCGGCCTGCTTTCTTCTGAGTATCAACACTTATTTTGTCATCGCGGTATATATCGGTAATCCAGGCGGTCGTTCCGCGTGGCCCACGATAGCCGTCAGGAGGCGTTCCGGGCTCATGAATACCGCCTGAGAGTCCGCGGACACCGCCAGGTTCCTCGCCGGCGGGTACCGCAACTTCTTCGGTTTCCACGGCTGTCTTCCGCAAAGGAATCAGTGTTTTCGGATGCTTCCGGATCGAATCGCTATTGTCAGGCGGCTGATCTGTCATAATTACTACTCTCCTTAATGATCACTATTTTACCATATGCTTCCCTCCGCGCACGTGAGTTTTGCTTGATAATGAACAATTGTTTTGTTATAATTTCCCTGATGAGAATTAAAAAACGCTTCAGAATGGGAGAATTATATGGCTGATAAGTATCCCTTTACCAAGGCAAACGTTAACGAAACACATGATATGGTATATAATTATATCAGGGACTATATTATAGAGAATGCTTATTCCCCTTCTATTCGGGATATTTGTGAAGGTGTCGGCCTGAAATCGACTTCTACGGTTCACAGCCACCTTAAACGGCTTTCTGATGAGGGACTGATTGAGCTCCAGGAGGGCAAACGCCGTACCATACGCGTGCCGGCTCTGGAATCGTCCGATATGTGCGAGGTTCCCCTGATCGGTACAGTAACAGCCGGCAAGCCAATTCTCGCGACACAGAACATTGAACGCCTGCTCACTCTCCCCTTCAGTTTCGGTCCGGCGACGGAAGACCTGTTCGCCCTTCGCGTGAGAGGCGACAGCATGCTCGAGGCGGCCATACTGGATGGTGACATCGTGGTTGTCGAGAGACGCTCCACGGCAGAGCACGGCGATATAGTCGTCGCGTTGATCGATGACGAGGCGACGGTCAAAACACTGAAACGCAGCTCACAGGGCGTGTTTGTTCTGCATCCCGAGAATGCTCGTTATGAGGATATTCCGCTGGTTGAAGATCGTACGAGGATCCTGGGCGTCGTGCGCGGGCTGCTGCGCATGGAAATCTGAAATTGGCGCGTTTCAGGTCTTATCTGACTTCAGGCTTTTGCAAAATGGCGGACGATCTCTTCAGTGGCGGTGATTCACGGGCGGGACGGCTGTTACGCGCGGATACGCGATACCTCTCCTTTTGTTTCTCAAGCCGTCATTGAAGATGAGGTGCAGTTCCTCGAAGGGTCTGACACAGACGACGGACGACTTATACAGCAGCTGTTGGGTGCCGCGCGACGACACGACAATGGATTCCTGGTCAAAACCGATAATAAGTCCCTCGATGATCGTCTGATCAAACAACTGAATAACGACATTGATCTTTTCACGGCGGCAGTGATTAAGGAAAGTCTCCTGGATGCGAAGCGGTTGATTCGGTACGCTGTTTTTCTGGATGGGTGTTTCTTCTGAATACTGGTAAGACATAAAAGGATTCCTTTCTAAAACGTGTCCTCTCTCTGAGGCACGTCCGGAACACAGGTTCGCGCCGGCAGCATTTCTCTCCGGCACGCTCTTGTCAACTGTCGGCCGTGCAGGCACCACTCTCATCATGACCTGTTGAAAGGGAGAGCTCTTTTATCTTATAGAAACCAAGACGTTGAAACTTCGCTTATATCAAAAAAGCGTGTCGTACAGGAGAAGAATGAGATCGTCGCGTTTCCGAAGCCATGTCTGCTGTCGCTTGGCGTACCGTCTCGTCGATTGAGCTGTCTGTTCCCTTGCTTCGCTTTCTGTTATTCTTCCTTCAATATGCTGAACGGCTTCCCGGTAACCGATGCCGCGAAAAGCGGGGCAGTCCTTGTACGAGGGGTATTGGCGCATCAACGCCCTTGTTTCCTCTAGCAGGCCCTGATCGTACATTGTCCGGACGCGTTGATTGATCTTCTGGTAGAGCGCTTTTCTCGGATGCCAGTCAAGCCAGAAACTGATGAAACGAAACTTTGCTCCCTGAGATCGGGAGAGCTCGTTGAGCGCTGTTTTTGTCATGCCTGTCTGTCGGTAGAGTTCGAAAAAACGGATGATTCTCCGTTTGTCCGCAGGAGCTATAGCAGACGCTGCTTCAGGATCGATGGCGGCGATCAGTTCCCAGGAGGCAGGGAGCCCGCGAGTCTCGACTTCGAGTGTAACCGATGCCCGCAGATCGCTGTCGACAGCCAGATCGGGGAAAAGGAGTCCGTCCAGAAGAGCGGAGATGTATTGGACGCTGCCGCCGCATAGGATTGGCCGGCGCTTCTCCCTGAGGAGTAATTGAAGAACGGGAGTGACCTCCTCCACGTATTTCGCGACGCTGTAACTGTCGCAGGCATCCCTGATATCGAGCATATGGTGGACGACCTGCCTGCGCTCTTCCAGGTCCGGCTTGGCGGACCCGATATCGAATCCGCGGTAAATCTGCATCGCGTCGCAGTTTACGATTTCGCCGCCTGTCTCGAGAGCGAGGCGCATGGCGAGCGACGATTTTCCGGCCGCTGTCGGACCGGTGATCACGGGTACAGCGTCGGGGCGCGATCTCACGATCTCTTTTGTCCGGCAGAAGAGATCGTCAAGAGACGAGGTCCTGTACGTTTCTGGCGCGCGATCGGCGTCCGGCATTTGATCTCCCCCTACACGATTCTTCCGAAAAGTTTTTCGATCTCCGGTTTCGTCATTTTTATGGCCACCGGACGGCCGTGCGGACAATGATAAGGATTCGTCAAATCAGCCAGTCGGGACAGCAGCTGGCGGATTTCGCTTTCACTCAACCGGTCGTGCGCTTTGACAGCCGCTTTGCAGGCGATTTCGTGGAGTATCTCCGTATAGTCAACGGTCCTGCCGTCAGACCGGCAGATTTCCAGTTGATCGAGCGCCGCGCGGAATGCCTTCGCGGGATCCATATCCGCAGGCGGCTGACCCTTTCCACCGGAGGGGACGGCGCGGATCACAACCGACTGGCCGCCGAAAGGTTCGTACTCAAATCCAAGTGTCCGCAGGTAATCCCCTTCATCCTCCAGTACAGCCTTCTCCGCTTCATCGAGCGTGACGTGAACAGGGATGAGCAGAACCTGACCCGGCGCATTGCCTGAGGGGTTTTCTTTTCGCCTGAGCAGCATTTCTTCGTATAGGATCCGCTCGTGGGCGGCGTGCTGATCGACAAGAATCATCGCATCGCCGCTGTCAAGCAGAATGTACGTGTCGAAAAGTGTGCCGATCAGCCGGGATCTCCCGAGCGTATCGATTGTACCGAACGTACCCATCATAGCCGCGATCCGGTTTTGCTCATCCGCCATGGGAGCGGCGTCTTCCGACGGGCGTGCGGGCCGGGCGGCATGATCGTCAGCGCTGCATTTTTCACTCTCTTCGCCGACCATCGGGAGCCTCACCCGGGAAGGGATCGTTTTATCCGTCTTCCGTGAATCGGCGCCGTTATAAGCGAAGAGACCGGCGGAAGAGTTGGGCGGCAATACCACCCGCGGTTCCACAGGTTTGGACACCGGTTCATTCTTGTCGCGGGATTCGATTGTTCCCGCCTTCCTGCCATCTGAAACCTCTGCGGATGAAGCACCCGGCCATGCGGCTTCAACAAGGCGGGCGCCTTGTTCAAAGGCCGCGCGCAGCGCGCGGTAGACGGCTCTGAATACGGCGCGCTCGTCCCAGAAACGGACTTCCAGTTTCTGGGGATGGACGTTGACATCGACGAGGTTGAACGGGATGGCCACGTTCAGAACAAGCTGCGGGAAATTCCCGCGCATAAACCAGGTCTTCGAAGCTTCTTCAACGGCGGCGCGCAGCGTGGCTGAATAGATAACGCGTCCGTTGACGATGAATATCTGGCGTGAGCGGTTATGGCGCGCAGCCTCCGGCGATGAAACATATCCGGAGACGCGGACAGGCGGCGTCTCGCTTTCCACAGGGATCATCGCCCCCGCGGTATCCGCGCCGAAAACGGCGTAGATCGCGCTCAGAAGATCGTTATTGCCCGGTGTATAGAGTACCTCCCGCCTCTCGCTGTCACGGTCGAGCCGGAAGGAGACATCGGGGCGCGCTAAGGCTGCTTTGCCGGTTATGTCGGCGACAGCGCTGCCTTCCGCGGCGTCGCTTTTCAGAAATTTATAGCGGGCGGGTGTATTGAAGAACAGATCGCGGCAGGTCACCATCGTTCCGGGCGCGATGCCGCAGGGACCTGAGAATACAATCTTCCCGCCTTCAGCCGCGACGCGGTAACCTTCCGAAGCATCTTCGTGTGTCCGCGTGCGGAGCTCAAACCTGGAGACAGCGGCGATCGAAGGGAGGGCTTCCCCTCTGAATCCAAGTGTTTTCAGCTGGAAGAGATCATCGGTGCTCGACAATTTGCTCGTCGCGTGGCTCTCAAGCGCCAGCAGTGCGTCCTCAGGACTCATCCCCTGTCCGTCATCTTCACATGAAATCAGCCGGATGCCGCCGTTTTCAATCGCGAGGCGGATCACCCCGGCACCGGCGTCGAGCGCGTTGTCAATCAGTTCTTTGACGACTGACGCAGGGCGTTCGATGACTTCTCCGGCGGCGATACTGTCGATTGTCCGGCGGTCCAGCCGGTGAATGGTCGCGGTCATACCTCCTCCTCCTCTCCCCTTCGCCTATGCGCCGTTATGGTTCTGACGTTTTTTTCTGGCTGCCAGTTCTTTCAGATCGACGAGCAGACTGTAGGCGTCAACCGGTCGCATGTGATCGATGTCCGCCTGATCCAGGCGTTCAATCATGTCATCGGCAAGCCGCATGGACTGCGCCTGGCTGAACAGATCCTGCTGCCCGTCCATGGAGCGGGCGCCGCGCCTTACGAGCGCGCGCCTCTCCCCTTTACTCTTCTCAATCTGGAGCATGATCTCCCTGGCGCGTGTCACGACGGCGTCAGGCACACCGGCGAGCTTGGCCACATCGATCCCGTAGCTGTCGTCTGCCCCTCCCGGCAGGACGCGGTGCAGAAACACGACCTCACCGTTCTGTTCCGATACGTCGACATGGCAGTTGAAGACGCCTGGGAGCTGGTTCCCAAGATCAATCAGCTCGTGGTAATGCGTCGCAAACAGTGTGCGCGCACCGAGAAACTGCGTATCGGCGATGTGCTCCATCACGGACCACGCGATGGACAGCCCGTCCGCTGTGCCCGTTCCGCGACCGATCTCGTCGAGGATGAGTAAGCTTTTGGGTGTCGCCTGATCCAGAATGGACGCCATTTCGCTCATCTCGACCATAAAGGTCGACTGGCCTCCCGCGAGGTCGTCGGACGCCCCCGCTCGCGTCATAATCCGGTCGACAAGGCCGACCGAAGCGGCATCGGCCGGGACGAAACTACCCACCTGCGCGAGCAGGACGATCAGAGCCGTCTGCCGCATGTAGGTTGATTTCCCCGACATGTTCGGCCCTGTGAGAATCATGACGCGCTTGTCCCCGCCGTCAAATGCGAGACTGTTGGCGACGAAATCGCCTTTTCCGCGCAGGATCTGTTCGACGACGGGGTGTCTCCCGTTTTCGATGGAGAGCGTTTCATCCTCAAGGATTTCCGGCCTGACGTACCGGTGGCGTTCCGCCGTGTCTGCGAAGGAGAGCAGGACATCAAGCGATGCCAGTGCTTTTGCAGTCGCCTGCAGCTGCGGGAGGTTCTCCGCGACGGTGCCGCGGATGGCGGTGAAAAGCTCGTACTCAAGCGATTTGAGCTTCTGCTCGGATCCGATGATCTTGTCTTCCTTCTCCTTGAGTTCAGGCGTAATGAAGCGCTCTGCGTTGACAAGCGTCTGCCGCCGGATGTAGCGGTCCGGCACTCTGTCGAGCTGGCCTTTTGAAACCTCAAAGTAATAACCGAAGACGCGGTTATAACCTGTCTTGAGGTTCTTGATACCTGTCTCTTCGCGCTCTTTCGTTTCGAGTGAAAGGATGTAGTCGCGGCCGTGCAGCGCCGCATCTCTCAACTCGTCAATCTTTCTGTCGTAGCCGTCCCGAATAATGCCTCCCTCTGTCATAGCGAGAGGCGGATCATCGACGATGGCGCGGTTCAGCGTGTCGGCGAGATCGGGTAACGCGTGAATAGCGCCGCGGATTCGGACGAGACCCGGCTCATCTTCGGCTTCGAGCAGCGCGAGCAGTCCGGGGATGCGCTTCAGCGTTCCCCTGAGAGCCGCTAAATCGCGCGGAGTCGCCGACCCTGACGCGATCCTGCCTGACAGTCTCTCGATGTCGTAGAGGCCGATGAGAGCCTCCTGGAGCGATTCTCTGAGCATGAAGCGCTCGAAAAGGGCGCCCACGGTATTCTGGCGGGCCATGATGGCTTCCCTGTCAATGAGAGGCTGTTCCAGCCAGGAGCGTAGCAGGCGCCCGCCCATCGCGGTCTTTGTGCGGTCGACAGCCCACAGCAGGCTTCCGCGCCTCTTCCGGTCCCGGATTGTCTCCGTTAATTCGAGGTTGAAGCGCGTCGCGCGGTCTAATACCATGAATTCTTTGATATAGAATGGCCGGATATCGTGAATCTGCCCGGGTACCTGTTTCTGTGTATCGGAGAGATACGACAGAAGCGCGGCAGAGGCGCGCGGCCAGAGAATATCTTTCTCTTCAAATGTTAAGCCAACCGATTTGGCCGTCTCGTGAGAAAAGGCATCCTCAGACAGAATGGTCGATGTAATCGCGTGACGTTCCAGATAGTCGATAAAGCGCGGGTTTGACGCGAACGTCTTGTTCACCACAAACTCGACAGGGTTGAGCCTGGACAACTCATCGAAGAGATGCGTTTCGGCTTTACCGGAGAGCATTTCAGTTGTTTCGAAGCGCCCGGAGGAGAGGTCGCAGGCGGCTAGGCCGAAAGAACCGCTCACCTGAAAAACGCAGCAAAGGTAGAGGAAAGTGTTCGCGTCTAATGACTCCGGGTCAATCTGCGTGCCGGGTGTCACGATGCGGATGACATCGCGGTCGACAATTCCTTTCGCGGTCGCCGGGTCTTCGATCTGATCGCAGATCGCCACTTTGTACCCGCGGCTGAGCAGCCGTTTTAAATATGTATCAGCGGCGTGGTGCGGGACGCCGCACATCGGCGCGCGCTCTTCCAGTCCGCAGTCACGCGCGGTCAGCGCCAGTTCGAGCTCACGCGACGCGGTGACCGCGTCGTCAAAGAAAAGCTCGTAGAAATCGCCGAGGCGGAAAAAGATCAGGCAATCGGGGTATTTCTCCTTTTGCTCAATCAGCTGCCGCATCATAGGCGTGACGCGCGAACGATCCACATTTTCAAAGGTCAGCGCCATGTCCTTCTCCGCATCGTATTTATTCCCTTATAATTTCTCCGTCGAGAGAAAACGGACCGGCCTTTTTTACCAGGACGCGCACCACATCTCCCGGACCGGCTGTCGGCAGCAGCGGCGGCGTATCCCCCGCGCCGCCACGGAGATCTTTTTGCACGCTTCCGAAATTCACGAGGCGGTCGTCATGTGTTCGCCCTGACAGAACAGACGGATCGCGCCTGCTCTCACCGTCGACGAGCACTTCGACAATTCTCCCTTCCATCGCCCGGTTGGAGCGAAGGCTCAGCTCATTTTGGTATTCTACCAGACGCTCGAACCGCTCCTGCACGATTTCATGCTGGCTCTCATCATACCAGTCCGCGGCGGGCGTACCCACGCGCGGGCTGTAGAGGAAAGTAAAGGCGGCGTCGAAGGCGGCTTCTTCCATGACGCGGAGTGTCGCCCGCCAGTCTTCTTCCGTTTCGCCGGGGAATCCGACAATGATATCAGTCGAAACGGTAATGCCCGATCTGCATGCGCGCAGTTTTCGGACGAGGTCGAGATAATGCGCCGCGTCGTAACGGCGGTTCATGCGCTTCAGCAGGCGGTCGCTTCCCGATTGGAGCGGCAGATGGATATGCGATTCGACACGCGGGCATCCGCTTATCACGTCGATCAGCTTATCGGACAGGTCTTTCGGATGAGAAGTCATGTAGCGGACAGCCCAGAGTCCTTCCAGGCGGCTGATATCCTGAAGCAGTGAGGCAAAATCCGGCGCGTTCTCTTCTCCCCTCTTCCTTCGGTCATTGCCATAGGAATTGACATTCTGACCGAGGAGCAGGATTTCCTTCACCCCCTGCTTCACCGCGTTCTCCGCTTCTTCCATAATCCTGTCGTAGGAACGGCTTCTCTCTCGTCCGCGTGTATAAGGAACGATGCAGTAGGAACAGAAGTTGTCGCAGCCCGTCATAATGGTGATTAACGCGCGGTGGGGATCGGAACGGCGGATAGGAAGCGAGACATCGTCACCGAGGCCACGCTGGTTTGTCAGATTGACGGTTTTTTGCTTACGGCTGCCGTTGAAGAGCACTTGTGTCACCGCGAAAGGAAGCGTCCGCACCGCGCCGGCGCCTAGGATAAAATCGACATAAGGGAAGGTCTTCGTGATTGTCCCGACATGGACATCCTGTTCCATCATGCAGCCGAAAACGCCGATCAGCGGCCAGCCGCCTTTCTTCACCGGTTTAAGCCTTCCCAGGTGTCCGTAAAAACGGTGATCGGCATTCGCCCGGACGCTGCACGTATTGAACAGGACGAGGTCGGCTTCCTCCGGAATCTCTGTCCCCCGAAAACCCATTTTTTCAAGAATGCCGGCGGCGAGTTCGCTGTCGCGGTCGTTCTGCTGGCATCCGAAAGTGCGGATGAAATAAAGAGGCGAGCGCCCCGTGTCAAGATAGAATGCATTCGTCCAGTTCTTCACTTTTTCAACATGCTCATGGAAGGCACGTTCGGGTATCTGATTTATATTATTGTCCATCGTTTTATCCGGCCTGTCCGTCAAATCTGTTTGTGTCCTTAAAACGGCTGTCTCTTCGAGGTGAGCCATCGGCGGAGGATCCACCGCTTGCGCTCGAGTGTTTTCTTCAGGTGGACTTCTTCTTCGCGGTAGAAATCTGTTAGTTTTCGCAGAGATTCTTCTCCCCTTACGACAGAGGCTCCTTCAGGCGCGTACAGCGCCCGTTCCAGGAAGTATATGAACTCCGGAGGGAACATAGTATAACGCGAGATCTCGACGCGCAGAATAAAGGATCTGACCGTCTCGCTTTCATCACGTTTTTTGCCGTCAAGCTCCCATAATGTGAAGATATCCGTTGCGATGCGCCTGACGAGTTCAGCGGCCCCAAGTCTCCGCAGCGCCCGCTCAATATATTTCTCACTATGCCTTATTCTGTAGATATAGTAACGCCAGCCAAGAAAAATCCAAAGTGGCAGAAAATACAACAGCCATTGAAAAATAGACCCGCTCACTGTTCTTCCCGCCGTTTCATTGACATGAGTCATATCCGGATCCGGTTCAGGGTCTGTGGAAAGTACTGATTCAGATGGATACACCGGTTCAGGTTCCGTCGGCGGCGGTTCTGTTTTCTCGGTCTCCTGATCGCGCTGGTTGGAATAATCAGCTCCTGCCATTTCCTCCAGCGCGCCTGGCGGGGTCGCGTCGACAGGTACCCACCCCGCCGGATTCAGCCAGACTTCGCTCCAGGCGTGCGCGTTCGCTCCCGTTAATGTCTGCGTCGTCCTTTCGCCGGGTTTTGTCGCGGGAACGAGGAAGCCTTCGACATAGCGGGCGGGTATTCCCGCTTCCCGCGCCAGTACGGTGACGGCTGTCGCGAAAAAACTGCAATAGCCTTTCCCTTCGCGGAGAAACCACCCGACAAACTCTTCGCCCGTCTCCGGGCTTCCCACATCGAGCGAATAGGATAGACGGGAGGACAGGGTATCGCGTATCATGGCGATCACCTCCGCATCGCTGATCGCGTTGACGCGGTTGTAGATATAGCGGTGCAACGTCTGGTCGAAAGTGCGAACCACCGGTTCCAGGTGCAATCTGGGGAGTTCCAGATAATAGGATTGTTCTTCTTTTGTAAGGTTCTGTGTTCTGCTGTACGGTATGTCGTAGGATTCGTTAAATAGCGTTAATTCTTCTGCCGTTTGGAGATGAAGCGCATTAAAGGACTGGCCAAAGCCTGTATAACCTCCTTCGGGAATGAGGTTGTCCAGATATAGCTGTCCTGTTTTGTTGAAGTAGGCGCTGAAGGTGCGATCTGTGGAGAAACGTTCAAATGAAGAGGGTCTCCCCCCCTGGAAAACAACCTGCTGATCTTGTTCCGGGTGTATCGTATAGTGCGTATTTCTCAGTGCAAGCCGCATAAACGCGTTATCCGCCGTCTGAGGGACGCCGATAAATTTCCCCTGTGGCTCCTGATTGGCGCGATGTCCGAAAAGCCAGTTGGGATTCATGGGTTCGGAAGCCCAGCCTTCACCTGTGTAAAGACGGTAGGACGATCCCTTTAACCACAGGGGGCGCCCGTCCGTGTCAATCGTAAGAAACGGTGTAAGGCTGGGAACAGCTTTGCCGCCCAGTTTTGTTTCCAACGGATAATAGCCGAAATCTTTCAGTGAAAATTCCTTGTAGCCGATCGGTTTGTTTCCCGCACCGTATTTCCTTCCGACTATGCGCGAAATGCTGTCGTCGAGCCATTGGTTGTGAAAAAAACCAGAGGGAAGCGCGCTGTCGAGTATGACGATGAAGCTGAGAAGGAGGAGCGCCGTGATGGCTGCCATATTGCGCCTTGACGCGTCGCCGGAACTCAGTTTCAGTTTTCTGTCCGCCATTTGGCGGAGTGTCGGGTACGCACTGCGGGAAGGCTTGCGTTCCGCGAGAAAACGGAGAACGACGAGTATCGCCAGCAGAAAGTGAATTTTATTTTCCGCGTCGTGTGCGCCTTTATCGAACACTTCACAGAGTCCGTAAGCGATCGATGCCAGCAATCCCATCGCAAAAGGCGCTGATGAGAGGTTGATCCATGTAAATAAAAAGAATCCGGTGAGCACGGTGAAAACGGCAGAAATACCGGAGTAATCGCCGGCTGCGTCGTTCACGTGGTAAAACATTTTGTAAAACCAGCTGTTAAAGGAGACGATCAGGTTCTGAATCGGTTTGCCGATGAGATGGATAAGCCACCCATCCGGCCATAGGAGGCCTGCCGCAATGAGCACGGCGATTATCAGGATCGCGGACAAGACGGTTTTCCTGAATTTAAGAAAAGCCAGACAACAGATAAAAGTCGCCGCGAGTATGAGAACGAGCGCCACGGGATTGACGGGAAGTGCCATTGCCCGCAGAAGTAAAAACGATAGCGCATACGCATAGCCAAGCATCAGCACCGCCTCAACAGACAGCTGGCTGCTCGCGTTTGTCAGTGGCGCTTCCGTTCTTTGCGTGAGATGGCGGCCGCCGATTGACAGCGATGGTGACGAAACTTTATATGTCCGCTTTCTCTTAGACATCGCCGGCTTCCTCATCCAGACGGATCCTGTCGGCGGCGGGCGCCGACCCGTGTATCTCAATCACTTCGATCATGGCTTGACGGATCATTCTCAGTGCGTTTTCTTCAGCGCGTGTCTGGCTCCCTGCTCTGTAATAAAAGAAAATAATTTGGTAGGCTGTCTGTCTGAGTCTGATCATCGCGGCGGCTGTTTCTTCGGAAATCCGGGAGGAAAAAAGAAGAAAACGATCCCTCGTGTACTGCCCTCTCAGATTGGTAATCATTTCGCCGAGAGGGGGAAGCGAATCGGGGTCAATCATCGCAAGGAGGCGCCTGTACCTGGCTGGATCCTTGTCGATTCTCAGGCGTTCCAGCGCTTTTTCCGTCAGACCGGTATGAAGAGATACCGCTAACCCGTGCCGGAGAAGCCATACGATTGATCCGGAGACGCCATCGAGAATCCGATCGCGTCTCGACAACGCCCGGTCGCACGCGTCGACGTCATCCTCAAGGGAATAGCCCGTGAATTCGTCGAACAGGATATGTGTCTCGACAGTGAGCGGAATTTCGTATTGCTTGACAACGAAAGTGTTTAATCGCGAACTGACAGGCCAGTGAATTCTCCGGATGTCATCGCCCTCGCGGTAGGCCCGCATCGTATCGATTTCGTCACTGCGATCCTCTACGCGGCGCCTGGCGAGCTCGCTGCTGTCCACCTGCCGGACGGCCATGATAACCGATTTGTCAGCCTGATCCGGCAAAGGAAGAACGTGAGTACGCGCCTGAAGGAGGTTTTCACGGTATTTCCTTTTGAATTTGAACAGCCCGAACAGCGTCCGCACCTCTACATGCAAATTGTCGAGGACAAGCTTTCCCGTATGTCTGGCAACCACCGAAATCACCAGCTCAATATCATCCCCCGCACGGATATCGCGGAAGTAAAACTGTTTTTGAGGGATCACGCTTTTATCTGTAAGACCGTACCAGACAGTTATTTTGATCCTTACGGGCAGCCATCGCGTTTTGAGCCGGATGGGAAGTGTCATCCGCACCATCTCCTCCCGGGGGCACTCTTCGGGGATTTTTATGGTCCCCGTGATCAGCCGTTTCCGAAGGTAAAGCCATTCGGCAAAAGAAACAGCTATCAGCGTGATCAAAGTTAAGAGCAGGATCGAAAAAACCTGATAGCCGAAATAGCTTGCTCCCCCAAGTAACAGGAAGATGAGCACAAGAAAAATGATCAGGGTAACCGTCATTGGCGTACGGGAACTGGTACCTGACGTAAAATAACGTCGAGAATCTGCGATGTATTAATACCCTGCACGCGCCCTTCCGCCTTCAGGAGCAATCGGTGCTGAAGAACCGGGCAGAAAAGCTGCTGCACATCATCGGGAGTGACGAATTCTCTTCCCTCAAGCAAAGCTCTTGCCTTGGCCGCCTGCAGAAGCATTAAGGTCGCCCTCGGCGAGATGCCGAGCTCGACATCCCGGTGGGAACGCGTTTTCTGAGCGAGATGCGAGATATAATGCATGAGAGGAGGCGCGACATAAATTTTGCGCGCTGTCTCTTGAAGCCAGAAAACTTCTTCACTTGTCGCTATGGGTTCCAACGTATCGAGGGGGTCCTCTTCAGAGAAGCGGCTCAGGATGTCGAGTTCTTCTTCAAAGCTCGGATAGCCGAGCGTAATCTGCATCATGAAGCGGTCCAGCTGCGCCTCAGGAAGGATATAAGTTCCCTGCTGTTCAATGGGATTCTGAGTTGCGAGGACGATAAAAGGCTTCGGAAGAGGGTAAGTCGTCTGATCGACGGTCACCTGATTCTCCTGCATAGCTTCCAGAAGCGCTGATTGTGTTTTGGGCGACGTCCTGTTGATTTCGTCCGCGAGGAGAATTTGCGTTAGGATCGCGCCTGGCCGGAATTCAAATTTGCCCGTGGTCGGATTGAAGACATTGTAACCCGTTACATCGGAAGGCATGACGTCCGGTGTGAATTGAATACGCGAGAACCGCAAATCCAGCGATCGCGCTAACGCGCGCACCAGGGTGGTCTTGCCGATGCCCGGGACATCTTCAATTAAAATATGCCCTCCGGCCGTCAGGGCGATCATGATAAGCCTGATCGTCTTTTCCTTGCCAATAATAACGCGGTTGATATTCTGCTCGATAGCCCTGCAGAGCTCGACAGCATCTTCAATTTTTCTATTCATCAGTTACTTCCCATCTCTCTTAGCCCTTAGAGCACAACACCATTGGTCTGCATTTTCAGCTCCCGGGGATTTAATTTTACTCATGGATGTCCGGTGTACGCTTCCGTGTTCTCCCCTTTTGCATCAGCCGGGTCGGAGGCATGATTTTCTGCTGTTTTGCGCTCAGCCGCAAAAATATCCTGAATTAAATAAGGTTCTGTCATTTGCTCCCTTTCGCGAGCAAGCGGCTGGTCAATAGACGCGAAGGGGGCGTTGTTCCCGGAATCAAAGGACCGCGGAACCGCGCTGAGCAAAGCGAGCGGAGCGGACAGAGACGCCTTTTGTTTCCCGGACTCCATTGAATCCGGACGGTTTGCTTTCTGGAGCGGGTCGGCTGGAGGAACAGAAGAAGGTTCCGCGCGGCGCCTGAAAGCTTTATCCTTTCTCCGCGAACGGCGCGGCAATATGGCTGTTCGGACGGCGATTTCAGGACGCAGACGGAAGGCGTTTAAATTCCCGGTATTGCGGATATCAGAGAATACGGCCATCTCCGAGTATTCCGCGGCCACCAGTGGGGTCAGAAACCTAACGGCCAGAAAGAGTTTTTTCCTGGACACAGGATTCCGATTAATCCAGGAGCGGACATGATAAAAGCGCGGGATTGAATGAAAACCGGCGGCCGCTCCAATCTGGATATCGTTCATTGTCTCGATTGTTTTCCCATAGAAAATAGCCATTCTTTCGATATCGTCGAGTGGAATCACGCGTTTGCTGACAGGATCCTCAACAATCAGTTCATCGTGCCTTGTGATGAAGAGCCTGCAGGACATGCCTGTCATACTGGAGAGGCCGGAGATAACTGTCATTTCTCCTCCCCACTTCGCTCTTCTCTCGCGCGTTTCCAAACGGATTCGCCTTTTTAACTGGTAAGAGCGGACCTGAATCCAAACGGTCGCCCCCAGGGATACCGCCATCAGAACAAACCCGACATACAGACTAAGCGTCCCTGTCCAAACGAGGAAGAGCGCACAGAAAAAAATAGTGACAAGTATCGGAATCATACGGCTATTTTATCATACGGGGCTGTTTCTTTTTTGCACGCCGACCATGGAAGACGATCCGGTCTTTTGCGGATCATGAGCGCAAACGGGATGGAACTCTGCGGCAGAATCCGGAATCGCCCGGTTGTCATTCGAAGTTTCTGTTTCTGACCATTTCCCCCGTTTGTTTGTAGATATAGTGCGGCGGAATTGATACGCGGACAGATGTCAGCGGATAGACAATACTTCTCTCTCCGACCATGACACCGGGATTCAGAACGGCGTTACAACCGACTTCGACCGATTGGGCAACCATGGCTCCGAATTTCCGCAGTCCGGTATGTATTTCGTTCTCACCGTACCTCACAACAATATTTTGTTTGTCGGCGCGCAGATTGGAGGTGATAGAGCCGGCGCCCATGTGAGCACCATAGGCGAGTATGCTATCCCCGATGTAATTGTAATGGGGAACGTCGACATGCCCGAGGAGCAGCGCATTCTTTATTTCAGTGGAATTTCCCACGACGGTACCACGGCCGACAAAAACATTGCCGCGGATAAAACAACCCGGCCTCAGCTCTGCCCCCGCATCAATGATAGCAGGCCCCTTGATGCTCGAGAATTCCGATACGACCGCCGTATTTTCAATCCAGATATCGTCTCCGATTTTTCTGAAATTTTCCGGCGTTAAGGCGGCCCCTACCGCTTTAATGAACTGGGAAATCCTTCCCAGCAATTGCCATGGAAACTCCGCATCAGAAAAAAATTCATAAAACGGATCGTCTTCATCGATGTTGAAGAAATTAATGGTTTTGAGCTCTTCAAGAAACATAAAATCAACCTTTCAGACAAGAAGATTTTGTATGCGGACAGCCATTCAATTGAATAGCATTTTATCATAAAACACCCACAATACAGTACAAAACAACGTTTGACGACCCAGGTGCTTCTGCTTAGAATAGAACTCACGAGGTGTGGCGCAGTTGGGAGCGCGCTTGCTTTGGGAGCAAGAAGCCGCAGGTTCAAGTCCTGTCACCTCGACCATATAAGAATGCTAATTTTGATACGGTAAGTATCGAGGTTAGCGTTCTTATTCTATGCCCAAAAAGCCAGTAAACAAGGCGCTTTCGGCACTTTTCTGTGTTTTCGGCTTTGCTGTTTGATCGCTGTACACCGGCGCTTTTCACCGAAGCGTCACTGTCCTCTATACCCGCGCTTGCGATTACCCGAAATAGTTTCACTTTTCCCCATAGTTTCATTTACCCTTAAAAATAGTTTCATACCCGCGTTTGCGATTGGTTCAGAGGGCAAAAAAGAAGGTGGAGCACTCAACGATCCACCTCGATCTCTCTGCCGCTTTTAAACTTGAACACTATCTTGCCATCCCGGAATACCGTCGCCAGATCAACTATTGCTATCCACAGCCTTTCGTCCCATTCTTCGAGGACGAGCGGCTGTATCTTTAATGCTTCAATGAAAAGCCGAAGTTCCCGGTTTTGGTCATGCTTCCGTTCTTTTTCTGCGGTTACCTCCGCAAGCCGTGCCGTCGCTTTCTCATAGCGGGCAAGCAGCCCGTTATACTTCTTGGTGTATTCTTTCTGCGACTGTACTGAGGTCGCGTTCTCCCTAACGCAGGTCTTGACCAGCTCCGACACCACCGCGATTTCCTCGTTCAGACTATCGAGCTCTGCGTCCAGTGTTGTGCAGTCCGAAAGCACCTGCCTCATCAGAATGCAATCGCTGACGACGCTATCGCGGTCTGCCATCAAGCGATTGTAGGCTATCAGGAATTTTTGCTGTATGGTTTCCGTGTTCAGATGAGGCGTGGTACATTTTGCCTCGCCCTTGAACTTGCTGTTGCAACGCCATATCAACTTGCGATATGGGTCATTGGAATGCCATACCTTTTGACCGAAGAAGCCGCCGCAATCGCCGCATACCAGCTTAGACGAGAACACGCTGTTGCCGCTGTATGCTCTGCCGAGCGACCTGCGCCGAGCAATTTCCGTCTGCACCATGTCCCATTCCAGCGGCTCAATGATGGCGGCATGGCTTTTTTCCACGTAATACTGTGGCACCTCGCCCTCGTTGACCTTCATCTTTTTTGTGAGAAAGTCGGTTGTGAACTTCTTCTGCAGGAGCGCGTCACCCTTGTATTTCTCGTTTGAGAGCATACTGTCCACTGTGGTCTGACTCCATTTCTGCTTGCCGGACGGCGTCGGGATGCCTTGCTGCTCCAAGTACCGGCAGATACCGGCAGGCGTTTTACCATCAAGGAACAACCTGTAGATGAGTCGAACAATGGCGGCTTCTTCTTCATTTATCACGGGCGTACCGTCCTCTCCCTTTTCGTAGCCGAGGAACTGCTTATACGGCATACTGACCTTGCCGTCAGCAAACCGCTTTCGCTGGCCCCATGTGACGTTCTCCGAAATGCTCCGGCTTTCCTCCTGTGCCAACGATGACATGATTGTGATTAGCAGTTCGCCCTTGCTGTCAAAGGTAAAAATGTTTTCCTTTTCAAAATAAATCTCTGTGCCGTGCTCCTTGAGCTTGCGGACGGTCGTGAGGCTGTCTACGGTGTTGCGGGCAAACCGGCTGACCGATTTTGTGACGATGAGGTCGATCTTTCCAGCAAGCGCGTCCTTGACCATCTGCTTAAAGCCGTCGCGGTGCTTCGTGTTAGTTGCCGAAATTCCCTCATCGGTATAAACCCCGACAAACTCCCAATCCTCGCGAGATTGAATGTACTGGGTGTAGTAGTCTACCTGCGCCTCATAGCTGGTCTGCTGTTCCTCACTGTCCGTAGACACACGGGCGTAGCCAGCCACCTTGCGTCTTGCCACCGAAGCCGTCGGCAGAGCTGTGAAGCGGTTCTTGGTGGCGGGTATCATTGTTACTGCTCTTGGCATTTCTTTTCACTCCTTTTCCTCGTTTTCTCTGCCGCATCCTGCCGCATTTCCTCCGTCCAGCTCTCGGAGCGTGAGCGGTCTTGCCATACGGCTTTTCCCGAATGCCCATCCGTAAAGCTAAACTCAAGCGTGTTGTTAGGCAGCGCGGTTATAAAGGTAATACGCTCTGCAAATGCGTCCTCGTCGAAGAAATCGCAGCCGAGCGCCTCGGCGGTCACGGATTTCAGCGTTTCTTCCGGTATCTGCTTGGAAGCACAGTATTTTTTTCCATTGGTGTTGTAGGTGGCGCAGGCCCACGTGATACCGGTACGCGTAGTCTTGCGGCGGTAATTCTTCCCGCAGATGCCGCAGCGTATTTTGCCGGTGAACGCCGTAGCCGTGCCGGGCTTTACCTGAACGCTATCTGCTCGTCTGGCAAGCTCCTGCTGCACCGCCTCAAAGGTCACCCGGTCAATGATAGGTTCATGTGCATCCTGAACATGGTACATGGGAAGCTCGCCGTGGTTTATCCTCGTCTGCTTCGTCAGATGGTCGGTGCGGAAAGTCTTTTGCAATAGCAGGTCACCGGCGTATATCTCATTTCGGAGCATCTTGCTGATGGTACCCTGGTGCCATGTCTTTTCTAATCGCGTAGGAATGCCAAGCTCGTTGAGCCGATTGGCGATCGCCTGTCTGCCCAGCCCCTCAAGATACCACTTAAAAACACGCCGCACTGTTTCCGCTTCTTCCGGCACGATCTCGAAAACCCCATCCTTTGCCCGGTATCCAAGAATCGTGCAGTCCCACGGTTTTCCGGCCTCGAAGTTTCGCTTGATGCGCCATTTCTGATTTTCGCTTGCGGATAGACTTTCCTCCTGCGCGTAGGACGCGAGAATAGTCATCATCAGCTCGCCCTCGGCGCTTATGGTGTGGATGTTCTGTTCCTCAAAAAAAACGTCCACCTCCAGCAGTTTCAGCTCACGCACAGTTTCCAGCAGAGTAACCGTGTTTCGAGCGAAGCGGGAGATGGACTTGGTAAGTATCAGATCAATGCGTCCGGTGCGGCAGTCAGCAAGCAGCCTTTGAAACTCGTCGCGGCATTCCTTGGTGCCGGTCATCGCCTCATCAGCGTACACACCGGCGTATTCCCAGTCGCCGTGCTTCTGTATCAATGAGCTATAATACGCGACCTGCGATGAGAGCGAGTGCAGCATTGCGTCCTTGCCGCTGGATACGCGGGCATAGGCAGCGACGCGCTTTTTTCGCTCCAGCTTCGGCGGATGCGCCACCTTTTTTATTGTTTTTGGCATATTGTCACCCCCTCGTAGTGTGACATATTACCTCTGATACTACTATGTAGCAAGTCATTTTCCCGGAATAAACTACACGAGGATAAGCCGTATTTCTCGGCCATCATTGTATCAATTATGGCGTACTCAGCCTCGGTGATGATGCTCGCCGAGAGCATTCGACGCGCTTGCGCCATAGCGGATTTATATCCAAGGACAAGGTCATTCATGGCCGCCATCTCCGAATCGAGCAGCAATATAACACTTATGAGAGCAATACTTCCGTGCCTTGTTCCCCGCGCTCACAAATGGCTTACCGCAGTTCGCGCAGGTCAGATGGTATTCCGTTCTGGGCTTGTTGCCACGGTTGGCATACCACCATGCCGCGCGGCACTTGTCCGAGCAGAACTGACGTGCCCTGTGTTTGTCCTTTACCTCGATGGGATTACCGCACAGCTTACATACAAGAGCGGCCTTCAAATTATCTTCGTTAAGCCGAGTCCTGCGGCAGTAAGTTTTTATTGTGTTCTCCGAAATAGAGAGCGTTTCAGCGATCTTCGCATAGGTACAGCCTTGTCTCCGCATTTCGGCAATTCTGTCTTTCTGTTCGGTTGTCATAGCCTTGTCCTCCGTTCTGAGGAACCCATCCTCAAAACTCGCTGGACATCAGCAATCCGTTTTGACGAAAAAAGAGCAAAAAAATAATGGCCATCAGAGGGGCTAACCTCCAATGGCCATAAAAGCAAGAGCGCAAAGTGGCACACATGTTTGCGCCCTTGCGCT
Source organism: Bacillota bacterium (assembly GCA_029570375.1). Classification (GTDB taxonomy): domain Bacteria; phylum Bacillota; class Clostridia; order Saccharofermentanales; family DTU023; genus UBA4923. The sequence goes on along the minus strand of JAKPXB010000049.1, from coordinate 10,606 downwards.
CTTAAATTATTCGCTGTACTTGATGAACGCATCGGTGAAGCCAGCCGCCTTGATCTTTTTGAGCATGGTGTCGGCGTTTGCCTTGACTGAGAACGCGCCAAGCTGGACGCGGTAATACTTCTTCGGAGTGGTTGGTGTTAGCGGCGTAGGCGTTTCCGCAGAGAGCCCAGCCTTCACATCGGCGCGAAAGGTGTCCATGTTCTTGCCATGCTTCGGGAACCAATGCATGACGTCACCGTGATTGCTGGCGATGCCGAGCTTGCAGCCTTCGCAGTGGCAGATGATGTTCTTCTCGGTCAGACCGTACTGCTTACAGAGATAGACGCACAGCTCGACCGCTTCCTTATATACGGCAGAAAAATATGCGGGGTCGGAAAGTCCGTCCTCGCATATCTCGAAGCCGATGTGGGTATCGTTGGAGCTGCCGCCGCCATGCCAGCCTCGCATATTCCACGGCAGCGTCTGGTAGGTGGCGATAGTACCGTCCTTCAGCTTGCCGATGAAAGCGTGAACGCAGACCTGCCGACCGCCCGGACGCTCGACGTTCCAGTGATTTCCGTATTGATTTACGCCCAGCAGACCGTCATCGGGACCGATGTAGCGTTTGAGATTCGGGTTGTTCGCGCCGGTGCTGTGTACCATGATGCCCTTCGGCACAATGGTTTTACCCGCCTTGTAGCAGTCGTTCTCGGTGAAAATGAGCTTGTGCAGATTCATTTTGTGTCCTCCTTCTCAGCGCGATCGTGGAGCTGTTCCAGAACCGCTTTTAGTTTTGCCGGAATGGGCAATCCCAGATGTCCGGCGTTCTCCAAGAGCGACACGCCCTCATTGGAGATGTAGAAAAAGATGATCGCCGTTCTCAGTACGCTGCCGCTTCCGATCACATTCACGTCGAGGATGTTAGCGATGCCCACCAGCGTGAAGATGAGCACCTTTTTGAAGATGCCCCTGAAGCCGACCGCGCTGGAGAGCTTCTTGTCCACTACGGCGCACATGATGCCCGTGATGTAGTCCACGACCACAAAAGCAATAAGCGCGTAGAGCAAGCCATCGCACCCTCCCAGGAACCAGCCCAGCCAACCGCCGATAGCGGCAAGAACGAGCTGAATCGTACTCCAAAATTCTTTCATGATAAAACCTCTCTTTCATTTCATAAAAATAGCGCCCACCCATTACGGGTAAGCGCAATACAGAATACTGTTTGACCCCCACGACCCACTGGTGGTCACATAGAAGCCGTCGCCGGGGATATAGATGGCGTTGGATTTCGTGCCGCCGAAGTTTGTCTGCTGCACGGCCTTCCATTGAAACCCATCCGGCGAAGCGTAGATGACGTTGTCTCCGAAGTGGAGGAACTGTCCCAGCTTCTCCACATAGACCATTGCGTACAGCGACGGGATGGACGAGGTCGCCTGCTTGACGATGGAGTAGCTCCGGGCGTTGCTGTTCATCACACAGAGTTGATGCACATAGTTGTAGGAACTGATATAACAACTGTTCATCAAAAACAGCCTGCCACCAATGGAGCGAACGTTGCCAAATCCGATAGGAAATTTGTCGGTGTGTCCGTAAGGGTATTCTATCGTCCTCGACCAACGGTAACCGTTGGAGCTGATCTGAATGCCGCCCTTGCCGGAATCACGGATGGTTTCCGATGCGATGCCGATATACATTCCGTTGTGGCAGGTCATGTCAGTAAAGCAACACATCCCGTCCTCGTAGAAGTCGCCTGTCAGCGTCCATGCGCCGGACGAGCCGACATTACCTTTTGCGTACATGGGGCTGTGTACCCACCATGCGGAGAGAACGCCATACGTACCGTTACTCGCCCCGCACATGACGGGATTGCCGAGACCGGGAAGATACCCTGCGTAGTTCAGCGTCTGCCCATTGAATGACGAGTAGACCGAAGCGCCGTTCACGAACAGATACACGCCGTTCCCCTGGTACTGTACATCCGCTTTCGTGGTGAAGGACGGTATCCATGTTTTCGTAGCCGGGTCGTAGTAGGCGAAGTTGCCCGTGGAGTTGGCATACCCTTCCGCGAGGAACGACGTACCGTTGCTGTAAACATACGCATTGCTCGTGCCGGAGGGTAGCCCCAGCGCCGTGGCGGGTTTCCTTGTCCACGTGAGAAGTGGGATGTCAGAAACCATGTCGCCGTTATAAGACGTGAACACGACGAGCGGTGTGTTGAAGGATTGACTGTAGGCCATGCTCACACCACCCTCGTTATGCCCGTCATGCGACCGCTCCTGTCCACGGAGTAGTTGAAGGTCGCCATCGAGCCGTCTGAATAGGTCACGGTGAAGGAGGAAGCGCCGACCGCGATGTTCTGGACTTCCTTGTAGGTATCCATGAAGTTGCCGTAGTCCGCCTCGAAGCTGTCAAAATCCGAGGAGAAATCATCGAAGGTGTTCCAAATCTCAGACATATCGTCGCTGTTGTCGGAGGTGCTTTTCTCGATGCGGTAGAGGCTGTCATTGATGGTGGGCTTGTAGTCGCCAACCTCTACACGGATGCTGTAGCGGTAGAAGGGGTTGTACTCCATAGCGATGATGCGGGTCGAAGTATTCACGCCCAGCGGAGAGAATACGATATGCACCTCGTCGCCCACGGCAAAGTCCGCCACCTTGTGAAACGCTACCTCGTAGCTTGCCGAGGACGCTCTGCCCTCATAGGTCACGCTGACGTCGGTGACGTTCTTCGTTTCCAGAAGCTGCTTGGTAACGGTACTGCCGCGATGTGTTTTCACATTGATGAGATGCCCGTCGTACTCGATCTCACCGCCCATGATGGCGATGAACTGCATGAGCGCGGCCCTGCGGGTCACGGGTGTGTTTATCTTCATAGTGACCGAGCCGGAGTATTCGATGATACCGGGCGCGAACTGCGTACCAAGTAGAAGCTGTGCCATACCGACGGACGAGTCGCCCGTGAAGTCGAAGCTCTCTATCTTGTAGCGGTCGTCGTTCAGCACATAAGAGATATGCTCACACGAAACGGCGGTCACCATCATGCCGGAGGAGATGCTTTTTGCCACCCGCACGATGTTGAAGAAGCACCCTTCGTACTCCGCCACACAGCCGGGCATGACGCTCTGACCACGGGCGGCAAGGGTCGAGAAGTCAAAGGTCAGCTCCCCATCGAGGCTGTCCCGCAGAGTTGCCGAAAGCACCCGGTCTATCGTTTGCAGAAGAATGCCGGACGCGCTGTAAATGAGGATGACCGTATGGTCGAGCGCGGCGCGGTACACGGCGTTGACGTTCATGTCCGCCGTCACATGGAAAAAGTCCGCATCCCAATGGTCGAAGATATAATCTGTTTTCTTGGGTGGCAGCGGCGGTATAGCGGTCTCGCCGTCCACGACCTGCATGGCTGTGAGCAATGCTCCGTCAGAGTAGAAGCGGACGGTGTGATACACGATGATGATCTCATACTGCGCTGTGAAATCCGTGTCTGCGGAGATATTCGTGAACACAGACGGGAGCCAGTCCGTGAAGGTGTAGCCGGAGCGAGTAGGGTTTGCCGGAGGCGTCGCCGTGCCGCCCTGCTCAACGACCTCCGTTTTCAAAACTGCCTCATTCCAGTCGAGGAAGCGGACGGTGTAGTAAATGATTTGTTCATACAGCGCGTGGATGTCGAGGTCTGAGAGTATCTCCGTTCCCGGCGAGTCCCAGCCAGCGAAGCGGTATCCGGCACGGACGGGAGATTCCGGCGCTGTTGCCGGGTAGCCATGCTCCACCAGCTCCGTCTTAAGAACATCCTCGTCCCAATCGAGAAAGCGCACGGTGTGATAGACCTTCGGCGTGAACTGCGCTGTGGTAATAATATCTGCGAGGACGTTATCAAAGGGAACGTCCCAGCCGGAATGGTCGTAGCCTTCGTGGTCGGGAACTGCGGGAGGCGTTGCGACCCCGCCCTCAAGAACGTATTCGGTCTTGAGCGTCGTGTCGTCGTAGTTCTTGAAGGTGACAGAGTAAGTACCGATGGTGCGGTACTGCGCTGTCACGGTTAAGTCCTCGGTCACATCGTCAAAGGCCACGTCCCAGCCCGTGAAGATATATCCGGCGCGGATGGGGTTTGCAGGAGGCGTCGCCGCTTCATGCTCGATTACCGTCTCGGTTTTGAGCAGCGTGCCGTCCCAATCTTGGAAGGTCACGGTGAAGTAGGTCAGCCATTGCTCCACCACGATGGTATTGAGGGTGTCGATTAGGGTTGCACTCGCGCCGGACGACCATGCGCCAACTACAAGAAATAGCTGCCCGGCCTCGGAGCTTATCTCAAGCGACCGAACAGCACCGCCCTGGTCGGTGGCGTCGTTGTTGTCAAGCGGGTCGAAGACATAGTTGATAACTGTCTGCCCGGTGGTAAGCGTTGGAATACAGCCCAAGCGGAAACGGTTCCGCATCTGCATCGTAACGCGGTACTGCGAATTCTCGCTGATATCAAAGACGCGCATGGCGTTGCTGGTCGATGAGGTTATCTCACCATCGTTCCTGAACAACTGATTTGCGAAACGGATATACCCGCTGTAGTCGCCATTAAATGCTCTTGCGCTGATGTCATACCAGCCTGTAGCCATAACTCCACCTCCTTACACGACGCCGAGATTGCGGACGGTGACCGCGTTCTGGCTCCATTGGATTTGAGAAATAATACGGGTGAGCGTAGCCCCGTCCAGCGTCAGCGGGATGGTGACATTGAACGCCTGTGCGGTCGCCGTCATGCCGTTCACGCCCGTGACTGCGCCGTTCATGTCGAGGTCGAAGTCGGTGGGGATTGCTTTCTCCATGTCCTTTTCGACTCCGCTCATGGCGTCGGTGAAGCCCACGCCGATACCCGCGCCCATGTTCTCACCGATACCGGCAAAGACCTTAGACGGGGAACGGATACCCAGCAGACGCTTTGCGCCGTTGACGATGCCGGAGAAGAAGCTGGATACCTTGGAGGAAATCCACGACGCCAGCGACTGGATGCCCTGCCACAAGCCTTGCACGATATTCTTGCCAATGTTGACCACAGCACCGACCGCCTGTCCAAGCCCCTGCACCAGCGCCGCGATGATTTGCGGAATGGCGGCGGCGAGCTGCGGGATGGCATTCACCAGCCCTACCGCAAGCTGAACGATGAGCTTGATGCCCATCTCAATAATCTTCGGTAGGTTGCTGGTGATGAAGTTGATAATGGTCGTGATGATCTGAGGCAGAGCCTCAATGAGCTTCGGGAGCGCGTTCAAAATGCCCTGTGCCAGACCCGCGATGATTTGAAACGCGGCGTCCAGAATGAGGTCGAGATTGTCGATGAGCGTCTGGCAGATGAGGATGATTGCCTCCACGATGGACGGCACCAGCTCCGGGAGAGCCTCCGCAAGCCCGGTCGCCAGCGTAACGATCATCTGTATCGCCGCTTCAATAATGGCGGGGAGGTTGTCGATGATGCCCTGCACCAGCGTCAGCACAAGCTGAAGCGCACCCTCCGTGATGGACGGCAGTGCCTCAATCAGCCCTTCGAGAAATGTCATAATAACTGTGGACGCGCATTCAACCAGCGTTGGCAGATTCTCAATAATGGCGTTCCCGATAGCCATGACGATGTCCATTCCGACCTGAATGATTTTCGGCATATGCTCCATTATCATGTCCGCAAGACCGCCGACGGTATTGCCGATGACCTCGCTGATTTTTCCAAAGTCGTCCCCGGCCTCCACAAGCCCGGAGGTGAACTCACCGAGCAGGGATACGCCGTCGTCGGCGAGGTCTTGGAGCTGCGGCAGAAGCACAGTACCCATGACGCGCTTTGCCGCCGCAGACCCCTGTTTGAGCCGTTGCACGGAATTGTCGAAAGCGCCGAGCTTGGCAATGCTCTCCTCAGAGAGAACAGCGCCCATGCGGTGTGCTTCATCGGTCAGAGCCGCGATGCCCTCGCTGCCTTGTGCGATAAGGGGATTCAAGTCCTGCGCCGACTTGCCGAAAAGCTGCATGGCGAGAGCGTCGCGTTCTGTTTCGTTGGAGATGTTACCGAGAGCGTCGATGCACTCCCAATAGACCTCCTCGCTGTCACGCATAGAGCCGTCCGTATTGGTGACTGCAACTCCAAGCTGGGCATAAGCATCCGCATACTTCGCGGAGCCTTGAGCCGCATTGGACATGGACTTGACGTTTTTTGCCATAGACCCAGTGAGCGTGTCCAGCGACACGTCAACGAGGTCGGCGGCGTAGGAGTACGCTTGTAGGCTCTCCACGCTCATGCCCGTGACGGTGGACTGTGTGAGCATATCGTCGGCATAAGCGGCGGCTTCCACGGTCATATCCACAAGGGCTTTTCCTGCCGCGATAGCCGCCGTGCCAATAGCAGCAAGAGCAGCACCCATAGCAACGCCCACACCCTTGACAATAGAGCCGAGTTTCTCAAACTTGCCGCCGGAGGCATCCGCTTCTTTTGCGGTGTCCTCGATCTCGTCACCCAGCTTGTCCGTCTGTTTGGCAGCGTCCGCAGACTCATCGCCCATTTTGTCGATGGCCTGCTCGTTGTCCTTCAGCTCACGCTCCATGCCGTTAAGTTCGGCTTCGGCGTTGTTGAGCGCCACGACCCACTGCTGGGTGCGGCGGTCGTTCTCACCGAAGGAGTCCGAGGCGTTCTGGAGAGCGGAACGTAGAGTCTCAATTTTACCTTTCTGCGCGTCGATCTGCTTGGTAAGGACTTCATTTTTTGCAGTGAGAGATTCCACGCTGGATTCATTCTTGTCGAACTGCGAGGTGGCAAGTTTCATTTCACTGCCGAGAACTTTGAACGACTGGTTGATGTCAGCGAGAGCTTTTTTGAATTCCTTTTCGCCCTCAACGCCGATTTTTAAGCCAAAATTATCTGCCATAACTTACCACCTCCTCAGATGCCCGTAGGGATTATTTCGTCGATGTAATGCTCCCGTGTTGCTTTTGTCATGCTGTTAAACTGCTTATAGCACTCCCACTGGTCGAGCAGGTGACCCAGCGGCATGAGCCAGACCTCCTGCTCTGACCTGTGGAGCAGAGAAACGCCATAAAAGATAAGTCGGGCAAACAACTCCTCGTCGCTTACCCGACCGCCGCGTTTTTTGAGTCATCCTCGCTTTCGACCTCGCGCTTGGCTCCCTTGAACATGGCCTCCATGATGGATTCCTTGTAGGTGGCAAGCTCCAGCGGCGAGGTGAGCAGCTCCACAGCCTCTTCCGTCAGCAGCTCACGCTTGTCCTCAGGGTTTTGGAGGTTGTGGACGAGGACGCTCTGGTTTGCCAAAAGAGTGATGAGCCACACCACCTCGTCAAGCGCCATCTCGAAATTCTCGCTCTTCATGAGCTTTTCGCCCAGATTGGCAAGGCCGCCGTAACGCTTGGCGATCTCCTTCGTGGCGCGGGTGGTGAGGATCATCTCGTAATTCTTGCCGCCGATAGTCACAGCGGCGCTTCTGTCATTAGCCATTTAGTCGCCCTCCTTAGGATTTCGTGACCGTGACCGTGTAGGTCTTGGTCAGAGCGCCGCTGGTCACCACGATGGTCAGCGTATTCGCACCCTCTGCCCATGTCGCGGACTGACCGTTGGTCACGGGCGTACTTCCATTGGTGATAGCAATGGTGGCGTTTCCGTCCACAGCGGTAGCAGTCACGGTGTTGGTAGCGTTCGTGGTAGCCGCCGTGTATGATGTGGTGCTGCCGCTAAAGGCAGGCGTGAGCGTGAGAGAGCCGAGGGTCAGCGCGGATAGATTGGCGCTGGCGGGATTGAAGGTTGGCTCATACACCTCATCAAACCAGCCGGTGAGTACGCTTCCGGGCAGACTGGCGTCGCCCTCGTTGGCTTCAGCCTTCCACGGGTGCTTATCCTGTCCGTCCAACTTATTGCGGCGGTAGATGGTGCCTTCGATGGTGGGCGTGGAAAAGGTGATGCTGTCGCCCTTGGTAGCGAGGTTGGTCGCCGGGATACCGAAGATGACGCGGTAAAGCCAGAAATACTTGTATTTGCCGTTGGACTTCCGTGCCCGGAAACCGATAGCCACAGGGATGCCACCGTTCTCGGATGCCGAGATAAGAACGTGATTACTGTCGATCTGCGCTCCCGTGAGCGCGTTGGCGGCGGAGGTACCGATGTCATCAATGCCCAGCGTCAGAGTGCCGGACTTGAACTCCTTCACGGCCTCCGCCACACCGTCATCGGCATAGAGCGTTGCCTCATTTACCTCCACGGACAGCTCCGCAGAGATGGCTTTGGCAAGAGAAGCGGGGATCCCGTAGGTCTCCGAGCCATCGCTGGCTTCGGTGATGGGCGCATAAAACAGTCTGTCAAGACCGATGGTTGCCATAGGTCATTCCTCCATTTCGTATGAATAGTCCTTCGCCACGTCAATGGCGAAGTGGTGATAGCCGGTAGCGTCCTCGTGACCGACATACCGGCGGTCGGTTATGGTGATGTCCGCAGCAAGCAGCGCCCGGACGATGGTATTTTTGATTGCAGTGTAACTGCCCTTGTCGAACAAGGAGAGCCGCGCCTCCTGCACCTCATGATGTGGCTTGTCGTCGGCGTAAAGCTCGAAGGTCTCCACAATTGGCGTGATGACCATATAGCAGTCGGGCGCGGTGTCGGAGAACACGCCTGTTTCGATGGGGATGAGCAGAGAGAGCAGCGTGTTTAGCTCTGTGAGCAGGCTCATATATGCTCCACCTCCTGTTCAAAGGCGGCTTTCATGGCGTCGATGCAGGCGTTCTTGCTGGAGGATTTGGCGGGCTTCAGAAACGGTTTCGCCGGTTGACCGTGCTTGCCGTACTCCAGAACACCTGCGATCATGGAGTTGGAGCGCCCGTCCGAGCGTCCGTCCGCGAAGCCGACCTTCACATTGAAGTTGCCGTCCTTATCCTGCTTGGCGGGTGAAACGCCCAGAGCGCCAACCAGCTCGCCGGTGGTGCGGCTTTCTCCCTTTGTGCCGCTGCCAATGACAGCTTGCAGATTGGATTTGGCCCTTGTCTCCACGACCTCGCCTCCGGCCTCCAGCACCTTCGGAATGATTTCGTCGGTCTTATCTCCCAGCTTGGAGAGCTTCAGAAGGAAGTCCTCCGGCAGCTTGAAACTTGCTTTAGCCACTGGGCTTCACCTCCTTCGCCAGCACCTCGATATACATACCGCGTCCTTTCACGTCCTCGACGGAAGTGATCTCAAAGCGCCCACCGTCGTTTATGACCACCATAGCGGTGGTGACGGTGACGCCGGGGATGACGCGGAAACGGAAAAGGTCGGTGGCCTCCGAGAACTGAGCGCGATTTGCCCATTTCTCGTTGCCATGCCGACCTTCCCGATAAGCCTGTACCGTTGCCAGCACAAGGTCTGCGCCGGTGCTGAAGCCCTCCGCGTCCTTTGCGGTCGTAGAAAGCACGATGTCGATTGTGGTATTCATCTTTCCAAAGCTCATGCTCACACCTTCCATTCCCGATCGAGCCGCAGGAGCAGATTGACCGTGTTCCAGACCTGCTGCCCGGCTTGCACGTTATCCGAAAAGAAGCCGCCCGTGCTGCCGTCCCGGGACTCGTAGAAGTGGGACGACAGCATGATGACGGCCTGTTCGGTAGTGGACGGCATGGCGTTGGTGCTGTAGTAATTCTCCGCCCTGTGCTGGTAGCTCTCGGCGTAGCGGGTGGCGGCGGTGATGTACAGCCCCAGAAGCTCGTCGTGGGCATCGTGTTCAAGGATGAGATTTGCTTTGACTTTTTCAAGCAGCGTAGTCATCACCGCTACCTCCTTTACTCAGTTACCGCGTCGGCTTCCATCAGACCGGCGGTCTTCAGCTTTGCCAGAAGAGCGTTGAAGTCGTCCTTCAGCAGTGCGATGGTGGTGGCAGTGCTGTCCGCCTGATTTGCGGCGGGGGAAAAATCAGAAGGAAGCCCCGTTACCGAGGCTCCCTCCTTGATCTCCAGCGTACCGCCGATGACGGTCTTTTCGCCGCCCTGTTCGGTGTAGTTCTTTGCGTTATACTCGCTCATAGGTCAGCCCTCCTTAGGCGTGCTGCTGGAGTACCTTGATAGCCTCCGGCAGAATGAGCTTGCCGTCCACGCGCTTGGAAGCGAGGAAGCCGACCTGCCCGGTCTCTGCGTAGCGCTCGTTCAGGCGGCGGAAGGTGACGCCCTGACGGTCGCCGATCCAGTAGAACTGGAGGTCGCCGAACAGCACGGACTTATTCCCGGCCGCCATCGTGGGCATATACGGAGAGGTGAAGATTTTCTTACCGAGCAGCGTGTCGAACTGACCCTCGTGCAGCGCGGGCTGCCAGAGGTACTGACCGTTGCCGTCCTTCAGCTTGCGGATGACCGCGATGGTGGCGTCAGACAGAACCCAGATGGCGTTCTTGCGGTAAGGCGCGCCGAGGGAGTAGTAGAGCGTGATGATCTCATCAGCGGTGATGGCAGTCGCCCCAGCAGCAGTAACACCCACGGGTGCGCCGGAGGTGGCATCCAGAATGCCGGTAGGCTTGCCGGTGCCGTTACCGTTGAGGAAAGCGTCCTCTTCCTTGTCGCCAATACGACGGGCAAACTCGGTGGTGAAGTAGCTCTCTAGGTCGAAGGCGGAGTCGTTGAGAAGCTCCTCGG